>SIAI01000084.1 GCA_009691855.1 Planctomycetota bacterium | reverse complement strand
GCAGCCAATCACGAAGCGAGGGCGGAAGCAGCAAGGCCTGGTCTGGCTCGTACGGATGGAAGGTCTGGCCCATGGCACCAGTACCCTTCGGGGAGACGGCACCTACGCTGGACCACGGAGTTCGCGATCCGTGGCGCAGACTCCTAGCTCACTCGCCGCGCTCGCGCAGCAGCCGGTCGAGGTCGTCCGCGAGCAGGCCGGCGAACACGCTCGCGCCGGCCGCGTTCAGGTGGCCCCGATCGTGTAGATAGCGCCGCTGGTAGAGCTGCGGCAGCCGGCGCGGATCGTTGTAGGCGAGCACGTTGGGGAGCGATCCGTCCCGCTGCGCGTGCTCGAGCGCCGGCCAGCGGCCCGCGAGCGGGCCCACCACCAGGATCGGCTCGGCGCCGGCCGCGCGCACGCGTGCGACGAGGTCGCGCACGACGGTCAGGAAGAGCTCATCGGGCGGACCCTCGACCCGCTCGCGCGGCCGCGGGTTTTCGCCCTCCTCCTCGCGCCTGGCCTGATCGCGCTCCTCCTCGTCCAGCGAGACGAAGCCGTCGAAGTCGCGCGGCGCAGGCTCCGGCGCGCGTCCGAGCAGCGCCTCGAGCGCGCTCAGCCCCTGACCGACGTTGCCCAGCTTGTAGCCGAGGTGCAGGAGATGCGCGCGCACCTCGTCCAGGCGTCCGAGCAGCGGCCGATCGGCTGCCAGGGTCGTGCGGCAAGCGAGCCAGGTCACCGCGGGATCGTGGTAGTTGACCGTGCGGTGCGTCAGGCGATTGCTCTGGAACTCGGGGTCGATCTCCTGCAGCTCGATGAAGACCCAGCGCAGACGTTCCGGTTCCCGGTCGAGGATCCAGTCCACCGTGTAGGCGAGCTCGTGGAACCACATGCCCGGCAGGCCGAAGTTGAAGGAGCGCACGGGCCGTCCGCGTTCGGCCAGGCTGCGATCGAAGGCCGCCGGGTCGATCCCGCGGTAGAAGCGGCTCGAGCCGACGAAGACGACGTCCACTTCGTCGGCGTGCTCGCGCCAGAACTGGTACTTCGCGAACTGCTGCTCCGAGCGCTCGCTGCGCATCCCTGGCACTTGCTCCAGGAGTCGCCCCAGCCCCATGCACAGGAGCGGCAAGGCGACGACGAACAAGGCGACGTCGCGCGCCGCGGACCAGCGTCCGCATGATTCGGCGGGGCCTTCTGCTTCTCCGGGTTGGCGGGCGATCGGGATCGGGTACGGATCGGGCAGGGACGACCTCCGCGGGTCCCCAGTCTACGCGCCGGCACGGGCACGGGCTTGCTCCGCACGGGCGCGCCCGCGCACCATGCACGCCCGCGTCGCTCTGTGGCCCTTGGCGCTCGCGAGAAGCTGGGGCGTGCCGGGGAGCACGGCGTAGGAGAAGCGGCCCTCGGCGTCGGTGAGCGTGTCCGTCGCCAGCGCCTTGCCGCCAAGGATCCGCGCTCCCGCGACCGCGCGCAGCGTGGCCACGGGCGATAGAGCGGGAGTCGCCTCCTGAAGCGCGAGCAGGGCCAGCGTGAGCGTGAGCATGGCGCGCACTCTAGAAGAGCGCGTACGAACCGGGCGCGCCCTCGACGCAACACGAACGTTCGCCCTCGGGTGGGCGGCAGCTCGGAATAGATGAGCTCGTAGAGCTGGTTCCTGGCCTCGGAGTCGCCGGCTTGCGAGCGCTTCAGCAGTTCCGCGAACTGCTCGGTCGGATCGGACTTGTCAGCTGTTTCCCTCAATGGCTCCCCCTCTGACGACTCCAGGGCTTCCTCGGCAACGCGGGGCGCACGGGCCGACTCCGGAGCAACCAAGGCTGTCAGCATGTCCCAGTGCGGGTCTTTCATGGGCTGCAGGCGCGTTGGTCCTGAGCCGCTTGCCCGCCGCAGGCGTGCCGGGTCAGGAAAGAACAGGCTGCCCAGGTCCGCTGAGCTTCTATTCGTCGGCCGCCTGCACGGCGAGCAAGACTCCTGGAGTGGAGGAAAGCGCAGCGCGGAGACGCAGAGAGCGCGGAGACTCGCGGAGAAGGAAAGAGCCTGGGCCTGCGCGGTTCAGCCTGCTGGAATCCGACGCTCCGCAGGTCCTCCGCCCCGCTCCCCGTTCTTCCTCCGTGGCGCTCCGCGCTCTGCGCGTCTCCGCGCTGCGTTTGGGTTGCGGGCGGCGCACGCGCTGAACGACTTGGTCTTGGGAAGTACCCACGAGAACGCGCCAGGAACTCCGCTGACTTTCCCGGATTCCCTCGCGAGCGTGGCCCTCGCCCCCCCTGCTGCCCGGAGTCCGCGGCTAGTGTTCCTTCCCCGCAGTAGAGCCAACAAGGCGCCGTGATGGATCGTCGCTGGCAAGGCGCGCCGCCGACGCGTATGCGCTGCAATACTAGGGAGGAGGCGCAACGCCGCCAGCGGCGATTCAGTGCGGCGGATTGTTGGCGCTACTTCGGGGAAGGGACGCTAGCCCGCGCCCGGCGCCAGCGCGCCCGCCACGACCAGCGCCTGACGCAGCCTGGCCCGCGTGGCGGGCTCGATCGGCACCAGCGGCAAGCGCAGCTCGCCCGAGCACAGCCCCAGCATCTCCAGCGCGGCCTTGAGCGGCGCCGGGTTGGTCTCGAGGAACAGCGCGCTCACCAGCGGCGCCAGGCGTTCGACGCGCGCAGGAGCGCGGCCGGTCTCGCCCGCCAGCAGCTCGTGCACCAGCTCAGACACCGGCCGCGGCACGACGTTGGCCATCACGCCGACCACGCCGAGCGCGCCGAGCTGCAGGCCGTCCACGATCCACGAGTCCTCGCCCAACAGCACGTCCACCGCGGCGTCGGCCACGAGTTCCTTCACGCGCTCGAGCGAGGTGCCGGCCTCCTTGATCGCGATCACGTTGCGGTGTCCGCGCGCGATCTCGCGCACCGTCGCGGGCAGCAGGTCCACCCCGGTGCGTCCGGGGATGTTGTAGAGCACGACCGGCAGCGCCGTGGAGCGCGCCAGGGCCGAGAAGTGCGCCACGAGGCCGCGCTGCTGGGGCTTGTTGTAGGCCGGAGTCGATACCAGCACGCCGTCGGCGCCGGCGCGCTCGGCCGCCTGGGCGAGCTCGCAGGTCACGCGCGTGTCGCTCGAACCCACTCCGGCGATCACCGGCACGCGTCCATCGACGACGCCGGCGCTGAACTCGATCACGCTCGAGCGCTCGCGCGTGGTGAGCGTCACCGCCTCGCCGGTCGAGCCTGCGATGACCAGGCCGTCCGTGCCGCCGGCGAGCTGGAACTCGATCAGGCGCCGCAGCGCCGCGAAGTCCACGCGCCCGTCGCGCAACGGGGTCGGAAGCGCTACCAGGCTGCCCTTGAACGCACCTCTCATCGCGAGCCCTCCCCGTGCGCGCCGACGCGGATGCGCGCCAGCATTTCCTTGACCGCCGCCTCCACGCCCACGAACAGGCTGCGGCCCACGAGCGCGTGTCCGATGTTGAGCTCCTCGAGGTGCGGCAGCGCGGCCACCGCGGCGACGTTCTCGAGGTCGAGCCCGTGGCCGGCGTTGACCCGCAGGCCGAGCGCGTGGGCGTGCAGCGCGCCCTCGATCAGCCGTTCGAGCTCGCGACCGCGGACACGCACGTCGGCGTTCGCGTAGGAGCCCGTGTGCAGCTCCACGAAGTCCGCCTCGAGCTGCGCCGCCTCCTCCAGCTGTGCGCGCTCCGGATCGACGAACAGGCTGACGAGGATGCCCTTCTCGCGCAGGCGCGGCAGCACCTCGGCCAGGCGCAGCTTCTCCCTCACCACGTCGAGCCCGCCCTCGGTCGTGATCTCGGCGCGGTTCTCGGGCACCAGGCACACCTCGTCGGCGCCGCTGGCGAGCGCGATGGCGACCATCTCGGGTTCGAGCGAGCTCTCCAGGTTGAGCAGCGTCCGCACCACCTTGCGCAGCTGCGCTACGTCCGCGTCCAGGATGTGGCGGCGGTCCTTGCGCAAGTGACAGGTGATGCCCTGAGCTCCGGCGCGCTCGGCCAGGATCGCCCACTCGACAGGGTCCGGCCGCGGGCCGCGGCGCGCCTGGCGCACGGTCGCCACGTGGTCGATGTTCACGTGCAAGCGGGGCATCGCCTCGAAGATACGCCTCAAAGGTTTCGTTGCGAACGGGGTCCTCGGGCCCGTCCAAGAAAAACTTCACGGTTTCGCCGGCCCGTGGCCGCCCCGCGGCTCGCGCCGGCCTCGTTGCAGGTCCTCGGAGCGGGGCTGTGAAGGCGCGTCGTCGCCGCGGCCTGGGAGCACCCACGGGACTCGCTGGGCACGAGGACGTGCTCTTATCCTTGGCCGAGCCCTTTGCCAAACTATCGCCCCCATGCGAGTCATCGCCGGAGAGTTGCGCGGTCGGCGCCTGAAGGCCCCCGAGGGCGAGGCCACGCGGCCGATGCTCGATCGCGTGCGCGAGTCCCTGTTCGGGACGCTGCAGCCGTGGCTCGAGGGCGCCTTCGTGCTCGACCTGTACGCCGGCAGCGGGAGCCTGGGGATCGAGGCCCTCTCGCGCGGCGCGCGCCAGGCGCGCTTTGTCGAGCGCGGGACGCAGGCCTTCCAGTGCCTGACGGGGAACATCGCCGAATTGGAGCTGGACGGCGTGGCCGAGCTCGTGCGCGGCGACGCCCTGCACCCCGCCAGCTGGGGCGAGCGCCGCTTCGACATCGTGTTCCTGGACTCGCCCTACCCGCTGCTGGACGAGCTGCGCACGCGCCGCGCGCTGTTCGAGGCCATGGAGGCGCTGGTGCGAGCGCACCTGGCGCCCGAGGGTGTGCTCGTCTTCCACGCCCCGCAGCGCCTCGTCACCGCGCGCGAGTTCGCCCCCGACCTGGTCGTGCGTGAGCGCGTCTACGGCTCCAACTCGCTGTGGTACGTGCAGCGCGACGAGGAGCCGGCGGCGGATGCGGCGACTGGAACCGAGCGATGAGCTCGCCGACCGAGACCTCTCCGACCGGAACAGCGCTGACCGGCCAGCTGCTGCTCGACGGCGCCTTCGTCCCCGGGCGCGTGACCTTCGCCGGCGGACGCATCGTCAGCGTCGAGCGCCTGCCGAGCGTGCCGCCGGACGCCCCGCTCGTCGCTCCTGGCCTGATCGACCTCCACATCCACGGCTACGCCGGCAAGGATCCCGTGGAGGACCTGCCCGGGCTGAGCAGTGTGCTCGCCGCCGCCGGCACGACCGCCTACCTGCCGACGCTCTTCCCCGACACGCCCGAGCGCCTCGGCGCGCAGGCGGCTGCGCTGTGGAGCCGGCGCGACGAGGTCCCCGGCGGCGCGCGCGTGCTCGGCCTGCACCTCGAGGGCCCGTTCGTGAACCCCAAGCGCGCCGGCGCGCTGCCGCCCGATCGCCTGGTCGCGCCCTCGCCCGCGGCGCTGAAGGCGCTGCTCGGCTCGTCGAGCGCCGAGGGCCGCGGCATCCGCCAGCTGACGGTCGCGCCGGAGCTCCCCGGCGCGCGCGAGCTCATCGCCGAGCTCACACACCTCGGCGTGCGCGTCTCGCTCGGCCACAGCGCCGCCAGCGCGCTCGAGGCCGGCCTCGGCGCCGACGCCGGCGCGCGCGGCGCGACGCACCTCTTCAACGCCATGAGCGGCATCCACCACCGTACGGCGACGCTGGCCTCCTTCGCGCTGGCCGAGGACGCGCTGGTGGCCGAGGTGATCGGCGACCTGGTACACGTCGGCCGCGAGGCGCTGCGCATCGCGCTGCGCGCGCGCGGGCCGCTTGGTCTGGCGCTGGTCAGCGACGCGCTGAAGGGCGCCGGCACCCCCGGCTCCGAGTTCGAATCCCACGGCCGCCGCTGCCGCATCCGTGACGGCGCGATCTGGCTCGTCGAGGACGACCCCAGCTCCCCGCCGCGCCTGACCGGCGCAGAGGCCAGCCAGCTCGAGGCCGTGCGCCGCCTGGTGCGCGCCGGTGTGACCGACGCGGCCACGGCGCTGACCATGGCCAGCGCCAGCCCGGCGCGCGCGCTCGGGCTGGAGCACGAGCTCGGCCGCTTGGCCGTCGGTGCCCGAGCGGATCTGCTGGTCCTGCGCGCGAAGGACCTCGCGCTGTCCGAGGTCTTCGTGGCGGGTCAGGCCTTCGCGCTCGGGCGAGGCCTGGCGTGAGCTGCGACCCACGGCACGGATGGGCGTTGATGGCCTATCCTCGGGGAAACCCACCAAAGGCCAAACGCTACCCTCTCGGGCGACATCCACCCTCTAGAGTCGGGTGGAGCGGGGCTCGTCGAGCTCGCCCCGGCGGATCCCTCGCGGACAGGCGCTGTCCATGAATGCCTCCCTGACCTCGCTGGCCTTGGCCGCGGTCCCGTTGTGTCTGGCCCAACCCAGCGCCGCTCAGGCAGGCGGGCAATTCGGGTACACCGTCGCCTCGGCCGACATCGACGGCGACGGCTTCTGCGACGTGATCGTGGGCGAGCCCTTCCGCGACGGCGTGTTCAGCGACGAGGGGCGCGTCCTCGTGTACCCGGGTTCGGCCGCGGGTCTCGCCGCCACGCCCTCCTGGACCAAGCGCGGCCACCAGCGCGGCGCGCACTTCGGCTCGGCGCTCGCGCGCGCGGGCGACGTCAACGGCGACGGCTTCGACGACATCGTCATCGGCGCGCCAGAGTTCGACACCCCTCCGCGCACGCTCACCAGCGGACCGGGGGCGGCGCGCTACGTGGGAGTCCTCGCCGACCAGGGGGCGATCTTCGTCTTCCTGGGCTCGGCGAGCGGCCTCGCCGCGGCGCCCGTGCTCATCCGTACCGGCATCGAGCGACATCCTCTCCAGCGAGCCCGACTGGGACGGAGCCGCCGTGGATCAGGGCCGCGTGCACGTCTACCGCGGCTCTCCGACCGGCATCGGAACGAGCGCCGCCTGGGTGCTCGTCGCCCCCTGACGGAAGCACGCGACCCACGCGCTCCAGGAAAGGCCTTCCCGCGCCGATAGACGGCGCGTGAGCACGTTCCTGGCCCTGCTGTGCGCGCTGGCCGCGCAGCGCGCGCTGGAGGCGCGGCCGGTCGAGGCCACGGCACCGCTCGTGCGGCCGCCGGAGGCGCACCTCGTCCCGCTAGGCGAGCTGCGCGCGAATCCGGGCGCGTTCCTGGGCGAGGACGTGCTCTTCGCGCTGCAGTTCCACCAGCTCGACGCGGACTGGGATCCGTACCTCTCGCGCTTCGATCCCGCGCGCTGGGTCGGCGTCGAGGTGTGGGCGGACGAGAGCTTCACCTGGGAGCGCGCGGTCTTCGAGCATCCGTTCACGCACCTCTACCTGCGCAAGGGCGGCGGCTTCGAGCCGCTG
The DNA here is from genome assembly GCA_009691855.1 of Planctomycetota bacterium. Taxonomy (GTDB): domain Bacteria; phylum Planctomycetota; class UBA1135; order UBA1135; genus JABFRZ01. The sequence continues at coordinate 5,183 of SIAI01000084.1, read as the reverse complement.
GCGCGCCGCGCTCATCCCTACCAGCGCTTCCTGGCCCACGCGCGCGTGCGCGAGGTGTTCCTGGGCGAGCCGTGGCTCGAGCTCCTGGAGCTCGAACCCCTCGAGGGCGAAGTCGGCGAGGGCACGCTGGTGTGCATGACGCGCGCGCGCGCGCTGCTCGCCGACGGCCAGTACGAGCTCGCCCTCGACCAGTACCAGCGCGCCAAGTCCGCGCCGCTGCCGCCGCACGCGCTGGCCATGCTGCTGCGCGAGATCCACGAAACCGAACAGGCGCAGGCCGAGGCCAAGCGCAAGAGCGGCGAGAAGCCCGACAAGCTCGAGAAGACGAAGGGCGAGCCGAAGAAGGCGCAGTAGCCGCGAGCGCCGGACACCGCGGCTGGATCGCGAGCTCGTCCTGGTGTGGGATGGGCCGCGATGAGCGACGATCTCGCCCCCACCGCGGCCCTCGGCGCCGACACCTTTCGCACGCTCGGACACCAGCTGATCGAGCGCCTCGCGCGACACCTCGAGCAGGGCGCCGAGCGCGCCGCGCCGATCCTGCCGCCGGTGCGGCCCGCGCAGGAGTTCGCCCACTGGCGCCGCGACGAGCGCGCGGCGAGCGCCGACCCCGCGCGGCTGCTGGGGCTGGTGGACGACCTGCTCGCGCGCTCCACGCGTCTGCAGAGCCCGCGCTTCGTCGGCCACCAGGTCGCCGCGCCGCATCCGCTGGCGGCGTTGTGCGAGCTCGTCTCGGCGCTGCTCAACAACGGCATGGCCGTGTACGAGATGGGCCCGGCGGCGACGGCGATCGAGCGCGAGCTCGTGCGCTGGTTCGCGCGCGAGTTCGGCCTGCCGGAGGACGCCGACGGCCTGCTGACCTCGGGCGGCTCGGCCGGCAACCTGACCGCGCTGCTGGCGGCGCGCGAGCTCGCTGCCGGCTTCCCGGCCTGGGAGCAGGGCGCGCACGCGGGCCCGCCGCTGTGCGTCCTGGTCGGCGCGCAGGCGCACTACTCGATCGCGCGCTCGGCGCAGATCATGGGCTTCGGCCGCGCGGGCGCGTGGCCGGTGCCGGTGGACGAGCGCTATCGCCTGCGGCCCGAACTGCTGCCCGAGGCTCTGCGCGCGGCGCGCGCGGCGGGGCGCAGGCCGATCGCGGTCGTGGCCAGCGCCTGCTCGACGGCCACGGGCGCCTTCGATCCGCTCGAGCCGATCGCCGACTTCTGCGCGCAGGAAGACCTGTGGCTGCACGTGGACGGCGCCCACGGCGCGCCGGCCGCGCTCTCGCCGCGCTATCGCGGGCTCGTGGCGGGAATCGAGCGCGCCGATTCGATCGTGGTCGATGCGCACAAGCTGCTGCTCGTGCCGGCGCTGTGCACGGCGGTCCTGTTCCGCCAGGGCCGCCACGCGTGCGCGGCCTTCGCGCAGGAGGCGAGCTACCTCTTCGGCGCCGGCGCCCACGACCAGGGCCTGCGCACGCTGGAGTGCACGAAGCGCATGCTCGGCCTGCCGCTGTACGCGCTGCTGGAGGTGCTCGGACGCGAGGTGCTGGTCGCGCACGTCGAGCATTGCTTCGACCTCGCGCGCGCCTTCGCCGCGGAGCTGCGCGCCGCGCCCGACTTCGAGCTCGCCGTCGAGCCGCAGGCGAACATCGTGTGCTTTCGCCACGTCCCCGCCGGCGCCACGGACCTCGACGCGTTGCAGGCCGCCGTGCGCACGCGCGTGCTCGAGTCCGGGCGCTTCTACCTCGTGCAGACTCGTCTCGGCGGCGCGCTGTGGCTGCGCACGACGCTGATCCATCCGCAGACCTCGCTGGATGATCTGCGCGAGCTCCTGGCGACGATCCGCGAGTTCGCGCGCGGCGCCGGGCCGGCCGCCTAGCCGGCCCGCGACGGACTCGAGACTGCGTAGATTGGGGCGCAGGACCAGCGCTCCGGGGTCGGTCGCTATCCTGGTGCGAGTGATCCTCGACCCGCTCCACTCCCGGCTGGCGACGCGCTCGCCGAGCACGCGCTCACCGCGCGGCCGGCCGTGAGCGAACCCGCCATCGTCGCGCAGGGCGGCTTCGCGCAGCTGCGTGAGTTGCGCGCGATCCTGCTGCAGCAGGGCATCGAGGCCGAGTTGTTGCGCGCCCCGAAGCGCGGCCGGAGCTGAGGGCCAGAACTCCTGCTCGCGGTCGCGAGCGAGCGCCAAGCCGAGGCCCTGGCCGCGATCCAGGAGTCGTTCCTGAGCGGCCTCGACGGCGCGGCGCGCGCCTGCGCCGAGACCACGATCGACCTCGACAGCGAGGTCAACAGCTGCCCGGCGTGCCAGGCGCGCATCGAGGGACATCCCGCGCGCTGTCCGGGCTGCGGACTGCGCATCGGTTAGCGGCGGCTACGCGCCGGCGCGCGCGGCGAGCTGGGCCTCGAGCGCGGCGATCCGCGCCTGCAACGGCTCCACGAGCGCCTCGACCTCGCTCACCCGCATGCGCGGGTGGATGTGCTGAGGACAATTCACGTCCCACGCTTCGACCGTGATCACCAGCGCGCGCTGCGGCTCTGCCGGGTAGCTCGGGTCGTGCAGGCGCGCGAGCAGCGCCGGGTCATCGGCCACGACGCGAGCCGTGCCCCACACCTTGATGCGCCGCTGGTTCGCGTAGTCCATCAGGAACAGGAACACGCGGCCGTTCTCGCTCAGGTTGCCGGTGCTGATGTACTGGCGGTTGCCGTCGAAGTCGGCGAAGGCCAGCGTGTGCGCGTCGATCGCCTTCAGCAGGCCCTGCGGCCCGCCGCGGTACTGGATGTAGGGCTGGCCGGCGGCGCTGGCGGTGCCGAGGTAGAACATGTCGAGCTCGGCCAGGAAGGCCTCGAGCTCGGGCGTGACCTCGGTGTTCCAGCCGCCCGCGCGCTCCATGCGCTGGTACTGCCGGCGCGAGCCGAGCGCGGACTGGAGCGCCTTCACCGCCGGGGTGAAGGCCACGTCGCTCGAGGGGGGAACGGACATCGGTGTGGGCTCCTTCCTGGGGTTCGTCGAGGCCAACGGAACGGGCGCGAAGGCGGCGTGGCCGGCGCACGGGCGACGGCCACGCCGACGGGCTCAGCGAGCGTTTTTCTTGACGAGGCCGGGCCAGTTCGCCTCGGCCTTGGCCAGGTTGCCGCTGAAGTCCGCGTTGAAGCCCTTCAGGATCTCGGGGTTCAGGTTGAGGTACAGCTTGCCGTCGCGCACCTGCCACGTGCGGATGTCCACGGGCAGCACCTTGTCGATCGCGACGCCGAAGGCGCAGAAGCCGCCGTACTGCGGCAGGTACTTCTGCGGGCTCTCGGCGAACAGCTTCTTGTGCTCTTCGCTGGCGAAGAAATACGTCGCCCCCTGGTGCTCGGCGCTGATGAACGGCGAGCCGTTCACCGGCTTGGAGTCCGTGAAGAACGCGACCGGGTCGTAGCCGCTGAGCGCGGTGCGGCTGGCCCCGGAGACGTTCACCAGATTGGCGGTGGCGGCGCTGGCGGACAGCGGCACGGCCGAGTTCTTCTTCACCAGGGCGGGCCAGTTCGTGTTCGCCTTGGCGAGCACCGCCTCGGCTTCGGCGTCGAACTTCGTGCGGATGTCGGGGTTCAGATTGAGGTAGAGCTTGCCGTCGCGCACCAGCCACGTGCTGATGTCCACGGGCAGCAGCTTGTCGATCGAGGCCCCGAACGCGCAGAAGCCGCCGAACTGCGGCACGTAGGCGTCGGGCTTCTCCGCGAACAGCTTCTTGTGCTCTTCGCTCACGAAGAAGTACGTCGCGCCCTGGTGCTCCGCCGAGATGAACGGCGAACCGTTGAGCGGCTTGGAGTCGGTGAAGAAGGCGACCGGGTCGTAGCCGCTCAGCGCGACCTTGCTCGCACCGGAGACGTTGACGAGGTCACCAGCGAAGGCGCTGGCCGAGAGCAGCACGAGCGCTGCGATGGACTGGAACATGGTTTTCATTGGAGCGGTCTATACGTGAGTGGCTGCGGGATGAGTAGCTGAGTGCAATCCGCGCGACGCCTCGCTGGCGCCGCGCGGGTTTGTCGGGTCGGTGGCTCGTTCCGCTCAGCGCACAACGCGCTCGGCCATGAACGTGCGGATCTTCTGCGCGATCTCCGGGCCCTGCTCCTCGAGCGCGAAGTGGCCCGTGTCGAGCAGGTTGAAGTCGAGGTTCTTCAGGTCGCGCTTGTAGGGCTCCGCGCCGCTGGCGGGAAAGATGAGGTCGTTCTGGCCCCACACGATCAGCGTCGGCGGCTGGTGCTTCTGGAAGTACGCGTGCCAGGCCGGGTAGAGCGGCGGGTTCGTGCCGTAGCTGAGGAAGAGCTGCAGCTGGATCTCCTTGTTGCCCGGGCGATCGAGGCCGCGCTGGTCGAGCGTCCAGGTGTCCGGGCTGATCCGCGACTCGTCGCGCACGCCGTGCGTCCACTGCCAGCGGGTCGCGCCCGGCTCGAGGAACTTGGCCACGCCGGCGCGCGTCTCGTCGGTCTGGGCCTTCCAGTAGGCCTTCAGCGGCACCCAGAAGTCGGCCAGGCCTTCGTCGTAGGCGTTGCCGTTCTGCACGATCAGGCCGCGCACGCGCTCGGGCTGGGCCGCGGCGATGCGGTAGCCGATCGGCGCGCCGTAGTCCTGGAGGTACAGCACGAAGCTCTCGGCCCCCACCGCGTGCGTGAACTTGTCCACCACGCGCGCGAGGTTGTCGAACGAGTACTCGAACTCGTCCACCGTGGGCATCGAGCTCTGACCGAAGCCCGGGTAGTCCGGCGCGAGGACGCGGTACTTGTCCGCCAGGGCCGGGATCAGGTTGCGGAACATCTGCGAGGACGTCGGGAAGCCGTGCAGGAGCAGGATCACCGGCGCGTCCTTGGGACCGGCTTCGCGGTAGAAGAGCTCGAGGCCGTCGATCTTCACCGTGCGGTGGTGCACCGCGGGCACGGAGGAATCGGAGACCGGGGCGGGAGAGACCCCGACGCCGCCGAGCAGCGCCGGGCCGAGGAGTGCGAGAGCGAGGAGCTTCATGGGAGAGTCTCGGTTCGGGGTGACGAGGGCTGCCGCGGCTACAGCGCCGGCGCCGCGGGGAAGTCGACGGCCGTGCCCGCGACGTGGTTGAAGTAGTTGGTGAAGAGGTTGAGCGCGACGTTGGCGACCACCTCGGCGATGGCGTCGTCGCCGAAGCCCGCCGCGCGCACCGCGGCGAGGTCGGAGGCGCTCACCAGGCCGCG
>SIAI01000032.1 GCA_009691855.1 Planctomycetota bacterium | reverse complement strand
GCCCTCGCGAAGCTGCGGTAGCCTGAGGCCTTCTGCTGCGCGCGCTGCAAGCCGTCCGAGGCCTGGCTGACCGAGCGGGCGCTCAGGTCCGAGCAGGGGGACCCCAAGATGTTGGGGCAACTTGAGCGCAGGGGATATCCCCTTGCAGCTAAGACCGCGGTCGTCGAAGACTCACGCGAGGCGAGCCGGGACGACCCGGCCCGCCTCGCGCTTTTTCGTCACGAACCTTCGCGGGTCTCGGCGGCGTCAGGGCTGCCGCCAGCCTCCGCCGCGGGTGCTGCGGGCTGTCCGTCGGGGGCCGGCTTGAAGAACTTGGCGAAGGGGTTGTAGGTCCCGGCCGAGCGACTGGCCTTGCGCACCGCGTCGGCATCGTACTCCTCGCGCACGCGCCCACGCCCGTCGCCGCGGCCCGTACCGGGGCGTCCCGTTCCACGACCGCCACCGCCGCCGCCACCACCGCCACCACCGCCACCGCCACCGCCGCTCGAGCCACGGCGGCGCTCGTCGCTGCCGCCCGTCGCCAGGCCGTCGCGCCGCGAGCGCGCGGCGCGCATCACGGGCTGGTTTTCGCCCCAGGCCTCGCCGCGACCACGACCCTTGCGACCGCGCGCCTCGCCGCGCTCGCCGACCCCGGAACCCTGGCCCGCACCTTCACCGGCCGGCGCGCCTTCGCGCTGCGGGCGCTCGGGTCGCCGCGGACCGCTGCTCGCGCGGCGGAAGTCGGGCACGTTCTTCAGCGACAGCTCCAGGCGCGGCCCCGCGGGGTTGGTCACGCGCGCGCGCACGACCTGACCGATCGAGAGCAGCGCACGCGCATCGCGCACGTAGTGATTCGAGATCTCGCTGATGTGGATCATCGCGTCCTTGGCGAGCCCCAGATCCACGAAAACTCCGAAGCTGGCGACGTTGGACACGATGCCTTCGACCACCTGATCCTTCGTCAGCAGCTTGGGATCGGTGTCGGGCGGGAGCATGAACGGCAGGAACTGGCGCTGCCGCGGGTCGCGCCCCGGGTGGGAGATCTCGCGCACGAGGTCGCGCCAGGTGTACTCGTCGACGTCGAAGTCGACGCGCCGCAGCCCCTTGGCCGCATCGCGCTGGCCCAGAGTCTCCTCGATGCTGGCGCCGCCCTGCAGGATCACGCGCCGGGCCAGGTCGTACTGCTCCGGGTGCAGCACGGTGCGGTCGAGCGGCTCGCTCGACGCGCTCACGCACAGGAAGCCGATGGCGTTGACCCAGGCGAGGTCGTCGAGCAGGTTCTCGGTGCGCAGCTCCTCGCGCGAGCCGAAGGGGCGCTCGGCACGGCGTTCGACCAGCTTCTTGGCCAGCTCGAAGCTCAGGCCCGGGACGTGGCGCAGAAAGTTGAGCGAGACTTGGTTCAGTTCGCAGCCCACGTGCGCCACGCACGACTCGATCGAGTCGTGGATCACGCGCCGCAGGGCGGCCTTGGAGACCACCGACTGTTCGCGCCCGAGGCCGAGGTGCCGCGGCTCGACCTTCAGGAACTCGAGCAGCGGATCCTGGAAGCGGCGAGCGAGGCTGATCGCCTCGCGCGCAGGTACCGTAAAGGCCGCGAGCTCGTTGCGCGCCAGCTCCGAATTGGCGTAGCTCGACAGGCCGGCCTCGTTGACCAGGAACACCGCGGCCTCGGCCTGCAGAAGGTGCAGCGTCTCGCGCAGCTTCAGCAAGCCCGGACGGGCCGCCTTGCCGCTGGCCACGGCCAGCGCGCTCACGCCCGTGCCGCGCATCGCCGCGTCAAGCTGCACCGCCAGCTCGGCCACCACCACGGTGGAGGCCTCGAGCTTGATCTCCGTGCCGGTCGGCTCGCCGTCGGGGTTCACGACCTGGATCAGCCAGTCGCCCTTGGCATCGATGTGCACGCCCGCGACTGGACGCGGTCCGGCCGCCGGCGTGAGCAGGATCTGGCGCAGGTGTTGGGCCACGAGGCGGGTGGCCTCCTCGTCGGCGCGCTCGCGCAGCTCGTTGCGCACGTCGTCCTCGATCATCGGCAGGAGCCGCAGGTGCAGCGCCTGACGCGCGACTTCGTCGGCCACGCTGACGTAGTCGGGGTGGATCCGTCGCCCGAGCGTCGAGCGAACCTTGGGCAGAACGCTGCGTTCGTCGACCGTGATCAGCAGGGCGATCTGGCGCTGGGCCTGGGCCTGGCGCAGGGCGATCAGGCGATGCCCCTGCAACTGCTTCAGCGGCACGTTGACGCGCAGCAGCGCACGATTGCGCCCCAGGCGCCCTTCTTCGACCAGCGCGCGCACGCCCAGACGGCCGTGCTTGCGCAGCAGACGTCGCAGCTGCGTGCGCAGCTCGGGATTGCGCCCGAGGCGGTCCGAAAGGATGCGCATGGCCCCGTCGAGGGCCTGCTGGTCGGTGTGCACGCCGCGGTCGGTGTTGACGTACTGCGAGCACAGGCGCGCGAGCTGCGGCGAGAGGTCGATGTGCGCCGGATGGAATGCGGGGCGTGGCTCGACCGGGGTCGGTGCGTTACGGCGCGGAGCTTCCTCGGCCGCCCCGCCTTCGGCGGACTCGTCCGCGGACTCGGACTCGGCGCTCGCGTCCTCGCCTGCAGCCTCGGACTCGGCCGCGATCCGTTCCTCGGTGTGCGGTTCGTCCTCGGCAGCTGGAGCGCTCTCGCCTTCGGCGACGGGTGCCGGCGCGGCGGAGGTTTCCACCTGCGCGGGCGTCGCCGTGGCTTCGAGCGGAACGGAGTCGTGCGCGTCCCGTTCGTGCACGTTCGGCTGGGTGGGCTCGTCCTCGACCTTCTCTTCGGCCTCGGGCTTGTCCTCAGCGCGCTCGTCCAGGCCGGGCGTGCCGCGCGGCGCGGGAGCGACCAGAGCGTCGGCCAGGGCCTCCAACCCACGATCGATCGCCAGCTGCACCTCTGGCTCGGGCCGCCGGTACGGGAGGAAGTGGTCCTCCAGCTCGAAGCGATCCATGCACGCGAGGATCTCGGGCGGCGGCACGAAGGGCTCGGGCCCCTTGTGCTGCTCCTCGATCGAGCGCAGCAGCGTGCCGCGGCGCTTGTCGAGCTCCTCGATCTGCTTCAGGCGTCGCGCGAAGCGGCGGATGGAGCCTTCGCTGAAGTCGCCGATCTCGGCACGGCGGAAACGGGCAATGTACGGGGCCTTGTTGCCCGCCTGGAGAAGCTCGTACACGCGCGAAGCGTGCTCTTTCCCGACGGAAAACTCTTTGGCCAGCGTCTCGACGATCGCTGCAGCGCTCACGTTGAACCCCTGGCCCGGTTGTACCGGGCAAACGGGTGGTGGGACTCGGAAGGGCGCACAGGATAGCGTCGAAGAGCCCGTCCAGATAGCTCGTGTCCGCCACGACTCCCGGCCGGGTCGGCGACCCGCGTCCTACGCCAGGATGCGGACGATCTGCACGAGCGCCTTCCCGAAGCGGAAGCCGGAGGCGTCGTCCAGGCCCGTGACGAGCTTGCCGTCGGTCTCGAGCTGCGCGCCGGTATAGCGTGCGCCGGCGGCGGCCAGGGCCGGCTTCAGCGCCGGATCGCCCGTGACGCGCTGCTTCTTCAGCACGCCAGCCCGCGCCAGGGCCCCCACGGCCAGGCCGAAGGCACCGATGAGCTTCTCCTGCTCGCGCGCCTCGCGCACCAGGCGCAGCACGTCCGCTTGCTCGGCCAGCCAAGCGGCACCCTCGCCGCCACACAGCAGCAGGCCCGCGTAGGGGGCCATGGACTCCTGCGCCAGGGAACCATCGACCTCGAACTCGTCCTGCAGCTCGCCGCGCAGCAAGGCGCCTTCCTGGGACGAGATCACGCGCGTGCCCACGTGCACGTTGAACAGCGCCGAACGCGCGTAGCGCAGGGTCGTCTCGGCGTAGCCGCTGGGCGGGACCACGACCAAGACGGTGCTGGCGTACTTGTGCACGACGAGCCCGTGCTCATCGATCTCGCCCTTGGGAGCAGCGTCTTTCTTGGACATGTCAGAGCCTGTGAAGGATTCCCCCGCCAGCCGAGAGCCAACAGGATGCGTCGTGGCTAGGCGCGCCAACGAGGCGTATTAGCGAGGCAATACCCGCAAGTGCCGCAACCATGGATTCCCGGGGCGCCGCAGGCGCAGCGAGGCGCTCCTGCGGATCGCCGAGGAGGGCAGACCCACGGCGCATCCTGCTGAGCTCGAAGGCGGCGAGGGATTCCTTCACAGGCTCTCAGACGAGGAGCTCGAACACCGAGGCACGCGTCTCTTCGGCCAGGAGGCCGGCGCCCTGCGACACCTTCCAGGCCACGCGCTCGTCGAGCCCTGGCAAGGTCAGGTCGCCCAGGGTGCGCCCGGAAAGCGCGTCGCGCACCTCGAGCATCGCGCCGCGCGCGAGGTACAGCTTGGCACTGTCGAGCGCGAGCGAGACGTCGGGTAGCTCGTCGCTCTCGTCGGCCAGGACCTCTTTCCACAGCGAGTAGGCGCTCGATTCGCGCGTGCGGAAGGCCTCCAGGCGCAGTTCCTCGGGCCCGCTGGGCTGGCCCGGCCGCGGGGGCACGCGGTTGCCCACCAGCGCGATCGCCAGGTCGTCGGCGCACACGAAGTCGTGAATCACCGGCAGCTCGGGATCGATGAAGGTGTCCACGAACTCGCCGCTCTCGAGGTCCAGGCGCAGCACGCCTTGACGCTTGCGCGCCGTATCGGTGAACACCACGTAGGCGTGCGGACCGATGCGTCCGACGAGGTGGTAGCGCTCGCCGTCGCGCGCGTAGCTCCAGACCTCGAGCATGGGCGCGGTGAGAAGGCCGGTGACGCGCTGCGGCGTGACCGTCAGACACATGTCGCCGAACACCAGGGCCTGGTCGAAGGCCCCGATCTCGTTGGCGCCGATGAGCTCGCCCGAAGCCAACGACATGCGCGCGATGCGGTGCGTGCGATTCGAGGGCCCGAGGATGATCACGTCTTCCTCGTTGCCCAGGCCGCAGCCGAAACCGCGCCCGTAGCCGACCTCGCACGGCGAGACCCACAACGGCTCGCCGCTAGAGCGCTCGAAGGCGCCGAGCTTGCCCGGGATCACGTTGTCGATCCACTTGCCGCCCGCGGGCGGGTCGTAGCCATGGAGGATCACCGGTCCGGTATCGCCCAGGGCGATGCCGTCGATCTCGCCCTGGAACTCTCGGCTCCACCGTCGCCGTGCGGTACGCGTCATTCGCGCGGAATCCTATGCCTTGGCGCGCGACGGAACCAGCCCTGCGGCACGCTCTACTTCTCGGGATTGAGGATCTTCTCGGCGATGTTCGTGGGCACCGGGCGGTACTCGAACAGCTCCATGGCGAAGGAACCGCGGCCCTGGGTGGCGCCGCGCAGCGAGGAGGAGTAGGCGAACATCTCGGCGATCGGGACGGTCCCGCGCACGATGCGCAGGTCGCCGCTGGACTCGACGTCACTGACCTCGCCGCGGCGCGAGTTCAGGTCGCCGACCACGCCGCCCAGGTACTCCTCGGGCGCGCGCACTTCGATCTTCATGATCGGCTCGAGCAGGGTCGTGTTGCCATCTGCCGCCAGGCGGAAGGCCTGGGCGCCGCAGGCTTGGAAGGCCATCTCGCTCGAGTCGACCTCGTGGTGCTTGCCGTCAGTCAGAGTCGCCACGACGTTGACGAACGGGTAGCCGTTGCGGCCGCCGCCGCGCACGGCCTCGTTCACGCCGTACTCGACCGCGGGAATGTACTCGCGCGGGATCGAGCCGCCCTTGATCTCGTTGAAGAACTCGAAGATGCCGTCCTCGGGCGCGCCGGACTCGAAGTTGAGGTACGCCACGGCGTACTGACCGCGCCCACCACTCTGCTTGATGTAGCGCGACTCGATCTCGCGCGGCCGGTTCAAGCGCTGCTTGTAGGCCACCTTGGGGCGCCCGGTGAGCACCTCCAGGTTGTGCTCGCTCTTGATGCGGTTGACGACCACCTCGAGGTGCAGCTCGCCCATGCCGGAGATGAGCAGGTCGCCGGTTTCCTCGTTGGATGTGGCGCGGAAGGTCGGGTCCTCGCGCATCATCTTGCCGATGATCTCGGACAGCTTGTCGCGCTCGCCGCCCTTCTTGGGCTCGATCGACATCGAGATGACCGCCTCGGGGAAGACGATCTTCGACAGCGCGATCGGGTGATCCGGGTCGCACAGCGTGTCGCCGGTGATGGTGTTCTTGAGGCCCAGGATCGCGCCGATACCGCCGGCCGGTACGCGCTCGATGGCCTCGCGCTTGTTGGCGTGCACCTGCACCAGGCGGCCGATGCGTTCTTCCTTGCCTGTGCGCGGGTTGAGCAGGTTCGTGCCCTTCTCGAGCACGCCCGAGTACACGCGCACGAAGGTCAGGTCACCGGTCGATTCGGCGATGGTCTTGAAGGCCATCAGGCACACCGGCTCGCTGTCGTCCACCTTGCGTATGGTGCGCTGGTCGGTGCGCGGCACGTCGCCCTCGACCGGCGGGACGTCCAACGGGCTCGGCAGATAGTCGAGGACCGCGTCGAGCAGGGCGGGGATGCCCTTGTCCTTCAGCGCCGCGCCGCACAGCACCGGCGTGATCTGCATGCTCATGCAGCCCTTGCGCACGGCGGCCATCAGCAGCGCGGCCGGGATCGGCTCGTCCTCGACGAACAGGTCCAGCACATTCTCGTCGAGCTCGGCCGCGATCTCGCACAGCTCGTGGCGCCGCAAGGTGTACTCGTCCTTGAGCTCCTCGGGCAGCGGGATCTCGTGCATGACCTTGCCGTCGTCCGCCTCGAAGCGGTAGGCCTTGCCGCTGACCAGATCCACCAGGCCGGTGAAGTTCTTCTCGGCCCCGATCGGGAATTGCAGCGCCGCCGGGCGCGCGCCGAGGCGGTCGATGATGGTCTGGATCGAGCGGAAGTAGTCCGCGCCGACGCGGTCCATCTTGTTGATGAAGCAGATGCGCGGAACCTTGTAGCGGTCGGCCTGACGCCAGACGGTCTCGGACTGGGCCTCGACTCCGTGCACGGCGTCGAACACGGCCACGGCGCCGTCCAGCACGCGCAGCGAGCGCTCCACCTCGGCCGTGAAGTCCACGTGACCGGGGGTGTCGATGATGTTGATCCAGTGGTTGTTCCACTCGACCTGCGTGGCGGCCGACTGGATCGTGATGCCGCGCTTGCGCTCTTCCTCCAGGAAGTCCATGGTCGCCGCGCCGTCGTGCACCTCGCCCATCTTGTGGATCTTGGCGGTGACGAACAGAATGCGCTCGGTGACCGTCGTCTTGCCGGCGTCGATGTGCGCCATGATGCCGATGTTGCGACCGCGCTTGAGGCGCTCAAAGGTCTGTGCCGAACTCGGCTGGGACTTTACGACGGTGGACATGGCAGTTCTGGTGGGTCGAGGAGCAAGGAGCAGCCGGGGGGAGCCGCATGACAGTACGGCCTGCGCGGGGGCCGGGCCCTGCCTCCCGGGTTTCGCGGCCGGTTTCGAAGCCAAATAGGGTATCGACCCGGCCCCGGCTGTCAATCGCCCGCGGGGCCGGACTCCAGCAACCCGTTGAAAAAGGCCCCGTCGCGAGGCACAGCGTCTTTGGTCAGGGCTAGGAACGCGACGGGGAGACGGCGGAAGCGGCCTTCCTGGCCGCTGAGCACGGCCTGGCTCGATACGCCTCGACGAGCGTGACGACGCCATGACCAAAGACGCGAAGCAGCAGCAGGCAGTTTTTCAACGGGCTGCAAGGTTGACCACCACCTGCGGCGGGATCGGCACGCCCGAGTCGGCCACCCGCCCGTCGCTGCGGTAACCGAAGTAGCGCATGGGAACGCCCTCGGCGCGGCCACGCTCGAGCCCGTCCTGCAGGAAGACCGTCAGCGGCCCCGCAGCGCTGGCCAGCACCTGGCCGCGGCTCACCTCCGCTCCCGGCTCGAGCGCGCACGAACCGGGCTCGAGGCCCTCGAAAAACAGATACTCCGCCTCGGCGACGCACAGCACGAGCTCACCCTCGGCGCGCGCCGCGACCCGCGCGGCGGCAGGCGCGAGCACTGTCAGCGGTCCACCTGCCTCGGCCGCGAAGACGGAGCCAAAGCGCCGCGAAGGATCGAACAGGAAGCGGTTTTTCATGCGCTCCTCGCCGCCGACCAGCACGCGCGCAGGGCCGGCGAACGGCAAGCTGAAGTGCGTCGCGCTGAACTTCCCCTCATGGGACGAGGGGTAGGCTATCGGCAGCGAGCACACCCATAGGCTGCCCCCTAGCAGCCCGAGCGGCCAAACGCGCCCGCGCTGCAAGAGCGGCCGGCGGCGCGCCGACCACAGCAGGCCCCCCGTCATCAGCACGGCCGAAGCCAGACCGAGCCACAGCGGTCCCTGGCGATAGACGAGCACCGCCGTCGGTCCGCCGGTGCGGCAGCCCAGGAAGAGCAGCAGCCCCAGGGTCAGCCCCACCAGCGCGAAGGCGAACCAGGCCCACGGCTCGAAGCCCATGCGGGGCGGAACGCTCATGCGGGCTCGGGTGGGCGATTGCGCCCGAGGTGTTCGTGGGCGGCCACGAACTCGTGCGTGCAGAAGGAGGCGAGCAGCGAGAGGTCGCCGGCCAGCACGGTGGCGGCGAGCAACTCGGCGAACAGGTTCGCGCCGCCCGCACCGCGCACGCCGAGCAGCTCCAGGCACTCGGCCGCCGTGCCCTGGCCCGAACCGCCGCCGACGGTGCCGACCAGCAACGACGGCAGGTGCACGCTGGCGTAGAGGTCGGCCGCGCCCGCTGGAGCGCTGACGCTGAGATCGAGGAAGCCCGTGGCGCTCTCGGTGACGTAGGCCACGTCCTGTCCGCAGGCGAGGTACACCGCCGCCAGACCGTTGGCCGCCTGCACCAGGCCGTTGTGCGTCCCCAGGCGCGCGAAGCCGAGCTGGTAGCTGTGGTGGATGGCGGCCAGGTCCTCGGGCGTGACGCGCAGGTGTTCCATGAGCAGCGCGCGCGGCACGCGCACGTCGCACACCACGCTGCGCCCGCGCCCCTCGTGCAGCGCGCGCGCGTTGGCGCGCTTCTCGACGTCCTCGCCGTGCACGTAACGCCGCTCAGCGCCGGTCGCGCACGCCACGAGCTCCGAGCACAGCTCGGCCGCGCGTGCCGCCATGTTGATCCCTATCGCGTCGCCGGTGGTGAAGACCAAGCGCAAGATCAGGCGCCGGCCGAGGAGCTCGGGCTCGACCGCGATCAGCTTGCCGTGACGGGTATGGGCCGCGCACAGGCGCTCGAGCTCGGCCCGCAACCCGGGCACGGCCGCGCGCGCGCGCAGCGCCGCCTCCGCGTCGGCATACACCAGCATGGGGTGCTGCGAGAGGCCTTCGCCGACGACGCGCGCGCGCGCCGTCCCGGCCGCGGAGAGCAGCTTCATCCCGCGCGAGTACGAGGCCACCATCGCGCCCTCGGTCGTGGCCATCGGCACGTAGACCTCGCGCCGGCCGCAATGCGTGTCGAGCGCCAGCGGCCCGGCGATCCCCAGCGGGACCTGCGCGAAACCCACGAGGTTCTCGACCTTGCCGCGCGCCTCGGCGGGCGGGATGGGCCGCCCGGCGAGGTGCGGCAGCGCGCGCCCGGCGACGCGCTCGCACAGCGCGTGACGAACGCTCACCGCGCCGGGTGAGTAGTCGTCCTCGGGCGAGCGTGGGATCCTGGGCAACGGGGCCGACACCCCGCCGAGCCTAGTGTCCCCTCCCCGAGGTCCGCATGCAGATTCCGCTGCCCGCCACCTGGCGAGCGGCGCTGACCAACCCGCAGGCAGGGCGCTGCGCCGCGGGGCACGGCGACAAGAAAAAGGTTGGAGCCCGTGAGGGCTCCAACCTAGGCGGGCCCGGCGGTCTCCATCCCTAGGAGGCCATCACGAAGCACATCAGGAGCAGCGACCCGCTCTCGTCTCTCAGGAGGTTTCCGCTGATGAGGAGGGGTCAAGGAGGAAACCGATCAGGCCGCTGCTCTGCTGTCCGCCGCCGGACCCGCGCTGCACTCATGGGCAGTTGGGCCGGAGATTCAACCTGGGCGCGCTGAAAGTTCGGCAGCTGGAACGGGCACCGCCTTCCCGCGCCTCCCCTAGACAGCGGAGCCTGGGGCCCGTGAGCGCCTCCGCTGCCATGTGCGTGGCCAGCGAGCTCGCGCGCCAGTCAATCGCCGAGGGCGGCGGGCCCTTCGGGGCCGTGGTGGTGCGCGAGCGACGCATCGTCGGTCGCGGATTGAATCGCGTCGTGCTCACGCGCGACCCCACGGCCCACGCCGAGATCGTGGCCCTGGCGGCGCAGGAGCTCGGCACGCACGAGCTCACGGGTTGCGAGCTCTTCAGCAGCTGCGAACCGTGTCCGATGTGTCTGGGTGCGATTCACTGGGCGCGGATCGCGCGCGTGCACTTCGCCTGCGACCGGCACGACGCGGCCGCGGCGGGCTTCGACGATTTGGCCTTCTACGCCGAGCTCGCGGGCCCGCTCGGCGAGCGCGTGCTTCCGCTGCTCGCCGACGGGCGCGAACTCGGCTTGACGGTGTTCCGCGCCTGGCTGGCGAAACCCGATCGACGGCCCCATTGAGCCCGGCTGAGCGCAGCCTCCTACGGACCCGGCGGCTCGCGCACCTCCGCGGCCGAGCGTTCGTGGGCCTCACCGTGCTCGTCCCACAGCGTCCAGGTGCCGACGCGCTGCCCGAGCGCGTACAGTCCCGCCGCGCGCTTCACGCCCTTCTCGTCGTAGAAGGTCCAGGCGCCGTCGCGCTTGCCGGAGCGGTAGCCACCCTCGCGCGCCGGCGAGCCGTCCTCGTTCCAGTAGTGCCAGAGCCCCTCGCGCACGCCGGCCAGGGCAGGTCCCTCGGCGGCGAGCTTGCCGTTGGCGTGCCAGAAGCGGTTGGGCGTGAGCAGCGGGGCCGCGCGCGTCCCGAAGTCGACCTCGGAGCGCGGACGCCCGTCGTCGAACCAGGTGCGCGCGAGGCCCACCGACACGCCGTGCTCGAAGTGACTCTCGGCGACCAGCGTTCCCGTGGCGGAGTACTCGCGCTCCAGGCCGTCGCGCTCGATGCGGCCGTCGGACCACACCAACACCTCGGCCTCGCGGCGCAGGCTGCCGTCGGGAAAGGTGCTGCGACGGCGCTCGTGGGCCGAACTCGGCCCGGGCGCAGCGGGCGGCGCGTGCTGCACCAGGCAGCCGCCGAGGAGTGCCCCCAGCAGCGCCAGCGCGACGCGCCTCATGGGTGCGGACTCGAGCCCTTGGCCGCCGGCGCGGCGTGCTTGCGTCGGGCGCGCAGGTTGAGCATCTCGACCAGCACGGAGAAGGCCATGGCGAAGTAGATGTAGCCGCGCGGGACGTGCTGGTCGAAGGCGTCCGCCACCAGCGCCAGACCGACGAGCAGCAGGAACGACAGCGCCAACATCTTCACCGTCGGGTGCTTGTGGATGAAGCTCGAGATCGCGCCCGAGCTCACCATCATGAACAGCACCGCGATCACCACGGCCGTGATCATCACGGCCACGTCGTCGGCCATGCCCACGGCCGTGATCACCGAGTCGAGCGAGAACACCAGGTCCAGCACCAGGATCTGGGCGATCACGCTGGCGAAGGTCGCGGCCTTCGCTTCCTGCGAGCCGTGCGCGCCCTCCATGCTGCTGTGGATCTCGTGCGTGGCCTTGGCCAGGAGGAACAGGCCGCCGCCCAGCAGGATCAGGTCGCGCCCCGAGAGCTCCTGGCCCAGCAGCGTGAACCACGGCGCCTTCAGCCCGATCACCCAGCTCAGCGACAGCAGCAGCCCCACGCGCCCGAACAGCGCCAGCGCCAGGCCGAGCGTGCGCGCGCGCGCGCGCTCGTGCTCCGGCAGCTTCGACGACAGGATCGAGATGAAGATGATGTTGTCGACGCCGAGCACGATCTCGAGCACGGTCAGCGTCAGCAGCGCGATCCAGGCTTGGGGGTCGGAGAGCCAGTGCAAGGGCGAGAGCTTGGGAGGGGGTTACGAAGGTCGGAGGCCGCGCGAGTACGCCAGCCCGGGGCCGCTCATTCAAGCCCGGCGGGCCGCCCGCGCATGGGCACGAAGCGCACGGGCAGCAGGCGCTCCTCCAGCGGACCCGCGGGCGTGAGCCGCACGCGCAGGAGCTCCTGGTCGCGCTCCGGGGAGCCGACGGGCAGCACCAGGCGCCCCCCAGGGGCGAGCTGCTCGACGAGCGCCTGCGGGACGCGCTCGGGCGCGGCCCCGACCAGGATCGCGTCGAAGGGCGCCGCCTCCGGCCAGCCGCGATGCCCGTCGCCCTGGCGCAGGTGCACGTTCGCGAGCCCGAGCGCGCTCAGCGTGGCCACCGCGCGCCGGTGGAGTTCGGGCACGAGTTCGATCGAGTGGACCTCGCGCGCGAGCCACGCCAGCACGGCCGTCTGGTAGCCGCAGCCGGTGCCAACCTCGAGCACGCGCTCGCTGCCAGTGAGCTCGAGCGCCGCGCTCATGAAGCCCACGATGTAGGGCTGCGAGATCGTCTGCCCGAGCCCGATGGCAAGCGGCCCGTCCTCGTGGGCGCGCGCACGGTCCTCGGGCAGCACGAAGGCGCTGCGCGGCACGCCCTCGAGGGCCGCCAGCACGCGCTCGTCGCTCACGCCGCGCGCGCGCAGCTGCTCGTCGACCATGCGTTTGCGCAAGGCGGGCTCGTCCAGCGCCTCGCTCCACGGCTTCACGGAGTCCCGCGAGTCTTGCGCGCGCGCAGAACCTGCTTCGAGATCTTGCCCGAGCCCGTCTTGGGCAGCTCGGCCAGGAACTCGATCGCGCGCGGGGTCTTGTAAGCGGCGATGCGTGCGCGGCAGTGCTGCTGCAGCTCCTCGGCGCTCGGGCTCTGCCCCGACTTCAACACCACGGCCGCGTTCACGCTCTCGCCCCACGTCTCGTCGGGCAGGCCGAACACCGCCGCCTCGAGCACGGCGGAGTGCTCGTAGAGCGCGTTCTCGACCTCAGTCGAGTACACGTTCTCGCCACCCGAAAGGATCATGTCCTTGGCGCGGTCGACGATGTTCACGAAGCCGTGCGCGTCGAGCACGGCCAGGTCGCCGGTGTACAGCCAGCCATCGCGGATCGCGCGCGCCGTCTCGTCGGGGCGGTTCCAGTAGCCCGGCGTGACCGTCGCGCCGCGCACGCGGATCTCCCCCACTGCGCGGTCGTCGGCGGGCACGCGTCGCCCCGACTCGTCCACGACCTCCAGCTCGACTTCGCCGAACGGTCGGCCGGTGCGCGCGCGCTGCCGCAACACGTCGGCGGGCGGCAAGCGCTTCAACTCCTCGCTCAGGATGCCCACGGTGAGGTACGGGCTCGTCTCGGTCATGCCGTAGGTCTGCACGTACTCGCACTTCAGCACCGCGAGCACCTGTGCGACCAGAGCCGGCGCGATCGGTGCGCCGCCCGAGAGCACCAGGCGCAGGCTCGCGAAGCGCGCCTCCCGCGCGCGCGGGCTCTCGACCAGGCGCTTCAGCATGGTCGGGATGAGATTCGTGAGCGTGATCCGCTCGGTTTCCATGCGCGCCACGGCCTCGTCGGCCTCGAAGCGCGGCACCATCACGTGCACGCCGCCGACCTGCGTGATGGCGAAGGTCGCCCAGGCGTCGGCCAGGTGGAACAGCGGCGCGAAGTGGCCCCAGCGGTCGGCCGAGGTGAGCGCGAGCTCGCGCACGGCCCATTCGGCGTGCGTGCACACGTTCGCGTGCGTGAGCATCACGCCCTTCGAGCGCCCGGTCGTGCCGCTGGTGTAGTAGAGCTGCGCCACGTCGTCGGGCCGCACCACGACGGGCGCGAAAGCAGGCGCGTCCTTGGGCTGCTCGTCCTCGCACCACAAGAAGTGCTCGACCGGCCCCGGACGCTCGCGCAGACCCGTCACCGTCTCGGCGAAGGCACGCCCGGCGAGCATCAGCCTCGCGCCGGAGTCGGCCAGGATCTGCGCCAGCTCCGGGACGGCCAGGCGGTGGTTGAGCGGGTTGAGGATCGCGCCCAGCTGCGCGGCGGCGAAGTAGCTCTCCAGGAACGCGCCCGTGTTCCAGTCGAGGATCGCCACGCGCTCGCCGCAGCGCAAGCCGAGCGCGTGCCAGTGCCGCGCACGCGCGCTCACACGCGCGGCGAGTTCGCCGTAGGTGAGCGCCCTGTCGCCCTCCACCACCGCCGTGCGCGCGCCGAAGCTCCGCTCGGCCGCGGCCAGGATCGCTGCGATCGTCGCGTGGGACATGCGTGGGCGAAGTTGTATCCTCCCCGCGCTTCGCTGCCAGATCGAGGCCGCCTGACGACATACCGGATCCCCATGCCGGATCCCTTGGAGAGCTCCGTCCCCGTGAATTCCGACCGCCGCGCCCGTTTTGCCCTGGCCGCCGTGTGGCTGATCGCCGCCTGGGTCCTGGCCGGGGCGGTGTTCAAGCTCGGCTGGGGCACGCCGGCGCTGCTGCCGGCCGGCGTGCGCGCCTTCGGCGAGCGCCTCGGGCTCGGGCTCGGCCTCACCTACAAGTTCGCCATCGGGATCGAGCTCGCCATCGTCGCCGCCGCCCTGACGAAGCCGCGCTGGGGTTGGCTGCTGCAGGTCGCGCTGCTCGTCGTCTTCGACGTCGTGCTCACGCAGCAGATCGCCGCCGGCGTGGCGAACTGCGGTTGCTTCGGCGCGAAGTTCAGCATGGACCCCAGGGTGATGCTGGGCATCGACAGCACGCTGCTCGTCGCGCTGCTCGCCGCGCGCCCGTGGTCGTGCCTCGGCCCCGGACTGCCGTACTTCGTGCCGCTCGCGCTGGGCGCCATCGGAATCGCCGTGCCCTGGTTCTACGACCGCGAGCTGCCGCAGGGGGAAATCGTCGGGAACGGCAAGACGATCGAGAACCCATACGCCCTGCTCGACATCGGGAAGTGGATCGGCCAGGACATCTGGGACACGCCGCTCGGCAAGCCGCCGCTGTCCCAGTACGTCGACGTCAAGGCGCTCCCGCTCGACGGCCTGTGGGTCTTCTGGCGCGCCACCTGCGACCACTGCGCCGTGCACCTGAAGCACCTGGCCGAGACCGAGCACGACGAGCGCGACATCACGCTGGTCCAGCTCGAGGAGCCGAACGACTCGCTCGCCAACCAGGTCGTGCACGCGATGCCCGACGGCCTGCGCGTGCAGCGCGCGCGCCTGCCGGCCTCGATCTCCTACGTCCTGCAGACGCCGGGCGAGCTCCTGCTCGAGGCCGGCAAGGTCGTCGCCGCCCAGGAAGCGGCGAACCCTGAGAACGGGCTGAAGAGCCCGCGCTGATTCAGGCGGGCTTCTTCGGCTCGCCCTTGCCGCCGCTCTTCTGCGCCTCGCCCGCTGGCGCGCTGGCCTTCTGGACCTCGTCCATGACGAGCTTGCCGAAGTACTCGGGCATCTCGACGCCGCCGACGTCCTTCATGATCTGCATCACGGGCGGGATGGCGGTGCCGAGGCCGCGCACGAAGTTGGCCGCGGCGTTGCCGCCGTTCGGGCCGCCCGCTCCGCTGTCCCAGACCACGACCTTGTCGAACTTGATGTTCGAGATGGCCTTGGCGGCGGTCTCGGAGAGGTGGTCGAGGTGCTCGAGCATGAGCATCTGGAAAGCCGGCTGCGAGCCGCCGCAGCTGTCGACGATCAGCTTCAGACCGGCGGCCTTCTTGGCCAGGATCTCGTACTGGCCGCGGGCCTCGGCCTCGAGCTTGGCGAAGATCGCCGCGGCCTCGCCCTCGGCCTCGATCTTCTTCTGCGCGGCCTGCGCCTCTGCGTCGACGATGGTCTTGGCCTTCTCGGCCTTGGAGGTGGCCTCGAGCGCGGCGCGCGTCTCGGCCTCGATCTTCTCGCCCTGCGCCGCGGCAGCGCGCGCCTCGGCCCGGTACTGGGCCTCGAGCACGGCCGCCTGCGCCTCGCGGAAGCGCTTCTCGCCCAGCTCGTAGGCCTGGGCCTCCTTCACGCGCAGCTCGGCGTTCGTGGCGGCGACCTCGGCCTTGGCCTTGTTCTCGCCGGCGACGGCCTTGGCGTTGGCGTCGGCCACGCGCACGCGCATCTCGCGCTCCTTGTCGCGCATCTGCGCTTCCTGCTCGAACTGCGCGGCCTGCTCGCCGACGCGCTTGTCGCGCTCGAGCTCGGCCAGCTTCACGGCGCGCTCGCGCTCGGCGTCCTTGGTGCCGATATCGCGCACCTTCTCGGCGTTGGCCACGCTGATGGCGCGCTCGCGCTCGGCCTCGGCCACGCCGATCGCGCCGCGCTTGTTCTGCTCGGCCACGTCGATCTCGGCCTGCTGGATGGCGGTCGCGGCGGCCTTGCGCCCGATGGCCTCGATGAAGCCCGACTCGTCCTTGATGTCGCGGATGTTGACGTTGATCAGCACCAGGCCAATCTTCTTGAGCTCGGGCTCGAGCGCGCTCTGCACCTTACCCAGGAACGTGTCGCGCTCGCGGTTGATCTCCTGGATCGCCATCGAGGCGATCACCTGGCGCAGCTGGCCGAAGATGATGTCCTCGGCCTGCTTGATGATGTGCGGCGTGTCGAGGCCGAGCAGGCGCACGGCCGCGTTGTTCATGGCCTCCTCGTCGGTGCCGATCGCCACGGTGAAGATGCTGGGCACCGAGACGCGGATGTTCTCGGACGAGAGCGCGCCCTCCAGCGGGATCTCGATCTGCAGCGGATCGAGGTCGAGGAACTCGTAGGACTGGATCAGCGGCCACACGAACGCACCACCGCCGTGCAGCGGGCGCGAGGACTGGCCCGCGCCCGTGCGCCCGTAGATCACCAGGATCCGGTTCGAGGGGCAGCGCTTGTAGCGCGTGGCGAGCATCAGGGCGAAGCCCGAGAGGATCACCACCAGGGCGATCACCATCAGCACGAGGATTCCCTGGTCGCCGAGGAACTGGCTGAGCTTCTGAGCGAGCGCGAGCGTCATGTTCGTTCTTCCTTCAGGGCCTCGACCTCGAACGTGTCGGGCGTACTCATGCGCGTGATCTTGACCAGCGCACCGGTGGCGAGCTCCTTGCCGTGCGTGAAGGCGACGAACTCCGCCGAGCGGCCCTGGATCTTGACCGTCACCTTGCCGAAGCCCGAGTTCTTGGGCGGGATGCGCAGATAGACGCGCGCCGAGAGCCCGAGCGCGTTCTTGGGATCGAGGTTGCCCTTCGACTGCAGCTTCGACTGCATGCGCATCATCCAGGCCACGGCGAACATCAGCGCCAGGCCGGCCGCCAGCGCGATCCCGATGGTCAGAGTCTCGTCCCAACCGCGCGTGATGCCGAACCAGCCGGTCAGGCCGAAGAAGGTGAAGAACGAGGCCACCGCGCGCACCGAGAGCAGGCTCAGCGCGCCGTCGTGGTGGCCGTCGTGGCCGTCGCCGTGCCCGCCGCCGAAGTCGTGGTGCACGTCGATACCCGCATGCGCGTCGCCGACCCCGAACAGGAGCAGGGCGGTCTGCAGCAAGAGCACGGTCCCACCCGCGGCCGCGCAGGCCATGTAGGTGAGTTCCATCGACCATCCCAAAGCAAACCAGACAGCGAGCATCGTGACTTCCCTCTCCGGCGCGGGCAGGGGCGCTCGGCCAGGGGCGCGAGGGTACTCGCTGATGCCAGCCGCATTCAATCGAGCGGAACGCGAGCCCCGAGCTCTATACTCCCTGCGACAGCCGGCGAATGCTCCTCCTCGACCTGTCCGCGCGCCTCCAGGAGATCCTGCAGGATCTCTCCTACATGGGGCCCTTCATCGGGCTGCTCCTGTGCGGACTCGGCCTGCCGTTGCCCGAGGAGACCTTCCTGCTCACGGCCGGGTTCCTGCTGCACAGCGGCAGCGTGGAGTTCGTGCCGATCACGCTGCTGTGCTCGAGCGCGATCCTGCTGGGCGACTTGCTGCCCTACGTCCTCGGACGGCGCTACGGGATGCGCGCCCTGGAGCTGCCCTGGATGGGGCGCCTGCTGCACCCGGAGCGCTTCCAGCGTCTGCAGAAACGCTTCGAGGAGCACGGCAACTGGGCCATCTTCGGCTGCCGCTTCCTGCCCATGCTGCGCATCCCGGGCTACTTCGTGGCCGGCACGATGGGCATGCGCTACGCACGCCTACTCGTGCTGGACGGTCTGGGCGTGCTGCTCACGGTGCCGATCTCGATCTACATCGGGAAGGTTTTCGCCGAGCAGACCGATCGCGCCAAGGAGGCCTTCCACGACCTGCACCTGATCCTGGCGCTCCTTGTGTGCGTGCTGATCCTGGTGCTCGTGATCCGCGCCTTCCGCAACCGCAGGCCGAGCGGCGGCGAGCCCCCGGCACCCTAAGCCTGGGCGGATTCACGCGCGCCTCTGAGTCTCGGGCCCCCGGCCCTTTCCCTCCCGGGAATCCCGGATACCATGGGGACGTCCCCCGACTAGGTAGCCCCGAGGAGCTCGATCATCGAAGCCAAGACCTTCGCCGCGACCCTGGCGCGCTGGTGCCAAGACAAGAAGGCCAGCGACGTCACGGCCTATGGTGTCGCGGAGCGCCTCGGGCTCGCGGACTACTTCCTGCTCGTCACGGGCCTGAACCGCACCCACGTGCGCGCGCTCGAGAACGAGCTGCACGTGCGCGCCAAGACCCTCGGCCAGCGCCACAAGCGCATCGAGGGCCAGAGCCTGCACTGGTGGGTCGTGATGGACTTCGGCGACGTCGTCGTGCACCTCCTGCAGCCCGAGGCGCGCGAGTACTACGACCTCGACCGCCTGTTCGGCGAGTGCCCGAAGCTGGACTGGGAGTCCGTGCCCGTGGCGGACGACCTGCACGCCGCGGAAGCGTAGGCGAGCCGCCCGCGCTCAGCCGAACAGCGGCATGAGCGTGTCCTGCACCTTGGTGAAGATCTGCGCCGTGGCGCGCGCGTCACGCAGGCAGTACTCGCCGATCTCTTCGATGCGCCCCTCGCGGTAGGCGCGCGCCACCTGCGAACCGTCGATCCCACCCTTGGGGCTCTCGACGTCGAAGCGCCGGCACCAGTAGTCGAGCTTGTAGTGCTCGCGCCACGAACCGTGGAAGGTGAGCACCTCGTCGAGGTCCACGTGCTGACTGAGATTGAAGCGGTTGCCGCACAGGTTCTGCGCGGGCGCCACGCCGAGCTGCGCCGAGCGGATCATGGTGATCGGCCCGTCGTAGGCGCGGCCGTTGAACGAGATCAGGCGCGGGCGCTTGCGCTCGACGATCTCCCAGAAGCGCTCGAGCAGCTCCTTCTCGCTGCCGCGGAACACGTCCGAGCCCGGCACGCGCGTCCACTCCTGCGCCTCGGCGGGTTTGCCCTCCAGCAGGCAGAGGCCGCGGTCCTTCTCCAGGTTCCACATCCCGATCGCGATGATCTTGCCCAGGCCCGGATAGAGCGCGGTGCGATCCGGCTGCGCGGCGCGCTCCTCCTCGGTCTTCGCGCGCTGCAGCAGATAGCCGCGCGTGATCTCGTCGACCTCGTCCCATTGGAATCCGGCGACCTCGATGTCGAAGGCGATGAGCGGGGGCATGGTGGCTAGTGTGCCGTCTCGGAGCGGTCAGTTCGCGAGATCTCGGTCATCCTCGATCCAGTTCACCGCCTCCAGCGTCCAGTTGTCGAGATCCCGGTCGAAGCCCTCGCCTCCGAGCTCGCCGTCCTCTCCGAGCGCGCGCACGCGGAAGCGGAGCGAGCCCGGCCCGGGCGGCTCGTAGACGTACGGGTGCCCCCACGGATCCAGCGGCGCTCGCTCGAGATCGAGGTAGCAGTACCCCTCGCCGTCGGGGCGCCACAGCGCTTCCATGTCGCGCGGATAGGAGCCGCCGTGATCCAAGGCGTATTCCTCGAGCGCGCCCACCAGCGAGCGGATGTCTGCCTTGGCCTTCACGCGCTCGTGCATCCGCCCACCCCTTCCGGAGTGGATGCCGGAGCCCGTCTGCCACTTCCAGAAGACGAGCAAGCCCAGCACCGCGACGACCTCGACGACGAGCCTGAGTGCGCGCCGGAAGAACGCGCGTCGTCGCACGTCCCCAACGCGCTGCGGAGCACACGCATCCGCTCCACTCATCGCCCCCCATCGACGCGCCGATGGAGCGGCTCTTCCGGGAAGCTGAGGTCGCGGTCCTCGCCCGCTCCGCCCGCTTCGCCGTCGGCGCCGAGCGTGAAGATGCGCGGGCGCGCAGAGCTCGTTGAAGGCGGCTCGTAGCGATAGGGGCGCCCCCACGGATCGCGCGGCAAGACGTCGAGGTCGAGGTAGCGAATCCCGCGCGAGCCAGGCGCCAGGAGTTCCTCCAGCGACCGTGGGTAGAGCCCACCGTGATCGGCGGCGTACTCCGAGACCGCGCCCGCAAGCGCGCTGACGTCGGCGTTCGTCTTCGGGCAGACGGTTCGACCAAGCCGGCTCACGAGTTTGGGCACGACCAGGATCGCCAGCAACAAGCAGGAGATCAGTCCGAGCATCAGCGGCCTGACAGAGGGCGAGTTCTCCTGACTCTCCTGATCCATGGAACCTCAGATCTTGCCGTCCTTGATGAGCACGTTGTCGATGTCCCGGTCGTCGCCCTCGCCGCCGGGCTTGCCGTCGGCGCCCAGGGAGAAGACGCGGAACTTCGAGCTGCCGGGTGAAGGCGGCTCGTAGCCGTAGGGCTTGCCCCAGGGATCGTCGAGCGGGCCCTCCGCGGCCAGGTAGGCGAAGCCACGCGAATCCGGTCGCCACAGGACCTCGAGGGAATCGGGATACCGGCCGCCGTTGTCGATCGCGTAGCTGGTGACGGCGCCGGAGATCGAGTTGATGTCCGCCTTGGCCTTGACGACGTTCGCTCGCGCCAGCTTGTAGACGACGTTCGGCACGACCAGCGTGGCCAGCAACCCGACGCATGGAACGACCGAGACCAGCGCCAGCGCTATCAGGAGCCTCGCCCACAACGGGAGCTTCCGTCTGGCCGTGGGGACCTCGAACGCTCGTTCGAGCTCGCTGTTCTCCGTCATGGCGCCTCCGGAGACGCCTGACTCGATCCGTTCTTCCTCTGGAGTGGAGCGCTACGCCGTCGCCGCGGCCCCGCGCACTCGCCGCGCGCGCAGCCACAGCACGCCGAGCACGAGCGCGAGCCACCACGCACCCTCGAGCACCGCGCGCAGGCCGCGTGGGTCCTCGAAGGGGACGGTGTAGCAGCCGCCGCCGCCGCCACCGCCGCCCGTGAAGGTGAAGGCGCTTTCGCGCAGCGTACCCACGTTGTTCGCGTCGGCGATCAGGAGGCTCGCGGCGCCCTGCGCATGCTGCGGCGTCGTCACCATCAGCGTGTTCGCATCGACGAAGCTCACGCTCGCGGCCGGGACCTCGGTGCCGTCGAGGGTGGCCAGGAAGGACACGCTCATCGTCGGGGTGAAGTTCGCGCCGTGGAGCGTGACCTGCGTGCCGCCCTTCTTCGAGCCGGTGGCGGGCGTGACGTCGTCCACGACGGGGTCGAGCTGGTTCGCGTAGGCGAAGACCTGCGAGGCCAGCGCGCCGTCGGGGTTCTCGAGCTCGAGCACGTAGGGCCCGCCGATCGCGCCGCCCACGGTGGTGAAGCGCGCTTCCTGCAGGCTCACCGCGATCGGACCCTGGTCGATGCCGTCGATGCGCACCTGCATGCCCTCGACAAAGCCGTCGCCGGCCAGGACCACGCTCGTGCCGCCCAGCGAGTCGCCGGCGCGCGGCAGGACCTTGTTCAGGCTCGGCGCGGAGAGCACCTGGAAGGCGTCGTCGGCGCGGCCCTCCAGGCCGCAAGCGTCGATCACGACCACGTCGTGCACGCCGACCAGGGTGGCGGCGGTCGTGAGCGTGATCGTGTTCGCGTCCACCACCGTGGCGTCCACGCCGTCGGTGTAGATGCGGTCGCCGATCACGACGCGGTCGCCGAGTGCGAACTCGCTGCCCGTGATCGTGAGCGCGTCACCGCCGTGCACCGTGCCGCTGGTGGGCAGGACGGAGGTGACGGCGGGCGCGAGCGGCGTGAGCTCGAGCGCGCCCGGCAGCACCGACACGTCGCCGCTGGCGTTCGTCACGGTGAGGTCCACGTGCCCGCTGGCCTCGCCGCCCGGCACGGTGACCTGCACCGAGAGCTGCGTGCCGAACCACAGCGGCGCGCCGAGGATCAGGTCGGGGTCGCTGGCCGTCAGCGTCGCGCCCGTGAACAGCCCCGAGCCGTGCAGGAAGATCGTCTGGCTCGCACCCGCCGTGGCACGGATCGGGAAGGTGTCGATCGGCGAGCCGAGGCTCAACGAGACGTCGGCGCCCACGACCAGCGTGCCCAGGGCCACGGTGTTCGTGCCCGTGATCGCGGCCGTGCCTGCGTAGAAGGTCGGCTCGAAGTCGGTGTCGATCTTGCCGCTCCAGCCCGAGCTCAGGTTGTCCTCGTCCACCGGGCCGTCGAAGGGCCGCGCGTAAACGGTGTACACGTCCGGCTCGAGCCCGCGCAGGGTGAAGGCGCCGCTGGCGTTGGCCAGGATCGTGGCGCGCGTGCGGCTCTGGTCGTCGCGTGCGACGACGTAGGCGCCGGCAACCACCGAGTTGTCGCTCGCGCGGCGCACCGTGCCGGTGATCTGACCGAAGGCGCCCGAAGGGTAGGCGTCGCGCAGGCCGGCGAGCTCGTCGGCCGAGGGGCTGCGCTGCAGCACCACGCCCTGATCGACGTAGGGATACATCGTCGCGCTGGCCAGCCCGTCGTGGTCGAGGCCGAGCAGGTGTCCGAGCTCGTGCGTGGCCACGTCCTGGATGTCGAAGCGGCCGCCCGTGCCCTCGGTCGTGAACTGGAAGGCCGAGCCGTTGAACAGCACGTCGGCGTCCTGGATCACGCCGTTCGAGAAGAACCAGATCGGCGTCAGCGCCACCACCGGCGAGCCGGGCGGGAAGAAGCCCGAGTCGTTCGACTCGTCGAACAGGATCAGGTGCACGTCGGTCGCCTCGTAGTCGCGCCGCGCCTGGCTGGTGGCCGAGTCGTCCTCGACCAGCGTCACGGTCGTGCCGGTGAGCGTGTTCCAGTTCTGGATCGCGAGGCGCAGCGCGGTCTCGTGACTGCCGTCGCCGATGTCGTCGGAGCCGTCGGAGTTGATCACGATGCCGACGTTCGTGGGCGCGCTCCAGCGCAGCGCCGCGCCGCTGGTGGGATGGATCAGCCGCACGTGCGCCGCCAGACGGGCGGCGGGGTACGCGATCAGCGCGGCGACGCCCAGCGCGACGAAGAGCTTCCTCACCGCGCGCCCCCGCTCTGCGCGAGGGCGGCCTCGATGCCGGCGACGAGGCCGGCATAGTCCTCGATCGTGCGCGCGCCGGGCGCGTTCCCTCCCGGACCGACCAGCGCGAGACCGGCCGTGTCGCGCACCAGGTGCTTCGTGCCGTCGCCGAGGCGCTGCACGCCGAACTTGCCCTGCGCCAGGCCTGTGGGCAGGCGCAGACCGCGCGCGTTCTCGGCGCTCAGGAAGAGCAGCGCTTCCTCGCCCGGGGCGAGGTGCGGCACGCCGGGCACCAGCAGCCCGCTGCCGTCGGCGCGCACGCCGCCCGGCAGGCGCAGCGTGCGGTAGCTCTGGTCCTGGCCCTTGAAGGTGCGTTCGACCTCGAGCAGGTACTCGGTGGCCAGGATCCCGTCGGCCTCGCGCGGCTCGGCGGCGAGGACGTGGGCCTCGAGCACCAGTTCAGAGCGCTGCACGAGCTCCGGCAACGGCAGGCGCAGGGCGGTGCCGGCGCCGGCTTCGCGCGCGGGCAGGACCAGGGCGAGCAACAGATCGGCGACGAACAGCACGCCGCAGGCGAGAAGAAGGCGCATGGGGAGAGGACCGGGGCCCGCGCGCGCCGGGGAGGAAGCGCGCGGCCTCCCCCATCGATCCCCCGCTCACGGGCTCTTGAGGGCGGGTGCGGAAAGGGGGCCGCCCGAGCTCTTCCCGGCCTCGGGAGACGCTGCGGGGTAGGTTTTCCGCGTGGACCCGCGACGCTTCATCGCTCGCCTGTGCAGCCGCTACAGCGTCTCACTCGACTTCGGCCGGCGCCTGCAGCCCCTGGTCGAGCGCGCCGCCGCGGCCGAACCGGCCAAGCAGCGCCTGCTGCTCGAGCTGGTCGAGCGCAGCTTCGCCGAGGAAGGCCGGCGCGTGGCGATCGAGCGCGCGGGCGGAACCAGCGAGGACCTCCGCGCGCTGTCGAGCGTGGCCTCCATGCTGCACGGCTGGAAGCCGCCCGGCTGGTTCGAGCGCTGGGACGACGAGCTCCCGCGCCCCGACGCGACCTCCTGAAACAAGGAAGACGCCCCCTCGGAGTGGGAAGCGTCTTCCAGGTCGCGGTCGGGCGCGTGGGATCCACGACGCCCTCAGCGTGCGGGACTACTTGCGGCGCCCGCCGCCGCCAGCGGCCTTGGCGCTGACCTTGTGCTCGAGCGTGGCTACCTTGCCGGCCTCGACGTGGACCTTGGCGGTCTTGCCCTTGCCCAGCTCCTCGTGCCACCAGTTGAGCTCGTAGTCGCCCGGGGGCAGGCCGGCGATCGTGAACGTGCCGTCCGCGCCGCTCTTGGCGAAGTGACTCGCGTCCGTGACCACGATGTAGCCCTTCATCCACGGGTGGATGTCGCACTTGATGTCGATGACCTCGGCCTTGGCGAACACCTTTTCGAGCGTGCCCTTGACCGCGACGTTGGTGTTGAAGCCCTCGTTCTTCTTGGGGTAGATGTGCAGGTTGTGGTTCGTGTCGTCGGAGTTGGCGAAGCGCAGCGTCGCTCCGGCGGGGACCACGGCCACGTGCGGGTCGAAGTGGCAGCCCTCCTGGTCGAACTCGATCGGCTCGGCCGGCATCTTCTTTTCGGCCCCGGCGACCTCGATCGTCAGCACGACGTTGGCGACGCCGCCCTTGTCGTCGATCATCAACGACTCATCCTTCTTGTTGATCGAGTCGTGCTTGCAGCCCGTGGTGGCCTTCTCGTCCATGACGATGTCGGGCTTGGGCGCGGGGCGCTCGCCCTCCCACACGATCTTGCCCGAGATCGAGCCGAGCTCGTCGGCGTGATTGGGCTGCGCGGCCGTCACGGGCACCACGGGGTCGGCGGGACGAGCGCTGAGCGCGCTGGCGGCGAGGAACAGAGAGAGTGTGAGCATGGCGGGTGGAGCTGGGGTCGGTGGTTTTCGGGAGGGGGCGCGAGGGACTCGTGCCCTGGAGGCTTCGCGCCCGAGGCTTGGCCCGCGCCGTTCCGGCGCAGGGCCACGCCTTCGGGCTCTCAGTTACGTACGGCGCGATCCAGGTTGTAGAGCCAGGTCAGGACCGCTTCGATCTGCTGCGCATTGGGCTCGGGCAGGAACTCTTGCCACTGCGGCGGGTCGCCGGAGAAGTTGGCTGGCATCGAGGTACCGGGGTAGATCTTGGCCGGATCGGTGAGCCACTCGCGCACCCAGTCGGGGCGTAGGCGCTCACGCGTGTGGTCCAGATCCGGGGCCCAGGCGATGGGGTTCGACTGGGTCGGCGCAGCGCCCTGCAGGAAGTGGCACTGCACGCAGTTCGGCCCCTTGATGGCAAGGTCGTGCACCTTCTGGAAGTACCCCGGATCGGAGGCGAGTACGGGCCCGAGCGCGCCGGGTGAGCGCTGGCTGACGGCCTCGTAGTCGGGATCCACGGAACCCGCCAGAGCGAAGCCCAGGGCGTCGCCGTAGCGCTTCAGGAAGTCCAGGCCGGTGGCGGTCTCGACCGGTTTTTTCTCGACGATGCCCTGGATCACGGCGGCCGGGATCTTCTTGGCGAGCTTCTTCTCGACTACCAAGCGCTCCATGTCGGCGGCGGCCTCGGCGGAGGTCTTCTCGGTCTTCAGCAGGAGCTTGCGCGCGTAGCGCGAGGGCCAGTCGAGCGCGGAGCGGTTGGCGAAGTAGTCCGCCACCGCGCCGGGCTCGCCCTCGCCCCAATGGAAGCTGGGCATGCGCACGCGCAGCTGCTGGCGCAGCGGACTCGGGTCGAGCAGGAACTGGTAGAACCACTCGCGCTGCAGCTTGCCGCCCTCGTTCCACAGCACCGGCGGGGCGAAGGTCCAGCGGATCTTGTCGTACTGCTCTTCGGTGTACGTGCGGCGCTGGCCGTCGACATCGGCGACGTCCTCGTGCTGGTCATCGGAGTACAGGTAATACTCGTTGATCAGGTCGACGATGTCGCCACCGTGAGCGGGCGTGGTGCGGACGCTGGCCTTGTCCTCGATCAGCACCGTGTCGCCCACCTCGCCGAGGCCGGGCACCGGCTCGAGCAGGCGCACGATGATCTCGTCGAGCGTGCCCACGTCGGCCTCGTACTTGGCGACGTAGTCGGCGAAGCCCTTCATCGGCGGCGGCAGCTTGTCCTCGTCGAAGACCACGAGCTGGCCGTGCACCGAGTGCTCGGTGCCGGAGTCGTCCTTGAAGGCGATCTGCCCCGGCTCGAGCTGGTGGCACGCGGCGCAGTTCTTCTGGCGCACCACGCGCAGGCCCGTGTCCATGGCGAGCTGCGCGCTGGTCGGGACCATCTTGGCATGCTGCACCTCGTCGTTCACCAGCCCCGTCACGAAGCAGGTGATGGCCTCGATCTGCTGCGGGGTGAAGTTGAACCACGGCATCTTCAGCCGCTCGGTCGGGTTCTTGATCTTGCGCCGGTCGTAGGAGCGCGGTTCGGCGAGCTTCTGCTCGAGGAAGTTCTCGCGGTACTCCTTGAACTCCAGCGTCTGTTCGTGGTTCCAGCCGTGCTGCTCGGCCAGGATCTCGGGCATGAAGCCGAAGTCGAGCTTGTCGACCGTCTTCGTTGCCCAGGTCGTGAGCTCGGTGCCGATCGGCTGCGCGTCCTCGAGGCCGGGGATCTGGTGGCACGAGTGGCAGCCCTGCGCGAGCACCCACTTCTGCCCCAGCGCGACGAGCAGCGCCTCGTCGTCCTTCCACTCGCCCTGGAAGCGCTGCTTGAGGTCCTCGCGCAGGTCGCGGTTGAAGAACCAGCGCGCCTGTTCCTCGAGCACGTCGCGCTTGTAGCCGACGGCCCCCGCGCTCCAGCCGGCGGGCACGTCCTGGAACAGCGGATCGGCGAAGACGTAGGCGACGATGTCGGCCGCCTCCTGGTCGGAGAGGCGCAGGTTGGGCATGCGCGTCTCGCTCCAGTAGGCCTGCGGGTCCTTGATCCAGCTGTAGAGCCACTCAGGCTTCACCTTGGTGGCGACGCCGCGCAGGTTCGGGCCGTGCTCGTTGGTGACGCGGCGCTGGTTGGCTCCATCCTTCTCGGCGGCCCGCTCTTCCTCGCCGAAAGGAGCCATGTTGTGGCACGCGAGGCAGCCCACCAGGCGGAAGGTCTCACGGCCGCGCGCGGCATCGCCTGCCAGCGGGATCTCGGGCATCGGCTGGCTGTCGGCGCGCGAGCGCACGAAGGCGCTGACCGCGGCGATGGCCGCGTCGCTCCACTCGTCGCCCATGATCGGGCGGCCGGCACCGTACTCGGAGTTCGCCACGGTCACGTCCGCACCGTAGTTCTCCAGGTGGAAGATCTGCGGCATCCACGTGGTCGGGCGGAACGCTTTGGGGTTCGTGATCCAGCTGTCGATGAACTCGCGCGTGGTCTTCTGCGCGACGCGCGCCAGCGACGGCCCGGGGCGGCGCTTGGTCGGGAACCAGTCGACCTTGTGACAGGCGTAGCAGCCGTAGCGCTCGAACAGGTGGAAGCCCTCGGCCACCTTGGGCGCGTCCGGCTCGATCAGCTCCATAGAGGTCTTGTGGCACTGCACGCAACTCGCCTCGACGTACTTCGAGGGCAGCATCGGGTAGTCCCAGTGGTGCTGCTTGTGCCAGTCGTGCTCCTCTTCCCACTTCTTCGCCTCGGCCTCGTCGCTGGGGCGGTGGTCGGTGCGCTGGAAGTCGAGCGCCTCGCCCGCGCCGCGGTGACAGATCGTGCAGCCGAACTCGCTTTGCGGATGCGCTGACTTCGCCGTCAGGTAGAGGTCCAGGCGCGGGTGCGTGCCGAACGGGTTCTGCTCGCCGGCGTAACCGTCGTGGTCGACCGGCACGTGACACGTCTGGCACATGTCGATGCGCCGCTTCTTCACGAAGTTCAGCTCGAAGGTCAGGTCGGGCGGCAGGACCTTCTGCACCTTCAGGCTCGGACCGATGAAGTCCAGGCCGGGGAAGTCGCGGATGACGTTGGCGACCTGCGTGGGCAGGTCGGAGGGCGCCAGCGTGTCGAGCTTCTTGCGCACGAGCTCGAGGCTCTTGCCGGAGTTCTTGAAGGAGATCTCGGCCAGCGTGGCCTCCAGCTCCATGTCCTTGATGCGCCGCTCCTGCGCGACCACGGCGGCGTCGGCCTCCTGCTTGAGGCCCGCCAAGCGCGCAAGCTCGTCCTCGACGCCCTTGAGGCGCGCAGCGTTGAGCGTCTGGTCGCCGAGATGCAGGCGCTCTTCCTCGGTCAGGAAGCGCTCCCAGTTGTTGACCTGCTTGGCCTTCTTCTCCGATTCGGTGGCCTTGAAGGCGCTGCCCTTCTTGTTGCGCAGCTCTTGGCGTGCGGTATCCAGGGCGTCTTGCTTGGCGGCCAGCGCGGCCTGGGCCTGCACGAGTTCGCCGCGCAGACGCTCTTCCTCGGCCAGCACGGCTTTGGATTCGGGCGTCTCGAGCTGCGCGCGCGCGCGCGCGACCTCCATGTCCCT
This sequence comes from Planctomycetota bacterium, assembly GCA_009691855.1. GTDB lineage: Bacteria > Planctomycetota > UBA1135 > UBA1135 > JABFRZ01. The sequence goes on along the minus strand of SIAI01000032.1, from coordinate 24,643 downwards.
GAACTCGCGCTGGTAGCCCTTCCACGGGCGATCCCAGTCGTCGATCACCATCCAGAAGGTGGCCACGAGCAGGAACAAGCTGGAGCCCGCGAACCAGGCGTTCAGCTTGCCGACGCGATAGTGGGTGTCGCCGCGGTCAGCCATTGTTCACACGTTGAAGAACCACTCGGGGATGCCGACGATGTACTTCAGGTTCACCGTCCAGCGCAGCAGCATCTTCAGCGGCAGCAGCGCGAACCACAGCAAGAGGTGCATGAACACGTTGTAGCGCACGAAGCCCATGCGCCCGACGAGTCCCTTGAGCAACGTCTTGCCCAGCAGCGGCGGGATGACCACGAAGAAGCCCAGCAGACCGATGATCCCCGGCGCCTCGCGTACGAGCGGGTTGGTGGGCAGGTTCCGGCCCAGGCCGTAGACCCAGACGTACGTGGACAGGTCCACGTTCACCAGCGGCTCGAGCTTGTGGACGTCCCAGAACTCGAAGGGTCCGAAGAACGACCAGTTCGGCCCGCGCAGGAACGTGCCCAGGATCACGAACAGCACCCAGAAGAGCACGAAGCCGACCCAGAAGAACACCCACGCGAAGGGGCGCTCCTCGAAGGTGTAGTAGCCGTTGCCCTTGGGGTTCGGGTCGAGGTACGGGATCGCGCACAGACCGACGATGATGAAGCCCGGCAGCACCACGCCCGCCAGCCACGGGTCGAAGTAGACCAGCATCTCCTGCAGCCCGAGGAAGTACCACGGCGCCTTGGAGGGGTTGGGCGTGCGCGCCGAGGCGGCCGGCTCCTCGAGCGGCGCCGCGACCACGATCGACCACACGATCAAGAGCGCCGTGAACAGCAGGATGCAGATGAACTCGGTGTAGACCAGGTCCGGCCAGGTGAAGACCTTCTGCTTGCCGAGCTCGTGCTCCGGCCCGAGTTCGCCGCGCTTCTTGCGCTCGTCGTGGATCACCGCCTGGCGCAGCGCCAGCCAGGAGAAGAACACCACCGAGGCCAGCAAGATCACGATCGGGATGTTGTCGCCCTTGGTGATGATCTTGTGGAAGTTCGGGTCGCGCACGGCCCACACCATGAAGCCCGTGGCCAGCGCGAAGACGGCCGCGATGACGATCGGACGGCTGACGACCTTGCGGAAGTAGAAGACCGCCGCGAGCAGGAGCACGCTGCCGAGGAAGTAGCGCGTCGGCGCGAACATCCAGTCGATGGCGTTCTTGAGGAGTTCGTTCACGTTCTTGCCTCCTCTACAGCGGCCCCGAGATGCCGCCGTCCTTGCGCACGCGCCAGAAGTGGATCGCCATCAGCGTGGCCGCCGCGAGTGGCAGGCCGACGCAGTGCAGCACGTAGAAGCGCAACAGCGCGCCCTCGCCCACGAAGCGTCCGGCCAGCAGGCCGAAGCGCGCGTCGTCGCCGGCGTGCACGAAGTTGAGCCCGCCGAAGCTGAGCAGCGACGCGCCCGGGCCCTCGTGCCCGAGGAACGGCGTCGCGCGCGCCATGTTCGAGCCCACCGTGATGGCCCACACCGCCAGCTGGTCCCAGGGCAACAGGTACCCGGTGAACGACAAGAGCAGCGTGAGCACGAGCAGGATCACGCCCACGTTCCAGTTGAACTCGCGCGGCGGTTTGTACGAGCCCGTCAGGAAGACCCGGTACATGTGCAGCCACACCGTGATCACCATCATGTGCGCCGCCCAGCGGTGCGCCTCGCGCATCACGCCCAGGGCGACGTGCTCGCGGATGCCGATGATGTCCTGGTAGGCCAGCTCGGCCGTGGGCCGGTAATAGAACATCAGCAGCAGACCCGTGATCGTCTCCACCAGGAACAGGAAGAACGTCAGTCCTCCCATGCACCAGGTGTAGGAGAGCCGGATCCCGCTGCGCCGCACCTTGACCGGGTGCAGGTGCAGGAACGTGTTCGAGAGCACCGCCAGCGTGCGGTTGCGCGGCGTGTCCGGGTAGCCGTGGCGAAAGATCGAACGCCAGATCTGCGTGTCACGGACGGCCTGGAGGAGCTTCTGCATCGCGCGGGGAAGAGTCTCTTTGTCGAACGGGCTACGCGGTGTAAGGCAAGTAGGCGCCGTCGAGCTCCCACTGGCCCTTCTCCTGCTGATACTTCGTGTTCTTGTCGATCAGCAGCTGGCCGTCCTCGGCCAGCAGGATCTTGTAGCGCTCCAACGGCCGCGGCGCCGGGCCCTCGATGTTGATGCCGGTCTTGACGAAGCCCGAGCCGTGGCACGGGCACTTGAACTTCTCGTCCGCCGACAGCCAGTTGGGCGTGCAGCCGAGGTGCGTGCAGGTGGTCGAGAGCGCGTAGAAGCCCCCCGGCTCGCGCACGATCCAGCAGCCGTAGGAGGCCTTGAAGCGCTCGTCCACCGCGTCCACCGCGAAGTCCTCGGGGAAGCCCGCCTTGAACTCCTGGGGCGGCTCGAACAGCACGTTGGGGAACATGAAACGCCCCATCGCGCCGAGCATCCCGGCCGAGGCGCCGGTGAACACGGCCCAGCCGAAGCCGAGGGTCGACAGGAAGCCCCGACGCGAGACCTCGCCGCGCAGCGGGGAACGGACCAGCTCCGGTGCGCGCGCGGCGCCCTCGGAGGCGTCGCTCTTCGATTCCTTGACGTCAGCGGTTTCTGCCACGGTTCAGGGTCGGTCGGCGCCTCGCGCCCTGGGTCGAGGCGCGAGTCCGCAGGACTGCAGGGGTGGGCCGGAGGCGGCGGGAGATTCCAGGGGGACGAAACGGGGCATCAGGATGGTGGCGCGGGGGTCGATCTGCAAGCCTGCGGCGCCAATCCGGCTCCGCCGGCTACTGCGCGGCGGCCTCGGCGGCCAGCTTGCGGACGTTCGGGTCGAGGTCCTCGGCCGCCAGCCGGCGCAGGTCCTCGGCGCTCGGCGCCCGCCCGAGGGCGAGCAGCGCCGCCAGGGCCTTGCAGCGGCTCTCGCTGACCCGCGGGGCGGGCCACTTGTGCGCATCGAGGGCGCGCTCAGCCTCGTAGGGAGCGAGCTCCAGCATCTCGCGCAGCACCTCGGCGCCCGTGGCGTCCTTCAGGGTCGCCAGCGATAACGCCGCGCTGGCGCGCTGCTCCAGCACCCCGCTCGTCAGGCGCCCGCGCAGGGCCGGCACGGTCGCCTCGGAGGGCAGATTCTGCAGCCCGGCGATGGCGACCAGCACCAGGCCGGGGTCGGCGTCGTCGAGCAGACGGATGAGCGCGGCCGCCGCCAGCTCGCGCTCGGCCGGCCCGAGGCGGGCGCCGATCGCGCCGAGGGTCATGGCCGAGTACATGCGGTACTCGCGCGCCGGATCGAGGCGCTCCTCGAGCTGCGTCATCTCCGCCAGCTGCTCGACGCCCTCGGGTTCGCCGAGCTGCGCCAGAAGGCTCGACAGGACCAGCGGGATGGCCACGTCCTTGTCGCTCTCCATTGCCGCGATCGACTGACGCGCCTGGCGCAGACTGGGCAGGAAGTCCGCGCCGATGTCCCACTCGCTCACCTGGCCGGCCGCGCGCGCCTGCTCGTACTCGATCACCTGGCGCACCAGGTTGAAGGCCGCCTGCTTGCGCTCGTTGAAGCCGCCGTTCAGCACCCGGTCGAGGTTCTCGCGCGGCGAGTCCTCCTTGCCCGCCACCGCGCCGAACAGCACGAACACGAGCACCAGCACCATCACGATCAGCGCCGGCACGACCACCAGCGGCACGAGCAGGTTTTTGTAGGGCCCCTCGTCGCCGTCCGAGCCCTCCCCGCTGCCCACGGCCATCTCGGCCCCGCCGGGCGCGTGGGGATCAGGATCGGGGTCGCGGATCTCGAGCTCGGTCACGGGTTCCTGCACGGGGGGGGCGAAGCAGAGGGGCGAACAAGATAGCGGCCGGGAGCGCGGCCTCGAAGCGCCGGGTTGCCTGTAACGTCGGCGAGCGCCGTGCAAACGTCCGGAAGCCCGATGCCGACCGCCGCCGACGCCCTCTTCGTGCGCTACCGCCGCACCCGCGATCCGGAATGCCTGGCGCAGGTCTTCGACGCGCTCGCGCCGCGCCTGCTGCGCCTGGCGATCCACCTGGCCCGCGACGGCGCCGAGGACCGGGTGCAGGCGACGTTCCTCGCCGCGATCGAGCGCGCCGAGGTCTCGCCTGCGGGGCGCAGACGGCCCTGTGCGTGTCGGAGCCGAATCCGTTCGGCTTCGCGCGTTTCGAGCCCGCGCTCCCGCCCTCCGAGCTCACGATCCGGGCGCCGCTCTTGTCCGCGGGCGGCGACGTAGACTCTGGCGTTCGCTCGCAACGACGAACCCCGGGGAGTCTCGCCATGCACGTCCTCCGCAGCCTCGCACTCGTCGTCCTCCTCACCGGCCCCGCGCTGTGCGGCGACCTGGTGATCACCAAGAAGAAGCACGTCGACGCGCAGGAGACGCCCAACGGCCTCCAGCCCGCCAAGGACACGACCGAAGTGCTGTGGCTCGGCGCCGAGCGGATGCGCGTCGAGGAGGGCGACGCGCTCACGCTCGTGCGCCTCGACCTGAAGAAGCTGTACCGGATCGACGCCAAGGCGAAGAGCTACTCCGTCGTCGAGCTGCCCTTCGACGCCAAGAAGTACCTGCCGGAGGACATGGCGCCGATGCTGGAGCAGCTGAGCGCGCAATTCCAGGTCACGGTGACGCCCACGACCGAGACCAAGAAGATCCAGTCGTGGGAGGCGACGCGCCACACGATGACGATGCGCGTGGGCGGGCACGGCGGCGCGCAGCAGGAGCTGTGGGTCGTCAAGGGCCTGGGGGTCGAGCGCGCGGGTTCGCGCGAGATGTTCGCCGCGCTCGGCGTCGGCAGCCCGTTCGAGGCGGTCATCGCGGCCGCGATGGCGCAGCTCGACGGCTTGGCGGTGCTCGTGGAGCGCACGCGCCGCGCGCTGGGCGGCGAGGTGCACTCGCGCGAGGAAGTCGTCTCGATCGAGGAGCGCGAGCCGGCGGCGGGCTTCTACGAACTGCCCGCGGGCCTGACCGAGACGCCCTTCGACCCGCTGGCCGAGCTGAAGGCGAACGGCCAGTTGCAGACAGAAGGCGCGCGCTGAACTCCGTTGTCGCGCGCGGCCCACTTCGTCGCGAGGGGCCGGCGACATAGACTCTGCGCGTCGTCCAGAACCCCGCACCCAGGGAACTCCCATGAAGATCGTCAGCAGCCTCGCGCTCATCGCCGCCCTCGCCGGTCCCGCCCTGTGCGGAGACCTGGTGGTCACCAAGCAGAAGCACTCCGACGCGATGGAGATGCCGGGTCAGTCCCAGCCGGCCAAGGACACCACCGAGGTGCTGTGGATCGGCAAGGACCGCCTGCGCGTGGACGAGGGCGACACGATCACGATCGTGCGCGCCGACCTGAAGAAGCTGTACACGATCGACGCCAAGGCCAAGACCTACACGGCGCTCGACCTGCCCATCGACCTGAAGAAGTACATGCCGGCCGAGATGGCCCCGATGATGGAGCAGATGAGCGCGCAGATGAAGGTCACCGTCACGCCCACGACCGAGACCAAGAAGATCAAGGACTGGGACGCGACGCGCTTCACGATGAACATGTCCATGCCCATGGGCGGCGGGATGACGCAGGAGCTGTGGGTCGTAAAGGGCCTGGGTGCCGAGCACGCGGGCTGGCAGGAGATGTACGCCTCGCTCAGCGCCAGCAACCCGTTCGGCGGCAGCATGGCGGCCGAGATGAAGAAGATCGACGGCATGCCGGTCCTGATCGAGCGCTCGCAGAAGATGATGGGCCACGAGATGAAGTCGCGCGAAGAGGTGGTCTCGATCGAGGACAAGGAACCCGCCGCGGACTTCTACGAGCTGCCCACGGGCCTGACCGAGAAGCCCTTCGATCCGATGGCGGGCATGCAGATGGGCGGCCCGGGCGGCAAGACGCGCCAGCGCTGAGCGCAGCGCGCGCGGATCCCGCGCCGGACCGGCGCGGGGATCCGTAGCGTCGCGAATTCCCCGGGCGCGAGTCTCTTGCACCCCTGGCGAGGCGGGCTACGGCACGACGAACGCGACCTCGACCGTCTGGCCGGCCACGATCGTGAACGGCACGCGCACGAGCTCGGCGTCGTTCTCCGAGAGCACGAGCTGGTAGGCGCCCGGCGCCAGACTCGGCTGTAGCTCGCTCGTGCCGCGCAGCGCCATGGCGCCGGTCCACGAGCGGATCTGGACCTCGCCATAGACGTAGGTGCGCTGCACGAAGCGCACGGCGAGCGCACGTCCCTGCGCGTCGAGGACGCGCGCGTTCAGCGAGGAGAGCTCGGGCGGCAGCGCGCTCGCGTCGGGCGCGAAGCGCACGTCCCCGCCGGCGAGCCACTCGACGGTCGCGTGCGCGGTGCGGTCCGCGGCGAGCTCGACCTCGAACGGCGCCGTGCAGAACGCGCTCGTCGCCGGCTCCCACGGATCGCCGCGCGGCTCGAGCGTCATCGAGTAGCGCCCGGGCAGCCAGTTCTCGAAGCGACAGCCGCTGGCGCTCGCCTTCGCGGTCGCCTCGCCCTCCTGCCCCTCGCGCCGCCAGTGCGCGGTCACGTGCTCGGGCGCGACGAGCCCCGGGGCAAGCGTCCAGGCAAGCTCGAGCGCGCCGTACTCGACGTTCGGCGGGAGCACGAGCTCCAGCCGCTCCTCCGTCGCGCGCGGCGGCGGCAGGACGCCCTCGGCCTTCGCATGTCCTGCCGCGAAGGCCGACAGCGTGTACGCCAGGTCACGATCCGCGACCACCACCATCTCGTCGGCGCACCGGAGACCGCCGCGTGACTCCATGAAGCCGTCGCACTGGACCCCGAGCCCGACCACGTCGGGTGCGCTGCCCTCGCACCTCAGCGTGATCCGTGCACAGCCTAGATTCTCGCCGACCACCACCCCGGACGCCGGCGCGCTCACCTCGGTTCTTGGCGACGGCAAGAAGATCTCCGGCCCGTCCCCTCGCACGACGCTCAGCGTATAGCGCCCCGGATCGAGCCCCGCGATCCGGAAGAAGCCATTCGCGTCGGGACGCGCGACTCCCTCGCGGACGCGCGGCTCGGCCGTGCACAGGACCACGCCTTCCCACGCGGGCAGCGCGCGCGGCACATCCGTGCGTACGGCGCGCACGTGCCACCGCTCTACGCTGGCTTCGAACGGCACGTGCACCACGCCCTCGATGGCAACGCCGCCCTGCGCGAGGAGGAGCGCGCCGGCGTCCGCCACCTCGCCCTCGGCCGCGCGCACGCGCGCCACCGCCGCCGGCGCGCCCCACGCGTGCGCAACGACGACGTACTCGCCCGGATCGCGCGGAAAGAGGAGGAAGCGGCCCTGCGCGTCGCACGAGCCCTTGGCGACGGGTTCGCCATCGAGCTGGTCCTCGTCCCCGCGCACCGGACGCGCGAGCGCGACGCGCACGTCCGCGAGCGCCAGCCCCGCACCGACCTCGACGCGACCGGCGACCGCCGTGCGCGCCGACAGGTCGAGGTCGAGGACGAGCTCGGTCCGCCGCGCCGGATCGGCCGCGCGCACGCCGTCACGCAGCGCGTACTCGAGCGTCACGCGCCGGCCGGCAGGGTGCACGGCCTCGACGTACAGCGCCGCCGGCGCGCCCCCGGGCGCCTGCACGAGCGCGCTCACGTCGAATGCGTAGCGCCCGTCGCGCGAGCCATGGGTCTTGCGCTCGATTCCCTCCACCGCAATCTCGACCTCACTCGGCGCGAGCCCGTCCAGACCCAGGAGCGCGCCGACGAGAAACACCCCGCTCGCGCTCGCGGGCTCCGTCGGAGCGGCGGCGGGCGTCGGCGCGGGTTGGACCGCGGGCGGGGTGACGCTCGCCGGCTCGCGCTCCGGCGCGCGCACGTTGTTCGTCGTGGGCGCGAGCTCCGCCGGCGCCGCGGCGGGCACAGCGCTCTCCGCGTTCGCGACGAGCTCGTGCGGCGTGGTTTCGCGCGTCGAGCGCAGCAGGAACACGAGCGCGAGCGCCGCGGCAGCGGCGACAGAGAGCACGACCTTGGTGGACACGAGCAGACCTCCGAGGATGGGAGCAGCGACCGCGGCCGTACCCGCGCCGAGCGCGAGTCCGCCTTGACGTAGGACCTCGCTGCGCAGGACGTCGAGCCCGCGCGGTGCGCGCGCGAGCGGCACGACCCCGTACAGACCCGCCGGCAAGATGCGCCGCAGCTTCTCGAGCGCGCGCAGGATCTGCATGCGCACCGCGCCGGGCGCGCGGCCGGCGGAGCGCGCGATGTCGAGCGGCTTCTCGCCGGCGAGGTAGCGCTCGAGCACCTCGCGGTACGGCGGCGAGAGCTCGCCCAGTCCGCGCGCCAGGGCCACGGAGAGCTCGCGCCGCTCGGCGTGCTCCAGTGGATCGACGCTGTCGGCGCGTTCGAGCCGCGCCGGATCCGGCGTGCGCCCGCGCTCGCGGTGCGCGCGCGCCGCCTGACGCGCCAGGATGCCCGCCAGCCACGGCTCGAGGCGCCGCCCGCCCTCGAACGAGCGCGCGCCCTCGATCGCGGCAACGAACGTCGTCTGCACGAGGTCCTCGGCCTCGACCGGATCGCGCACGAGGTGCATGGCGAGCGCCAAGAGCTCGGGCGCGGTGCGGTCGAAGACCGCGCCCAGCGCTTCCAGCTCGCCCTGCGCGCGGTAGCGCTCGAACAGGACCTCCAGCGAGGGCTCACTCATCGCCGCTACCTTTCCACGGCGCACGCAATCGTCACCCGGAAAGGGTAGAAAGCTCGCCGATGCCTGCCTCCCGGCCCACCGCGCCCTTCACCGCGCTCGCTGCCGGGCGCTACGAGCTGCCCGCGGCCGACCTCGCGCGCCTGCTCTCGCCGGCGCTGGTGATCCACCTCGACCTGGTGCGCGCCAACGTGGCGCGCATGCTCGCCTACTGTGGCGGCCCCGAGCGCTGGCGGCCGCACGTGAAGACCACCAAGACGCCGCCGGTGTTCGCCGAGCTGCTCGCGGCCGGGGTGCGGGCGTTCAAGTGCGCGACGCTGCGCGAGGCGCGCTGCCTGCTCGAGACGGCGCGACTCGCGGGCTGCGAGATCGACCTCCTGCTGGCCTATCCGCTGCTCGGGCCGGCGCTGGGCGAGCTCGGGCGTCTGGCGGCGGAGCACGCGCGCTCATCGCTCGCGGTGCTGTGCGAGGCGCCCGAGCTCGTCGCGCTCGTTCCGGCGAAGGTCGCGATCTTCGTCGACGTCGATCCCGGCATGGGCCGCACGGGCATCCCCATGGCCGAACGCGAGGCGATCCATGACGTGGCCCTCGCCGCCGGATCGCGCTTCCAGGGCTTGCACCACTACGAGGGCCACCTGCACGGCGCGACCGAGGAGCGGCGCGAGCAGTGCTTCGCCTGCTACCGCGAGCTGCTCGATCTGGCCGCGGAGCTCGAGCGCCGGCGCTGCGCCGTGCACGAGCTCGTCACCAGCGGCACGCCGGCTTTCTTGCACGCGCTCGCCTACGCGCCCTTCGGCGAGCTGGGCGAGACGCGCCACCGCGTGTCGCCCGGCACGGTCGTATTTCATGACCTGCGCTCGGCCGAGGAGAACCCCGAGCTGGAGCTCGTGCCCGCCGCGGTCGTGCTCACGCGCGTCGTCAGCCACCCGCGCGCCGACGTGGTCACCTGCGACGCTGGCTCGAAGTCGATCGCCGCCGAGGCCGGCGATCCGTGCGCGTACGTGCTCGGCCATCCCGGGCTCGTCGCGCAGGCGCCCAGCGAGGAGCACCTGCCGCTCGCCGTCACCTCCGGCGCGGCGCCCGCGCGCGGCGCTGTGCTCATGCTCGTGCCGCGCCACATCTGCCCCACCGTGAACCTGGCCGAGGAAGCCGTGCTGGTCGAGAACGGGCGCGTGCACTCGACCGTGCCGATCAGCGCGCGCGCGCACGACCTGTGGGCGCGCGAGTAGCGCGCGGCTCACTCCTGCGTCGGTGAGAGCACGAGATCCGTGCCCGAGATCGGCTGGCCGTCCGGCTTCGGCGGCCCGGCGAAGGTGAGCATCGCGCGCGTGGCCTCGACGGCCTTGGCCGGTTCGAGCCCGCCCTCGAGCACGAGGTCCAGGTAGGTGAAGTCCACGATCGCGCTGCCGGCCCAGTCGACCGCGACCTTGAAGCCGGAGATCGGGAAGGGCTCGTGCGGCGCGGCCGCGGCGCGGATCTGCGCCGCAGCGTCGCCGGCCATGACCTCGCAGCTGCCGAGGTGCAAGAGGCGCAGCTCGCCCGCGTCCCGCAGAGCCGCGCCGAGCGTGGCCGCGTCGATCGTCTCGCCGCCCACGGCCAGGCCCGCGCGCGAGCCGTGCGAGGAGATGTACAGCACCACCGGTTCGACCAGCCCGGAGAGCTCGCCGCAGAGGCGCACGAGATCCGCGCGGTCGTTGAAATAGCGGTGACGCACCTCGACCGACGGCACGCGCTCGAAGAACGCGCGCAGCATGTCGCCATAGGAGTACTCGTGCTCGTCGAGCGCTTGCTCCCAGTGCGCCTCCAGGATCACCAGCCACACGCGCCCCGCGACCGGCGCGACGCGCGTGCCGCGCCAGGGCTGCGCGTCGCGGTCGTCGAGCGTCAGCGCGCGCTGCGCGTCGGGGCGCCAGCGCCCGCGGAACGAGGCGCCGTCCTCGGCGAGTTCGAACAGCAGTCGCCCGCGCGTGCCGCCGCCGGCGCCGTCGGGCTCGAAGTACGTCCCGCCCAGGAGCCGACCATCGAGCTCGCCCTCGATCGTCGCGCCAGGCGAGTAGGAGTACGTGCCATGCACGCGCGCGCCATCCTGCGCCAGGCGCATGGAGCCGAACGAGCTGTGCCACACGCCGGCGAAGCCCGTCGGCAGCGCGGGCGCGGGCTGCGTGTGTGCGGGCGTCGAGTTCGCCGGCTCCTGGCCCGGCGCGCGGAGCGCGTGAGCGCGCGTTGCCGACGCGTCCGTGCTGCCCGCCGGCGCACGGCACGCTCCGACGGCCAGCAGCGTGAGCACACACAGACGGCGAGCGGACGAGAGCGTTCCTGCGCGAACCATGGGCACCTCCGGGGAAGTCGGACCGCCGTGGATGCTACTCGCTCACGCCGCGGGAGTCAGCGCAGGCGGGCTCAGCGCGGCTTCTCGTCGAGGTGCAGCTCGAACTCGTAGCTCTGCTGCTCGGCCACGACGATCTCGCGCTGCGAGCGGCGCATGTCGCCGATGAGCTCGAAGGGATCGACCTTGGAAGCCTCGGGCCGCGTGGCCGAGAGCTGGTAGGTGCCCGGCACCACGTGCTCGATGCGGAAGCGGCCGGCGGCATCGGTGCGCGCTGTGCGGTTGCCCCCCGACTCGGCCGCCGCGCTCAGCTGCACGTTCGCGCCGGCCAGCGGCGCGCCGTCGAGCCCGTGCACCACCCCCGCGACCGTCGCGCCTTGAGCCAGCGCGAGCAGCGGCAGCTCGCGCGTCTGGCCCTCGTCCGCGTGCACGTCGCTCAACTCGAGCTGCGCATAGCCGGCGCACCGGACCAGCAACGAGCCATCGCCCGCCGGAACGTGCTCGAGCGTGAAGCCCCCCTTCGCGTCGGTGAGCGCGTGCGGACGATTCAATTGTGCGGGATCGAGCCACAGCTCATAGGCGTCGAACACGCGCACCTCGGCGCCGGGGATCGCGTCCGCCGTGTGCGCGTCGATCACGCGGCCGGTGAGCGTCCCCCCGAGGCTCAGGCGCACCTCGACGTTCTTCGTGGAGCTCCCCGCCGTCGTCGCGAGCGGCGCGCTGAAGCTCGCCGCGAAACCCGGCGCGCTCGCCTCGATCACCATTCGGCCCGGCTGCAGTCCGGCGAGCTCGAAGGCTCCGTCGTGTACATCCTGGAGCTCGCGCGTGCCGACGGACTGTGGGAAGTTGATGTGCTCGAACAGCAACGCCCGCACCGTGAAGCGCGCCAGCGGTTGCCCCGCGGGATCGACGACCCGCCCGCTCACGAGCGCGGACTCCGCCGGCGAGAGCTGCGCGTAGCCCAGCTCGGACAGGCCCTCCGGCTGGAAGACGCCCTCCGCGCTCGCCGTCGGAGCCTGCGGCGCGACCGCGGGCGGGCTCGAAGCCTCCGTGCAACCGCAGACGAGCGCCACCAGCGACGCGAGCACGGCGAGTGACTTCACGCCGCGTGCGACGTCCGACGAGCCGCGCTGTTCCCGGCTGAGGCTCGATTTTGCGCTCATCCGCGCCCCACCCTACCTCAGCCGGCTGCGCCCGTCGGCGAGGCCGTCCTCGAGGTCGATCGCGCGCAGGGTCTTCGCGAACTCGTCCGAGGTGCACACGCCCTTGTCGACCAGCGTGCGCTGCAGGGCCTTGGTGGCCAGCGCCAGCTCCTCGAGCGCGACCGTCAGGCGCGCGCCGTCGACGCTGCCGCCGCTGGAACGGATCGCGGCCAGGTCGGCGCGCGCCGCGGCGGCGTCCGTCTTGGCCTGGTCGATCTGGGTGTGCTGGTAGATGTCGAAGATCCAGTTGATGAGGCCCATCGGGCTCCGCGGTCAGGGGTCAGGGGAAGGAGGACGCGCAGCCTACGCGAGCGCGGGGGCCGGATTCAGGCGCGCCCCACTGGGATCGGCGAAGTTCGCGGGAGCAGGGAATGCGCGCTGGCCCCCGCCGGTCCCAACCTCCTGCCGACTCTGCCCGTAGACCGCCCCGCCATGGATCCCGATCAGGAGCTCGCCGCCGGTCTCGCCCGGCGCGAGCTCGGGGCCCTGCACGCGACCTACGAGCGCCACGGAGAACGCGTCCAGCGCCTGTGTCTGCGTCTGCTGGGCCGCTCGGCGGACGCCGAGGACGCGGCCCAGGAGGTGTTCCTCAGGCTGTTCGAGCGCGCGGCGAGCTTCGACGGCCGCGCGCGCTTCTCGACCTGGCTCCATCGCCTGACCGTGAACCTGTGCCTGCACCGCCTGGAGAAGGAGCGGCGACGTGTCGGCCGCTCGCTGCCCGACGCGGACGAGCTGGTCGATCCGGGCGCGGCGCCGGACGCCGAGCTCGGACGCACGGAGGCGCGCGAGACGCTGGCGCGCCTGCTCGCGCGGCTCTCCGGCGAGCACCGCGCGATCCTGGTGCTGCGCGAGCTCGAGGGTCTGAGCTACGCCGAGATCGCCGCGACCCTGGAGCTGCCCGTGGGCACGGTCATGTCGCGCCTGGCGCGTGCGCGCGGCGAGCTCGTGCGTCTGGCCGGCGCGCGACCGAGCGACGAGGCCTGCCCCATCCCCCACCCGATCCCCGAACCGACCTGAAAACGCCATGATCCACCCCGACCTGGACTGCGTCGCCGCGCGCACCGCGCTCTCGGCGCGCCTGGATGGCGAGCTCGACGCCGCGCTCACCGACGAGCGCGTCCTGCGCGCCCACCTCGCCGCCTGCGGGGCCTGTCGCACACACGAACGCGAGCTGCGCGCGCTGGCCACGGCCTTCGCCGAGCTGCGCGACGAGCCCGCGCTGAGCGACCTGTGGCCGAGCATCGAGCGCCGCGCCCGGCGCGCGCAGCGCGCTCCGCCGCTGCTGCTGCGCGTCGCCGCCGGCCTGCTGGGCTTCCTGGGCCTGGGCGGCGCCGTCTGGTTCGCGCAGCGCGGGCTCGCGCCGCGCGCGAGCGAGCGCCACCTGTTCGAGCGCGTGAGCGCACCCGCGCCCGCGCTCGAGACCCTCTTCGCCTCCCTGCCCGAATACCGACTGCTGCACCTCTCCACGCGCGAGGACCAACGATGAAGACCCTCTCCCACTGGCTGCTCGGCGGGGCGCTCGCCGCCAGCCTGAGCTTCAACTGGACCCTCTACCAGCGCGCCGCCGTGCCCGCCGACTGCGCGGCCTCGGCCAGCTGCGCGCTGGACGGGATCGCGCTCGAGCCCGCGCAGCGCGCGGCGGTAGACGGGCTGTGCCAGCGCTCGTGCCGCGCGGCCGACGAGCTCGAGCGGCGCGCGAACGAGCGCCAGCGCGAGCTGCTGGCGAGCCTGTCGCGCGCGAGCGTCGATCCCGTCGCGACCCACGCGCTGGTGGACGAGGTCAGCGAGCTGCGGCGCCAGTCGCTGGCCACCTGCGTCGAGGGCATCCTCGGCCTGCGCGCGGTGCTGGACGGCGAGCAGGTGCGCGCGCTGCTGGAGCGCTGCGAGCAGACGAAGTGCAAGTGAAGCGTCGTGAGGGAATGCGCGCGCTGGCGCACCGGTCGAAGGAGAGTCGAGCGCCCATGCCGGGTGCTCCCATCCTGAACGAGGTCCATCGATGAAGCTCTTGATCCTGCCCTTGCTCCTGGTCGGCGCCGGCGCCGGCTGGTTCGGTCTGCGCCCGAGCGCGGACGCGATCCCCGCCGAATGCGCGGCGGCCGAGTGTCGCGTGACGGTCGAGCGCACCGGCCCCGACACCTGCCGCGTGACCTGCTACGAGGCGGACGGTTCGATCCGCTGCCAGCAGGAGATCACCTGCGACGGAGCGTGCGACAAGCCGTGTGACAAGCCCTGCGCGGCGCCCGGGGCCTGCCCGAAATGAACGCCGCCGCTCGCGGCTGAAAAGGCGCGGGCCGGTCGGTGGTCGCCCACCGGCCGGCCCGCGTTGCGTTCGGCGGGGCGCGAGAGGACTCGCACCCTGGAAGTTCGCTGTCAGGAAGAGCGCCCGCGCCTTGCAGGCGCGAGCTCCTTCCCGACGCTCTCAGCGATTGAAGCCGAGCGCGTCGAACATGGCCGCGTCCGCGGCCGAGTAGTAGTTAGGGAAGAAGGTCTGCCCGGAGCCGAACGCAGGATCCATGATGCCGATGTTGGCCACCTGCTCGCGGAAGTGGCTGGCCTGGTACGGCGAGCCGTCCGACATGCGGTATTCGGCCGAGATGATGTCGCTGTTGGCGTCGTCGTTCGGCGCGTTGAAGACCATCAGTCGTGCACGCGTCTGGAACTCGGCCGTGGTGTCGGGGTTGAAGTCGCCGGTGCCGTCCGTGCGCTGGAAGCGGTACATGTCGAGCGACTCCATGTCGTTCGTGCGGAAGTCGGCGCCCGAGGTGAAGCCCATCGCGTGGCCGACCTCGTGCACGATCACGTCGCGGAACGAATAGCCCGAGACGCCGTTCGAGGGGTCGTAGTCCCAGCTGAAGTTCGAGCTGAAGGTCATGCTCGCATCGGCGGAGGTGGAGTTGATCGTGCCGCCGAGCGCGCGCCAGTTGGCGAAGGTGAAGAAGACGCGATCCTCGTTCGTGACCGCCGTGCCGGTCGTGTAGCGCATGGGGAAGGTCGACGTGCTCGGCAGGAAGGCCTGCAGCGTGTCGTTCGCGTCCATGTCGGCCACGATCTTCGGACGCGCGTTGACGTACAGGATCGAGCGGTAGTTCGAGCCCGTCGAGCCCAGGATCCCCGTGCCCAGCGGCTGGAAGGAGATGTTGATGCGGATGGTGATCGGGTCGCTGAACTGCGACTCGATGAAGGCCTCGACTCCCGCCAGGGCCGTCAGCGCGGCCGCCGGCACCGAGGCCGCGGCCACGAACACGAGGTCGAGCCCGGCCAGGGCGCGCTGCTTGGGCGTGTCGACCACGACCGTGCCGCGGTTCATCAGCAGCTTGTGCACCAGTTGCTGGCGGCGCAGGTCGTCGACCGTGATCGTCTTCGATTGCGTGCACACGGGCTTCCACAGCTCGTGCGCGTCCGCGCCCTCTTCGCCGGGTTCGATCGGCAGCGGGAGACGCAGGAAGGGCACGTAACTCGGCGGCAGCGCCGGCGCGGTCGCGTCGATGGCCACGCCCGAAGGGCGTACGGTCAGAGCGCCCTGGACACCGTTCCAGGACAGCAGCGTGAGGCTCGCGAGGGCGAGCGAGGTTCCGGTGGCGATCATGGGGCAGGAGGGGGACTGGGGTGGTCGACCAAGCGCTGGGAAGCGGGCCCGGCTGCGGAGGCCGTCCTGGGATGCTAGCGCATCGCCGGGGCGTTCGGGGGCAGGAACTCCGCCGGAGCGAGCGCGAAGCGAAACGGACGGAAAGGAATGCAGCCGGGGAAGGGCCGCGGCGACGTGGACGAGCGCGCGCGAGGCCCTACAACCCCGCCAGGTACGCGAGCAGGTCGCGCATCTGGTCCGGGCTGATGTTCTTGGCCAGGTCCTCGGGCATGGCCGAGAGGTCGGCGCGCTCCTCGTCGATCTCGGCGCGCGCGATGGCCAGCGGGTTGTTGTTGGCATCGAACAGGCGCACGAGCGCGTCCGTCTCCTCGAACACCCGCCCCGCGAGCACGCGCCCATCCTTCAGGAAGAAGGCGCGCGCGCCGTAGCCGGGGGTGGTGCGCCGGTTCGGGCCCACGATCGACTCGGCGATCTGCAGGCGCGTCAGACGCTGGCCGACGCCGAACAGGTTCGGACCGACGCGCGGCGCGGCGTCCAGCCACCAGGCGTGGCAGCGCGTGCAGGAGAGATCGACGCGCTGGAACACGTCGCTGCCGCGCGCCGCATCGCCGCCGAACAGCGCGTCGAGGTACGGCGCGAGCTGCGCGTCGGCGCGCCCGGCGCGACGGCGTTGGGCCAGCTCGGCCAGCTGCGGCGAGCCGTGCTCCTCGCCCGCGCGCAAGAGGTCGAGGGCCAGCTCGGCCGGGACGAGATCCTGGGCCAGGCGCGCGAACTCCTGCGCCAGGAGCCGCTCGGCCTCGGGTTCCCTGTGGCGCACCAGGATGCGGTACGCCGCGCGCCGCTCGGCGACCTCGCCCTGCGTGACGACCTCCGCCAGGCTGGCCAGCACCTCGGCCGGAGCGATGCGCTCCAGGCGCTCGAGCGCCGAGGCGCGCACGCGTCCATCGACGTCGCCCAGCGCGCCGCGCACGGTCGGCACGAGGTTGTCGGCGCCCATCGCCTCCAGGGCTTCCAGCGCCGCGCCCTTCACCTCGCTGCCGCGCGCGCGGTCCGCGACCAGCGCGGCCAGCGGCTCGGCGACCTCACGCGCCCGCACTGCGCCGGCGAAGCGCGCGAAGCCCGTCGCGAGCTCGTCGTCGCCGCGCAGCACCGCGCCGCGCGCGAGCCGCGCCGCCAAGGCCGCCAGGCCCTCGTTCGTGCGCGCCGCGAGCGGTCGCCAGGCGTTCGTCACGCGGTCGCGCGGCGACGGCTGCTCCCAGTGCGCGAGCATGTCCAGCGCCTCGACGCGGCCCGTGAGCGGCAGGTCCTCGCGCTCGGCGTAGCTCGCCAGCGTCTCGGCGCGCCCCAGGCGGTAGTTCGCGTCCAGCACGCGGCGCAGGAGCGCGCTCTCACCCGCCGCCAGACGCGCCGCGTCCACGCGCGTCATGGCCAGCGACTCCATGGCGCCCGCGATGGGCACGTCGTGGATCGCGCGCGCCGCCTCGAGCACGAGCTGCACGTCCTCGTCGAGCAGGAAGCGCGCGATCGTCGGGTCCCCGCGTCGGCGCTGCACGAGCAACGCGCCCATGCGCACATCGCGCTGCGGGTCGCGTGCGAAGCGCTCGAGCTCGTCCACGCCCGCGCAACCGGCCAGGCCCATGACCGCCGCGTGGCGCAGGTTCGGGTCGTTCGTTCCCGCGTCGATCAACAGCTGACGCAGCGGCTCGAGCGCCTCGACGATGCCGATGCGAGCAGCCGCCAGCGCGGCGAAGAAGCGCACGCGCGGACTGGGATCGGAGAGGC
The DNA here is from genome assembly GCA_009691855.1 of Planctomycetota bacterium. Lineage (GTDB taxonomy): Bacteria > Planctomycetota > UBA1135 > UBA1135 > JABFRZ01. The sequence goes on along the minus strand of SIAI01000032.1, from coordinate 7,104 downwards.
GCTCGACGAGCTTGTCCGACGCGGCCGCGCGGCGCTCGTCGCCCAGCACGCGCACGGCCTGCGCGCGCACCTCGTCCTCCTTGACGTCGCAGACCGCGAGCAGCGCGCCCTGGGCCGTCTCGTCGACGCGCAGCGCGATGCCCAGCGCCCACACCGCGTGCAGGCGCGCGAAGAGGTTCGTGCCGTTCAGGGCCACGTCGCGCAGCAGCCCGACCGCGTGTCGATCGGCGAGCGCGAAGTGCGCCTCCTGGCGCACGCGCTGGTCGGGATGCGAGAGCAGCTCCTTCAGCTCCTCGATCGAGCGACCCTCCATGCCCTTGGCCAGGATCGCGCGCGTCTCGCTCACCAGCGGCGAGCGTTGCGCCGACGGATCGACGGCGCGATAGAGGCGGCCCTTGCCGGTCTGCTCCCAGCCGTAGACCCAGTCGCTGAACCACAGCGCGCCGTCCGGTCCGAAGTCGCAGTCAGTCGCCAGCACGCCCCACACGAAGGGCGACACGGGCCCGAGCTCGAAGAACGCGCCGCGCGGCTTGACGGTGAAGGTGTGGATGCCGCTCGAGCTCGCGTCGCCGCGGAAGTCGCACAGGAAGAAGTGCCCGGCGTAGTCGGGCGAGAGCCCGGTGCCCGGGTAGTGCGTCAGCCCCGAGGGCCCGTCGGCCAGGTTCGCGATCGGCGGAACGATGTAGGCCGCCTGGCCCTCGTGCTGCGGATGCCAGAGCTGCTCGTCGTTCCACGGACCGCGCGCGACCGGCTCGGTGATCCACTGGTAGCTGTAGCGCCAGCCCGAATCGCCGCCGTCGACCACGTTGACCCAGCGCGCGCGGTCGCCGCCGTCGGAGTTGTTGTCGCCGGTCCACAGGTTCGCGTAGGCGTCGAAGACGAGCTCCTGCGGATTGCGCAGACCGGTGTGCCAGACCTCCAGGTGCGAGCCGTCGAGCTCGCAGCGCAGCACCGCGCCGCACTGCGGGTGCGCGATCGTGCCCTCGTCCGTCTCGACGTGGAAGCCGCGGTCGCCGCACGAGAAATAGAGCCGCCGGTCGGGCCCGATGCGCAAGCCGTGCAGGTCGTGGCCGAGCAGCGCCACGTGCACGCCGTAGCCGCTGGAGAGCTTCGTCTGCGTCTCGGCCCTCCCGTCGCCGTCCTTGTCGCGCAGCTTCCACAGATCCGGGATGCAGCTGTAGTAGACGTCGCCCTTGTAGGAGAGCACGCCCGCGCCGATCCCCGCCGCGTGGTCGTCGAAGCCCGTGGCGAAGACCGTGTCCTCGTCGGCCACGAAGTCGCCGTCGCGATCGACGATGCGCCGCACCTGCTCGAAGGCGCGCCCGTAGCCCGGGTCGTAGTTGGCGCCCTCGAACTTCTTGAACATCGTGCGGCGATCCTCGACCGTCTGCGCGGCGAGGTCGTCGTCGAGCCAGTCCATGTGGCTGCGGATGTCGGTCACGCCCTGGTGGTGGCGAAAGGTCTCGGCCACGTACACCGCGCCACCGGCGTCCACGTAGAACGCGACCGGGTTCGCGAGCCGCGGCTCGGCCGCGAACAGCGCGAGCTCGATGCCCTTGGCCGGCGCGAACTTCGCCAAGGCCTGCGCGGCCTCGTCCGAGGCGGCCTCGATGCGCGGGACGTAGGGTTCTTGCGCCTGCAGGGACGGACACGCGCTCACGAAGGGCAGCAACCAGCCGGGGCTCATGGCGAGAGAGGATGCCGTGACATCCCCGGTGGCGCACCTGAGAACCCGCGCAAGGTCAGCCTCTCCATCAGGATCCACGGAATGAGGCTGGAGGAGCTTCCCACCCAGACACGCGAAGTCGTCGAGGGGGGAGAGAGGACGCGGGAACTTCACGCCTTCGCGCTGGCTCGCGAGCAACTGGATTCGTTGCCTCGAGCTGCCATCCGAAGGTCGTGCTCTGGGGACGGCCAGTAGGCCCTCTCGAGTGCGGTGGTCCTCTCCTCGAGGGCGTTCGTCGAGTGCGGCGATTCGAGCGCGCGCGCAACGGCATGGTCGCTCGGGCGGCGTCGTTCGAAGCTCTACTTCCTCTTGCCGCCTTCGCGCGTCGACAGCTGCCAGCCCGGGCTAGGGACGTCGCGCTCCTTATGCCACATACCACGCAAAGCGGAACTCGACCGTCGCCTGGTGCTCTCCGACCTCGACGACCTCCCCGGTCCCCGAGCGCGGCGGCGCCGCGTGTAGCAGCATCCCGGGGAGCAGGCCCGAATCCAGGCCCATGCTGACCGTGGCGGACGCCAGGTACTCCAGGGTCGAGTCGTCCGCGAGGGTGCCGATGACTTTCGGCTCCGTGCACGTGGCGATCACCGTGCTCAGCGGTGTCTGGAGCAGGAACGGCCGGTAGGACGCGGGCACGTCGGGGAGAGTCTCCCCGGGCTCGATGGCACGGTGCCAGTCCTTTCCCTCGACGCGGTGCGGGAAGGGCAGACGGGCGCCTGTTCATGGTGCGGAACTTCGGCGCGCTGTACGAGGTCGACCTTGCCACGGGCACTGCGACGGGCGCCGGCAGCGTGAACACGCTATGCGGCTCGCTGGCCTTCGTGCCGCCGCGCTTGGTCGGACAGTAGCGAGTCCGCGGAGCCAGCGGACAGGACGATCTCGGCGGCCGACAACGCGGGTAGGCGTTGTCGCGCCGCCGCGGTCGTCTATCCTGTGCGCAGTTCACCGCAGGTCCGCATGCTTTCGCTCGCATGGTTCGCGCTCACCTGGCTCCAGGTCCCGGCGCCGCAGTCCGAGGTACCGCAGTCCGAGGTACCGCAGTCCAAGGTGCTCGAGTCCCGGCCCCTGCTCGACGCGGGTGCGGCGCTGCGCGACCTCGCGCTGGATGCGCGCGGAAAGCGCGTGTTCACCCTGAGCGATGCCGGCGAGCTGAAGGCCTGGAGCACGCACGACGGGCAGAGCGCCTGGAGCCTCGAGGCGCGCGGCGCGTGGGCCGTCGACGCCGCTGGCGAGGGTTTGCTGCTGACGATGGCCACGCCCTCGGTGCTGCGCGTCGAGGCCGCCGCCGGCGCGCTCGGCGCCACGCTCGCCGGACCCTCCGACTTGCTGACCCTGGCCTGCGCGGTCGATCCGCACGGCGCCTTCGCGTGGGTCGGCGTGCCGGATGGACTGGTGCAGCTCGCGCCCGGGCTCGAGAAGGGCTGGAGCCACCAGGAGCTCGACAACGAGGGCGTGACGGCGCTCGCACTCGACGCGGCCGGCGCGCAGCTCGCGGTGGGCGGCCACGACGGCAGCCTGCGCTTCGCCGACGCGCACAGCGGCGAGCTGGACTACAAGCGCGTCCTGCGCGTGACCCCCAGCCCGGTCACCGCGCTGGCCTTCGCGCCGAAGCTGCTGGTGGCGGCGAACGAGGATCGCTCGCTGCGCGTGCTGAACCTCGCCTCGGGCCAGGTGAAGCTGCAGCTCAAGCAGGACGGCGCGCCCGTGCGCCTGCTGGCCGTGGCCGCCAAAGCCGGCTGGTTCGCGAGCGGCGATGGCGAGGGCAACGTCCTCGTGTGGCAGCTCGCGCAGGGCACCGTGCTCGCCCACTGGTCGGCCGCGAGCCTCGGCGCGCTCGTGGCCCTGGCCTTCGCGCCCGACGAGAAGACGCTGTACGCGGCCGCGGGCCAGCGCGTCCTGGCGCTCGATCTCGGCCCCCTGAAGTAGCGCGCGGGAGGCGCGCGCGGCGGAGCTTGTTAGCCTCTCGCCCATGACGCGCACTCGCTTCGCTCCGCTGGTCGTCGTCGCCCTGGTCGTTGCCTGCCTGCCCGCGCGCAGGGAAGCGCCCGCTGAGGACCCGCAGCCTACGCTCAGCGTGCGCGCTCCGACCTGCGAGCACCGCGTCGATCCGCTGGGCATCGACGCCGTGACGCCGCGCCTGTCGTGGAAGCTCGACGCGCGCGACCCGCGCGCGCGCGGCCTGGCGCAGAGCGCGTACCAGATCCTGGTGGCCAGCGACGAGGCCCAGCTCGCGCGCGGGGCCGCCGACCTGTGGGACTCCGGCATCGTGGCCTCGAACGCGACCGTGGACGTGGCCTACGCCGGCGCGGCGCTCGTCTCGAATCAGCGCTGCGCCTGGAAGGTGCGCGTGTGGGACCAGGACGGCGTGCTCAGCGAATGGAGCCCGGTGGCGCGCTTCGGCATCGGCCTGTGCGCGCCCGGCGACTGGCAGGCGCGCTGGATCGGCTACGACGCGCCCGCGGCGCACGTCGAGACGCCCAGCCGTTTCGCCGAGGCCAAGTGGATCTGGTTCGGCGGCGATCCCGACGAGGCGCCCGCGGCCGAACGCTACTTCCGTGCGCACATCGCCATCGAGGGCCGGGTGCGCCACGCCGAGCTCGCGCTCAGCGTCGACAACCAGTGGCAGGTGTTCGTGAACGGCTCCCTGTTGCAGGCCAGCGAGGGCAACGATGCCTGGCGCACGCCTGCCGTGCTCGACGTCACGCAGCAGCTGTTCCACGGCGACAACGTGCTGGCGGTGCAGGCGCGCAACGAGAGCGCGGGCGCGGCCGGCCTGCTCGCACGCCTCGCGGTCGAGCTCGAGGACGGCAGCCAGCTCGAGCTCGTCAGCGACGCCTCGTGGATCGTCAGCGACCAGCCGGCGGCGGAATGGGTGGCGACCGGCTTCGACGACAGCGCCTGGACCGCCGCGCGCGAGCTCGCGCCCTACGGCGGCGGGCCGTGGGGCAAGCTCGAGGCCACGAAGCTGTTCCTGCCGCCGCCGCGCGTGCTGCGCCGCGAGTTCACCAGCCGCGCGCAGGCGGTGCGCGCGACGCTGTACGCCTCGGCGCTCGGGCTGGTCGAGTTCGAGCTCAACGGCCAGCGCGTGGGCGACGAGCTCTTCACCCCCGGCTGGACCGACTACGAGAAGCGCGTCCCCTACCGCGCCTACGACGTGAGCGCGCTGGTGCACGGCGGCGCGAACGCGCTCGGCGCGACGCTGGCCGACGGCTGGTACGCGGGCCATGTCGGCTACGGCGGCCACCGCGACCATTACGGCACGAAGACGCGCCTCCTGGCGCAGCTCGTGCTCGAGCACGCCGACGGCTCGCGCGAGGTCGTGTGCAGCGACGAGCGCTGGCGCGCGAGCACCGGACCGCTGCTCGAGGCCGACTTCCTGATGGGCGAGAGCTACGACGCGCGCCGCGAGACCAGCGGCTGGTCCAGCGCGGGTTTCGACGACGCGGCCTGGAAGCCGGTCGACGTGGGCGCGGACGAAACGCCGCTGCTCGGCGCCCATCCCGGGCCGCCGGTGCGCGTGGTGGCCGAGTTCGAGCCCACCGAGGTGTGGGCCGTGGGCCCCGACAGCTATGTGTGCAACCTGGGCCAGAACATCGCCGGCTTCGCGCGCATCGCCGTGCGCGGCGGGATGGGCCAGAAGGTCGTGCTGCGCTACGCCGAGCGGCTGAACCCGGAGCGCACGCTCTACACCGCCAACCTGCGCGGCGCGCGCGCGACCGACAGCTACGTGTGCAAGGGCGGCGGCCTGGAGCGCTGGATGCCGCGCTTCACCTTCCACGGCTTCCAGTACATCGAGGTCACGGGCCTGGGGCGCAAGCCCGAGGCCGGCGACGTGGTCGGCCTCGCCATCACCAGCGACACGCCCTACATCGCCAGCCTGACGACGAGCGAGCCCGCGCTGGCGCGCCTGCTGGAGAACATCCGCTGGACGCAGCGCATGAACTTCATCGACATCCCCACCGACTGCCCGCAGCGCGACGAGCGCCTGGGCTGGACCGGCGACGCACAGGCCTACGCGCGCACCGCGACCTGGAACGCGGACGTGCAGGCCTTCTTCGCCAAGTGGCTGGTGGACCTGGCCGACGCGCAGCGCGCCGACGGCCAGTTCCCCATGGTCGCTCCGCTCAAGGTCGCGGGTGACGACGGCGGTCCGGCCTGGGCCGACGCGGGCGTGATCTGCCCGTGGACGATGTACGAGACCTACGGCGACCGGCAGATGCTGCAGCGCGCCTACCCGTCGATGCAGCGCTTCCTCGAGTTCTGCGAGCAGCGCAGCGGCGCGGATTGCCTGCCACCGGAGGAGTTCCACTGCTTCGGCGACTGGGTCGCGGTCGGCGGCGACACGCCGCACGAGGTGATCTACACAGCGTACTTCGCCAGGTGCGCGCGCCTGATGCAGAAGAGCGCCGAGGCGCTGGGCAAGACGGCCGACGCCGCGCGCTACGCCGAACTCTTCGCGCGCGTGAAGCAGGCCTTCAACGAGGCCTACGTCGATGCGCAGGGCCAGATCCGCGGCGACACGCAGTGCGCCTACGCGCTCGCGCTGTCCTTCGAGCTGCTCGACGGCGCGCGCCGCGAGCAGGCCGCGCAGCGTCTCGTGGCCGACATCGAGGCGCGCGGCGGGCACTTCTCGACCGGCTTCGTCGGCACCAAGGACCTGTTGCTGGCGCTGAACACGATCGGCCGCGAGGACGTCGCCTACCGCCTCTTGCTCGGCCGTACCTATCCCTCGTGGCTGTTCGAGATCGAGAACGGCGCGACCAGCATCTGGGAGCGTTGGGACGGCTGGACGCCCGAGAAGGGCTTCCAGGATCCGGGCATGAACTCCTTCGCGCACTACGCCTTCGGCGCCGTGGGCGAGTGGATGTTCGCGACCATCGGCGGTCTGGGCGCGGACCAGCCCGGCTTCGCGCACCTCGATCTGCGCCCGCGCCCCGGCGGCGGACTCACCCACGCCGAGGTCGAGCACGACTCCATCCGCGGCCCCATCGAGCTGCACTGGCGCCTCGACGGAACCGCGCTCGAGCTCGAGGTCAGTGTCCCGCCCAACATCGGCGCGACGCTGCTGATCCCTGCGCGCAGCGCCGAGAGCGTGAGCGCGGGCGGCCAGCCGCTCGCCGCGGCTCCGGGCGTGACCCTCGGCGCCACCGAGGCCCGGGGCGTGCGCGTGGAGCTCGTCTCGGGCCGCTACCGCTTCCGCTGCACGGAACCGGTGCTGGTCGGCGGACCCTAGCTTCGCGCCTTTCGCCATGGCGTCGTCACGCTCGACGTGCGGTATCAATCCAGGCCGTGCTCAGCGGCCAGGAAGGCCGCTTCCGCCGTCTCTCCGTCGCGTTCCTAGCCCTGACGAAAGGCGCTGTGCCTCGCGACGGGACTTTTTC
>SIAI01000083.1 GCA_009691855.1 Planctomycetota bacterium | reverse complement strand
CCGCGCGATCCGTCGGCCGCGATCGAGCGCAACATGACGCTCGAAGCGGAACAAGCCGGCGGCGAGGCGATCAACGGCAGCTGGCTCGGCCTCGCGCCGCCCTTCCCGAGCGCGCAGAAGTGGCTCCAGGGCGAGCGCAAGTCGTGGGACGAGGCGCGCGGCTACCCGCAGCTCCTGGTGATGTTCGACAAGAACCAGAACGACGTGGTTCCGATCGACGCGTACCTGCGCTCGCTCCACGACAAGAACCAGAACATCGGCCTGCGCGTGCTGAACTTGATGGCCTTCTGGGACACGAACGTGGCCGAGAGCTACATCCAGTCGCACGCCCTCCCCGACGTGATCGCGCTCGACACGCCCACCCTGGCCGAGCACAACTTCGGCATCACTTTCGAGCAGTACGAGGTCGAGCGCTTCCACCTGCCGCGTTTCATTTTGTTGGACATCGACGGCAAGGTGGCCTGGGAAGGCGATCCCGGCTTCGCCAAGGGCGCTGCCTGGAGCGGCGAGGAATCGTTGCTCGACGTGCCGCTGCGCGAGCTCGCCGCCAAGCGCCGCTTGCCCGAGCTCATCGCCTGGCGCAAGGGCTGGCCCGCGGCACGCGCGGCGCTCGCGCGCGGCGACTTCGCCACGGCCGCGCCGGCGCTGAAGAGCGCGGTGGACTTCGACGCCGCCTTCTCACCCGAGGTGGCCGAGGCCAGCGCGGTGCGCGCGGCGATCGAGTCGTCCGCCGGGGGCATCGACGACCTGGCCGCCCGACTCGCCACCGACGGCCGCGAGCCCGCGCTCGAGGTCCTGCTCGCCTGGGCCGAGCAGCTCGGCAAACCCATCAAGAAGTCCAAGGCCGTCCTGGCCGCGCTCAAGAACCCGAACGTCGCCGCCTGGAAGCGCGCGCCCAGCTTGTTGAAGCCCGTGCTGCCCAAGGTCGGCAAGGACCCCGCCGCGATCGAGGACGCGCTGGGCAGGATCGCCGCTCTCCCGGGAGCGTTCCCAGCCGCGTTGGCCGAGCGCGGTCGCGCCGTGGCCGGCGACGCCGCCGCGCTCAAGGCGCTGGTCGAGGATCCTTCGGCGCTGCCCGGCGAGTGGCTCGCGCAGCAACACTTCCGCTGGAAGGGCGAGGGGCAGTAGGACTCGAGGTCTGGCGCGAGCTCGCCGGTAGCTCACGGGGAAGGAGAGTGTGCCGGAGGCCCACGGATCCTCCGGGGCAGGCCTGCGCACACGAAATCCAGTTGCGCCATCCGAATGCGCGGACGCGCCTATGATGCAATCCTGTCGGGGGCGCCGAGTGCGGCGATGCCGTCGGCAGAAGTCGAGAAACTGCGCCCCCGAAAGGGGGGCCGCAACGAAAGAGGGGAGTTCGCCATGAAGCGCAAGGGTAGTCACGTCGGTTGGATCGCGTGCGTCGTGTCTGCGCTCGTTGGGGTGAGCGGCGCCCAAGTCGGCACGGTGAGGGCAAAACAGAAGATCAGTCAGACGGCGGGCGGGTTCGGGGGCGTCCGGCGGTGCTGTGCATTCCGCCATCCGGGAGTCTCTTCCCCATGGGCATGACGATCGTGACCTGCACGGCCACCGACGCGTCGGGGAATCAGTCGCAGTGCACGTTCCCTGTCATCGTCAGGCCGACCATCCGAGAACATCGTCTGTAGCGGGTCCCGCACGGCGCTGGTGTCTTGCGCGAGGCGCAGCCCGACGTCCGTAGGTTCGTCGGGCCGCGCTTCCGGCGTACGGGGACGTACTCCTCCGAGTCGTTCCTCGACCGAGCGCCAGCCAGTGCCTAGACCCGCCTCACCTCATCCACCCGCAAGAACAACAGGCGCCCCTCGATGCGCTCCGCGCGCAGGCCCGTCATCCGCGCCAGCACCGCCCGATAGCCCTCGATCTGCGGCCGATAGTATTCCACGCGTCGCTCGAGCTCCGCGGCGTTCACGCGGTCGGTCTTGAAGTCGAGCACCACCGCGCGCTCCCACGCGCCGGGTTGGCCGTACAGCACCACGCGGTCGAAGGCGCCCGTCCACAGCGCGCGTTCGGGCTCCGCGAGCACGACCGAGAACGCGCGCTCGCGCCAGACGGTGGCCTCGGCGCTCGCGTCGCGCGCGAGCTCGGCGCGCGTGCGCGGCTGCGCCAGGTACGCACGCCACTCGCGCAGCGTCGTGCGTAGGAGCTCCTCGTCGGCGCACAGCGGACGCCCGCGCGCCAGGAGTTCCGCGTCGCTCGCGGCGAAGTCCTCGAGCCACTCGACCTCGCGCAGCCAGCGGTGCACGAGCGTCCCCGTGAGCCGCGCGCGCGAGCCCGGGGCCTGCAGCAGCTCGGCCGGCGCGCGCAGACCTCCGCCCTCGCTGGCGGAGGCCGTGCGGTGCGTGAGCGCCGCCACTCGCGCGGCGCGGAAGGGCGCAGGAAGCGGCTCGCGGCGTGCCAGCGCGGCCGCGGCAGGCGCGCGCGGCGTGAACCACACGGCGTGGTTTTCCTCGTGGGCCCACAGTACGCCGTCGCCCTGCGCGCCCAGCGCCCCGAGCGCCGCGCGCAAGATCCCGGCGCAGCTGCGCGGCACGTCGCCGGCCTTGGGGCGGTGCTGGACGATCATCTCGAGGCGGTGACGTGCGCGCGTCATCGCCACGTAGAGCAGGCACAGCGCCTCGCGCAGCTCACGCCGCTCGCGCTCGCACCACAGCCCGTCCAGCACGGCCTCCATGCGGCACACGTCCTCCGCGGGCGCGCGCGAGACGGCCGTGATCAGCCCGGCGGGATCGGGACGCTGCGTCAGGAGCTCGGCGCGCTGCGGCACGAACGGCCCGTCGAGCTCGGGCAGGAGCACCGCGTCGAACTCGAGGCCCTTGGCCGAGTGCACGGTCATGACCTGCACCTGCGTCGCCGCCGGATCCTCGACGCGCGTAAGGCGCACGTGCGTGACGAAGCGGTCGGCGCGCAGTCCGGCGCGCTCGTCGTGCGCGTGGGCGAGGTCCACGAGCTGGCGGAAGCGCCGGCGGTCCCAGGCGCCGTAGCCCGCGTCGACGGCGGCCAGCAGGCTCGCGGCGAGCGCGCCATAGCCCTCGCGCGCCAGGCGCGCGCGTACGCCCTCGGCCACCAGCGCGCGCTCGCGCGCGTGGCCCTCGCGCGTGAGGCCCACGGCCGCGGCGAGCGGCGAGCTGGCCACGTGGAAGGCCGCGGCCGAGTCGCCCGGGTGGTCGCAGAGGTGCATGAGCGACAGGAAGTGCAGCACCGCCGCCGAGTCCGTGAGGGGGTTGCCGCCCTCGCCGCTGGCGTGCAGGCCGCGCTCGCGCAGCAGCAGGATCGTGCGCGCGATGTGCTTGTTGCGGCGCAGGAGGATGCCGACCGTGCAGCCCGGAGCCTCGCGTACCAGCGCCTCGACGCGCTCCGCCGCGCGCCGCAGGGTGGCGTGCTCGGCCGCGTCCTCCTCGGCGCTCTCGACGGGCGCGGCCTCGAGCAGCACGGCCGCGCCGGGCCGGCTGCGGAAGGCGCGGTGGGGCGCGTAGTCCTCCTGGAACGAGCGCGCGGCCCGGCGATGCTCCTGGTGCTGGAAGGCCGCGTTGTCGCCGATGCCCGCGAACACGCGATCGACGGTGTCGAGCACGATCTGCGACGAGCGGTGGCTCTCCACCAGCGGCTCCGGCACGAGCACGGGGTGGCGCTCGTGCATGCCCTTCAGGAGGCGCGGCTCGGCCTCGCGGAAGCCGTAGATCGACTGCTTCAGGTCGCCCACGCAGAAGAAGCTGCGCGTGCCCGTGCCGTCGGCCAGGAGCTCCTCGGCGAGCGGCGCGAGGATGCGCCACTGCACCGGCGCGGTGTCCTGGAACTCGTCCAGCAGCAGGTGGTCGATGCGCCCGTCGAGGCGGTACCAGATGTCCTCGGCCACGCCCAGGCGGTTCTCGTCGCGCGGGTGCAGCGCCTTGGGCAGGTCCTCGAAGCGGTAGGCGTGTTCCTCGGCCTTGAGCTCCTCGAAGCTGTGCTCGAAGCGCTGCAGCCACTCCAGCGCCGCGGCGTTGAAGCGCGCGACCTCGCCGACGATCTCGTGCGCGGCCTGCTGCAGGAAGAGGCGGATGGGCTCGCTCCACTCGGCGGCGATGGGCTCGCGATCGAACTCCTCGCCGTCTGCCAGCACGCGCTGCACGAGCCCGAGTTCCATCAAGCCCCGCCAGTCGCCCGCGTCGAGGGCGGCGAGGATCGCGGCTTGCGCGTTGCGCCAGTGCGCGCGCGGCTTGCCCTGCTTCGTGGTCGGCAGCGGGAGCGCGCCCAGGGCCGCGCGCGCGCCGGCCAGCACGCGCGCCTCGAGCGCGGCCGGCGGGCGCACCTCGCGCCAGGCCTCGGGCTGGCTCTCGAGGTAGGCGCTGCGTCCGTGCTCGACCTCGCGCAGGAGGGTCGCCTCGACCGTGCGCGAGGCCTCGGCGCGCTGCAAGCCGCGCAGCAGCACGAGGAGCTCGAGCGGCTCGCTGCGCGCAAGCGTGCGCGCCACGGCCTCGCGGCGCAGGGCGAGCTCGTCCGCGTCGTCGGCGATGCTCCACTCGCTCGGCAGGCCGAGCTCGAGCGCGAACAGCCTTGCCAGGTGCACGAAGAACGCGTCCAGCGTGCGCACGCGCATCTCCCCGAGGCGCCGCGTCAGGCGCGCCAGCAGGGCCTCGACCGCGCTCGAAGGCAGCGCGCGGCCGAGCTGACGCTCGAGCTCGGCGCGCTTCTCCGGCTCCAGCGCCGCGCGCGCCAGGCGCTCGAGCACGCGCTCCTGGATCTCGCCGGCGGCTTTGCGCGTGAAGGTCGTGGCCAGGATCGCGCGCGGCTCGACGCCGGCGAAGAGCAGCTCGAGGTAGCGACCCGAGAGCTGGAACGTCTTGCCCGTGCCGGCCGAGGCGTGGATCAGGCGGTGCGGCGAGCGCGTCACGCGGCGGGCTCCTCGTCGTCTCCACCCAGCGTGCCCAGGCCGAAGATCGCCTTGAGGATCTCGTCGTACGTCGGCGCGCGCCCCGGCTCCTCGAAGTCGCCCCGGCGCACGCGCCGCACGATGTGGCGCGCGGTCTCGAGCGCGTCGGCGAGCTCCGCGGGCGCGAACGGCTCGCACACGAAGCCCGTCTCGGCCTCCTCCTTGGCGATCCACACGTAGCCGAGCGCGGGCTCGCCCGCGAGCTCGAGCGCGCGCGCGAGGTGCCGGTAGAGCGGCAGCTGCAGGTCGCTCCAGCTGCCGTCCTTCTTCTTGTGCGCCTCGCGCGGCGCGCGCCGCCGGTCGCCGGTCTTGTAGTCGAGGATCGCCCAGCGTCCGTCGGGGTGACGGTCGATGCGGTCGATCTTGCCGGAGAGCTCGAGCGGCTCGCCGTCCACGTCGAGGACCACGGGCGTCGGCGGCTTCCACTCGACGGCGTGGATGCGCCAGCCTTCCGCCGCGCGCTCGGCCTGCCGTGCGGCGAAGATGCGCAGGCGCCGCTCGAGCTGCGCGAGCTGCAGGCCGACGGCGGGCAACGGCGCGGCCCCGAAGGTCACGGCCGCACGCGCGCGCAGGCGCGCCACGAGGTGCTCGCCGACGACGCGCTCGTCCGTGCTGTCGCTCGGCCCGTCGAAGAGGTCCTCGAGCGCGCCGTGCGCCAGGTTGCCGAAAAGGCGCGGGTCGAGCTCGGCCAGGCGGTCGTCGAGCGTCTCGAGGCCGAGCACGTGGCGCAGGTAGAAGAGGTACGGCGAGTCGAGGAAGTCGCGGAAGGCGGTGACGCGCACCTTCTTCGGCGCGCTCCACGGCAGCACGGGGCAGGCGTGGCGGCGCTCCTCGTTGCGCTCCGCGGGCGCCGACGGGCTCGCGTCGCGCTCGCCCTCGGGCAGGAAGTGCCGCACGCGCAGGGGGATCTCGGCCGCGGGGCGGTGGAAGGCGAGGCGGCTCGGCAGCAGCGGGTCGCCCTCGAAGCTGCGCCGCGCGCTGACGAACACGTGGCGCGCGCGCGTCGAGAGCACCAGCGTGGCCGCGTACACGTCGCGCGCCAGGCGCTGTGCGTCGCCCGGCAGGCCGAGCGCGGCGCGGCGCGAGTCCGGCAGGAAGGCGTGCGCGCCCACGGACTGCGGGATCTTGCCCTCGTTGAAGCCGGTGAGGATCACGGCGGGGGCGTCGTCGAGCGGCAGGTCGAGCCAGCCGACGAGCTCGACCGAGGCCCGCGCGCCGCCCGGCGGCGGCACGCGCTCGCCGCGCAGGACGCGCAGGAGCAGCTCGAGCGCGTCGGCGGCGCCGAGCGCGCTGAGCTCCAAGCTGGCGGGCACGTCCTCGAGCTCGCCCAGGGCCGCGCCCACGCGTCGCAGGGCCGCGCTGAGCACGCGCTCGTCCTCCTTCGTCTCGTCGAGCGCGCGCGGGTAGACGCACGCCAGCCAGGCGCGGATCGGCTCGGCCCAGGCGCCGAGGGTGCGCGGCTCGCCGCTCGCCAGCGGCCCGAGGCTCGCCTCCAGGCGCGCGTGGAACTCGCGCACGCCGCGCTCGAACTCGTGGGCGCCGAGCCACTCCTGCGTCAGCCGGGGCAGGTGCTCGCGGTGGTAGCGGTCGAAGCGCGCGGCGAGGTCGGGGTCGCGGCCGAGGGTCGCGGCGAGGTCCGGATCGCGCGCCAGGATCGCCAGCTCGGCGAAGCCGCGGCGCGCGAGGTAGCGCGCCAGGGCGTGCATGAGCCGCAGCGGCCGCGCGCGTTCGAGCGGGGTTCCGGCCGCGCGCCGCGCGCGCACGCCGCAGTCCGCGAGCTGGCGCTCGAGGTACGGCACCAGGCTCTCGTCGGCCACGCCCAGTACCAGTTCCTCGGGTGCGAGCGTGCCGTGCCACTCGTCGAGCACGCCGCGCACGCACTCGGCCTCGTCGACCGGCTTCTCGGCCGCGCGCCAGTCGGCGAGCGCGAGCGGCACGTCGCGCGCGGCCCAGAAGTCCGTCGCCAGTCGCCCCAGCGCGTCGAAGCCGGGCGCGAGCTCCGGCGGGGCCGCGACCAGCGCCGTGACGTGCGGGCCGAGAGCCGTCACGAGCCGCGCGAGGAGGTGGTTCATGTCGGCCACGCCGACCAGCACCACGCGCAGCGAGCGCTCGAGCGCGCCGGCGTCGATGGCGCGCGCGCGGCCCTCGTGCGGATCGACCTGGCCGAGTTGCGCCAGGCGTTCGCGGTAGCGCGTCTGCGCGCGCGCGAGGGCCTGCCAGCGCCGCGCCTCGGCCTCGAGGCCGGGGCCCCAGGCTTCGCGCGCGAGCGCGGCGAAGTCGCGGTTCTCGACGGCCAGCTCGCCGTGCAGCGCGCGCACGGTCTCGGCCAGGCGCAGGCGCTCGTGCGCGCCGTCGCTGGCGCGCCGCTGCAGGCAGGCGAGCTCCGCGGGTTCGAGGTCGGCGAGCGCGCGCTCCCACACCAGCGTGCGCGTCAGGCGCCCGGCGGCGGGCTGTGCGAGCTGCACGAGTTCGTCGATCAGCTCGCCCTGCGTGAGCACGCGCGGCGGCGTCCAGCCGGCTGGAGCGCGCACGGCCAGCAACTCGCGCAGCCGCAGCGCGGCGCGGGCGCCCGGCAGGGCCACCAGCACGTCGCCGAGCTCGGTCCCCAGGTCCGCCAGAATCCAGCGCGCCGCGGCGTGCAGCACGGGCTCGCTCCAGCCCAGGAACACGCGCCGCGGAGCGCTCACGCTGGCGCCGGAATCGAACGGCAGCAGCGGCTCGGACGGGCGCGCGGATCGTCCAGCTCGCGGCGGCATCGGCGAGCGACTCTCGCCGTCGGGGCGCTCCGCGTCAACCGTCGGGCAGAGGTCGAGCGGGGGGGCCGGAATCCGCACCCCGCGGCGCGCGCGCGCGCACTTGTGCGCATCCACGGCGGGGAGTAGACATGCTCCCCTTTCTCTGGACGTGCTCTCGAACCCGCAACCCGCGCCGTGCTGGCGCCGGTCGAGGTGCGAGCGGACCGCTGCTCGAGTCAGAAAGCAGAACCGGGATGAAGCAGACCAACGTCTCCCGCACCCTTTTCGCGCTGTTGACCGCGCTGGGCATCGCCGCCCTCTCGGTCGCCAGCGTGGGCCAGGACAAGGCCGCCAAGCCCAGCGTGAACCGCTACATCGGCGCCGAGAAGTGCAAGAGCTGCCACGGCGCCGCCGAGGGCGGCGATCAGTACGGGGCCTGGACCAAGATGAAGCACGCCAAGGCCTTCGAGACCCTGGCCAGCGACGAGGCGAAGAAGCTGGCTTCGGCGAAGGGCAGCGCCGATTCGCAGAAGGCGGACGAGTGCGTCAAGTGTCACGTCACCGGGTTCGGCGTGCCCGAGGACCAGCTCAAGAAGGGTTTCGAGCGCACGCACGGCGTGCAGTGCGAGAGCTGCCATGGGCCGGGCGAGGCCCACATGAAGGCGCGCTTCGCGGCGGCCGCGGCCGGTGGCGACGCGCCGGGCTACGCCAAGATCGACGCCGAGATCGTGGCCGTGCCCAGCGCCGAGGTTTGCGTGACGTGTCACAACGACAAGTCGCCGAGCTACAAGGCGTTCTGCTACCACGAGTTCAACGCCAAGATCCGCCACCTGAACCCCAAGAAGCCGCGCACCGAGATCGACATCGGCAAGTGCCCCTGCCCGAAGTGCGCCAACGGCTGCCCGGACGAGTGCAAGAAGCTGGCTACGCTGCCGGCGAAGTGAGCGGCCCGCGCACCCGTGGTCGACCGCGACCACGGGTCCCTTAGCCGACGCGCGCGGTCGATGAACGGGGAGGACGGGGAGAGCTGGGGAGGTCCGAGCGCGGTCCCCGCTAGACGAGTGGAATGCCCGCGCGCAGACCCTTCGAACGAGTGGCTCAGCTCTTCGACGCCGCGGGCGCCGACCGCGCCCACGCCGCTCCCGCGTGGAACTCGCCCAGCATGATGCGCGTGGCCACCTTCACCATCAGCGTGAACAGCAGGAAGCCCAGCGAGAAGATGCCAGCCGAGACCCACAGCTCGTCGCGCGACGGCGTGTACTCGCCCACAGCCGCGCCGAGGCCGCGCCTGCGACGCACGCGGAGGAGTGAGGGTTGGGCCAGCCAACCGTGGCCGCGGCAGGCCGCGCCGGGCACAATCCCCGCCCATGACGCTCGAGATCGTGCTCGATCCGCATCCGCTGCTGGCCTGCGCGGCCTTCGCCTGCGAGTTCCCGCGCCCGCTGGGCGAGCTCACGACGCCGCCGGCGCTCGCCGCGCTGTTCGCGCTCGAAGCCGACACCCCGGTGCAGCGCGACGAACCCACGCGCGAGGCGATCCGCGCGTTGCTGCGGAAGGGCGGCTACAAGCCCACCGGGCGCGGCAAGCCCTCCTCGGAGTACCTGCTGCGCGCGGTGGGGGAGAACGCGCTGGGCTCGATCAACCTCGCCGTGGACGCGTGCAACGCCGTGTCGCTCGCCAGTGGCCTGCCGATCAGCGTCGTGGACCTCGCGCGCGCGCGGGAACCCTTGCGCATCGGTCTGGGCGCGAAGGACGCGAGCTACGTCTTCAATGCCAGCGGCCAGACGATCGACATCGAAGGGCTGCTGTGCCTGTTCGACGCCGACGGCCCGTGCGCGAACGCGGTCAAGGACGCGCAGCGCACGAAGACCGACGCGGCCACGCGGCGCACGCTCTCGGTCGTGTGGGCCCGCACGGGCCTCGAGGAACGCCTGGCCACGAGCGTGCGCTGGTACCGCGAGCTCCTCGAGGGCGCCGGCGCACGTACCGAACCCGTCCCGACCCGCCCATGATCGACCTCACTGGCCGCGACTTCCTCTCCAGCCTCGACTTCACGCCCGAGGAGGTGCGCGGGCTGCTGGCCTTCGCGCGCGACATCAAGTCGGGGCGCGTGCGTCCGAACCTGGCCGGCAAGGTCGCGTCGCTCTTGTTCTTCAACCCTTCGGTGCGCACGCGCGTCTCGTGCGAGTCGGCCATGGCGCGCTTCGGTGGCGCGGGGATCACGCTGAATCCGGGCAAGGACACCTGGAACTTCGAGTGCGGCGAGGGCGTGGTCATGGACCAGAACACGCAGGAGCACGTGCGCGAACTCGCCCCGGTGCTCTCGCGCATGGGGCACCTCGTCGGCATCCGCAAGTCCGAGTTGATCACGGTGGGCCTCGACAAGGCCGCGGTGAGCTCCAGCTACGCCGAGCTTGCCAAGGACGAGTTCCTGCACCGCTTCGCCGAGTTCGCCGAGGTGCCGGTGATCAACCTGGAGTCGAACCGCTGGCATCCCCTGCAGGGCCTGGCCGACGCGCTGACGCTGCAGGAGAAGCTGGGCGAGCCGCGCGGGAAGAAGTACGTGCTCACCTGGACCTGGCACCCGAAATCGCTGCCGGTCGCCACGCCCCACAGCCAGCTGCTCGCCGCCTGCGACCTCGGCATGGACGTGACCCTGCTCCATCCACAGGGCTGGGGCCTCGAGCCCGAGGTCGTGCGCCGCGCGCGCGCGCGCGCCGAGAGCCAGGGCGGCCGCCTGAGCGAGACGCACGACAGCGACGCGGCGCTGAAGGGCGCGGTGGTCGTGTGCGCCAAGGAGTGGGGCTCGCTCGACTACTACGGACGCTTCGAGGAGGAGCAGCGCGCCAAGGAGCCGCTGCGCGCGCGGTGGATGGTGGACGCGACCAAGATGCATTCGACCGACGATGCGCTGTTCCTGCACTGCCTGCCGGTGCGCCGCAACGTGGTTGTGAGCGACGCGGTGCTCAACTCCACGCGCTCGGCCGTGATCGACGAGGCCGAGAACCGGCTGTGGACGGCGGCGGCGGTGTTCGGCGCGCTGGCCGGCGGTTGAACGACCTCAGGGGAAGCCGAGCACCAGATCCTGGGCGTTGGTGAGCGCGAACGGCTGGCCGCCGCCGAACAGACCGGCTTGGGTGACGAGCTCGCGTCCGCACAGGCTGGCGTCGCTCGGCAAGGCGAGGTCGCAGCGCGCCAGCGGGCCCGCCGCGGCGATCTGCGCGACGAAGCCGCGTCCGAGCTGGACCGCAGCGCCGAACAATGGCGTCTCGGCGCGCCTGGCGCAGGCTATCAGCACCGCGAGCCGTGCCCGCTCGGCCGCAGGTCGACCTCGGCGACGTAATTCATGCCGAGCCACGGCTGTGTGCGCGCGCGGTACACGTCGCGGTTCACGCGTCCGGCGTCGGTGCGCCAGCTCGCGCGCGCCACGCGTCCGAGGTCGAGCACGTAGAGCTCGCCGCTCGCCGCTCCGCCGTAGGAACCCGGTGCGCCGACGAGCAGCTCGTCGCCCTCCAGCTTCAGGTCCAGGCCGAAGAGGGCGTCGGCCTCGAGCTGCGCCGCGCCGATGCGCCCGAGCGCGCCCCAGGCGTTCTCGCCGCCCACGTTGCGCCCGAAGACGCACAGCGCGCCGGCCGCGGCCTCGCCGTCGCTCTGCAGCGAAAACGAACCGGCCACGATCCAGTCGCCGCGCAGCTCGACCTCGTCGGCGGCGAAGAAGCCGTCGGCCTGCGGATCGACGAGGCGCCGCTCGAGGCCCCAGGCCGAGGGTCCGCCGAGGTCGCGCCGGTAGAGGTACAGCGCGCCGATCTGGAACGTGGCGAAGTCGGTCTCGGCGGGGGCGACGGCCAGCAGGTGTTCGCCCGCGAGCGCGATCTCGTAGCCGAAAATGTCGCGCGCGCCGCTGGGCGAGAACAGGCGCTGCACCTCGCCTCAGTTGCCCGCGCCGCCCGCGTCGCGCTCGAAGAGGTGTACGACGTAGTCGGAGTAGGGCTGGACCGAGGTCGTCGAGCCGCTCAGCGCCAGCGTGGCGTCGTCCAGGGCGACGTCCTGGCCGAACTCGAAGGCGGTCGTCGGAGCACAGCTGGTGAAGTCGCGCTCCAGTGTCCAGCCGCTCGCGCTGCTCGGATCGCGGCGATAGAGGTACGCGCGCCCGGCCACCCCGCGCGCGTGGTGCGGCGCACCGACGAGCAAGCGCTCGCCGTGCTGCGCCAGCGAATACGTGAAGCCGGCGCCGAGCGCCAGTCCGCCGGGCGCGAAGTGCGTCACCGCGCCCCAGTTCCCCGGTCCGCCCTGGTCGCGGGCGAAGACGTACAGTGCGCCCTCGTCCGCGAGCACGCCGTCGTGACCGGGCGCGCCGACCAGCACGCGTACGCCGTCCACCGCGACCGAGTAGCCGAAGGCGTCGCCGGCCGCGCCGTCAGAGGCCAGCAGCTTCTTCAGCACGTGCCAGCGCCCCGCCGCGTCGCGCGCGCACACGTAGGCCGAGCCCGCGTCCAGGCCCCGATCGTCGTCGAACGTCGCCGCCACAACGGCCAGGTTGCCCTGGCGCTCGCTGCGATAGCCGAAGCCGTCGCCCGCCTGGCCGTCGGCCGGGGCGAAGCTCCTGGAGCTCGGGCCCGCATTGCGCGTGAGCGCTGGAGGGTGCCAGGACGAGCGGGCCGACGAAGAACGCGATGCGGAGCGCGACGGACATGCAGGGCCTCCCTTGGCTGGGCGGAATGCGCGGCCGGAAAGGGGCCGCTGCCGTCGCCCTAGCTAGTGTTCCTTCCCCGCAGTAGCGCCAACAAGGCGCCGTGATGGATCGTCGCTGGCAAGGCGCGCCGCCGACGCGTATTCGCTGCAATACTAGGGAGGAGGCGCAACGCCGCCAGCGGCGATTCAGTGCGGCGGATTGTTGGCGCTAC
>SIAI01000082.1 GCA_009691855.1 Planctomycetota bacterium | reverse complement strand
AGGCGAGCTGCCTCAACCTCGACGCGCCGCACAGCCCGCGCCTCTTGGGCGTGCGCCCCGCCGAGCTCGCTGGACGCTTCCGCTTCGCCGCGCAACTCGAAGACACGCCCGATCCCTGGACGCTGCTCGAAGGCGAGCTCGGCGCGGACGTGGTGCCGGCGATCGTCGACGCGATCAGCCTGCAGTGGACGCTGAAGAAGGCCCTCGGCGACGAGCTCGAGCTGGTCGACGGCCAGGGCCGGCCGTTCCGCGCGCGCATCGTGGCCACGCTCGCCGATTCGATCCTGCAGGGTGACGTGCTGCTCGCCGAGCGCGACTTCGTGCGCCGCTTCCCCGACGACGTCGGCCAGCGCGCGTTCCTGATCGACGCGCCGAGCGCGCGCCGCGAGGCGGTGGCGGCGCGGCTCACGCGCGCGCTGGCGGACGAGGGTCTCGAGCTCGTGCCCACGCACGAGCGCCTCGATCTCCTGCACGGCGTGCAGAACACGTATCTCTCGATCTTCCAGGCGCTGGGCGGGCTCGGCCTCGTGCTGGGCAGCGTCGGCTTGCTCGCGCTCGTCTTGCGCCACGCGCTCGAGCGTCGCGGCGAGCTTGCGCTGCTGCGCGCGCTGGGTTTTTCGCCGGGCGAGCTGCGTTGGCTGTTCCTGGGCGAGCAGGGCGGCCTGGTGTGGGCCGGGCTGTTCGTCGGCGCGCTGGGTGGAGCTCTGGTGGTGCTGCCGCGCCTCGAGGCGGGTTCCCTTGACGCACTGCGAACACTCGGCGGGCTGTTGCTCGGCGTGGGTCTGCTGGGTTGCGTGTGGGTGCTGCTCGGCGCCGCGCTGGCGCTGCGGGGTTCCGTGCTGCGCGCGCTGAATCGCGAGTGAGCAGCGCTCCGTCCGCGCATACAATCGCGCGCCCCACGTCGTCCCTTCACAGCATGAATCCGATCTCCGCGCGCATCGCCCTCGTCCTCTCGCTCCTCGCCGTGCCGCTCGCCGCGCAGGATGCCAAGCCCGTGCGCGGTCCGGCGCGCGACACGAACTGGCCGCAGTTCCGCGGAGCGTATGCGAGCGGCATCGCCAACGGCTTCCCGACGCCGCTGGACTTCGACGTGGCCAGCGGCAAGAACATCCAGTGGCGTGTCGCCGTGCCGGGTCTCGCGCACTCCTCGCCGATCGTGTGGGGCGAGCGCATCTACCTCACGACCGCGGTGCGCAAGGCCGGCGAGTCCGCACTGCAGGTGGGACTCTACGGCGACGTCGCGCCCGTGCCCGACGAGGGTGAGCACCTGTTCCAGGTGCTGTGCCTGGACCGCAAGGACGGCAAGGTGCTGTGGACGCAGACGGCCTTCGATGGCACGCCGCGCTTCCCGCGTCACACCAAGGGCAGCTTTGCTGCCTCGACGCCGGCCACGGACGGCGAGCACGTCGTGGCGATGTTCGGCACTGAGGGGCTGTTCTGCTACGCGCCGGACGGAAAGCTCCTGTGGAAGAAGGACTTCGGTGAGCTCGACGCGGGCTGGTACGTGCAGACGGACGCGAGCTGGGGCTTTTCCGCTTCACCGGTGATCCATGAGGGGGTGCTGTACCTGCAAGTGGATGTGCAGAAGGGGAGCTTCGTCGCCGCGCTGAAGCTGAACGACGGCAGCGAGATCTGGCGCGTGCCGCGCGAGGACGTGCCGACCTTCGGTGCGCCCACCGTGGACGTGCGCGAGAAGCGCCGCCAGCTCGTGTGCAACGGCTTCAAGCACATGGGTGGCTACGACCTGGCCACGGGCAAGGAGCTGTGGAAGCTCGAGGGCGGCGGCGACATTCCCGTGCCCACTCCGATCGTCGGCGGTGACCTCATCTACATCACGAACTCCCACCGTGGGTCGCCGGTGTTCGCGATCGACGCCATGGCCGAGGGCACGCTGAAACTCGACCCCAAGGAGTCGCCGCACATGCGCTGGAGCGACCCGCGGCGCGGAAACTACATGCAGACGCCGATCGTGACCGGCGAGTTCTTGTACTGCTGCCGCGACAACGGCGTGCTGGCCTGCCTCGACGCCGCCGGCGGTGAGGTGGTCTACGAAGAGCGTCTGGGCAGCGGCATCTCGGGCTTCACCAGCTCGGGCGTGGCTGCCGACGGGAAGCTGTACTTCGCCAGCGAAGAGGGCGTCGTGTACTGCGTGGCCGAAGGCTTCGAGTTCAAGCAGCTGGGCAAGAGCGAGCTGGGCGAGGAGTGCATGGCCAGCCCGGCCGTGTCGCGCGGCGTGCTGTACTACCGCACGCGCGGCCACCTGACGGCGATCGCCGCGCGCTGAGCCGGCCCGGCTCGGCAACGGGGCTATACTCGCGAGTGCCATGCTCGCCACCGTGCTCGTCGGCGTCCTGTCGTTGTGCGCCCAGGGATCTCCGGCGCAGTCCACCTGGCCGGGGCTCGAGCTGAACGCGCTCGGCGTGCTCACGCGCGTGCCCGAAGCGGGCCTGGAGAGCGTCGATGGTCCGCGCGTGCACTTGCGCGCGGGCTTCGCCGAGTGGTTCGGCGTGCGCTACACGCAGGGCGCGGTCCGGCGCGCCTTCGTGGGCTGCGGTACGGCGTCGGACTGGGACGGACGCGTCGAGGCGCAGGCGCTGGGGCTCGCGCTGCAGCCGGGCTCGGTCGTGGCGCGCGCGCGGGCCGGCGCGCTGGAGGTGCGTACCGAGCTGGCGTTCGAGGGCGAGCTGCTGATCGCGCGCGTCACGCTGACGAACCGTGGGGCGGAGACGCTCGTCGGGCTCCTCTACTCGCGCGAGTGGCGCACGGGCGCGGTCCTGGGTTGGACCTTTCCGCCCGACTGGGAAGAGCGCGTGCCCCCCAGCGACGTCGCCTGTCGCCTGTGGATGCCGGACGACCTCGCGCCCGGCGCGAGCACGGGCTGCGTCTTCTCCTACCGCCACGGTCTCGAGCGCACGCCCCTGGGGAGCGTGGACGTGCCGCTGGCGCTCTTCACCAACGCCGACTGGCCCAACGGGCTGATCCTCGGACGCACCAACGGCGTGTCCTTCGGCGACTTCGACGCCGACGGCTGGATCGACATCTTTGCCTGCGACTCGGCGCGCCTGCTGCGCAACGTGCAGGGCGCGACCTGGGAGCTCGCCGCCGACCTGGACGGCGTCCTTCCGCCCGCGAACAACCGCTACGGCTCGTCCTTCGGTGACTACGACAACGACGGCCTGCCCGACCTCGGCACCGAGCCGCGCGTGAGCTCCGGCGACTCCTGCCTGCACCTGCTGAAGAACCTGGGCGCGGCGCAGTTCGTCGACGTGGCCATCGACCCCGCGCTGATGATCGGTCAGCCCTGCGAGGCGCCCGCCGAGACGATCTGCTGGGGCGACGTGGAGGAGGACGGGGATCTGGATCTGTTCCTGCCCGTGTATCCGCGCTCGGCCGGCGGTCCGGGGAACTTCTTCCTCGAGAACCTCGGGCCCACGGGTCCCGCTGGCGCCTACCGGCTGCGCGAGCGCAGCGCCGAGGTCGGGCTGAACAACCCGCCGCAGACAGCGCGGCCGGAGGGCGCGCAATTCGTCGACGTGGACGACGACGGCGACCTCGACCTGTACTCGAACGGCGTGCTGTACCAGAACCGCTCGGAGGCGGAGCCCGAGTTCGCGCCCATGCTGACGGAGGGCTCGGGCATCGGCCTGCGCGACGCGCTCGACGAGGGCGCGGCCTTCTTCGACTACGATCTCGATGGCGACCAGGACCTGTTCATCGTGTACACGAACCGCGGCGTGCGCTTCTGGGAGTCGCGCGGCGACGGCACGTTCTTCCAGGGCGAGCTCGCCACCATCGATCAGCGCGACATCGGCCTCGATCTCGGACTCTCGGCCGAAGACTGGGACAACGACGGCGACGTCGACTTCACCACGCGCCAGGTCTTCCGCCAGAACCGCCTGGTCGAGGACGGAACTCGACACTTCACGGTGGCGACGCACTCGATCCCCGCCGGCCACCTCACCTCGGCCACGCCGGCCTGGGGCGACTGGGACAAGGACGGCGACCTCGACTGCGCGCTGGGGAACTGGCAGTCGATCGGGCACTTCTACGAGAACACGCTGTATGACGCTAGCGTGCCGGCGACGCAGAAGCCCTACGTGCGCGTGCGCGTGGTGCGCGACGACCCCGCGCACGCGCGCGGACTCGAGACCGAGTACGGCGCGAGCGTGGAGCTCGTGCTGCACGGCGATCCGCACCGGCGCGAGAAGTTCGTGGCCAGCGGGCACGGCTACCTGAACCAGAACGAATACGCGCTGCACTTCGCGCTGCCGCCCGGCGCCGATCCCGAGCACCCGCTGGTCGGGCTCGTGTTCGACCTCGTGGTCGATTTTCCCAGCCGCGCTTCGCGCGGTGTGCAGCGCATCGACCGCTTCGTGAACGCGGAGCTGGGCGACATCCGTCTGGAGGATCTCGCGCAGCGCGAGATCACCGTGTTCCGTAGCGGGCGCGTGGAGCTCGACGGGTTGACGCACGCAGCGAGTCCCGACGGGCTCTCGCCGCGCCTGTTCGCCACGGCTGGCGGCCTCGCGTTGCCCGATCCGTCGTCCGGCTTGCCCGCCATGGAGGCGGCTCCCACGGCCGCGCACTGGGTTGGGCTCGAGTTCCGTGTCGAGCCCGCGCGCGCGGTGCGCGCGAAGGAGCTCGTGCTCGACGGCCAACTGGCCGCACCGCTCGCTGGCGCGCCCTTCAACCTCGCCCTGTGGGACGTGACCGATCCACTGCGCCCGCTGCGCGTGCGTGAGCTCGCCGCAACCACCTCCAGTCGCAACCGTCGCACGCACTTCGCATTCGAGCGCGAGCTCGAGCCCGCGCACGTCTACCGCTGCGTGGCGCTCGTCAGCGAGCGGCGCGGTTCGCCATTCTCCGTCGCGACGAACCTTGGCGGGGCGAGCGTGAAGGGCGGGCTCGCCTTCCAGGACGCGCACCCACTGACGGGCAAGGAGCTCGTGCGAGCCGCCATCGACCCGACGCGCGTGTACCTCGCCCTGCGCACCGTCGTCGGTTCGAGTCGCCGACGCTGAGCTACTAGGTTCGAGAGTCCGCGCGCCGCGCGCGGATTCTCGGGAGTAGTAGCTCCGGCGCCGCCGCGCCGCGCCGCTCATCAAACGGCGAGGAGGGGGAGGCCGCGTGGCGCGCCTGGCCTGGAGGAAGGAGTCGCGGGGGAGGGTTCGCCTCCCCCGCCAACAAGAACTCAGCGCGGGCGCATGAGGTCTCATTGGGTTGCGGGCTGCAGCCCGCGCTGAGAGCGCGTCGAAAAATCCCACTGCCGACCTGCAGCGCAGCGATTCGTCGGCAGAGCCCGCTCCCAAGGGGCGAAAACACTCTTTGCGAAAGCCGGACCCGAGGGGTCTGGGGATTTTCCGACAGCCTCTGAGCCGCTTGCCCGCCGCAGGCGGGCCTGGTCAGGAAAGAACAGGCTGCCCAGGTCCGCTGAGCTTCTATTCGTCGGCCGCCTGCCCGGCGAGCAAGACTCCTGGAGTGACGGAAAGCGCAGCGCGGAGACTCGCGGAGAAGGAAAGAGCCTGGGCCTGCGCGGTTCAGCCTGCTGGAATCCGACGCTCCGCAGGTCTTCCGCCCCGCTCCCCGTTCTTCCTCCGTGGCGCTCCGCGCTCTGCGCGTCTCCGCGCTGCGTTTGGGTTGCGGGCGGCACACGCGCTGAACGACTTGGTCTTTGGAAGCCGCGGGCCTGGGGGGGCTCCGCTCAGCGGCTCTTCGCGGTGAACGCCAGCAGGCCGAAGCCCGCGTAGCCCAGGCCGCCGAGGATCCAGAAACTGGTCGCGATCCGGAACGGCGTGGCCTCGATCTCCAGCTCCAGCACCGAGCGCGCGACCCACATGCCCACGAGTCCGAGGGCCCACAGGGCGGCGCAGGAGCGGCAGATCTTGGGGTGCATGGCCGGCGTCTTTCTGCGCGAAGAAGGCAACCGCTGTGCCATGCCCCGCAGCGGATCCCAGCCGTTCGAACCCGCTCGCCTGTCCGTGGCAGAGGGCAGTTCCGTTCGCCGCGATTGACCACCGCCGAGCCTCCGCTATCCTCCGCGGGTCTTTTCGGCGCGGTTTCCGCGCGGGGCGGCATAGCCAAGTGGCCCAAGGCGACGGATTGCAAATCCGTTATTCCTCGGTTCGAATCCGAGTGCCGCCTCCATCCGATTGCGCGCCAACGCTCGTGCGGCGGTGCGCATCTTCGCTCGGAGGCTCGCTAGTCTGTCGCGCACGGAGTGCGCCGTTGCCGGGACGGACAGCAGCGCTAGCCACCCTCGCCTGCCGCCGCGAACCCGATGCTGACCTCCCTCCTCCTGTGCCTGTTGCAACAGGGTGCGCCGGCGCCGCCAACGCAATGGGAGGAGATCCCCCTGGCCCTGCGCGTGAACCGCTCCATCGCGCTGGGCGTGGACTACCTGAAGCGCCTCCAGCTGCCGGATGGTTCCTTCGCAGGGCAAGAGGGCATACATCAGGGGGGCATGACTGCGTTGGTCGCGTTCACGCTGGTCAAGTCTGGCGTGCGGCACAACGATCCCGCGTTGCTGCGCGCGCTCGAAGCGCTGGAGGGCAACGTCTTCAGGAGCACGTACGCGGCCTCGGTGCACCTGCTGCTGTGCGAGGCGCTGGCCCAGCCGAAGCGCCGAGCCGAGGCCCAGACCAGCCTCGACTTCCTGCTGGCGAACCAGGAGAGCGGCGTGTGGGGGTACCCCGGTTTGCACCTGTGCAACAGCAACACGCAGTTCGCGCTCCTCGGCCTGCGCGCCGGGCACCATCTCGGGCTGGAGGTTCCCGAGGAAGCCTGGATCGACGCCGTCGATGGGCTGCGCATGTTCCAGGACCGCAGCGGCGGGTTTCAATACAAGCCGGGCGAGCGCCCCGAGCCCTATGCAGGCATGACTTCGGCGGCGCTGGCCAGCTGGGCGGTGCTGGAGGAGATGGGGCGCGAGTCGGCCAAGGTGCGCGCGGCGCTGGTGAAGCGCGCGGAGTTGCAGAAGGGCGCCGAGGACTGGCTCGAGCACCACTTCGACCTCACGCAGAACCAGTTTGGCGACGGCTCCTGGACCAACTCCTGGCACGCGCCCTACCTGTGGGCGGTCGAGCGCTGGTGTGGGCTGACCGGACGGAAGAGCTTCGCCGGTCACGACTGGTACGAGGAGGGGGCGCGCTTCCTGATCGAGGGCCAGGCGCACGATGGGTCCTGGCCAGCCACGAGTCACCCCACGGAGGACACATGCTTCGCGTTGCTGTTCTTGCGCCGCGCGACGCTCAGCCCCGACGGCGAGCTGGACGAGATCTACGCCGAGATCGAGCGCCTGCGCGCCCAGCGACCGGAGCGCTTCGTCGTCCCCGGCCCAGACGCGGCGCGGCTGTGCGATTGGCTGCTCGCCGGGCCGTGGTTGCAGAGCGGTGGGGCCGTGCTGCTGCTCGAGCCGCCCTTCGATCCGGCCGACGCGAAGCCCAAGCTCGGCGGAAGGCTCGACCACCGCGAATGGGAGCGCGTCACGCTTTCCAGCCAGCGCTGGACGGACCTTGACGCGCTCACCCCGCGCAAGGGCGACGAGCAGCTGTGGGCCATCGCCACCACTCTGGTCTGGGAACCTGCGGCTGGCTCGGCCGCGCCGTTCGAGGGCGACTTGTGGTTGGACTTCGAGGACGGCTGGGATGTCTGGCTCGACGGCCAGCGCCTTTCGCGCGAGCGCCGCCGCGCCACGGCGATCCGCGGCGACGTTCGTTTCCCGCTCACGCTCACTCCGGGCGAGCATCCGCTGCTGGTGCTGGTCGAGGATCGAGCGGGGGCCGCCGCCTTCGGGGCGCGCGTCACGGATCGCGCCAACCAGGCCCCGCCCGCCGGGCTGTTTGCGCGCGCGGTGCCTGCCAAGCATTGAGCGGCGCCGTTGCGCTCCTGCGCGCAACAAAGGATTCGGCCGGAGCCCGGTTCGTCACCGAGCCCCGGCCGAGGGGGAAAGAGAGTCTGCCCCGCGAACTACTCGCGGGAGCCTTTCTTCAGGAACACCCAGTGCGTCGCGCCGTCCTCGGAGCGCACCAGCAGACGCGCGCCCGAATCGAGCTGCAGCAGGGCTTCGCGCGCGCCCGCGGCCGAGGTCACGTCGTGCTTGCCGACCGAGAGGATCACGTCGCCCGCCTGCAGGCCGACGTCGTCCGCGGCCGAGCCGGGCTCGACCTTGTGCACCAGCGCTCCGCCCTCGACGTCGAGCTGCCGCGCCATGCCGCGCGGCAGATCGCCGAGCTGCAGACCGAAGGTATCCGGCTCCACGCCGCGGAGCTCGCGCCGCGCCAGCGTGTCCTTGGGCGGTCGCTCGGCCAACGCGACGCTGAAGTCCTTCTCCGCGCCGTCGCGCAGCACGACGAGCTGGGCCGCGCTTCCTGGCTCGAGCCTGGCGATCGCTGCGGAGAGCTCCTTCGGACCATCGACCGTCTGGCCGTTGACCGACAGGATCACGTCGCCGGCGCGCAGCCCGGCCGCGTGGGCCGGCGTGTTCGCCAGGACGTCGCTGATCAGCGCGCCTTGCTTGGCACGCGCGCCGAACGATTCCGCCAGCTCGGGCGTGAGCGGCTGGATGTTCACGCCCAGCCAGCCGCGGCTCACGCGGCCCTCGCGCTCGAGGCCCGGCATGACGCTCTTCAAGGTGGCGCTAGGGACGGCGAAGCTGATGCCGTCCGAACCACCGTTCGAGCTGCGGATGGCGGTGTTGATGCCGATCACCTCGCCGTCGAGGTTCAACAGCGGCCCACCCGAGTTGCCGGGATTGATGGCCGCGTCGGTCTGGATGAAGTCCTCATAGCTCGCCACGCCGATGTTTGAGCGCCCGAGCGCGCTGACCACGCCCACGGTCACGGTGTGGTCGAGGCCGAACGGATTGCCCACCGCGATAACCCAGTCGCCCGGTTCCATTGTCGTGCTGTCGCCGATCTTCGCTGCCGGCAGGTTTTTCTCCTTCACGCGCACCAGCGCGAGGTCCGTCTCCGGGTCGGTGCCGACGACCTCGCCCGCGAGCTTGCGTCCGTCCTGCAGCGTGACCTCCAGGCGCGAGGCCCCGGCGACCACGTGGTTGTTGGTGGCGATGAGGCCGTCCGAATCGACGATCACGCCCGTGCCCTGGCCCTTCATCTCGGGTTGCGGCAGGCGCGGCTTGTCGCCGTCGCCGAAGAAGCGCTCGCCCAGTGGATCCTGGGGCGACGGCTGGCCGTGGAAGCGCATCTGCGCGTTCTCGGCTTCGTGCGTGGCCAGGATGCCGACCACGGACGGACTGATCTGCCGGGCGACGTCGCGGAAGGCGCGCGAGAGTTCGCGGGCGCTGTCCTTGACGCTCGGCGTGGGGCTGGCGGTGGTGCTTTCGTGCAGCAGGAACCCTACACCCGTGGCCAGCGAGGTCACGAGCGCGAGGGCGGGGAGAGAGCGGGGGAGGTGGAAGGTGGTCATGATGGTTCCCTGTTCCGGACTGCGCGCCGGAGGCGTCTTCGCCGCGGACTACGGGGGCGGAGCGTGCGCCGTTGGTGTGCGGCCCGCGGTTACACCCTCCGAACGACCTTCCTCAGCCGCGGCGGCGCTGCACGAAGAGCACGTGCAGCAGGAGCCCGGCCACGAACCCGCCCACGTGCGCCAGGAAAGCGATGCCGCCGGCTTCCTCGGGCGCGACCAGCGACGCCGTGCCGCTCAGGAGCTGCGAGGCGAACCACACGCCGAGGAACACGAAGGCCGGCAGCTCGACGAACAGCGGGTAAAAGAGGATCGGGATCAGGGTGATCACCTTGGCGCGCGGATAGAGCACGAGGTACGCACCCATCACGCCCGAGATCGCGCCCGAGGCACCGATCGTGGGCACGCTCGACTGCGGGCTGAAATACACGTGCACGGCCCCGGCCAGGACTCCGCACAGGAGATAGAAGGCCAGGAAGCGTCCGTGGCCCATGCGGTCCTCGACGTTGTCGCCGAAGATCCACAGCACCCACAGGTTGCC
Organism: Planctomycetota bacterium; assembly: GCA_009691855.1. Taxonomy (GTDB): domain Bacteria; phylum Planctomycetota; class UBA1135; order UBA1135; genus JABFRZ01. The sequence goes on along the minus strand of SIAI01000082.1, from coordinate 2,636 downwards.
GAGCACGTGCAGCCAGCCGCCGTGCAGGAAGACCGAGGTGAACAGCGGCAGATAGGCGAGCGGCGCGGCCAGCAGGCCTTGCGCGCTGAGCTCCATACGCACGGGCACGACCCCGAAGTGCGCGATGAACACCTCGAGCTCGCCGTCGCGCAGGCTCAGCTCGAAGGCGAACACGAGCGCGTTCACGAGCACGAGCAGCCAGACCACCAGCGGCGCGCTCCGGCTCGGGATGGTGTCGCGCAACGGCAGCATCGCTCCTGAGCTTAGAGGGGCGACGCGCCCGAGGCACGGACCGTCCCGAGCTCGCACGCAGGCCGACCCGGCGGCGTCGCCGCGAATTCGCGCCCCGAATCGGCCCTTTCGGCGCACCCGGCGGCGCCGGGCCCGAGGGCCAGGTCGCGGGTGATAGGATCTCGCGCCGCTCCGCGCCCCGCATGTCTGCCGCCCTCGTTCTCGCGTTGTTGGCCGTCCTCGTCGCGCCCCAGGCGCACGACGATGCGCTGACCGAGGCACGCGGCTGGCTGGCCCAGAACGACGCCGAGCGCGCGGTGCAAGTGCTCGAGGCCGCGCGCGCGACGCGCGCGCACGACGTGGAGCTCGAGCGCGCCCTGGCCCAGGCCCTAGAGCGTTTCGTGGACGGCGGCGGCGCTTTTCTCGCGCTGCACGACGCGCGCGACGCCTGGGATCGGGCCCTGGCCCTCGAACCGTCCGACCTGGCCACGCAGCGCGCGGCGATCGCCGTGCGCCTGCGGCTCGGGGAGCACGACGCGGCCCTGGCCCGGGCCGAGCAGGCCATCGGCGCCGCCTGGCTGGAGCACGGCAGCACCGCGCCCGAGCTGCTGGAACTCGCCTGTCGCGCGCGCCTCGGCGCGCTGCCACCGCGCGAGGGGAGCCTTCCCGACGCGCGGCGCGCGGCCCTCGGCGCCGCCTGGAGCGCGTTGCAGCACGCGCGCGAACTCGCGCCCGCCTCGACCGAGCTCGTGCGTCTGTGTGCCGCTTTGCTCGAGGCGGAGGGACTTCGCGCGCAGGCCGGCGAGCTCCTCGTGGCCGGCATCGAGCACCAGCCGTCGGCCTCCGAGCTGCACCGCGCGCTGGTCGACCTCTATCTGCACGAGGGCCTCGAGGAGCGCCTGAGCGCGCTCTACGGGCGCTGGAGCGCGAACGGCACGAACGCGACCCTGGCCTGGTGGACCGGCTACGCCGCGCGCCTCGGCGGCGACCTGGCGCAGCGCGAGCGCCGCTTCGGCGAGGCGCTCGAGGCCTACGCGCGCGCCGACGAATGGATGGCCGTGGCCGGCACGCTCGAGCCCGGCTTCCGCGCCAACGCCGAGACGGTGCGCTTTCAAGCGCAGGTCTCCGCGGGCTGGTGCGAGCTCGAGTCGGGCGCGCTGGACGCGGCCGGTGAGCGCCTGTTGCGCCTCATGCGCGCGAGCCCCGCGCGGCGCGCCGAACCCGACGGCCTCGCGCGCACGCTGATGCAGGCCGTGGCCGCGCTGGGCGAGCGCCGGGCGAGTGCGAACGACTTCGAGCGTGCCGCCGCCGAGTTGCGCGCGCTGCTCGCCGCGCTGCCGGCCGACGCGTCGGCGAGCGAGCTCGGCAACCTGTGGAACAACCTCGGCTTCCTGCTGCGCGAATACGCCACGCAGCTCGAGGCCGGGAAGATCGAGGGCCTGGACGAGCGCGAGTCGCGCGCGCGCGCGACCTTCCGCGAGTCCTGGCAGGCCTACCAGCGCGCGCTCGCGCTGTGCCCCAACGACGTGCGCGTGCTGAACGACGCGGCGCTGGTGCAGGTCTATCATCTGCGCGACAACCTGGCCGAGGCCGAGGCCGAGCTCGAGCGTGCGCTCGCGCTGGGCCAGGAGCAGCTGGCCGCGCTCGGCGAGGCCCCCGACGAGCGCGCCCGCTTCCCGCTGGCGCAGGCGCTGGGCGACGCCTACACGAACCTCGGCTACCTCGCCTACCACATCTATCGCCAGCCCGCGCGCGCGCGCGAGGCCTTCGCGCACGCCCTGGCCTGCGACTCGGGCGAGCGCTCCGCGCTGCAGGCCTACCTGGATGCGCTGGACGGAAAGCGCGGGCCAGTGCCCGAGTCCGATCGCGGCGCCTTCGTGTCCGCTCCACAGCGCTCGCCGCGCGAGCGCGGCGAGCCGGCCTGGGAGAGCTCGCTGGTCGAGGCGCGCACGCGCGCGCGCGCCGAACAACGTCCGCTGCTCGTCTACCACCGCGGCTCGGCCCTGAGCCTCGCCGTGCCCGCGCTGGACGAGCTCGTCACCCGCCCCGAGTTCGTGCGCGCGACGCAGGGTTGCGTGCTGCTCCTGTCGGACTCGAAACGCGAGAGCTTCGTGGATCGCCGCCACGACGGCCGGCGCGTGAGCTGTCCACGCTTCGGCGGCTTGACCTGCGGCGAGCACCAGGCGGCCTGCGCCGAAGTCGTTGCCTGGCTGGAAGAGCTGCGCGGAGTGCTGTGTGGTGCGGACGAGGAGGGTCTGTGGTTTCTGCGGCCGACGGCCGACACGCCCGAACTCGTGCGCGACCTGGCCGTTCTCGAGGGCCTCGCGGGCGCGGCGCAGGGGCTGGCCGGCGAGCCGTTCGAGGCCATCGAGGCCAGCCTCGGCGGCCAGGACGGCGGCAGCGAG
>SIAI01000081.1 GCA_009691855.1 Planctomycetota bacterium | reverse complement strand
GGGAAGGTCGTACCGCCGCTGCCGCCAATGCCCGCCAGGCCGTCCTCAGGAACGCCGTCGATGACACCCCCGGCCGTGTCCGCGGGCAGGTAGATCTTGTAGTAGTAACCCGAACGCTCGACGACGCAGTGGCTGTTGCTGTCGAGCTGGAGGTCGCCGAAGGCGGTCGGGAGGATCGAGGGATCCAGCACCGCGGCCGCATCGACGTCCGGGCCAGTCGCGGTGTAGATGCGCAGACCGGACGTGCCGGCCATCTCACCGAAATAGCCGAACTCGCCGCCGCCGTCCGCGTCGGTGTCGATCGCGCACGAGGACTGGAGCTGGGCCTGGGCAGAAGCGATCGAGCGCAGCGTCGCGATGGCAGCGTTCTCGTTCGCCGAAATCCGAGCGCTCATGAGCTTCGGAATGGCGATCGAGGCGATGATCGCGATGATGGCCACGACGATCATGAGTTCGATCAGCGTGAAGCCGGAGTTTCTCTTGGTGTTCATGGTTCCTCAGGTTGTCTGTCCGTCAGCCAATCTCCGCCCGTGGACAGCGCGGGTCGGTGGGTCGTTGCCAGGACGTCGCCGGAGGGGTTCCCCCACCCTGCGATCGCAGCGCGGCACCTATCGGCCCCGCGCTCCGCGAGCCTTGAGGCGCGCTCGAACAATGCTGGAACGCAAGGAGCCCCCGCCCGCGCGTTCGCGGACGAGGGCTCCTCGTGGGTCGAGCGAAAGGTCTTCCGCTACTTCGACGACAGCTCGCCGATCAGGTTCAGGATGGGCAGGAACACCGACAGGATAACCACGCCCACGATGCCGCCCATGAAGCAGATCAAGAGCGGCTCGATCAGGCTGGTCAGGGCCTTGATCGAGGCCTTGACCTGGCTGTCGTAGAACTCGGCGATCTTCTCCAGCAGCTGCTCGAGCGCGCCGGACTTCTCGCCGATCGCGATCATGCGCACCACCATCGGCGGGAAGACCTTCGACTTCGACAGCGGCTCGGACAGCATGTTGCCGTTGCGCACGGCGTCGCGCGAGGCGTACACGGCGTTGGAGATCACGCGGTTGCCGGCCGTGGCCGCGACGATGTCGAGCGTGCCCATGATGGGCACGCCCGAGCGCACCAGCGTGGCGAAGGTGCGCGAGAAGCGCGCCAGACACACCTTGCGCGCGAGCGGGCCGAAGATCGGCACGCGCAGCGCCAGGTGGTCGATCAGCAGCGCGCCCTGCGGCGTGCGCTTGAAGACGACGACGCCGGCGATCAGGCCGAACATGCCGATGAAGCACAGGTACCACTTCGTGCGCAGCCAGTCGGAGACGGACAGCGTGAACTTGGTCAGCGCGGGCAGCTCGGCGCCGAGGCCGTCGAACACTTCCTTGAAGCCCGGCACGACGCCGATCATCAGGAAGGCCGTGATCGAGAGCACGAGCACCAGCGAGATGACCGGGTAGGTCATGGCCGACTTGATCTCGCGCTTGAGCTCTTCGGAGGCCTCGACGTAGTCCGCCAGGCGCTGCAGGATCACGTCCATCTGGCCCGAGGCCTCGCCGGCCGTGACCATGCTGACGTACAGCGGCGAGAAGGCCTTCGGGCACATGGCCATGGCCGCTGACAGGTCGTTGCCGCCGCGCAGCGCTGAGGTCAGGCGCTGACAGCAGGCCTTCATGCCCGGCGTCTCGGCCTGCTCGGTCAGGACCTCGATCGCCTCGAGCAGCGAGATGCCCGCGCTGATCATGGTCGAGAGCTGGCGCGTGAAGATCACCAACTCGGCCTTGGAAGCCTTGGGTTGGAGCGAGAAGAACCCGCCGCCTCGGCCGCCGGAGGGCGCGGAGCCACCGCCCCCGCCCGCGCCGGCGCCGCTCTTCTTCTCGCCCTTGGCGGCTTTCCCGCCCTCCTCCACCTTGAGGATGATGAGCTCGCGCCCGCGGAGTTGGTTCACCGCTTCGTTGCGGTCGTTGGCCTGGATGCTGCCGGTGACGGTCTTGCCGGAAGCATCCTTGGCCGCATATTGGAAGGTCGCCACGCTCTAACCTCGCTCGTTGGGTCGTTGTTCGGGGGAATGCGGAGGACCTCAGTCCCCCATCGTGATGCGCAGGACTTCTTCGAGGGATGTCTTGCCGCGCATGGCGTTCAGCACGCCGATGCGCCGCAGGGTGAGCATCCCTTCCTCGAGGCCCTTGTGTTTCAGCTCGGCCACGGATCGGCCCTCCACGACCATGCGCTTGAGGTCCGGCGAGAGCGTCAGCGTCTCGAGCAGGGCCATGCGCCCGCGGTAGCCGTTCTTGCAGCGCGCACAGCCGGGGATGTTGGGGCCGTAGAGCTGCAGGTCGGCGAGCTCCGTCTCGGAGATGCCCACGGCCAGCAATTCGTTGCGCGGCACGTCGACCTTGATGCGGCAGTGCTCGCACAGCTTGCGCACCAGGCGCTGGGCCGCCACCAGGATCACCGAGCTCGACACGAGGTACGGGTCGATGCCCATGTCCACCAGGCGTGTCACGGCCTGCACCGCGTCGTTGGTGTGCAGGGTCGTCAGCACCAGGTGGCCCGTGAGCGCGGCCTTGACACCGATCTCGGCCGTCTCCTTGTCGCGGATTTCGCCCACCAGGATCACGTCCGGGTCCTGGCGCAGGATCGAGCGCAGTGCGCCGGCGAAGGTCAGTCCGCGCTTGGGCGCGACCGGCACCTGGTTGATGCCGTTCATGCGGTACTCGACCGGGTCCTCGACCGTGACGACGTTGACGTCGATGGTGGCGACCTCGCTCATGGCCGCATACAGCGTGGTCGACTTGCCCGAACCCGTCGGGCCGGTGACCAGCACCATGCCGTGCGGCGCGTTGACCGCGTCGCGGAAGTCCTGCAGGCACCTGGGCTCGAAGCCGAGCTGGTCGAGCTTGGCCGCCGTGCTGGCGCCGTCGAGGATACGCATCACGGCCTTCTCCCCACCCACCACCGGCAGAGTCGAGAGGCGGAAGTCGATCTTCCGGTTCTCGTACTTGATCTGGAACTTGCCGTCCTGCGGCTCGAAGCGGATGGCGATGTCCAGGTTCGCCATGATCTTCAGGCGCGAGAGCAGCGCCGGCAGCATCTGCTTGGGCGGGTTCATGACCTCGACCAGGCAACCGTCGATGCGGTAGCGGATGCGCACCGAGGAATCCATCGGCTCGACGTGGATGTCGGAAGCCTTGTCGCGCAGAGCGCGCAGGATGATGAGGTTCACCAGCTTGACCGCCGGGACGTCCTCCTTGCCGACCGAGGTGGCGCTCTCCAGGTCCTCCATGTCGACGCCGCTCTCGACGCCGAGTTCGTCCGACTGCACGCCATCGATGAGCGCGTCGACCTGCTGCTGGTCGCGGTTGAAGACCTGCTCCTGGGCGCGCTTGATGGCCGCCGGGTAGCTCAGCACCGGGCGCACGCGACAGCGCGCGAGCAGGTTCAGGTCGTCGAGCATCAACACGTCGAACGGGTCGGAGATGACGACCGTCAGGTTGTCGCCGTTGCGCGCCAGCGGCAGGACGCAGTGCTCGATGCACAACTCCTGCGGCAGGGCCTCGATCGCCTGCGGGTCGGGCTTGATGCGCGACAGGTCCACGGGCGGTAGCCCCGAGGTCAGGCCGAGCACCTCGAACAGGCGCTCCTCCGTGATCAGGTTGCGCTCCAGCAGGACGTCCACGATGGGCTTGCCCGTGTCGCGGGCGTTGTTCCAGTCGTCCTGCGTGACAATGCCCGCGTCGATCAGCAGGCTGCGGATCTTGCCCGAAACTCGGACCATCAGGCCGCACCCTTGAGCAGCATGCGGAACTCGTTCGGATCGCTGACGCACTCCTCCGCGTCCTCGAGGCGCACCTTGCCGGCCTTGACGAGATCGGCCAGCCAGCTCGACATGGTCTTCATGCCCGCGCGCCCACCGGTCTGGATCTGCGAGTAGATCTGGTGCCCCTTGCCCTCGCGGATCAAGGCGCGGATGGCGGGGTTGACCAGCATGACCTCGGCGGCCAGGGCGCGGCCGCGGCCGGTGGCCGAGGGCAGCAGTTGCTGGCAGAAGACGGCCTCGAGCGTGAACGACAGCTGCGTGCGCACCTGTTGCTGCTGGTGCGCCGGGAAGACGTCGATGATGCGATTGATGGTCTGCACGCAGTCGGAGGTGTGCAGCGTGCCGAAGGTCAGGTGACCGGTCTCGGCCAGCACCAGCGCGGCCTCGATCGTCTCCAGGTCGCGCAACTCGCCCACCAAGATGAAGTCCGGGTCCTGGCGCAGCACGCTGCGCAGCGCGTTCGAGAACTTGTGCGAGTCGGTGCCGATCTCGCGCTGCGTCACCAGGCAGCCCTGGCTCTTGTGCGCGAACTCGATCGGATCCTCGATGGTGACGATGTGGCCCTGGCGCGTGCGGTTGACTAGGTCGATCATCGAGGCCAGGGTGGTCGACTTGCCCGAACCCGTGGCGCCGGTGATGAGCACCAGCCCCGTGTGCAGGCTGCAGATGCGCTCGCACACCTTGCGCGGCAGGCCGAGCTTCTCGAAGTCTGCGATCTGGTGCGGCACCAGGCGCAGCACGCAGGCGACCGCGCCGCGTTGGTAGAAGACGTTGGCGCGGAAGCGCCCCTGGCCCTCCAGCTCGAACGAGCAGTCGAGCTCGTACTCCTTGTCGAGCTTGGCGATCTGGTCCGAGGTCAGGACGCTGGTCGCGAGCCGGCGCGTGTCGTCGGGCGACAACGGCGTCGTCTCCACCGGCACCAGCACGCCGTCGATGCGCAGGCGCGGCGGCGTGTTGACCGAGATGTGCAAGTCGCTTCCACCCTTGCGCACGAGGAGCGCAAGGAGGTCTTCCATCGTGATCATGGCGAGGGAGCTCCGGAGGTTCGGTTCGGGACCGGAGCGGAGGATCGAACGCCGACGGCTCAGAACTGAACCCCGAGAAGCGAGTGCCCCTCGGCCCTCACAGGAACGGGCCGTCGGCGCGGAAAGAAGTTCCAGGTCGGCATGCCACCCGCCTCCAGCGCGTGCCGCGCGAACAGCCGCTGGTGTTCCTTCCCCGAAGTAGCGCCAACAAGGCGCCGTGATGGATCGTCGCTGGCGGCGTTGCGCCTCCTCCGAGTATTGCAGCGAAGGGGCTATCCCCTTCGCTCAAGTGACCACCAGGGGTAGTTCGACCGCTGGTTCGCGTCGGAGGACGCCGGTCGGAAGTACCTCATGCGGCTGCGGTGGCCTGCAGGCTTCTGATCTTCACCGGAGAAAGTGGACACTTCCTGCGAGGAGCATCACTGCTCCTTCTCTGGGTGTCCACTTTCTCCGCTGAAGATCAGACACTCGACTAGTCCCAGAACAAGCGCTTGGCTTCTCCAGATCGCCTGGAATCGCCCTAGCCGTGGGCTTTCTCGGGCCTTCGAAAGCGGAGCGTGGTTCCTCCACGCGAGCATTTCGAAGGTTCGAGAAAGGCCGCGGATGCGGTGAGTCCGGGCGAAGCGCAGCGCTCTGGGGAGCCAAGCGCTTGTTCTGGGACTAGTCCTCGTCCACGTGCTTGCGCGCGACCTGGGTGATGATCCGCTCCTGCTCGACGGCCGGCACGCGCGCGTAGTGGTCGGGCTTCATCGTGTAGGTGCCCTCGCCCGCCGTCTGCGACTTGAGGTCGCGATGGTAGGTCAGCATGGCGGCCAGCGGCGCGTGCGCCTGGATCACGGTGACGTGGCCGTCGTGCTCGCTCTCCTGGTTGTGCACGGTGCCGCGGCGGTGGCTGGTCAGGTCGGAGAAGATGTGCCCGGCGTGCTCGGTGGGCACGCGGATCTCGACGCTCATCACCGGTTCCATCAGCACCGGGCCGGCCTTCATGAAGCCCTCGCGGAAGGCCATCTGGCCGGCCCTCTTGAAGCTGGCCTCGTCGGAGTCGACGTCGTGGTACTTGCCGTCGTACACGGCGACCTCGACGTCCACCACCTGACTGTGCGTCAGGATCCCCAGCGCGGCGGACTCGCGCACCCCCTTCTCGATCGCGGGGATCAAGTTGCGTGGGATCGCACCGCCCACCACCGCGTCCACGAACACGATGCCCGCATCCTTGGGCGCGGGCTTGAGACGCAGGAAGCACTCGCCGAACTGTCCGCGTCCGCCGCTCTGTTTCTTGTGCCGGTGATGGGCATCGGTGGGCTTGGTGATCGTCTCCTTGTAGGCGATGCGCGGCAGGGAGGTGGTGATCTCGATGCCGAAACGGCGCTTCAGGCGATGCTCCATGACCTGCAGGTGCAGGTCGCTCATGCCGTGGATGACCAGCTCGTGTGTGGTCGCGTCGTGGGTGACGTGGAAGGTCGGATCCTCGCTGGCTAGCTTGGCCAGCGCAGGACCGATCTTCTGCTCGTCGTTGCGGCTCTTGAGGTGCAGCGCCAGCGCCACCTGCGGCGGCGGGTTCTGCGGCACCTCGACCGGCGTCGGTTCGACGCCCGTCAGGGCGAACGAGTGCCCCCAGACCAGGTGCTCGACCTTGGAGATCGCGATCAGCTCGCCCGCGCTCACCGCGTCGGCGTTGACCTTGCCCTTGCTGCCCACGGGATGGAACAGGCCGCCGATCTTCTCACCGCGACCCGGGCCGACCAGGTCCGAGGCCTTGAGCGTGCCGCGCAGCACGCGTGCCAGACAGATCTTGCCCACGTGCGGGTCGCTCTTGACGTTGAACACGACCCCCAGGAACGCGCCGTTCGCCGAGGGCGCGAGCTCGGCGCCGCCCACCTTGTTGTGCGAGCCTTCGGGGCTCGGTCCGAAGTCGCGCAAGAAGGCGAGCATCTCTTCCAGCCCCGCGCCGGTCAGCGGGTTCACGATCAGGATCGGCACCAGCGTGCCCTTGGCGATGGCGCGCGGCATGTGCTGCTTGAGCGCCTCGTCAGACAGCTCCTCGCTCTCGAGGTACTGCAGCAGCATGGCCTCGTCCTCGCACGCGTCCATGACGCGGTCGAAGAGCGGCTTCTTCCACTCGCCGGCCGTCGCGCGCATGACCCTGGCGAAGCCCTTGCCGCTCTTGTCGGGCACGAAGTACGGCACGCACTCCTCGCCGATCTTCTTCTGCAGGTCGGCGACCTGCTGCTCGAAGTTCGCGTTCTCGACATCCACGTGCGTGACCACGATCGCGCGCGCGCGGCCGAGTTCCTTGGCCTGCTGGAGCTTGTTACGCAGGTTGTAGGACACCGGGCTGGCGCAGTTGGCCACGCCCAGCACGAGTTCACAGGCGAACATGGCTGCGAGCGCGTCGGCGCCAAACTCGGGATAGCCGGGTGTGTCCAGCAGGTTCCAGCGCGTGCCGCCCTTGCTCGCGTACACCAGCTTGAGCTGGAAGGTGTGCCCCTTCTCCTGTTCCTCGGGCTCGGTGTCGCCGATCGAGGTCTTGTCCGTCACTGATCCCTTGCGCTCGCCCGCGCCCAGCGCGTGCGCCATCGCGTCCAGCAGAGAGGTCTTGCCTGCTGAGGAGTGGCCGACGAGGGCGACGTTGCGCAGGGAGGCGAGGTCCGAACTCATCCGTGAGAACTCCGAGTGAGGCCGCTGAGAAACGAAGAGAGCGGCATCGTAATGCCGCTCCTTCGGATCCCGCAAGCTGGGGCGGGGCCGCTTCGGGTGGCGGCCCGCAGGCTATGGGCTCTAGCGCTTGTGAACGACGATCTCGACGCGCCGGTTGCGCGCCTTGCCGGAGTTGTCGTCGTTGGCCGCGAGCGGCTCGTACTGGCCGTGGCCGGCGACTACGCACTGTGCATCGGGCACATTGCACTCTTCGACCAGGTAGTGGAGCACGGCCATGCCGCGCTCGATCGACAGGTCACGGTTCGACTCCCACTTGGACGTCTTGATCGGGTCGCTGTCGGTGTGACCCTCGATCCAGAAGCGACCGCCCTTGTGCTGCTCGAGCAGCACACGCGCCACCGTCTTGAGCGCCTCCTGGCCCTTCTTGGTCAGCTCGGCCTTGCCGGACGAGAAGGCAACCTCGGCCGGGATCGAGATGAAGGAGTACCCCTCCTTGTTCGTGCCGTAGTCGAGGCCCAGCTCGTTGAGCTCGGAGTTGTCGGCCACCTGCGTCGGCGGCGCGGTCTTCATGCTGGCCTCGGCCATCGCCGTCTCGTTGGCATCGTTCTGCGCGCGCAGTTCGCGGTTCTCCTTCTTGAGCTGCGTGCGCTCCTCGCGCAGCACGCGCACTTCGTCCTGGTACTGCTTCAGCGTCTTCTGCGAAGCACAGCTCCCGAAGAAGAGGAGCAGCGTCGAGCACAGGGTGGTGGCGAGAGTCCGTTTCGTGTTCATGGCGTCAGGTTGCAGGTCGCGGGGTCGCCCGCGGGGTTGTCCGTCGGGGTGTGCGTGGGTGGTTGGAGAAGGACTAGAACGCGAGCTCCTTCAAGAGCCGTAGGACATCCTTCCAATCGAGGAGCACGATTCCAATACCGATCCCGAGGTAAGGGCCGAAGGGCAAGTAGCGTCCGGCGATCCGCGCCGAGGCCAGCGAGCGGCGAAACGCCTTGTGCGTCCGGCGTGCGCGCACCCTTGCGCGGGACAGACACAGGAAGCGCAGCAGGTTCGCGCCGCCGGCCAGGGACGCGACCAGGGAGCCGAGGAACAGCGCCACGAGCGCCGCCCCTGGACCGACGAAACCACCGCCGGCCGCCAGCAGCTTCACGTCGCCGAGGCCCATCGCATCGCGCCGGAAGAGCTTCTTGCCGATCCAGCCGATGACCAAGAGCGACCCGCCGCCGACCGCCATCCCGACCAGGGAACCCAGGACCGCGCCGATGCGATCCACACCGCCGCCCTCCGAGAGCTCTCGCGCCAGCCAGGTGTCCTGATGTAGTACGGGCAACAGGGCCGAGCACAACGGAGCGAGCACCATGCCACCGATCGAGATCTCGTCCGGGATCTCGAAGCGGTCGAAGTCGACCGCGCTCGCCACCACGAGCCCGGAGAGCACCAGCGCGTGCACCAGGCCGACTCCGAGGTGCAGCCACAGCCCCGACGGCGCCCCAGAGGCATCCACGACGGTGAGCGACGGCGCCAGGGCCCCTGCCAACGCCCACAAGGCCGCGTTGATCACCTCGACCAGCGGATAGCGCAGCGGAATCGGCCAGCGGCAGCTCTTGCAGCGCCCGCGCAGGACCAACCAGGAGAGCACGGGGATGTTCTCCCAGGCGCTGAGCTCGTGCTTGCAGCTCGGGCAGCGCGAACGGAGCGGCCGAACCACGCTCTCGCCCTCGAGCGGCAGCCGGTGGATGACCACGTTCAGGAACGACCCGACCACCAGGCCGAAGGCGCCCCAGGCGAAGATCACGAATTCGCGGGGGGGGAGCTCCAAGGACGCTGATTGGGTCGAACGCGGCCCGCGAAGTAAAGCCCGCCACGACTCGGCTGGAGTCAGCGCGGACCCTCGGGCTCGACCTCGCCGGGCGCAGGGCCCGGATCGCGGACTTCCTCGGTGCTCAGCACCTGACCGGAGCGGAGCTCGAGTCGCTCGAGCCGCGGTGGATCCCAGGCTTCCCCGTGGCCGGGACCTATCTCCAGCCGCACCAGCGCGCGCGCCGGACCACCTACCAGCTCTCCAGGATCGTTGACCCAGCGCTCGGGCTGGCGGTCGGGAGGAGCCTGAAGGTAGTGGACCGACAACCTTCCGGCGCCAGCGTGGCCGACGAGAGTGCTGCGCCATCGTCCGGCGCGGGGAGTCCATGGAAACGGACGTGTCAGCGCGCCGACGGCCAAGTTCGTGCGCAGCGGATTGATCGTGGGCGGATCGAGCACGAGTGGGAAGATCTTGATGCGCGCTCCGGCCGCACCGCCGCCGCCCTCCTGAGTCTTCCAGAGATCGGAGTGGGTGAACACTCGTCCCTCGACGCGGATGGAGCCGCCGGCGACCAGCACCAGCGGGCCATCGACCTCGATCGAGCCACCGCGCGGCACCAGGATGTCGCCGCCCGCGATCAAGACCGTCCAGGGTTGACCGGCCAGCAGCGGGTCGAGAAGCCAGGCGCTGAGGGTGGGCTGGCGCTCGCGTGGCCAGGCCGAGGCATCCACCAGGATCTGCGTCACCTGGTCCTGGGGGTCGGCTACCCTGCCGTGGCGGGTCAGCTGCCCGCGCACCTCCATCGAGGTCTGCGAGCGCAACACCACCAGCCCGGGGAACCCGCTGGCGTCGAGCTCCGTGCGCGCGGGCACGGTGAGCCGAGTCGCGTGGAGGTCAGGGGTAGACAGGTCCTTGCTCAACTCCACCTCGCCCGCGTCGCCCCGCCCGGCCGCCGCCGGATAGCGCAAGCGCACGCCGGCTCGCGCGTCCCAGGTCGCGGTTCCGGAGCAGGAGGGCGGGGCCTCGCTGGCGCGCTCGGACGAGGAGGTGAAGTCGAGCTCGAAGCGCGGCTCGCGGACGGACAACCTGAGGACTTGCTTGCCCAGCTCGACGCTGCGGCCGCCCAAGTCGCGGAGTTCTTTCTCCTTCAGACTCAGGTAGTAGTTTCCCGGCAGCAGGCGCTCGCCACCCAGACCGGAGGCCCCCACGGGCTCGAGCAGGAGCTCGGCGTGGTCGCGCCGATTCACCACCAAGCGCACGTCCAGCGGGATGTGCTCGAGCTCCTTCGACTTCGATGGGAAGAAGGAGAGCTCGAAGCGCGCGTTCGGCACGGTCGATGGATCGAGGGCCTGGCGGCAATCCAGGACGATCCAGCCCTCATCGAGCTCGAAGCGGTCGTCGGGCACGCGCCGGGCGCGCGGGACGAGCGGGAACGCGACGGACGGGGGGCCGAGGAACAGGGGACTCCGGCCCCCGAAGGCCGCGGTCTTGAAGGAGAACAACAGCGTGGCGGAGAGCAGCGCTCCGGAGTCGCTGCGGATGCCGTCGGGGCGCGGAAAGCCGCCCAGGACGATGTGATACAGCTCGCCTGGACGCAGACCGCCGTCGGAGAGATCGCTGCGACACGGCAGGGCGGGCCGAAAAGTCAGCGCATTGCCGCGCACGGTGCGCTCGCCTGCCACCTCGAGGCCCTGCTCGTCCGCGATGCGGAAGCTGTCCGTGCTGACCGAGGCCCGGTCGAGGTCCGCGTCGAAGTAGAAGAGCAGATCCTCGTTGAGCGCGACCGCATCCAGCCCGGCCTGCTGGAAGCGGAGCAGCCCCATTGCGCGCCCTCGCGGTGCGTCCGCGCAGGCCGCGAACCATAGCGCCAACACCCAACCCCATCGGCAACCCATCGTTGACCGAGGATAGCGGGCGGAGGAAGGCGCGTCTCGGGCGCCGACCGCAAGTGGCAGGCGTGCGTTCGACATCCAGCCGGTCCGGCTGGACCGCTCCGTGCATCCCTCTGGCGCTTCCGCGGAGGCCGAACCACGGAGAACGCCGCTCCGTGCGGGCGCGACGCCCTCGATGGACTCTTCCAAAGAACAAGTCGTTCCGCGCGTGCGCCGCCAGCAACCCAAACACAGCGCGGAGACGCGCAGAGCGCGGAGCGCCACGGAGGAAGAACGGGGAGCGGGGCGGAAGACCTCCGGAGCGTCGGATTCCAGCAGGCTGAACCGCGGAGGCCCAGACTCCTTCCTTCTCCGCGAGTCTCCGCGCTCTGCGCGTCTCCGCGCTGCGCTTTCCTCCACTCCAGGAGTCTTGCTCGCCGTGCAGGCGGCCGACGAATAGAAGGTCAGCGGACCTGGGCAGCCTGTTCTTTCCTGACCAGGCCCGCCTGCGGCGGGTAAGCGGTTCAGAACACGAAGGGGATCTTGAGGAAGTCGAGCTTCACCGGAACGGTATCGGCCGTGACGCCCTGCGCGGCGGCGTCCAGGTCGAACTCGACCTCATAGCGGAAGAACTGCACGACGCCGGCCGGCTGCGCGTTGAACTGGCTGATGTCGGAGGTCCAATCCACCACGGGGTTCGCCTCGTCGGGAGCGCCGATGCCGTTGTCGGCCGCGGCCTGGAAACGGATGCGAACCAATGCCGTGGTGGGCAGCGAATTGGGAAGCCCGTTGGTCGTCACCAAGAAGAAGCGCGGCAGCAGCAGGAAGCCCGTCGGTCCGATCGCGTTGTTGGGGTTGAAGGCGGTGAGCGGGCCACGCTCGCTGGACACCGTGATCCGCAGCTTCTCGTCGCCAGGAGTGGCGAGGCCTTCGTCGTAGCTCGCGCTTGCGATCGTGAAGTCTTCGAAGTTTGTGGGGACGGTGACCACGCGCATGCGGATGGCGCAGTCCTTGAGCAGCGCCGGCGTGCGCAAGTAGATGTCGTTGGAGATGCCGGAGGTCGATCCCGTGCGGAGGGCGGTGAGCGCGGCCCCGCTGAGCTCGAGCGTGAAGCCATCGGCCAGGATGCGCGCGGTGGTCGAGCTCGTCAAGGCGTCGTCCGTCACGAGGGGCGTGCGATCCGAGACGGTCGAGCCAACGGTAAGGATCCTTCCCGCATCCGGTCCCGTGGTCTCGATGCCATCGAACAGAAAACGCACAAGCCCCGTCGTACCGGAAGGCTTTTGATCGGCACCGCCGAGCGAGATCCAGGTCGAACGCGCTGTGGAGCGTGCGCCGAAGGTGGGGATCATCGCGAAGGCTGGGGGCGCACACACCCCGGCCAGCGGGTCGGGCAGGAGGGTCGCGCCGTTCGGCACGACGATGTCCGAAACGCCAGAGTCGGTGGACGGCGCAGCTATCGGATCGGGAACGTGGAGCTGGATCACGCCCCCGCCGCCGGCGCCGCCATTGCTGTAGGAGCGGCAGCAGCCGTTCACGTCTTGGGGCGGGCCAGCCTTGGTCGGCGGACCTGCGGCAGTGATGAAGTTCCGCAGCGCCGCGTTCACGGTCGTGCCGCCGGCGGTGAAGTCGACCAGACTGGCCGACTCCAGGATCACGTGGCCCCCCGATCCGCCGCCACCGGTAGCGCCGATGTGGTCGAGGAAGTTCGTGTTCTCACCGGTCGC
>SIAI01000031.1 GCA_009691855.1 Planctomycetota bacterium | reverse complement strand
GGCCTCCTCGAGAGAAAGGATCTTGGCCTTGCCGCTGAAGGTAGCGGAGTTCGCCGCTCCCAGCACACGCCCTGTCAGCACGGGGTCGTGTTTGACGACGTCTATGACCTCCTCGGGAGCCCAATCCTCTCGGCCGAGGATCCCGACCAAGCGTAACGCCGCCTGGGGCAGCGGTTTGAAGTGCGTCGTCTCTTGAACGAGTGCGTTAATGGGGAAGGCCATGCTTGACCCTTATCGAAAATACGGGCTTGCGACTTGCACGAGCCCTTGGCTCGTTGCCCGCTTGGCCAGGAATTGGGACGCAACGTCCGCGGTCGCCGTCGTCCGCCGTCCGTGTTGCCAAACTCGGCTCTCCCCTTGCCATTCCCCTAAACGCCGTGGGTTCTTCGGGCTCTTGCAGGCGTCAGCCAACGGACAGGCGCGCGTTCCCACATAAGAGACCGCGCTATTCCTCTCCAGGATCGCGGACGGCGCACCGATCCAAGGCTTCCCACAGTTCGACCTGGCTGTCCCCACTCAGGTCGCCGTCCTTCCCGTCAGCGCAGGCCCCACTCCCCATGAGCGAGCTCGACGACATTGTTCGAGACTTCCTGGTCGAAAGCCACGAAGGCCTCGACCGACTCGACAACGAGATGGTCGTTCTCGAAGAACGCCCGGACGAGAAAGAGACGCTAGCGAGCATCTTCCGCACGATCCACACCATCAAGGGGTCTTCGGGCTTCTTGGGATTCGGGAAGCTCGGCAAGGTCGCGCACGCGGGCGAGAACCTGCTGGCCAAGCTGCGCGACGGCACGTTCCCGCTCGACAACCAGATCACCGACTCCCTGCTGGCGATGTTCGATGCGGTGCGCAAGATCCTCGAGCGCATCGAACAAACGGGCGGGGAGGGTGACGAGGACTACTCGACGTTGGTGCAACAACTGACGCTGCTCCTCGACGGCCGCAAGGCGCTGTCGGTAGCGGCGACTCCGACACCTCCTCCGGACTCCGCGGCCCCCGCGTTGTTTGGCGAGGCCCTGGTAGCCAAAGGCGTGACCTCCGCGACATCCGTCGCGCGCGCGCTGGAAGTGCAGAGAACCGGTGATCCGCCCCAATTGGGCGAGATCCTCGTCGAGCACGGTGCCATCCAGCCGCAGCACGTCGTCGAAACGCTGCGCGAGCAGAGCGAACAACGCGGCGCAGCCCTCACCGACCAGAACATCCGCGTCGACGTGAGTCTGCTCGACCGCCTGATGAACCTGGTGGGCGAACTGGTACTGGCGCGCAACCAGATCCTGCAGTTCAAGGTGCAGCAGGAAGACGCGCAGTTCATCGCCACCACGCAGCGCCTCAATCTGGTCACGACCGAACTGCAGGCAGGCGTCATGAAGACGCGCATGCAACCCATCGGCAACGTATGGGGCAAGTTCCCGCGCGTCGTTCGCGATTTGGCGAAGAGCTGTGGCAAGCAGGTTCGCCTCGAGCTTGTCGGTAAGGAGACCGAGCTCGACAAGACGATCATCGAGGCCATCAAGGACCCGCTCACGCACATCGTCCGCAACTCGATCGATCACGGAATCGAAAGGCCTGAGGTCCGCGTCGCGGCCGGCAAGGCGCCCGAGGGCGTCCTGGCCATGCGTGCCTACCACGAGGGCGGGCAAGTCAACATCGAGATCAAGGACGACGGGGCGGGCATCGCCGCAGAGCGGCTCAAGGCAAAGGCTCTCGAAAAGGAGCTGGTGACCGCCGAGGAAGTGGCGCGCATGGGCGAGCGCGAGCTGCTCAACCTCATCTTCCTGCCGGGACTGTCCACGGCCGCCAAGGTCACGGATGTCTCCGGACGTGGCGTGGGCATGGACGTCGTGCGCACGAACATCGAACGCATCGGCGGCACGGTGGACGTGTTCAGCGAGCGCGGACGCGGTACGACGCTCCGCATCAAGATTCCGCTCACGCTGGCGATCATCCCGGCCCTGGTGGTGACCGCGTCCGGGCATCGCTTCGCGATCCCTCAAGTCAGCCTGCTCGAACTCGTGCGCCTGGAGGCCGACGAGGTTCAGCGCGAGATCGAAGACCTCCACGGAGCGCCCGTCTACCGCCTGCGCGGTCGCCTGTTGCCGCTCCTCAACCTACGCACCGTCCTCGCCTTCGGGTGCCGGAAGGATTCCGAAGCGGCGGTGAACATCGTCGTCCTGCAGGCCGACGGGCGTCAGTTCGGACTCCTGGTCGACGAAATCAACGACACCGAGGAGATCGTGGTCAAGCCTCTCGGCAAACTGCTGAAGGGCCTGACCACCTTCGCGGGCGCCACGATCATGGGGGATGGCCGCGTGGCCCTGATCCTCGATGTGCAGGGCATCTCGCAGGGCGCGAACCTGATCACGGCCAGCACGGGACACTCCATGCTGGAAGACAACTCGGGGACGGCACAGGCCAAGAACGATCGCTCGACCCTGCTGCTGTTCCGTGCTGGCGAGAGCCGGCGTCTGGCGATTCCCCTTTCGGATGTGGCGCGCCTCGAAGAATTCGGGCACAAGACTCTCGAGCGCGCTGGGGACCGCGCGGTGGTCCAGTATCGAGGCGAAATTCTGCCTCTCTTGCACGTCTCCAGTTTGATGGGCGACGCCAAGGGAGAATGGAACGACCCCTGTCAAGTCGTCGTCTACTCCAACGGCGGGCGCAGCGTCGGCCTGGTGGTCGAGAACATCCTCGACATCGTCGAGGAGAGCTACGTGGTCCAGACGCGCGCACGCAGCCAAGGCGTCTTGGGATCCACGGTCATCCAAGGCCGCGTGACCGACTTGCTGGATGTCGATCATCTCCTGCGCCAGCACGATCCTGGCTTCTTTGTCACGACAACCGAGAGCGCCCCGGTGGGAACCTAAACATGGCCTCCAGCCAACAACTCTGCACGTTCCATCTCGAGCGGCTGTTCTTCGGCGTGTCCGTGCAGGAAGTGCAGGAGGTCATCCGCTATCAAGAGATGACGCCTGTCCCACTGGCTCCGTCCGTTGTCAGCGGCCTCATCAATCTACGCGGTCAGATCGTCACTGCCATCGATTTGCGCCGCCGCTTCGGCATGCCCGATCGCGAGACAGGCCGATTGCCCATGAACGTCGTGGTGCGTACGGACGAGGGCCCAGTCAGCCTGCTGGTAGACGAGATCGGCGATGTCCTGGAGGCGGACGGCGACCACTTCGAGGCAGTTCCCCCTACGTTGTCGAAAGAGATGCACGAACTGTTGAGGGGCGTGTACAAAGTCAAAGGAGCCCTGCTATTGGTGCTCGACACAGGGCGTGCATTGCAGTCTGGCCCCCCCGCCGCGCGCGCCCCCAACAGGTAGTTGCCTCCCCCGTGGCGCACCTCATCTCTACTCGCGCGCTGCAGTGGATCGCGGCCGGGCTCTCGTATGGTCGCCTCTCCGTGTTGGATCGTCCTCGCGTGCATGCTTGTTTTTCAGGCGCGGCGCTCCTCTACACCATCGGGCGTGGCCTAGGCCTGCGCGCCGGGTCCAACGCATTTGGGAGCGCTCCTCTGGGTGCTTCCCACTTTACCCTTCGTAACCGCATTCCTCCTCCGAGTCGCGCTATTTCGACCTAGCTGGCCCGTTCGGACAGTCGTATCGCCCACCCTACAAACAAGAACGTCCCATGAGCGTCTCCTCTCGTACTTCCACACGCAAGCCCCAATCCCCCAGCACGGTTTCGGCGAGTCAAGAGCTCGTTGAGCTGCGCGGCCAAGCCGCGGCCATCAGCAAGGCGCAGGCGGTGATCGAGTTCAAACTCGACGGCACGATCCTGACGGCCAACGAGAACTTCCTGACGACGCTGGGTTATCGCCTTGACGAGATCCAGGGCAAACACCACTCGATGTTCGTGGAGCCCGGCTATGCCGCCGGCAGCGAGTATCGTCAGTTCTGGGGCGACCTCGCCGCCGGCAAGTTTCAGGCGGCCGAATACAAGCGCATCGGCAAGGGCGGCAAGGAGGTCTGGATCCAGGCCTCTTACAACCCGATCCTCGACGCCAACGGCAAGCCCTTCAAGGTCGTCAAGTTCGCCACCGACATCACCGCCACGAAACTGCGCAACGCGGATTACCAGGGTCAGCTCGAAGCCATCAGCAAGGCCCAGGCGGTGATCGAGTTCAAACTCGACGGCACGATCCTGACGGCCAACGAGAACTTCCTGACGACGCTGGGTTATCGCCTTGACGAGATCCAGGGCAAACACCACTCGATGTTCGTGGAGTCGTCGTACCGCACGAGCAACGAGTATCTCCAGTTCTGGGGCGACCTCGCCGCCGGCAAGTTTCAGGCGGCCGAATACAAGCGCATCGGCAAGGGCTGCAAGGAGGTCTGGATCCAGGCCTCTTACAACCCGATCCACGACACCAACGGCAAGCCCTTCAAGGTCGTCAAGTTCGCCACCGACATCACCGCCGCCAAGCTGCGCAACGCGGATTACCAGGGTCAGCTCGAAGCCATCAGCAAGGCCCAGGCGGTGATCGAATTCAAGCTCGACGGCACCATCCTGACGGCCAACGAGAATTTCTTGGCGACCCTCGGCTATCGCCTCGATGAGGTCCAGGGCAAGCACCACTCGATGTTCGTGGAGTCGTCGTACCGCACGAGCAACGAGTATCGCCAGTTCTGGAGCGACCTCGCGGCAGGCAAATTCCAGGCTTCTGAGTACAAGCGCATCGGCAAGGGTGGCAGAGAGGTCTGGATCCAGGCTTCCTACAACCCGATCTTGGATGCCGGCGGCAAGCCCTTCAAGGTCGTCAAGTTCGCCACCGACATCACCGCAGCTACGTTGCGCAAGGAAGCGAAGGAAGCAATCGCCAGGTCCCAGGCGACGATCGAGTTCAAGGGCGATGGGACGATCATCACAGCCAACGCGAACTTCCTGAGTGCTGCTGGCTATCGCTTGGAGGAGATCCAAGGACGGCACCACAGCATGTTCGTCGATCCGGCATACGCCTCGGGCCCTGATTACCGTGAGTTCTGGCTCAACCTTCGTGCAGGCAAGGCGCAGACTGGTGACTTCAAGCGCTTCGCCAAGGGCGGCAAGGAACTGTGGCTGCGCGCAACATACAGTCCGCTCTTCGACAACCGGGGCAACGTGGTCGGCGTCGAGAAGAGCTGTTCGAACATTACCAAGTCGATCGAAGTAGAGAACGGAGTCCGTACCAGCGCAACCGCGCTCGCCAGCGCCGCGGAGGAGCTCAGCGCGGTGTGCCGGCAGATGGGCGCCAGCGCCGAGGAGACCTCGTCCCAGGCAAACGCCGTGTCCGCGGCTTCCGAGCAAGTCAGCAAGAACATCCAGACCGTCGCGGCTGGATCCGAGGAGATGAGCGCCAGCATCCGCGAGATCGCCAAGAACGCGGCCGAGGCCGCCAAAGTGGCTACCAATGCCGTGCAGGTTGCGCAGACCACCAACGACCAGATCTCCAAGCTGGGTGAATCCAGCGCGGAGATCGGCAAGGTCATCAAGGTGATCACCTCCATCGCCCAGCAGACGAACCTCCTGGCGCTCAACGCCACGATCGAGGCTGCCCGAGCTGGAGAGGCCGGCAAGGGGTTCGCGGTCGTCGCGAACGAGGTCAAGGAGCTGGCCAAGGAGACGGCTCGTGCGACCGAGGAGATCAGCCGCAAGATCGAAGCCATCCAGAGCGACAGCAAGGCCGCCGTGGACGCCATCCGCTCGATCGGGAAAATCATCAACCAGATCAACGACATACAGACGACGATCGCTGGTGCAGTGGAGGAGCAGACCGCCACCACCAACGAGATTGGCCGCAACGTGGCCGAAGCGGCCAAGGGAAGCTCGGAGATCGCGCAGAACATCTCCGGCGTCGCCAAGGCCGCCCAAGACACCTCGAGCGGCGTGGCCAACTCGCAACAGGCCGTGGCCGAGCTTGCGAAGATGGCTGCCGAGCTCACCAAGCTCGTAGCCAAGTAGGACCGTCAAGATCCTCCCGGCCCGCCCTCGCCTGCGAACCAGGTCGAGGGCGGGCCGGGGTCCTCTCAACCCGCCGCGTCAACCGGCCTTTAGCCCCTCGCGCGACGGCAGAGTCGTGCATCTCGGCCTGAGCATGGAAAAGACCCGCATCCTCCTGGTCGACGACAGCTCCATCGTGCGGCGCATCGTCGGCGCCTGGCTCTCCAGCGAGCCGGATTTCGAAGTCGTAGGCACTGCCCCGAACGGCAGGCTGGCCCTGGACCGCATCGAGGCGCTCGATCCCGACGCAGTCGTCATGGACATCGAGATGCCCATCATGGATGGGCTGACCACCCTCCGTGAGTTGCGCAAGCGAAACGCGCGCCTGCCCGTGATCATGTTCAGTACCCTGACCGAGCGTGGCGGCATCGCGACACTCGAGGCGCTGTCGCTGGGCGCGAGCGATTACTTGACCAAGCCCTCGCCTACCGAGCTGCAGGGCGGCACGCAACAGACGCGCGACCAGCTCGCCCTCAAGCTTCGCGCCCTGGTCCGGCCGCGCAAGTGCCCGCTGCAGAAGCCGAGCACCTTGTCTACCGCGACCGCAATCCAGCCTCGCCCGGTGCTCCCTTCAGCTTCCCGCACCGAGCATATTGAACTCGTTGCCATCGGTTGTTCGACCGGGGGGCCCAATGCCCTCGAGCAGGTGCTGCCGTGCCTCCCGGCAAACCTCCCGGTCCCGATCGTCATCGTCCAGCACATGCCGCCGATGTTCACCGAACTCCTGGCGCGCAGGTTGAACGACAAGTGCGAACTCGAAGTCTGCGAAGCCAAGCCGAACATGCGCCTCGAGAGCGGCAAGGCCTACCTCGCGCCTGGTGACTGGCACATGGTCGTGAAGCGCGCGGGGAAGCGAGCCTGGATCGAGACGCACCAGGACCCGCCTGAAAACTCGTGCCGTCCCGCCGTTGACGTCCTGTTCCGTTCGGTCGCCGAAACCTACGGGGGCAGCGTCCTAGGTTTGGTCCTTACGGGCATGGGCCAGGACGGCTTGCGCGGAGCCGAGCTCCTGGTGCAGAAGGGCGCGCGCATGGTCGTGCAAGATGAGGCCAGCAGCGTCGTGTGGGGCATGCCGGGCTTCGTCGCCCGCGCCGGTTTGGCGGAGCGCGTCCTGCCGCTTCCGGAAATCGGCCAGGAGATCCTCAGGCGCGTGCAGAAGTCTGAAGCCGCCGCAATAAGAAAGCAAGCTTGACTAGCATCTCCGAACAGGACTTCGGCTTCTTGCGCACATTCCTTCGTGAGCAAAGCTCGATTCAGCTGGAACCCGGCAAGGAATACCTCGCCGAATGCCGCCTGACGCCGGTGGCCCGCGCCCTCGGTTTGAAGGACATCGCCGAACTCGTGGCCCTGATTCGTCGCGGCACGAGCGTCGATGCACGCCGTCGCTCGCTCGAGGCCATGACCACGAACGAGACTTCGTTCTTCCGCGACGTGCACCCGTTCGAGACCTTGCGTGACCACGTCCTGCCCGAGATCGTCCGCGCCAGAGCGGGAGAGCGAGCACTGAACATCTGGTGCGCTGCCAGCTCCAGTGGCCAGGAGCCCTACACCATCGCGATGGTGATCCGCGAACACTTCCCGCAGGTCGCCGGTTGGAGGGTGCGCATCATAGGTACGGACATCTCCACCGAAATGCTGCGGCGAACGCGCGAGGGTCGCTACTCCCAGCTCGAGATCAACCGCGGGCTGCCCGCACGCCTGCTGCTGAAGTACTTCGAGCGCCAGGGACTCGAGTGGCAGATCAAGAAGGAGTTGCGCGACATGGTCGACGCCCAAGAAGTGAATCTGGCCAAGCGCTGGCCGAGTTGGCCCATCTTCGACGTCATCTTCCTACGCAACGTCCTCATCTACTTCGACGTGGCGACAAAACGTGAGATTCTTGGCCGAGCGAGGAAGCTCATGCGCCTGGATGGAGCCCTGTTCCTCGGCGGCGCGGAGACTCCCATGGGCCTAGATGACAGCCTCAAGCGCACGCAAGCCGGACCTTCGTGGTGCTACCGCCTCGCGGCTGCGTCGCCTGCCCCCCAACCTCTCCCGAGAACAGCATGAAAATCTTGATCGTGGACGACTCCCTGGCTGCGCGCAGCTTCATCGCGCGCATGCTCACCAAACAAGGGCACGAGTGTGTCATGGCCTCTCATGGTGGTGAGGCACTCGAGCGCCTCACTTCCGAAGAGGTTATCGAATTGGCCCTCGTCGACTGGAACATGCCGTTCATGAATGGGCTCGAGCTGGTCAAGGCCGTTCGAGCCAACTCGCGACGCCGTGACTTGCCCATGCTCATGGTCACATCCGAGTGCGAGCTCGAGCGCGTCGCTCTGGCCTTCGAAGCCGGCGCCGATGAATATCTGATGAAGCCGTTCACAGACGTAGAACTCTCTTCTAAGATACAGCTCGCATTGGCATCGCGCGCGGGCACCAAATGACCCCGCTGGAAGAATTTGCCGGCCGACTTCCTTCTCTGGTCGGCGAAGTTTGGGATGCCATGCTGGCGCCAGGAGAGCAGTTGGATTCCGGTGCCGCCTGTGACGATAGGGCCGACTACAGCGCACGGATCGATATTTGGGGTACATGGCGCGGCACGCTGTACGTCGGCTGCCATGAACGTGTGGCTCGGAAGGCCGCCGAAGGGCTATTCGCCCGCGACGCCGCATCGTTGAGCCATGCCGAGGTACTCGACGCCTTGTGTGAATTCGCCAACTTGCTTGGGGGCAACGCAAAAGCAATGCTCGCAAGCGGATGCCAGCTCGGCCTCCCGCATGCGGGGACCGAAGACTCGGGACCTTCAAAGCCAGCCCCTGGCAACATTGTGTGCGAGACCCGTCTCTCCTGGAGAGGCTGCTTGCTTCACGTGTGCCTTCTGGCCGTTGCAACCGGGCCCAACTTCGTGGCTCAAGCGCCGTGATCGAGGCTGTTTTCGTTCATCGCGATGGCATCGACCCCTCATCCTTCGAGATGACCCCATTCCTCGTCAGCAGGCGACTGAGCAAGTCTGGACCGAGCGTAGACCCTGTGCACCGACCTGTCACTCTTGGGGGCGAGGGTTCCCCGCGTGAACGCGATATCGCGACTGTGAGCCCACACAGGCAACGCGTGCGCCCTCAGGTAGGGCCGGCTGGCGCGCCGATCTGTGTTCTTGGAATGCGAGGCAGGCCCCGCCCGATTGCGGGCGTACGCATCGACCTCCTTCCTGCTGGCCAGAAATCCTCCCGTTCCACTGCACACGAGCGGGACCCCGATCCGATACGAACCGGGCACTGGCCCATCAACGGGTCACCCCGTCCAGACCAACGAGAGCCCAAGGAATGAGCAAGATCTTGATCGTCGATGACTCGGCCACAATGCGGAAGATCCTCATGCGTGTGATTCGCCAGGCCGGGATAGCCTGCGAGGGTTTCATGGAGGCATCCAATGGCTCTGAGGGCCTAGAGCGCCTGAACGCAGAGGCGGGTGTCCAGCTGGTCCTCTCCGACATCAACATGCCGGTCATGAACGGCATCGACTTCGTGAAAGCCGTTCGCGCCCAGCCTGACCGGGGGAACATCACGATTCTGATGGTGACCACCGAAGGCAGTGAGGCCATGGTCAAGACGGCCATGGAGGCCGGCGCGTCGGGCTATGTGACAAAGCCCTTCACGCCCGAGACGATCAGGGCCGCTCTGGAAGGGATCGGGAAGTAGGTCACGCATGGGAAGCGAAAATCGCCTGGCCGGACTGCAGAGTGCGCACCTGCTGAAGACGCTCCAGACCTGCGTTGACGAGGTTTTTGCCCTGATGGTCTGCAGCTTCAAGAGCGCAACGATGAAGAACCTGGATGTAGCCCATCCACGCGATGAATCCGCGATTCGCTACCAGGAGGACGGTTCCTCGCCGCAGTCGATCGCGGTGCACAAGCAGGTAGTGATCGGCTTCGATGGGGACGCCAAGGGTCAGGTGGTCCTGCGCTGCTCACTGGAAACCGCCGACTCGATCACCCGCGGCCTACTGATGATGGACGAGAGCGAAGTGATCGAACTATCGGCAATCAACGACGCGCTCGGCGAATGCGCCAACATGTTGGCCGGCTCACTCAAGACCAAGGCCCTCGACCCTGTGGGCAAGTTCCAGCTCGGCCTGCCCGACTTTTCCGAGCCTAAGCCCCAGGGCGACATGGAAGGCGCACTAGTCTATCGCGTGGCCGAGGGTGTCATGTCGGTAGAGGTCTGGCTCAGCTGACCTGGGGCGCGGAGTCCATGCGTGTGCTCGCCGCGCGACATCCCTATTGAGAAGTTGACGCAGCTGGTGCCGAACAGGGAGGTAGTGCCGTGCCGCGCGTACGTGTTCGTGCGACGCTCTGGGTGAGTCGGCAGCATGGGAAGTAAGGGCTGCATGCGGTCCAGCGCCTGGATCTGCGACTTCTCGTCGACGCAGAGCACGAGGGCGTTGTCCGGCGGCGACATGTACAACCCGACAACGTCGCGGACTTTCTCTACGAACTGCGGGTCCTTCGACAGAGAGAACGTCTCCGTGCGGTCGGGTCGCAGACCAAACGCCCTCCAGACGCGACGCACCGCGTTGGGCGAGACGCCGGCCTGAGCTGCGAGCAGCCGTGAGCTCCAGTTCGTACTCGCCTTGGGCTTCTCGTGAAGAGTCGTGTCGATGATGCGCTGCACGTCGTCGTCCGACACCGTGCGTGGACGCCCCACACGGGGCTCGTCGAAAAGCCCATCGAGCCGCTTCTCTACGAAGCGGCGACGCCACTTGCCCACTGTCTGCTCGCTGGTGCCCAGAGCATACGCAACCTCTTGGTTTTCGGAGCCGGTGGCGCACGCAAGGACGATGCGAGAACGCAGCACGAGCGCAGAGCCTGCGGTGCGCCTACGCGCGAGCCGCAGGAGTTCGCCACGCTCGACATCTGTCAGTTTCAGCTCTGCCTTCGGCCGTCCCATCGTGCTCATGAGAGCACGTACGACTCGGCGCCGGAATCGCTGAGACTATTATTGCGAGCTTACGGCTCACCCCACTAGTGATACGCAACCGCTTGCAGACCTGTTTACTATCTTCAGCTCTTCAGCTGAGGACGTCGCAGGATCCGCCGCTCTCGCTCTCGGGGAGTAGCCGCCGTAGGCGTTGGCGCGCCGCGATGCAGGCCACGCGCTCACGCTGCACGCCTTCGCGCCGCAGCGCGAGTTCGCCCACAGCAACTGCATAGAGGCACAGGCAAAGATTCACTCGCTCACGAGCATCATCACGCTGCGGCTGCGACAGTTGTCTACCGTCAAGTTGCACGCATAGCTCTTCAAAGGCGTGTTGGACATGCAGCCAGGCCACGTCGAGCGCCGCGGCCTCCGGGAAGTCACGAGCGTCGAGGCACGACAGCAAGGCATCCAAGGCCCCATGCAGCCTCGTCAGTGAGCCCTCCAGCATTGTACTTGTCACGAGGAGACCTCTATCCGCCTCCAACCGTCGAGCAGCGTCTTCAGGACGTCACGCACCGGCTCGAGCTGCGTGGCCGCCCCGACCAGGATCCCCGCACGGATCTCGCCCTCGGCGAACAGGTACAGGCCGTTCAGGTTTGCGGCGAGCTCGGGCGCCTGCGCACCATCGAGCGCCAGGCGTAGCTCGGAGACGATCGCCTGCGCGCGCAGGCATCGCTCCTGGAAGCGCGGGACATCACCGGCAGCGTGCGCGGCCGCAGCCTGATCAAGGAAGCGTAGCGCGCCTTCGTACATCATCAGCACGAGCTTGAGCGGTGGCGCGTTCTCGAAACGGTCGGCCTTGTAGGCGGCAGCTGCGGCTCCGTTGTTCATCGGCGGTTCGTGTTCGCCAGGTTGGCGGTGAGGAAAGCCTGCTGCGACTGGAGCCCGCTAATGAGCTGCTCCAACGCGGCGAACTTGGCTACCAGCGAGTCTTCAAACTTGTCGAGGCGAGCCTGCTGGCGCTCCATGTCGTCGTCGAAGCCCTTGAGTTGTCGTTGAATGGACGTCTTGCGCGAGTGGAACAGGCCCTCGATCTTCGTCTTGCCGTCGAAGCCGGTGCGGTCCTTGGTCAGGTCGTCGAGGATGCCCTCGAGCTTGACGAACGCCCCGCGCTCATCGACCGAGGTGGTGGTGATGTCGTCGGCGCGATTGAAAAACTGCTCGAAGGCGCCCAGGTCTCCGTTGAGCTTCGCGTCAAGCTTGGTCTCATCGATGCTGAGCTTGCCGTCGCTGCCCAGGTTGATCCCGATCAGACCTAGGGAGCCGTATGCGGGGTTGGCGGCCATCACTGTCTCGTCCGGGTTGAACAGCGCGCGCCGCAGGTTGGAGCGGATGGCGTTCAGTGTGCTGTCGCCGAACAGCGGTCCGCCCGCGCCGGCGGTGGTCGAGAACGAGCTCTGCTTGTTCATGAAGTCCAGGACTTCGTTGTAGGCGTCCACGAAGCCCTGGATGTTCTTGCGGATGCCGCTCGGATCGACGTCCACGGTGAAGCTGAGCTCCTCGACTCCCACGGTTTCCCGCGAGACGGTGAAAGAAATGCCCGGCAGGACATCGGAGAAGAGGTTGCTCGAGCGCTGCACCGTGAGGCCGTCGATCACGACCTCCGCGTTGGTGGCGATGGAAACGTGCTGCGCCGTCCCCAGCTCGGGCACGGTGGAGAGCAGGCCGCCAATGGCGAAGTCGGCCCCGGTGTCGTCGCCGGCCAGAACCAGCTGGTAGGAGGGCGTGGCGTCGGTGCCGGTGTTCACGACCGAGGCCGTGACGTCCTCGCCCGCGGCTATGTTGATCGCCGCGGCCAGGTCGTTGAGGTCGCTGCCGGCGGACACGGTGACGCTGTAGGAATTGCCGCCGTAGGTGAAGTCCAGCGAGCCCGGCGTGAGATCGGCCGTCGGGTCGAGCACGCCAGCGAAGGCATAGCGGTCGGCCGCGGCCAAGGAGTTGACCTTCAGCGTGTGCGCGCCGGCTTCGGCGCTGCCGGATAGGGTGACGCTGGCGATGCCCTCCGCCCCCAGCGAGAGCTTGTGCGCGAAGAAACTGTTGCTGTCCTGAAGGGCGTGCGCCTTGTCGCGCAGCTTTTTCACCAGGCCCTCAAAGGTGCCCAGAAGGTTCAGGCGCTCTTGCTCGGCCGACTTGCGGTTGGCCAGCACGCGCAGCGGGCGCCCCTCGGCGGCCAGGATGGCGTCGATGATCGCTGCGGTGTCTAGCCCGCTAGCGAGTCCTCCGAATTGGATCCCTCCGACTGTCATGATGCTTCTCCCTTGTCGTTTCTGCTCCTGCGTTATCGGTCGTCTCCTCCGAATGCGTTAGCAGGTACCGGGCTCGGGTTCGTTCGGAATGGGCTGGCGCCTCCCTGCGATGGGAAGAGGCCTCGCCGCTGTTCGGCGGCGAGGCCTCTCATTGACCGGGTCAGGCCGGAAGGAGCGCGCTCGAGGCGCGCCCCTACCCACTCTTTCCTAGCCGAGCAGGCTGAGTGCGATCTGAGGCTGGACGTTCGCCTGAGCGAGCACGGACACGGCGGCCTGCTGGAGGATCGAGTTCCTTGTCAGGTCTGCCGTTTCGGAGGCGATGTCCACGTCGCGGATGCGACTTTCGGCGGCAGCCAGGTTCTCGGCGGTCGTGGCGATGCTTCGCACGGTGCTGGCGATCCGGTTCTGGGTCGCACCGAGCTCGCCACGCCGCGAGGCCACCGTGTCGATCGCCGTGTCGATCAGGTCCAGAGCGGCCTGCGCGTTCGAGGCCGTCGTGATGTCGGTCGAGACTCCCAGCGTGGCCACGGTCACATCTTCCAGGGCGATGTCGATCGTCTGGCCGCTCTCCGTGCCAACCTGGATGGACAGGCTCGTCGTCGAGCCGTCGAGCAGGTTCACACCATTGAAGGCCGTGTCGCCGGCCACGCGGTCGATCTCGGCGGACAACGCCTGGAACTCGGAGTCGATGACCGCGCGGTCACCGGTGCTCAGGGTGCCGTTGGAGGCCTGGACCGCGAGCTCGCGCATGCGGATCAGGTTTCCAGAGACCTCACCCAGCGAGCCTTCCGCAGTTTGCACCAGAGCGATGCCATCCGAGGAGTTGCGACCCGCTTGCTGGAGCGAGCGGACCTGGGCGCGCATGCGCTCCGAGATCCCGAGGCCAGCCGCGTCGTCTGCGGCGGTTGCGATGCGAAGTCCCGAGGACAGGCGCGAGAAGTTCCCTCCCAGACGTGCAGACACGTTGGACAGGTTCCGCTGCGCTGTCAGCGAGAACAGGTTGGTATTGACTCGAAGTCCCATGTTTATCGTTTCCTAGTGGGTATGGAGAAACCAGCCCCATGCGGAGCCGGTTGAGTGCCCTAGAGTTGACCCCGAACCCTCGAACCCTGCTAGCACGCCAGAGTCCAAGGGGGCACATCGGAGCCATCCGTCAAGCACTGCTTGGTTGCGCCCGCTCCGAGTCCGGCCGGATGGCCGCCCATGGAACGGGCGACGCCCGGCCCTCCCTTGGGAGAACCAGGTGTTCGTTGAGCTGAAGCCCGGTGCGCTTTCCTCACCCGTTGCCTCCCGCCTTGTCAAAGAGCTCCTGTTCTACAAATGGCGCTGAATCGGGGGGACCGTCGGGAAGACGGCCCCCCCCCCTCAGCGATCGGCCCTAGAGGCCGTCACCCTTCGCTAACCCTGAAGCAGCGAAAGGGCGATCTGAGGCTGAACGTTGGCTTGCGACAAGACCGACACGGCAGCCTGCTGGAGAATTGAGTTTCTCGTCAGGTCGGCTGTCTCGGAAGCGATGTCTACATCGCGAATTCGGCTCTCGGCCGAAGCCAGGTTCTCGGCAGTCGTGGCAATGCTCTGCACTGTGCTGGCAAAGCGGTTTTGGGTTGCGCCCAGGGTTCCGCGCAGGCCGGACACCGCGTTTATCGCCGTGTCGATCAGATCCAGCGCCGCTTGAGAGTTGCTGATCGTGGTGAGGTCGGTCGAGACACCGAGGGTCGCCACGGTGACATCGTCCAAGGCGATGTCGATCGTCTGACCCGCCTCGGTCCCGACCTGGATGGACAGATTCGCCGTCGAGCCGTCGAGCAGGTTGACTCCGTTGAAGGTCGTGTCGTTGGCGACGCGGTCGATCTCGGCGATCAGCGCCTGGAATTCGGAGTCGATGACCACTCGGTCACCGGTGCTCACCGTCCCGTTGGAGGACTGGACGGCAAGCTCACGCATGCGCACGAGGTTGGCGGACAGCTCGCCAAGGGAGCCTTCGGCCGTCTGCACGAGACTGACGGCGTCCGAGGCGTTGCGACCCGCTTGATGGAGCGAGCGAATCTGAGCCCGCATGCGCTCGGAGATGCCGAGACCGGCCGCGTCGTCCGCCGCCGTTGCGATGCGCAGTCCAGAAGAGAGGCGCGAGAAGTTCCCGCCCAGACGTGCAGACACGTTGGACAGGTTCCGCTGCGCTGTGAGTGAGAATAGGTTGGTATTGACTCTGAGACCCATGATTGAGTCCTCTTGGCTAGGGGTTGTCGCTGAGGGGGTTGAGGCGGCTTCGTTCTGCCGCCGTCGCCAACGTTCTCGGTCTGCACCTGGCGGACATGAGTGCTTGGGCGTTGTTCTCTCGCCACGGCCTTCTTTTCAGCCGATCCAGGGGCGCATGGCGAAAAAAAAGGCTCTGCGGGCCTGCGGGGTGTCAAGGGTTTCCCCGATCCGGTCGAAATGCACTCCGCCTCGCTCCCACGACCCCATGGGGACGACGCAACGGAACCCCTTTCGCCCATGCTCACCGCCCCGACCGAAGACACGCGCGCGCCCCTCGTCAGCGAAGACGGCGCGCTGTCGCGCGCCCTGACTCAAGGCCTGGACACGCCGCTGCACGCGCTGCGCGCAACGATGGAGTCGCTCGGGCACGAGTTGCTGGCGCATCAACCGATCCAACCGCTACGCATCGACGGCGTGCTACGCGAGGTCGATCGCCTGGGCAAGAACGTGCGCGAGCTGGTGAGCTTCGCCACCCCGCCCGTGCCGCGTCCGCTGGCTTGCAGCCTGGAAGAGATCGTGCAGGCCGCGCGCGCCGAGCTCGCCCCCGAGCTGCGTGAACGCGTGGTCCTGGCGCGCGGCGAGCGCGCGGCGATGGCGCACGTGGATGGGCCGCTGTTGTCCGGTTGTCTGCGCCGCGTGATCGAGAACGCGCTCGAGGCGACCGAGGAGCCGGTGCTGGTCGTGGCGCGCCTGGAACAGGGCGAGGCGAGCTTCACGGTCATAGACGGCACGCCGAGCACGCTCGGCCCCGGCTGGCAGCCGGCGCCCTTCCGCACCACCAAACCCAACCACCTGGGGCTCGGCCTGACGCTAACCCAACGCGACGTCGCCCTGCTGAACGGCCGCCTGCAGTTCCTTTCCACGCCGGGCGGCGAGACCTGCGTGCGCATCACGCTCTCTTCTCTGGAGACTTCCCGATGACGCTTCCCCGCCTGCTCATCGCCTACGGCGACGAGTCCTCGCGACGCACCAACGTCGTGGCCGAGACCCTGCGGAGCCTAGGCCATGAGGTCGTCACCCACGACGACCAGAAGTCCTTCCTGTCGTCGAGCGAGCCGGACCTGTACGTGCTCGGGCGCGCGCTGGCCGACGGCACGCACGGCCTGGACCTCCTGCAAGCTCTACGCGGCACGGGCCGCTCGGCTCCGATCGTGCTGATCGACGAGCGCCCGTCCTTTGAGGACCTGCGGCTCGCTGTCGAGCTCGGCGCGAGCGACGTCGTACTGCGTCCGCTGGAGGCGGGCGAGCTGGCGCGCGCAATCGAGAAGGCCTGCGCGAAGCGCAGCCCAAAACCGCAAACGCAGCACGAGCCCAGCACGCCCGCACGCACGTTCCGCTACGTCTCCGAGGCCCCCGCCAACGCCGCGACCCTGATCGGCCGCGCCGCGCGCGAGGTCTCGGCCTTCCTGGTCAACGAGGGCGTTGCCAACGCGCACCGCGTGCGCATCGCCAGCGCAGTGGCCGAACTGGTGGACAACGCCTGCCGGCACGCCTATTACCAGCGCCGCGGCGAGATCCAGGTGCACGCCGAGATCCGTGGCGCGCGCGTGCTGGTCACCGTGAGCGACGCCGGCTCGGGCTTCGACGCCGCCCGCGCCAAGCTCGAGCGCGTTCCCGCCGCTCTGCCGGGCGCGCGCAAGGGCTCGTCGAACCGCGGTTCGAGCTCCAGCACCGGCCTCGGCCGCGTGGAGCGCCTGTGCGAAGAGCACACCATCCACTCCGACGCCAACGGCACGCGCATCGAGCTCGCCTTCGAACTCAGCCCCGTGCGCTTCGAGGAGGAGGCCGAACACCTGTCCGAGACCGACTTCCTCGATCCCGCGCGCGCGCGCACGTTGGTCGCCTCGCTGCGCAAGGGCCGCGCCGACCTCTCGGGCGTGGCGCCCGGCATGGCCCTGACCATCGGCCGCATCCTCGGGGGCCTCGACGTCGAAGTCCGTCCGCCCACCAAGCGGGCCTAGCCCTCAGCAGGCGCAGCGTCGTGATCCACCCCAAGAAACCGGCCGAGCTCGACCTCGACGAAGATCTGTTCGACTTCGCCGGCGTCGCACACGAGCCCGAGGTCGCCGGCGAGGAGAACCTCGAGGAGATCTTCGCTTCCTTCCGCGACACGCCCCCGCCCGAAGAGCTGCTCAGCGTTCCGGTTGCCGCGGGTTCGGCGCCCGCGCGCTCGGGCGAGCCCTCCGCCGCGCGCCCCGCGCAGGCGCAGGCCGCGGCGGCGCGCGCGCCGAACGAACTCATGCTCGCGCCGCGCTCGCGCCTGACCAAGGGCGTGGTCGTGGTCGCGCTGGCCGTCACCGCCCTGAACTCGGTGCTGGCCGTGGTGCTGTTGCGCGGTCGCGCGCCGAGCCCCGCGCCCGAGCACGCCGCGCCCGACGCGGGCGAGAATGCGGCCCACGCCGCGCCGCCCAGCGCGCCCGTGGCGAGCGTGCTGCCCGACCCCGAGACGCGCGCCACGCTGCACTCGCACCCCGCCCTGGACGAGGCGCGCGCCGAGATCTCGCGCGGCGAGTTCGCCGCCGCCCGCAAGCGCGTCTACGGGCTGCTCTCGATCATCGATCGCCTCGACGATCCGCGCCGCGCGGAGCTCGAGGCCGACTGCCAGTTCCTGATCGCGCAGGCGCTGCACCTCGAGGCCCTGGCGCGCATGGGAGGCGCGGAGTGAACGCCGCCCTGCTCTTCGCCGCGCGCCTGGCCCTGCCGGCGCTGGCCGGCCAGATCGCGCTCGAGCCCGCGCTGGTCAAGCTCGAGCGCCAAGGCGGCCTCGAGCTGTGGACGGTGCGCGCCAACGACTGTTCGGTGCGTGCGCTCCTGGCGCGCGTGGCCGAGCTCTCGGGCCGCTCGATCGACGCCACCTCGGCCCTGGAGCGCGCGCCGCTGGTGAGCGTGAGTCTCGAACGCCGTCCGCTCGAGGACGTGCTCGAGTACGCCCTCGGCAGCGCCGGCCTGACGGTCGCGCTCGAGGGCCAGGCGATCCTCGTGCGCGGCGAGCAATCCGCCAGCGCCACACCCGACGAGCGCGTGGCCCGCGCCGCCGACGCCTGGGCGCACGCCGCCGCCCGTCATCCGCGTCACCCGATCGCGGCCGCCGCGCGCCTGGCTCAAGGCGAACTCGAAGAGCTGCGCGGGCGCGACGAGGCGGCGCGCGCGCGCTACCTGGACGTGCTCGAGCGTTCCCCCGCCGCGCCTGGCTCGGGCGAGGCCTACCTGCGCGCCGGACGCATCGCCGCGCAGCGCGGCGACTGGCGCGAAGCCTCCGAACACTTCCGCGCGCTGGCCAACCTGGCCGGGGCCGACGAGTACAGCGCCGTGGCGCGGCTGGAACTGGCGCGCGCCACGCTGCGCCTCGGCGACGCCGCGGGCGCACTGCACATCCTCGACGCGCTCGATCAGGCCCAGCCCGGCTGGGAGCCGAGCGAGCAGGGCGGGCGCACGCTGCTGCGCGTCGATGTTCTGCTGGCGCTGGAGCGCTTCCAGGACGCCGCGGACCTGCTCGAAGCGCGCGCCGAACAGCTCGATCCGCTGAGCGCACGCGAGGTCGCCACGCTGCGCGCGCGCGCCCTCGAGGGTGCCGGCTTCCCCGAGGAAGCCTCGCGCGCCTGGCTGCTGGCGGCCCGCGACGCGCTCGCTCCGGCGCGCGCCGAGGCCTATCGCGCCGCGGTACGCGCCTCCGAACAGGCCCGCGATCCGCTGGGCGTCCTGTACGCCGCGCGCGAGGCGCAAGCCGCCGGCTTCGGCGCGCTGGTGGCCGAGGCCGCCGCGCGCGCACGCATCACGCTCGGCGTCCGCGCCCAACCGGACGGGAGCACGCCCGCCAGCGAGCTGCGCATCGCGACGGCCGAACGCTGGCTCGACAAGCGCGAGCTCGAACGCGCCGCCGACGAACTCGCGCCGCTGTTCGCCGAGCGCGAACGGCTCGCGCTGGCGCCGGCCGTGCGCGCGCGTCTGACCGTCGCCTGGGCGCGCTGTCTGGCGCAGACCCAGGGCCTGGAGCCCGCCGCCGACATGGCGCGCGCCGAACGTACACGGCTCGAGGACCCCGACGCGCGCACGCGCCTCGATCGCGGCATCGCGCACCTGTTCGAGGAGCACGCGCTGTTCGAGCGCGCCGCCGACGCCTACCAGGGGGACTACTGACCATGCTGCGCTTCCAGACCGCCATCACCAGTGCGCTCGCTTCGCTGCTCGTCGTGCCCGTCTTCCTGGGCCAGGGCCAGGTGGCCTCCTTGAGCGACGCGCTGTCCGGCACGCGCCGCGCGCTGGAGGTCCTGAAGGGCCTCGAGAAACGCCTGCACGACGATCCCGCGGGCGCGCTCGGCCTGGTGCTGTCGGCGACCGAGGCGCCCAACGGCGACGACGTCGGCCGCGAGCGCCAGCTCGAAGGCCTGCGCAACGAGGTCAACCTGCTGCAGATGGAGCTCGACGCGCTGCAGAGCCCGGTGCTGGGGCCCGACGGCGCGGTGCAGAGCGCGCTGGGCACGAACTTCTCCGCCGAGAGCCAACGCGCCGCGCAGCCGCTGGCGATCACGACCGGACTCGACGATTCGATGCGCGCCTTGCTGACGCAGGCTCCGGGCGTGCGGGCGCTGCGCAGCGAGCCGCGCGA
The DNA here is from genome assembly GCA_009691855.1 of Planctomycetota bacterium. Classification (GTDB taxonomy): domain Bacteria; phylum Planctomycetota; class UBA1135; order UBA1135; genus JABFRZ01. Next base: position 35,366 of record SIAI01000031.1, on the reverse strand, counting down.
AGCCACGCCCAAGGGCGAAGGGCGCCCCGCCGCGCCCGACGAGAACGCCTACTCCGCCGATCCGCTGCGCCACGGCATCACCTGCTACCGCGCCGCGCGTTACGCCGAGGCCTACGAGCTGCTGGCGCCGCTGGCGGACGCCAACGCGCTGTACTGGCAGGCGCGCACGCTGGAACGCCTCGAGCGTCTGGACGAAGCCGTCAAGGTCATGGAGCGCGCGCTGGCCAAGGGCGGCGAGGGCTTCGAGGCGCGCCGCGCGCAGACCGATCTCGAGTTCCTGCGCTGGAAGCGCGACTTCGTGAAGAGCCTGCCGCCCGGCTCCGAGAAGGCTGCCGCCGAGAAACTCACCTCCCAGAAACCCAGGGAGCCCAAATGACGCCGCGCACGCTGCTGCACGAGCACGGCGCTACAGGCGCCGGCTGGACCACGGACCTCGACGCCTTCGCGCTCGCCCTGCCGGCCGTGCTCGATAACCTGCGTTCGAGCTACGGCGAGCTCGAGGAGCGCGCCGCGCGCATCGAGCGCGAGCTGCTCGAGAGCAACCGCCAGCTCTCGCTGGCCAACCAGGCGCGCAGCGCGCTCGCCGAGCGCCTGCACGCGGCCGACAAGCTCTCGGCCCTGGGCACGATGGCGGCCGGCATCGCGCACGAGATCCGCAACCCGCTCAACGCCGTGCGCGGCTTCGCCGAGCTGTTGGCGCGGCGCGAACTCGCGCGGCCGGATGCCGACGCGCGCACCTCGCAGTGGGCCCAGCGCATCGTCGATGGCGTCGGCGAGATCGACGGCATCATCGAGAACCTGCTGTCCTTCGGCAGCCCCGAGCGTCTGCGGCTCGAGCGCGTCGATGGACAGGAGCTGCTGGAAGACGCCGCGCGCCTGGCCGGTTCCTTGCTCGAGGCCGCGCCCTCGATCGAGGTGTCGAGCGCCGCACCCACCTTCCGCGCCGACCGCATCAAGCTGCGCCAGGCCGTGCGCAACCTGATCGAGAACGCGCTCGAGGCCCAGGCCGGCTGCGCGCGCGCGCGCGTGCTCGTCACGCTTGCGCGCGAAGGCCCAGAACTGGTGTGCCGCGTGGCCGACGCCGGACCGGGCGTCGCGCCCGAGCTGCGCACGCAGATCCTGGATCCGTTCTTCACCACTCATGCCGATGGGACCGGACTGGGCCTCGCGCTCGTGTCCGTCATCGCGCGCCTGCACGGCGGATCCGTGCACTGCGCGCCTGACCCGTCGCCGCTCGGCGGCGCACTGTTCGTGCTCCGCGTCTCCTTCCAGCCGGCCGACGAACCGGCCGTACTCCCCACGTAACCCCAGTCCGTAGCTGTCATGTCCATCCAACGCGTTCTGATCGCCGACGACGATTCCCTGTCCCGCGAGTTCCTCTCCGAAGCCTGCCGCACGTTCGGCTACGCGGTGGAAGCCGTGACGAGCGGCGAGCAAGCCGTCGAGCGCTTGCGCCGGGGAGGCGTGGACCTGGTCCTGACCGACCTGCGCATGCCCGGCATCAGCGGGGTGGACCTGGTGCGCACCATGGGCCGCGACTACCCGGAGATCCCGGTGGTGCTGGTCACGGCGCACGGCACCGTCGAGACCGCAGTGCAGGCCATGCAGCTCGGTGCCGCCGACTTCGTGACCAAGCCGTGCTCGCCGCAGACGCTGGAGCTGGTCATCAAGCGCCTCGACCGCACGCGTCGGCTGGAGCGCGAAAACGAGTACCTGCGCTCCGAGGCCGGCCTGGGGGACGCGCGAGCGGTCGTGGCCGACTCGAAGTCGATGCAAGAGCTAATGCGCACGGCCGAGCGCGTGGCCGGCTCCAAGGGCACCGTGCTGATCACCGGCGAGAGCGGCACGGGGAAGGAGCGCGTCGCGCACCACCTGCACCACAAGAGTCCGCGCAAGAACGGCCCCTTCATCCGCGTGAACTGCGCGGCGCTGTCGGAACAACTGCTGGAGTCCGAGCTCTTCGGTCACGAGCGCGGCGCCTTCACCGGCGCGCACAAGCGCAAGGAAGGTCGCTTCGAGCTGGCCGACGGCGGAACCCTGCTGCTCGACGAGATCGGCGAGATCTCGCCGGCCGTGCAGGCCAAGCTCCTGCGCGTGCTGGAGGAAGAGGAGTTCGAGCGCGTGGGCGGCACGACCACGCTCAAGGTGGACGTGCGCGTGATCGCCACCACCAACCGCGAGCTGCCCGAGGAGGTGGCCCAAGGCCGCTTCCGCGAGGACCTCTACTACCGCCTGCACGTCCTGCCGCTGCACATCGCGCCGCTGCGCGAGCGCATGGAGGACGTCCTCCCGCTGGCCAAGCACTTCGTCGAGATGCACGCCAAGGCCAGCGGCATCGCCACGCCGACGCTCAGCCCCGAGGCCGAGAAGCGCCTGCTGGAGTGGCACTGGCCGGGCAACGTGCGCGAGCTCGAGAACGCCATCCACCGCGCGGTGGTGCTGGTCGAGGGCGCGACGATCGAGCCCGACCACCTGAACTTCCAGCTCATACCGCGCCAGAACGTGCGCCCCAAGTTCACGCTCGTGACCGAGAAGGGCCAGTACCTGGGCGCGATCTCGGCCAACTCGCCGCTGGCGAATCGCACGCTGGCCGACCTGGAGCGTGAGGCGATCCTGTGCACGCTCGAGGCTACGCGCGGCAACAAGACCGAGGCGGCGCGCCGCCTGCAGGTCACCGCGCGCACGCTCAGCAACAAGATGAAACTCTGGCGCCAGCTCGGGCTGGTCGCCTAGGAGCCGTCCCGTGCAGGCCAAGCCGGTCGATCTCCTGGTGCACCTGCTGGGCGCCTGTGAGACACGTGCCCGGGTGGTGTCGGCGAACATCGCCAACTCCAACACCCCGGGCTACGTGCGCCAGGTCGTGCGCTTCGAGGAACTCCTGAGCCAGGAGCTCGACAACGGCGGCGACGTGACGGGCGTGGTGCCCGAGGTCGCGGCCGACCTGGAGGCGCCGGCGCGGCCCGACGGCAACAGCGTCAGCCTGGAACTGGAACTCAACGCGATGCGCGAGAACCGCCTGTTGTACGAGGCCTACTCCTCGATCCTGCGCTCGCACTTCGCGCTGCTCGAGAGCGCCATCACCGCGGGTCGTTGACCCCCATCCCAGCCATGAGCGACGTCACCAGCGCCAGCAAGTTCTTCACCGGCATGCGCATCTGCGCCAGCGGCCTCTCGGCCGAGCGCGAGCGCATGGACGTCATCGCCGAGAACCTGGCCAACGCGCGCACCACGCGCACGCCGGGCGGCGGCCCCTATCGCCGCAAGGTCGTGCTGTTCGAGCCGCTCCTGGAGGAGTTCGAGGGCCATCAGCGCTCGGGGGGCGTGCGCGCCACGCCCGTCCAGGTGGACGCCAGCACCGAGTTCGAGCGCGTACTCGATCCCGGCCACCCCGACGCCGACAAGGACGGCATGGTGCTGTACCCCAACGTGAACACGGTCATGGAGATGGCCGACCTGATCACCTCCATGCGCGCCTACGAGGCCAACCTCACGGCGCAAGAGAACTTCACCAAGATGGCCGAGCGCGCCCTGGACCTCCTGCGCTGAGCCCGAGCTCGAACTGAACCATGGTCGAAAAGATCGGCAAGGACAGCGCCCTGGCGCGCGAAGCACTGCGCGCGGCGCAGCGCTTCGCCAGCGAGCGCGCGGGCAGCATGGGCGCGGGCCCGGCGGCCATGGGTTCGCTAGTCGGCACGCAGCCCGTGACCAGCTCACCATCCGCCAGCAGCGTGGACTTCGGCGCGGCACTCGACTCCGGGATCCAGCAGGTCAACCAGAAGGTCCTGGACGCCGACTCCATGCCGCTCGACCTGTTGAGCGGCAAGGTGAACGACTTCCACGAGATCGCGGTGCAGCTCAAGGACGCCGAGCTCTCCTTCAAGTTCGCGATGGAGATCCGCAACAAGCTGGTCGACGCCTATCGCGAGATCATGCGCATGAGCGTCTAGCGCCGCGTTCCCCAAACTAGATGAACGACCTCCTCCAGAAGCTGCTCGACGGCCTCAAAGGCACCAGCGGCGGCACGCGCGTGATCGTCGCGCTGGTCGCCGCTCTCCTGGTCGGCATCGCCGGCCTCGCCGCGGTGGTGACCAATCGCCCGCACTACGAGCTGGCCTTCTCGGGCCTCACCGACCACGAGTTGGCGCAGGTGTGCCGCGCCCTGGCCGAGGCCGCGATCCCCTTCGAGCAGAGCCAGCCGCCCGGTCCGTTCGTGATCTACGTGGACGAGGCCGAGCGCACGCGCGCCTACATGGCCGTGTACGGCGCGGGCGCGCTGGACAAGCCGCTGGAGGGCATCCTCAGCGACGCCGGCATGGCCTCGGTCTTCAACAGCGCCGAGGAGCGCGCGCAGGGTGTGCGCAAGCGCGAGTGGCAGGAGATGGAGAAGATGCTCGCGGGCCTGGACTTCGTGAGCAGCGCGCGCGTGCGCACCTCGAGCATGGGCTCATCGCCCTTCGCCGATCCGCACGCGCAGCCGATCTCGGCCTCGGTGACGCTGCACGTCGCCGGCGGCGCCAGCCTCACGCCCGGCCAGGCCGCGACCGTGGCCAACCTGGTCAGCCGCGGCCTCGGCATCCACAAGGCCGACCTGATGATCTCCGACCAGAGCGGGCGCTCGCTGTACGACGGCGAGGAGCAGAGCGAGAGCGGACGCGAGGTCAAGGACCTGCTCGCGCACCAGGCCGAGCACGACCAGCGCTCGTCACGCGAAGCCAATGCCGTGCTGGAGCAGATCCTCGGCCCCGGCAAGGCGCGCGTGAGCGTCAGCTCGGAGTGGGACTACGCCCAGACCACGACCAGCAAGGAGACCAGCGAGAAGGGCGCGGTCGTGCAGGAGACCAAGACCTCCAGCGAGAAACCGCAGAGCTCGTCGGGCTCGGCCAGCTCGACCGCCGGCCTGGCCACCAACACGCTCTCCAACGCCGCTCCCGGAGATTCGACGGCCGCCGCCGTGCCGATCGAGAAGACCAGCGAGGAGAAGAAGTCCTACGCGCCCAGCGTCTCGCGCGAGCAGCGCGTGCGCTTCGTGCCCGAGCTGAAGCGCCTGAGCCTGGCGCTGTTCCTCGACCAGAGCGTCGATGCGAGCGTGCAGGAGCGCCTGGAAGGCGCGGTCAAGGCCGCGGTCGGCTTCGACGAGGCGCGCAACGACGCCTTCAGCTCGGTGGTGCTGCCGTTCGTGGTCGCGCCCGTGAGCGCGCTGCCCGTGGCCGAAGGCGCCGCCGCGGCGGAACCGAGCCAGCCCAACCCGCTGCTGGAGTCGCTGCTGAAGCGCGGCGTCGAGATCGTCAGCGCGGTGGTGTTCCTCGGACTGTTGCTCAAGACCCTGGGCGGCTCCAAGAAGAAGGGCGCGGAACAGCAGACGGCCGCCGCGGCCGCGCAGAACGACACCGTCGATCCCGAACTGCTGGCGCGCGCGCAGATCGACGAACTCTTGAAGTCCGATCCGGCCAAGGTCGGTGAGATCCTCTCGCGCTGGGCGCGTGAAGAGCCGGTGGCCAGCAAGGCATGAGCGAGCTCGGCGCCATCCAGGGCTACCAGCGCGTGGCGGCGTTCCTGCTGTCGCTCGAGCCCAACCTCGCCTCGGCCATCCTCAAGGGCATGCCGGGCGAGGTCGTGACCAAGGTCGCGCAAGCGATGATCGATCTCGATCCGCGGCTGACCAAGCAGGGCGTGGTCGAGGAGCTCGTGCGCGAGCTGGCGCGCAACCTGAACCGCCCCAAGGCGGTGCAGCCTTGCGACGCGGACCACCTGAAGAAGCTGCTGGGCGAGGCCTTCGGCAAGCAGGCCGACGAGCTGCTGCGCCAGATCCAGGAGAAGCGCCTGGCCAGCCGGCCATTCCTGGAGCTCGAGCGGCGCACGCCGGTCGAGGTCGCGCGCCTCTTGAAGGAGGAGTCGCCGGCGGTCGCCGCCCTGGTCCTGGCGCACCTCGAGCCCACCCAGACCGCGCTGGTGCTGCAGCTCTTCGAGCAGGACATCGCGCTCGACATCGTGCGCCGCATGGTGCTGCTCGAGCCGCCCAACGTGCAGCTCGTGCGCACCGTGGCCGGCGACCTGGCCCAGCGCCTGGCCGCCGCCCCGTTGCCCGCCGCCGGCGCCGATCCCACACGGCGCCTGCAGTCGGTGGCGCAGATCCTGAACAACTCCGCGCCCGAGATGGAGAAGAAGGTGATCGAGGCCCTGGCGCAGAGCCACGAGAAGGTCGCCAACGAGCTGCGCGAGCACATGTTCACCTGGGAGGACATCGCCAGGCTCAACCGCCGCGCGATGACCAAGATCCTCGGCACGGTGGACACCAAGACGCTCTCGGTGGCACTCAAGGGCTGCACCCAGGCCGTGGAGCAGAACATCCTCGTCAACCTGTCCACGCGCGTGCGCGACATGGTCGTGGAGGAGCGCGAGCTCTCCGGGGCCATGCCCCTCGCCGACGTCAAGGTGGCGCGCGACGAGGTCCTCAAGAACATCCGCGCGCTGATCGAGTCGGGCGAGTTCCGCCCCAGCCGCGGAGGCGACGCGCTTGTCTCGTGAGCGCGTCGAGCTCACCGCGCCCGCGCGCGCGGTGCGCTTGCTGGCCCACGGTGCCGAGGCCGTGCGCGCGCTGGAGCTCGAGCAGGCCTTCGCCACGGGCCACGCCGCCGGCCGCGACGAAGCCGGAGCCGTGCTGGACGTGGCCGTGGCGCGCCTGGCGACGCTGGAAGAAGAGTCGCGTGGCGCCCTGGCGCGCGCCGCGGTCGAGCTCGGGCTGGCGATCGCCAAGAAGCTCTTGCGGCGCGAGATCGCCCAGGGCCACTACGACATCGAGCGCATCGTGCGCGAGACGCTGCACGAGGCCGCCATCGGCCGCAGCCCGTGCGTCGTGCATCTGCACCCTGCCGATCACGCGACGCTGGCTGCCATCCGTTTCCGTTCGGGCACCAAGATCGCCCTCGACGAGGGCGTGCCGCGCGCCGACGTGCACGTCGAGACCGCCTTGGGTCTCTTGGTGCGCGACGTGGACGGCGCGCTGGAGGCCATCGAGCGGCGCTTGGCCGAGGAGCTGGCGTGACTGTGCTGCCGCACGATCCGCCGCGGATCGATGTGCCGCTGCTCGACCCGGCGCGCGCGCAGGCGGCCATCGAGGCCTGCGCGCGCGCGGTGTGGCGCGGACGGGTGGACCAGGTCAGCGGCGTGATCGTCGAGGCCGTGGGCGTGCCCGCGGCCATGGGCGAGCTGTGCCGGATCGAGCGCGGCGCGCTGGGCCCGATCGAGGCCGAGGTGGTCGGCTTCCGCGGCGCGACGACGCTGCTCATGCCACACGGCCACCTGGACGGCATCGCCCCGCGCCAGAACGTGATCGGCCTGGCGCGCGCCTTCGCCGTGCGCACCGGACCCGAGCTGCTCGGGCGCGTGCTGGACGGCCTGGGCAACCCGCTCGACGGCGGTCCACGCCTGCCCAGCACGATGGCCCGCGCGCGCGTGCGCAACGAGGCACCGCCGGCGCTCGAGCGAACACCCATCGACCGGCCACTCGCGACCGGCGTGCGCGCGCTCGATGCGACCTGCCTGCTCGGCCGCGGCCAGCGCCTGGGCATCTTTTCCGGCTCGGGCGTGGGCAAATCCACGCTGCTCGGGCAGGTCACGCGCGGCACGGACGCGGACGTGATCGTGGTCGCGCTGGTGGGCGAGCGCGGGCGCGAGGTGCGCGGCTTCCTGGACGAGGTGCTGGACGAGCGCACGCGGCAGAAGGCCGTGACCGTGGTCGCGACCTCGGACCGCGCGCCGATCGAACGCTATCTCGCGCCGTTCGTGGCGGTGACCGTGGCCGAGAGTTTTCGCGACGCGGGCCTCGACGTCCTGTTCGTGATGGACTCGGTCACGCGCTTCGCCGCGGCCGTGCGCGAGATCGGCCTGGCCGCCGGCGAACCGCCGACCGTGCGCGGCTATCCGCCCAGCTTCTTCGCCACCGTGCCCAAGCTGGTCGAACGTCTGGGGCGCACGAGCCGCGGCAGCATCACCGGCCTCTTGACCGTGCTACTCGACGCCGACGACCCCAACGAACCCGTCGCCGATACCCTGCGCGGTCTGCTCGATGGCCACGTGTACCTGTCGCGCGAGCTGGCGCATCGCGGGCACTACCCGGCGATCGACGTGCTCGCCAGTCTCTCGCGCCTGATGAACTCGATCTCCGAGCCGCGCCATCGCGCGCTCTCTCAGGAGCTGCGCGAGACCCTGGCGCAGTACCGCGACGGCCGCGACCTGGTCGAGATCGGCGCCTACAAGGCCGGCACGAACGAGCGCCTGGATCGGGCCCTGGCGCGGATGCCGGCCATCGAGGCCTTCCTCAAGCAAGGCGTGGGCGAGCGCTCGAGCCTGCCCGAAACCCTGGCGCGCCTCGAGGCCGTGCTCGCCGCGCCCAAGGCCACGCCCAAGCCCGCCTCCAAGCGATGAAGCGCCGTTTCGACTTCCGCCTGGAGCGTGTGCGGCGCGTGCGCGACCTGGAGGAGCGCGTGGCGCGCGCCGAACGCGCCAGCGCCGAGGAACTGGCGCGCGCCGCCGAGGCCAGCCGCGACCGCGCGCGCGCGACCCTGGAACGTTCGCGCGCCGAGCTGGCCGAGCTCCTCAGCGGCACGCTGGAACCCCGCGGCGTGCTGAGCGCGCAGCGCGCGCTCGACTCCGAACTGGTGCGCCTGCGCCGCGCGGTCGAATCGGCGCGCACCGCGCGCATGCAGGCCGAACGCAGCGCCAGCGCACACCGCGAACGCCAGAAGGCCGCGCGCGCGCTGGCCGAGCTGCGCGAGCGCGCGCGCCTGCGCCACGCCCTGGAGCTCGACAAGGAAGAGAATGCGCAGCTCGACGAGGTCGCCCAGGGCCTCGGCGAGGCCGAACGCCGCGCCGAGCGCCGACGGTCGCCGGCCGGCGAAGACGATTCCAGCCCGGGCCCGGTCGCGGCCGATCGAGGGGCGGGATCCTCCTCCAGGCCCGCGTCATGACCTCCCCCACCTCGCGTCTCTGCGCGCTGCTGCTGTGCGCGTGGCTCGCGCCGGCGTCACCGGCGCAGGAGCACGAGCAAGCCTCGGAGCAGGGTGAGTCGCCGACGCGGCGGACCGCCATGATCGCCGTCTCGCGCCAGGAGACCAAGGACGGACCGCGCTGGTCTGTCCTGTGCGAAGACGTACCGTTCGACGAGCTCGTGCGCGCGCTGGCCAAGAAGTCGGCGCTGGCGCTGGAAAGCGTGGAGCTGCTGCCCTACGGCACGCGTATCTCCGTGGATCTCTCGCGGCGGCCGTTGGAGCAGATCCTGGAGTTCGTCCTCGGCAGCCAGGGGCTGCGCTTCGAGCTGCAACGCGGTTCCTTGCGCGTGCTGGCGCCGCTGGATGCGCCCGAGGATCTCTTGCGCTTGGCGCAGAGCGCGTGGCAACAGGTCGAGGCCGGGGGCGACGAGCACGCCGCGGCGCGCGCCAAGCTCGCGCGCGGCAATCTGTGCGAGGTGCGCGGCGACCTGGAGGGCGCCTATCACCTGTATGCCGAGCTGGCCGAGGAGGACGCCGGCCACGAGTCCGCCGAGGCGCTGTACCGCGCCGGACGCGCGCTCGAACGGCTCGGGCACTGGGCCGAGGCCGCGCAGCACTTCCGCACCCTGGCCGCGCTCGACGGCGCAGGCACCTTCCACGCGCGCGCGCGGCTCGAGCTGGCGCGCGTCTCGATCAAGCTCGGTGACGCACCCAGCGCGCTGCACCTGCTCAACTTCCTGGACGCGAACTTCCTGAGCTCCGACCCCGTCGAGCTGGCCGAGCGGCGCCTGGTGCGCGCCACGGCCTTGATCGTCACCAACGAATGCGTCGAGGCCCTGCGCACGCTCGAGGAGGGCGAAGTCGTCTCGGCCCCCAACGCTCAGGCGCGCAGCCTCGAGATCCGCGCGCAGGCCTTCGAGGGCCTGGGCTTCGACGTCGAGGCCGCCCGCGCGTGGCTGATCTTCGCGCGCGAGGGCGCCGCGACGGACGAGCGCGTGCGCGCCTTCGCGAAGGCCGCTGAACTCTCGCTCGCCGCGGGCGACGAGCTGGGCACGCTGTTCGTCTGCCGCGAGGCCGCCAAGGCCGGCGCCGACGAAGGCCTGGGCTCGTTCGCGCGTCAGGCGCGCCTGCGCCTCGGTCTGGACGAAGACGACGTGCCGGGCACGATCCAGGAGCGCGTGGCGCTGGCCGAGTCGCTGCTCGCCGAGCAGCCGCGCAAGGCCGCCGAGCTGTTCGAAGGCCTGTACCTCGCGCGCGGCGCGCTCCCCGAACCCGATCAAGCGCGCGTGCTCGCCGGCTGGGCCCACGTCCTGCTCGACCGCGCCGGCCTCAAGGCCGCGATCGAGCTCCTGGCGAAGGCGCGCGCGAACTTCGAGGACCCGCTCGCTGCCCAAGCCCTCGACCTCGCCGCCGCGGCGCTGTTCGAGAGCGAAGGCCGCTTCGACCAGGCGGCCGAGGCGTATCGCGGGAACTATTGAGAGCGCGAGCAAGAATCCCGCGCCGCTCCGGCGCGGGTGTTCTTGCTCAACCTCGAACCCCCTGGGCGCGCGCTCCTCGCGCCCCAAGAACTTCGAGGCACGCCGTGGTTGGATTGTTGCTCACGCTCTGAGGCTCACCTTCCAAAGACCAAGTCGTTCAGCGCGTGCGCCGCCCGCAACCCAAACGCAGCGCGGAGACGCGCAGAGCGCGGAGCGCCACGGAGGAAGAACGGGGAGCGGGGCGGAAGACCTCCTGAGCGTCGGATTCCAGCAGGCTGAACCGCGCAGGCCCATGCTCTATCCTTCTCCGCGAGTCTGCGCGAGTCTCTGCGCTCTCTGCGTCTCCGCGCTGCGCTTTCCTCCACTCCAGGAGTCTTGCTCGCCGTGCAGGCGGCCGACGAATAGAAGCTCAGCGGACCTGGGCAGCCGGTTCTTTCCTGACCAGGCCCGCCTGCGGCGGGTAGGCGGCTCAGAAGTGAAGACGCAGCGAGGGTCCAGAGCGCCTCGAAGATTGATTGCGCCGCGCGTGCTCGCCGGGTGCAGAAGATGAAGCGTCCCGACGGCGCCGAGATCGTCATGCGCGGCACGCCGACGCCGGCCGCAAGCTCGAAGCGCTGAGTCAGCCGCTCCTGAACTGGGCCGGCAAGGCCGAGTGGCTCTTCGTGCACGAGCGGCTCTCGACGCGCGCGCTCCAGGAGAGGCTCGATGGGCATCGGCGCAGGTGGAAGTCGATCGCGTTCCTGAAACGCTCGCGGTCGAGCGCTGCGCCTGCCTGCCGCGCGGAGTCGGCTCGTCCCAGAAAAGAGAATCGATCCGAACCGCGGCGGCCGAGCGCGGCCGACGCGGAACGGCTCAGGGTCCGCCAACTCCATGCCGATAGGGAAAGCGCTTCGTCCCGTCCTTCCCCCTCGCGCGCCCTCCCATGAGTCGGATCATCGAGATGATCGCCTTCGCCATCGGCGGGCTGTCGCTCTTCGTGGTGTGTTTCGTCGGCTTCGCGGCGCTGTCGGGCAAGGACGTGGGGAAGATCGCGGTGATCGGGGGCTTGTTCCCCGCACCACCGGCCGCCGAACATGGCGAGGGCGGCAAGTCCGACGAGGACGAGCTCGGCGACAAGAAGGTCGAGAACCTCTCGGATGCGGCCGTGATCGAGGCCAGTCTGGGCGTGCTCTCGGCCTGGACGCTGCCTTCGCCCTACTCGACCAGCGAGCTGCGCGTCCTGTCCGAAGAGATCAAGAAGAAGCATGCCGAGCTGGAGGAGCACGAGCACGCGCTGGAGCGCCGCGAGCGCGCGGTGCACGAGGACGAGCTGGAGCTCGAGGAGCGCGTCAAGACGATCGAGGATCTGCGCAAGCACCTGGAAGAGATGCAGAAGGAGCTCGCCCAGCGCGAACTCGCGCTGCAGCGCGGAGAGAGCGCCGCGCTGGCCGGCAAGGACGCGCGCTGGGGCGAGATCGGCGGCGTGATCGCCGCGATCGAGGAGCCCGACGCCGCCGCCAAGCGCTTGCAGGAGTACGAGCCCGAAGACGCGGCCAAGATCCTGCGCACGCTGGGCGACGACACCCACGCCAGAGAGATCCTCAACCAGGTCGAGACGTCTCGTTGGAAGGACTACGTCGACGCGTACACGGCCGAGAAGGCGCGCGCGGGCGCCGGCGGCTCGAAGCGCAACAAGTAGCCGGCTCGATTCGGCGCGGCGGTTCAGCTTTGGCCGCGCACGCGGCCGAAAGGACCGGGGACTCCCCCGGGCGCCCCACGCCCGTCGTCCGCGCATGTCCAGCCAAGCAGCCACGCCGGTTCCGTCCGCGCCCGCCAAGAAGGGCGGCACGCTGTCCGTGATCGCGGCGCTCCTGCTCGCGCTCGGCGGCGGAGGCTACGTCGCCTATCGCGAGTTCGCGCCAGCGGAGCACGCCGCCGGGTCGGCCAAGATGCCCGTCGTGCCGAGCGACCCCGGCGTGATCGAGATCGAGCCCTTCATCCTCAACCTGGCCGACCCCTCTGGCGACCGCTACTTCCGCCTGAAACTGAGTCTGCTGATCGATCGCAAGGCAGCCGTGAGGAAGGCCGAATCGGGTCTGCCGCAGGTCAAGCTGCGCGACCGCGTGCTGAGCGTGCTGTCGAAGAAGCACGCCTCGGACCTCACCACCGTGGAGGGCAAGGAAGCGCTGCGCGCCCAGCTGCTCGCGGCGGTCGAGTGCCTGCTGTCCGAGCCCACGTTCTTCGCCGGCTCCTCCAGCGCCCCTTCCGGAGACGGCGAGGGTGACGACGGTGAGGGCGGCGGCGCCGAGTCGGCGCCTAGCGACGCCGAATCAGAACTCCCCAGCGTGCACGTGCTCGACGTGCTGTTCACGGAGTTCCTCGTCCAATGATCCGCGTCACCCGCCTGGACCGCGCCGAGTTCGTGCTGAACTGCGACTTGATCGAGTCCATCGAGGCGCGCCCCGACACGACCATCCGTCTGGTCACCGGCCAGAGCCGCGTCGTGCGCGAGAGCGTCGACGAGGTGCTGGAGCGCATTCGCGACTGGCGTGCGAGCGTCTTCGAGCGCGCCGGCCTACCGAGCCTGCTGGCCAACGCGCCGGTGCTCGTGCCCGAGCTCCCGGACGACGACGACGACGACGACGAATTCACCGTGAGTGTCGAGATGGAGATCCCCGCATGAAGAAGATCGACCTCGCTACCGTTGGGGGCCTGCTGTGCGCCTTCGGCCTGATCCTGTTCGGCAACCACCTGGAAGGCGGACACCTGTCGTCGGTCATCCAGCCCACGGCCGCGCTGATCGTGTTCGGCGGCACCTTCGGAGCCGTGATGGTCGGCTTCCCGATGGAGGATTTCGTCCGCGCGCTCAAGTCGCTCGGGCTGTTCTTCAGCAACAAGGCGGCCGACAGCGGCGCGCTGCTCGAGGAGATCGTGCGCTACGCGCAGATCGCGCGTCGCGAGGGCATCATCGCGCTCGAGGAGCACGTGCAGAAGGCCACCGACCCGTTCTTCAAGAGGGCCTTCCTGATGGTGGTGGACGGCATCGACTCGAAGAGCATCGCCGAGACGCTGGAGCTCGAGCTGCACGAGCTCGACGAGAAGGGCGAGATCCCAGCCAAAGTCTACGAGGCGGCCGGCGGCTATTGCCCGACTGTCGGGATCCTGGGCGCCGTGCTGGGCCTGATCCACGTCATGTCGAACCTGTCCGACATCGAGAAGGTCGGCTCCGGCATCGCTGTCGCCTTCGTGGCCACGATCTACGGCGTAGGCGCGGCCAACCTCGTGTGCTTGCCGGCGGCCAACAAGCTCAAGATGAAGCACCGCGCGGAGATGGTCCAGCGCGAGATGATCATGCACGGCGCGATCGCCATCCAGCAGGGCGAGAACCCCAAGCTGATCGAGGGCAAGCTGTCCGTGTTCGTGCACGGCCACGGCAAGAAGCACGGCGCCGGGCCCGCCAAGGCCAAGGCCGCGGCCTGACCGAAGAGCGCGCGTGGCCAAGAAGCACAAGAAGCACGAGCACGTGAGCCACGAGCGCTGGCTCGTGTCCTACGCCGACTTCATCACGCTCCTGTTCGCGTTCTTCGTGGTCATGTTCGCCGTCTCGCAGGTGGACTCGAAGAAGCTCGGACGCTTCAGCGACTCGGTCAACGTCGCCTTTCAGACCAACGGCTTGTTCGCGCCGAACTCCGGCTCGCCGCTGGAGCGCGGCGGCAACGCCGCCGCGGCCCTGGTCCCGGCGGTCGTCTCCGACCGGCCGTCCCTGTTCCGCTACACGGCCTCCTCGCCGCGCGCCCAGGCGGTGAAGCAGTCGCTGGAGGAAGGCATCGACCAGGCCGGCCTGGGCTCGGCCGTCGGACTGCGCTACGACGAGCGCGGCGTGGTCATCTCGCTGCCCGAGAGCATGTACTTCCGTGCCGGTACGGCGAACCTCCTGACCGAAGCGCTCGAAAACATGCCTCAGATCGGCAAGATCGTCGCCACCCAAAGCGGACAGATCGTGGTCGAGGGCCACACCGACGATCTGCCGGTCAATTCGGCGCTGTTCACCTCGAACTGGGAGCTCTCGGCCGCGCGCGCGGCGCGCGTCGTGCGCTACCTGATCGAAGACGCCGGCATCGAAGGCTCCCGCCTCTCGGCCGTGGGCCTGGCCGACACGCGCCCGCTGGTCGAGAACAGCGACGACGCCACGCGCGAGGCGAACCGGCGCGTGCAGATCGTCATCGTGACCGAACCCGGCGAGTAGCACCCGGCGCGGCAGCCCAACCACCACGGACGCGCTGCAGGCCCGTTTTCGCGGTAAAGGAGCGCCGCGCGCGCGCCGATAAGAGCCCGGCTCCCCCCCCACACCGCCGACCCGTCTCATGTCCGCCGAGGAAAAAAAGCCTGCCGAACCGGCGCCCGCCGCAGCGCCGGCCGAGGGCGCCGCCCCCGCCGAATCGGCCGCCGCGGCCGCCCCCGGCGTGGAAGCCAAGCAGCCCGGCAAGAAGAGCCTGTTCCTCGGCGGCGGCATCGTCGGTCTCGTGGCCATGGCCTGGGCGCTGTCGCTCGTAGCCGTGCCCAAGGGCCGCGCACAGCATGAGGCCGAGCACCACATCGCCGGCCCGTTCATGGCCGACGTCTCGCCCTCGGCCGGTTTCCAGGTGAACCTCTCGGGCGACGGCGGCAAGCACTACCTGTCGCTGAAGCTCAACGTCGAGGTGGACGCCTTCGAAGAGGGCTACGCCGGCGCACGCGCCGCGCAGCCGCTGTACCAGGCCAAGCTCACCGACGCGGTGTTGCGCACGGCCTCGCAGAAGACCAAGGGCGAGCTCGACAACGCCGTGGGCCGCGAGGTCTTCCGCGACGAGCTGCGCATCGCGCTCGATCCGGTGCTGTTCCCCGTGCACGTCGGCGACGAACACTCGCCCGACGGCTTCCACGAGGAGAGCGGGCTGCGCGCCGGACGCTCGATCTCGCGCGCCAGCCTGCGCGGCCTGTTCTACGAGCACCAGCTGCACCTCGACGCGGGCAAGAAGAGCCTGCGGCTCGACGAGGGCGAGGAACTCACCTACCGGGGCGACGAGGTCGACCTGTTCGTGGCCGATGCCTACGGCAAGGGCGTCTACCTCGAGGTGACCGGCGTCACCAGCGATTTCGTCGGCGAGATCCCGGTCGGCGCCTTCGGCCACGTGCGCAACGTTTACTTCAACACCTTCCTGACGCAGTGACCGTGAGCCCCGCGACCGACACGCTCCTCTCCGTCCTCGGACGGGCGCGGCCCGCGCGCGAGATCGCGGCGCAAGGCGTGGCCGCGCGTGACTTCGCACGCCCGATGCGCTTCGGACGCGAGCGCACGGCGGCGCTGCGGCTGGCGCTGAAGCGGCTCCTGCCCGCGCTGGAGAAGCGCATGGACGAGATGGTCGGCCTGCGCGTCGTCTTCGAGCTGGGCGAGCTGGCCGAAGTCGATGCCGAGACGCTCTTCGCGCGGCCGAACGACACGCCCTGCGTGCTGCGCTTCCGCTGCCAGAAGGCGCCCGCCTGGTTGGTGTGGGATCCGGCCGCCGCCGTGAGCGTGGTCCAGGCCATCTTCGGCGCCACGGGCGCGGCCGAGGCCGCGCGCAAGCTCTCCCCCACCGAGGTCCGCGTGGCGACCCAGTTCCTGTCCGAGATCGTGCGCGCCGTGGCCGGCGCACTTCTCCTCGCGACCAGCGACTTCGCCTTCGTCCAAGCTTCGCCCGAGCTCGGCACCTGGCGCGAGAGCGGCCACGAGGCCTCCGCGCACCGCCTCGAGGTGCAGCTCGTGATGACGTGC
Organism: Planctomycetota bacterium; assembly: GCA_009691855.1. Classification (GTDB taxonomy): domain Bacteria; phylum Planctomycetota; class UBA1135; order UBA1135; genus JABFRZ01. The sequence continues at coordinate 19,128 of SIAI01000031.1, read as the reverse complement.
GGCAGCGAGGCGAGCGTGCTGCATCTGTACTTCCCGGGCGTCGAGCCCGACGTGGCGGAGACGCTCGCGGCCCTGCCCGGCGCGCTGCCCGCGCATCTCGAGCGCGTCGAGGTCGAGCTCTCCGCGTGCCTCGAGGGCTGCGAGATCTCGCTCGATCAACTGCTCGCGCTGGAGGAAGGCGACGTGATCCCGCTCGCCGCGCGCCTCGGCGATCCCACCCGTCTGTGCGTCGAGGGCCTGACCTTGGCGCAGGCCCGACTCGGCAGCCACCGTGGCCGGCTGGCCGTGCGTGTCGAACGCGTGAGCGTCCAACCCGAGTCCACGGCATGAGCCAAGCAGAAACCACTCCGTCCGCGCAAGCGGGCAAGCTCGAGAAGGCCCTCGACCAGGCGGCCGAGGCCGTGGCCGTCGGCACGCGCAAGCTCGAGGAGCTGGCCCAGGCCGGCGCCGGCGGCGAAGAGCTCTCGCTGCAACAGCTCTCCGACGTGCCCATCCCGGTCACCGTGCAACTCGGGCGCGTGCGCCTGACGCTCGGCGACCTGTGCCGCCTGAAGTCGGGTTCGTTGCTGGAGCTCGACCGCGAGTCCCACGAGCCGGCCGACATCCTGGTGAACGGCAAGATCGTCGCGCACGGCGAGATCGTGACGATCGAGAATCACTACGGTGTGCGGATCACGAGCGTCGAGCCGTAGGGCTCGCCGCCTCTCTAGTGTTCCTTCCCCGAAGTAGCGCCAACAAGGCGCCGTGATGGATCGTCGCTGGCCAGGCGCGCCAACGACGCGTATTGGCTGCAATACTAGGGAGGGGGCGCAACGCCGCCAGCGGCGATTCAGTGCGGCGCATTGTTGGCGCTACTTCGGGGAAGGGACACTAGCCTCTCATCACTCGTCCTCGCTCTCCCGCATCCGCTCCGACAGCTCCCGCCAACCACCCAGAACGCGGACGATCTCGAGCGGATTCGTCCCGGGCCGATAGACGATCAACCAGCGGTACACCCTCCAGACGCGAAGGACCCTCGTCCGCAAGCTCCTCCCGCCAAGGCCCCATTCCCGGCACGCCGGCAAGAAGGCGTAACGCCGAGTCGAACTCGTGACGCAGGGCGTCCGCGCGATCGGCACCCGACTCGGACGCCACATGGTCGTAGAGCTCGGCCAAATCCTGGCGCGCGCGCAGGGAGAATTGAAACGGTTCCAAGCGGCCGATGACCGGCCGCTCGGCTCAGGGTTGCGGCCTTTTCTCCGCTTCTTCGCGCTGGCGGCGCCGCTCGGTTCGCGCCTCCATCTCGCGCAGGACCGTCTCTCCGTCCACGAATTCCCCGCGCTCGAGCTCGTCCAGCCCCTCCTGGATCTTCTGCCGCGCGTCCGCCAGCCACTCCTCGTAGCTCTACGGCGGCTGACGCCTCATCCACAGCTCGAGGCCCGCGCGCAGAACCTCGCCCGCGTCACGGAAGCGCCCGGTGCGCAGCTGGGCGTCGATGAAGCGCTGCTGCTCGGGTGTCGGCTCGAAGTGCACCATCGGATCGTACCGCACTCGTTGAAGAGCAAACCAGGGCTCGTTGAAAAGCGGCCAGAAGCTCGAACAGACGCACGGGCGTCGCGCAGGTTGCGGCTCGAACGGCGTGAACTCGCGCTCTCGGCGACGACGCCCTTGCGCACGCCCCTCGCGCAGCGTTCCCTGATGCGCCGTGCTGACCCTCGCGCTCGCGCTGCTCGCGCTCCAAGCTCCCTCCGACGCGCTCGAGGCGATCCGCGCGCGCGGTGCCTTCACCTGGGGCGCGGACGAGGAGGGCGGCGGGCCGTACCTCTTCCCCGATCCCGCCGAGCCGTCGCGGCGCATCGGTTTCGAGGTCGAGCTCGCCGACGCGCTGGCGCTCGAGCTCACGCGCGAACTCGGCGCGCCGATCGCCGCGCAGTTCGCGCAGGGGCCGTGGGACAAGCTGCCCGATCTCCTGAAGACCGGGCGCATCGACCTGGTGCTGAACGGCTACGAGTGGACGCCCGAGCGCGCGCGCGACATGGCCGCGACGCTGCCGTACTACGTGTTCGAGCTGCAGCTCCTGACGCGCGCGGACGCGGCGGGCGCGAGCTGGGAGTGGCTGGCGAGCGCGCCGCCGAAACAGGTCGGCGTGCTGGGCGGCTCGTCGGCCGAGAGCTACCTCGCACAGCGCTGCCCCACGCTCGAGCTCGTCTCCTACGACGGCAACACGAACGCGATGGGCGACGTCGTCTCCGGCCGCCTCGACGCGACGCTGCAGGACTTGCCGATCGCGCTCTTCTACCGCGCGGAGTTCCCCGAGCTCGCCTTCACCGGCGCGCCGGTCGCGCCCGGGCGCTACGTGATCTACGTTCGGCGCGGGGAGCAGCGCCTGCACACGGCACTCGATCGCGCGCTGCTCGCCCTGCGCACGGAGGGCACCCTGCGCGCGATCGACGAACGCTACGGCATCTGGACCGCGGCGCAGGAGAACACGGAGTACCTGAGCCTGCCCGCCGCGAGCGACGAAGCCGCCGTGGAAGCGGGCTTCTTCGCGCGCTATGGCGTGCCGCTGCTCGAATCGGCGGGCATGACGGTGCTCCTCTCGCTGCTGTCCTTCCCGCTGGCGATCCTGCTGGGCCTCGGCATCGCCCTGGGGCGCCTGTACGGGCCGCGGTTGGTCGCCTGGCCGCTCACGCTCTACGTGGAGGTGCTCCGCGGCACGCCGTTGATGCTGCAGCTCTTCGTGCTGTTCTACGTGCTGCCCAACGCCGGGCTCGAACTCCCCGCGCTCGGCGCCGCCGTCCTGGGCCTGGCCGTCAACTACTCCGCCTACGAGGCCGAGATCTACCGCGCCGGCCTGCAGGCCGTGCCCGTGGGTCAGATGGAAGCGGCGCTGGTGCTGGGCATGTCGCGCCGCCTCGCGCTGCGGCGCGTCGTCGTCCCCCAGGCCGTGCGCATCGTCGTCCCCGCGGTGACGAACGACTTCATCGCGCTGTTCAAGGACACCTCGGTGTGCTCGGTGATCACCGTGGTCGAGCTGACCAAGCGCTACAACATCGCGGCCATGACGCATCCGTCCGACGTCTTGCCGCTGGCGGCCATGGCAGCGGTGTTGTATCTGGTCATGAGCTACCCGCTGTCGCTGCTCTCCGCGCGCCTCGAGCGCGCGCTGCGCGCGTGATCCGCGTCCAGGAGCTGACCAAGAGCTACGGCGCGCACGCCGTGCTGCGCGGCGTGACGCTGGAGGTCGCGCGCGGCGAGCTCGCGGTCGTGATCGGCGCCTCGGGCAGCGGCAAGAGCACCTTCCTGCGTTGCCTCAACGGCCTCGAGCGCCTGGACGGCGGCGCGATCGAGATCGCCGGCACGACGCTCGTCCCGGGGCTCGCGCCCGAGGAGGAGGAGCGCCGCGCCAACGCGCTGCGCCAGGAGGTGGGCATGGTGTTCCAGCAGTTCCACCTCTTCCCGCACATGAGCGCGCTCGCGAACATCGTCGAAGCGCCCGTGCACGTCGCCGGCGTGAGCCCGGCCGAGGCTCGTGAGCGCGCGCTGCACCTCCTCGAGCGCTTCGGCCTCGCCGCCAAGGCGCGCTCGCGCCCCGACCAGCTCTCCGGCGGCGAGCAGCAGCGCGTGGCGATCGCGCGCGCGCTCGCCATGCAGCCCACGGTGATGCTGTTCGACGAGCCCACCAGCGCCCTCGACCCGCGCCGCGCGGGCGAGATCCTGCGCATCCTCGACGCGCTGGCCGACGACGGGCTCACGATGGTGGTGGTCACGCACTCGATGGGCTTCGCGCGCAAAGCCGCCGACCGCGTACACGTCTTCCACGAGGGCCGCGTGATCGAGTCGGGGCCGCCGGAAGAGGTGCTGGTGAACCCGCGCGAGGCGGCCACGCGGGAGCTGCTGGAGCTCGGTTAGAGCTCGAGCGACGGATTCACGCCGGCGCGCAGCTCGAGCGCGAGTTCGCGGCGGAAGTCGCCGCGCGCGAGTTCGGCGCGCGAGCCGCAGCGCAGACGCAGCGGGCCGGTGGGCACGTGGCGCAGCGCGAACTCGCCGCTCGCGGAGAGATCGAAGACGATGGCGCTCTCGCAGTAGCCGTCGAGCGGCGCGAAGGTCACGGGCTCGCCGCGCTCGTCCAGCAGCGTCACGGCCAGGAACTCGTCGCTCGTCGCACCATTCACGCGACCGCGCAGGGTAGTCTCGGGCTGGAGCTCGAAGTCGACGACGTACTCGCCCTCGTCGAACCACAGGACGCGCGTCGCCAGCGGAAAGAAGCCGGGCGCGTGCACGCCGAGCGCGTACCAGCCGGGCTCGAGCGGCTGGAGCGCGTGTTCGGCGCCCTCGAACTCGTCGTAGCCGTCGGTCGTCTGGGCGCGGTTCACGCGACTGCCGCCTACGCCGGTGAAGCCGAACACCGTGCCCGTGGGCCAGCCGCTGGCGCCGCGCACGCGCTCCTCGCGCTGCGCGCGCGCCGCGGAGAAGTCGCCCGGCGCGAACAGCTTGCGCTGCAGCACGACCGTCGAGCTCGGTTCGGCGCCGTTCAGGCGCACGCGGATGCGCGCCTCGCGCCGCGACCCGAGGCGCAGGTCGAGATCGGTGGTGCCGGCCTGGATGCCGGGGAAGCGCTGCAGGAAGTTCTCGAACGTGTACCAGCCCTGCAGCTCCTCGGACACGAACAGGTCGTAGGCTCCGGGTTCGAGCCCGCGGACCTCGAACACGCCGGGCGCGTCCTTCACGACGAGCGCGGGCACGCCGTGGCCGTGGTAGGTGCTGCCGGCCTGCGCGGCCCACACGCGGCTGCCCCGTCCGAGGCTCGCGAGCGGCGCGCCGTCGCGGCCGCGCAGGAGCCCGCGGATCGCCAGACGCGGCGCGAGGGTGAGCGCGAGCGACGCCAGCCCTTCGACGTCGTCAGGTGCGAGCTCGACGTGGGCGGCCGGCCTGGGGATCGAGGCCAGGTCGCTGGCCGTGCTCGGGCCGGCATAGCCGAGCTCGTCGAGCGCGTCGCGTACCCGGTCGGCGACGTGGGCGGGTTCGGGCGCGCTGGCCGTGACGCGCAGCGGCCCGACGAGCTCAGCGGCGCGCACGTGCCCGGCGAAACGCCCCGCGGCGTCGCTCTCTAGCTCGAGCAACACCGGCCGGTTCCCCTCGTCGCTCCCGCCGAGGTCGGCGACCTCGATCTTCGCCTGGGCCGCCGGCAAACCGTCGGCGAGCAGCACCTGCCCGGCCACGTCGCACTCGGCGGCGATGCGCGCCTCGAGTTCCACACGTTCGCCGCGCGCGAGCACGATCGGCCGTCCAGCATCCGCGGAGCCCACCACGATCAGCTGGTTCCCCGCGCGCGCCTCGCACGAGCGCTGCTCGTTCGGCAGCGACAGCGCGAGCTTCAGCTTGCGCTCGGCCCACAGATCGTCGAGCAGGGCCTCGCCCTTCCCGTCGGTCTCGGCCCAGCGCGCCGGCGCGTCGCCGTCGAGCTGCAGCAGGGCGAGCTCGCTCGGCGGCAGCGAGGCCGAGACGCGCACGCAGGGGATGCCCGCACCCGCGCCATCGACCACGCGCACGCGCAGCGACGCGCCCGGTCCGAGATGCACGGTCAACGTCGAATAGCCGCCCTCGTCCAGGCGCTTGGGCGGATCGCAGCCGAGCAGGGACCAGCCGCTCGAGACGAGCTCGATCGGCTTGGCGTCTTTCGCATTCGCGAGGGCGAAGCCGCCGTCGGCGTCGCTGGTGACCGGGGCGCCGTCGAGAGTGAGCTCGATCCCGCCCAGCCCCTGGCCGCGCTCATCGACGACCCTGCCGGGCAGCACGCCGTGCGGCGCGCGCGCGAGCGCGAGCGCGTCCGTCGGCCGCTCGAACTTGGCGCTGTGAAACAGGCCGCGGTAGGTCCCGTCGGCCCGCGAGGAAACGAACAGGAAGAGCGGTTGCGGCCCGGGATCAGCGCACTCCCACTCGAATCGGCCTTGTTCGTCGGTCTGCGCGGCCCCGCGCAGCAGCGCCGGGTGGCCCATTCGGCTCGCGCTGAGGCTCCAGCGCAGCTCCAGCCCGGCCGCGGGCCGCGCGGGGAGCGCGAGTTCGGCGCAGGCGAGGTCCGTCACCGTCCCGCGGACGTGGAGCGCGCTCACCGTCGCCGTGTTGCCGCTCGCGCTGCGGCCGACGCTCGCCGGCGTCGCCTGCAGCACCGGGGAGGCGGCGGACGGCGCCGGCGCCGGCTCGCCGAGCGCCGCGGCCAGCGCCGGCTCCTCGCGTTCGCCGCGCGAGTTCCACAGATAGAGGACGAAGCCCGCCAGACACAGCGCGCCCGCGCCGGCCAGCAGCGCCGCTCCCCCACCTCCGACCTCGACCCCCGGCACCGACACCAGCGCCACGGCCCACGCTTCGCGACCGTGGCCGCGGTCGAGGCGCTCGCGCAGCTTGGCGTGCGCGCGCTGCAGCCGGCTGCGCACGGTGGCGATCGGCGTGTCGGTCTCCGCAGCGATGCGGTGCGCGTCCCAGTCGCGCCAGTAGGCGAGCAGCACGGTCGTGCGATAAGGCTCGTCGAGCGTGAGCACGGCCTCGGCCACGCTGCGCAGGACCTCGGTGTGCGCGAGCTCCTCGCTCACCGAGGGCAGCGCCTCGGGCCGCGCCACGCGCTCTTCGCGCGCCGCGCTGCGCGCACGCGTGCGCAGGCCCTCGATCGAGAGCCGCGCCGTGACCGAACGCAGCCACGCGCGCGCGCTCGAGCTCGTGCGCGGAGGCCGGCGCAGGGCGCGCAACCAGGTCTCCTGCACCAGGTCGTCGGCCGCGTGCTCGTCCCGCAGCAGCCCACGCGCCAGCAGACGCACGAAGCGCGCGTGTTGCAGCAGGACGTCCGGGGTCGGCGGCAGCGAGGATTCCATGAGGCGAAAGGGACGGCGCCGGGGTCGATCCTGATGCGCGGATCTCCATTCTCAGCCGGACGGAGCCCCTCTTGGAGCGGGATCGGCCAAGTTTCACGGAGGAGAACGCTTGCGCCTACAACCCGAAGCGCCCGCCCCAGCCTTCGCCGCCCTGGAAGCGGTCGGGTGCGAAAAACGCTGGATCGAGCGCGGTCACCTTCTCGCCGAACAGCATCTGCGCCACGCCCTCGCCCACAGCGGGCCCGAGCTTGAAGCCGTGGCCCGAGAAGCCGCTGACGATGAACAGGCCCGCGATGCCCGGCACCGGGCCGATCAGCGCCTGGGCGTCGGGCGTGAGCGTGTACCAGGCGGCCAGCGAGCCGGCGTCCGCGCGGCTCGCATAGGCGGGGATGCGCCCGCTCAGCGCCGCGCGGCCCCAGCGCACGAGCTCGGGGCTGACGTGCTCGTCGAGCGCGTCCGGGTCGAGGATCTCGTGGTCGTCGTCGTAGTCGATGCGCCCGATGCGCGTGCGCGCGTTGGCCGGATCGCAGCGCGCGTAGGAGCCGAGCTCGAGGTCGATCAGCACCGGGTGCGCGCCGCGCGCCGCACCCGAAGGGTCGAGGCCCATCTCGGGCACGCCCAGGTAGTGGTTCTCGGGGCGCACGACCTTGAGCGGGAAGTCGAGGCCGTGCCGGGCGAGCAGCGCGCGCGTCCACGGCCCGGCCACGACCACGATCTGTTCGGCCACAAGCTCGCCGGCGCTGGTGCGCGCACCGCTGACGCGGCCGTTCTCCATGCAGAGCTCGAGCAGCTCGACGCCCATGCGCAGCTCGGCGCCGAGCTCCGTCGCCTGCTGCGCGAACGAGGCCAGCGTCTGGTTCGGATCGACGAAGCCGCCGTCGGGCTCCCACGAGCCCACGCTGCCCTCGGCGATGACGCTGCCGGGCACCAGCGCGCGCATGCGCGCGGCGTCGACCAGCTCGACGCGGATGCCGAGGCCCTGCATCATCGCCACGTTCTCGCGCACGCGCTGGCACCACTCGGGCTGCTTCGGGCCGGCCAGGGTGATCACGCCCGTGCGCTGGAAGCCCAGCGGGAGCCCCGTGCGCGCCGCGAAGCTCGAATACTCGCGCAGGGACTCGTGCGCCATGCGCGCCACGACCGCGTCGCGATAGTGCGCGCGCAGGATCGCGCCCGAGCGTCCCGAGGAGCCCGCGCCGAGGTGCTTCTTCTCGATCAGGACCAGCGACTCGCGCGTCCGCGGCGCACACTTCTGCGCGATCGAAACGCCCATGATTCCGCCGCCGACGATGAGGATCCGCCCGTGCATGCGCGGCAGAGTGCCAGGAGCGGAGCAGCGCTCCAAGGGGCCGCGCTACAATGGCCTCAGCGCGTGGCCGCGAGATCGCCAGATCGAGGGACGCGACGAAGACCCACGCTTCGACGGAACAACAAAGTAGCCATGACGACGATCTCAAGGTTGGCAGGCATGCTCGGAACCCTCTCGATCGCTCTCGGCGCAATCGGTCTGGCGCAGAGCCATCAGGAGGCCGCCCCTCCCATGGCGGAGCTCCACACCCCGGCGCAGATCAAGTGGACGAATGGACCGGCCTCGCTCCCGCTCGGGTCTCAGGTCGCGGTGCTCGAAGGGGATCCGGCGAAGGAAGGGTCCTTCACGATGCGAGTGAAGCTGCCCGACGGGTTCAAGATTCCGCCGCACACGCACCCGAAGGTCGAGCACATCACTGTGATCAGCGGCACCTTCAACTTCGGGATGGGCGACACGTTCGACGCCAGCGCCACCAAGGAGATGCCGGCTGGAACCTTCGGGTTCTGGCCCGCGGGGATGAAGCACTTCGCCTGGGCGAAGGGCGAGACCGTCGTCCAGCTGCACGGGATCGGCCCATGGACCATCGAGTACCTCGACCCTGCAAACGATCCGCGCAAGGCGAAGTAGGCGACGAGGCGAACGCCGGCCTTGCCATCCCCGGCAGGCGCCTGTAGACCTTGCGCCTCATGAGCCGGCCTCGCCAGCGTTCTCGCGCCGAGATCCTCGTGTGGATGTCGGTCTTCGCGGCGCTGGCCCTGATCGTGCCGTTGCTCTGCGCCGGGGCGCTCTTGCTCCACGAGCACGGCGAAGCGGGGCATCACCTGCACGCCTTGCCGCAGTCGGCGGCCGTCCAGCTCGAGTCCGGATGGCCCGTGGAGCACGCGCACCAACATGCCGCGGAGCGAGCGGGCGCGCGGCGCGACGAGCCACGGGCGCACGAGCTCGATTCGGTCCCTGCGGGGCTGGTGCTCCGCACGGCAGGACCATGGACCTTGGTGGCCTCGCGCGAGGGCGCGCAGCGCAGCGAGCTCGCGCTGGCCTTCCGGGCGCTGGCGCCGTGCGAGGCTCGCGTGGAGCGGGTGCGTGATCTGGGTCTCCGACCGCGAGCGGAATGGCCGCCACCGCTCGGCTCGTCGAGCGGTGTGCGCTGGCTCCTGCAGACGAGCCACGCGCTCCTGATCTAGTGCTCTTCGGTGCCCCGCGCCCGCGGCGGGGTCGTGTCGAGAGGACGCGGACGACCGTTTCGTCCGCCCGAACCCCCGCACCGAGGAGTCCCCGTGAATCGCCGTCTGCTGCTTTCGATCACCCTTCCGACCGTCGCCTTCCTTCCGCTCGGCGCCTGCGCTCCCGCCAGCCGGGCCAAGGAGGCCGAGCACGCCGAGCACGAGCTCGAACCGACCCACGTCACGGTGTTCGGGCAACGCGCGCTGCTCTTCCTCGAATACCCGCACCTGATCCAGGGCCAGCAGGCGAGCTTCCTCGCGCACCTCTCCGTGCTCGCGAACGGCGAGCCGGTGCGCACGGGACGCGTCGTGCTCGAGCTCGGAGCGCTCGCGCTCGCGGCCGAGCAGCCGCGCCGCGACGGGCTCTTCGTGCCCGCAGGGGCACCGCCAGCGTCCGGACGTCATGCCGCGCGCCTGGTGATCGAGAGCGACGAACTGCGCGAGACGCTCGACCTCGGCGAGCTCGTGGTGCACGCCTCGCTCGACGAGGCTCAGCACGCCGCAGACGAGGGAGCGGCGGCGGCCGGGGGAAACGAGATCCCGTTCCTGATGGAACAGCAGTGGCAGCTGCGTCTGCTGGTCGCCGAGGCCGCTCCGCGCACCCTGGTCGAACGCCTGATCCTTCCGGCGCAGGCGCGCCTGGCCGAGGGCGCGCAGGCGCTGGTCAGCGCGCCCGTCGCGGGACGCCTGGTGGCTGCGGCGGGTGGCGAGCTGCCCCGGAGCGGCGCGCGGGTCGAGGCCGGAGCGCTGCTCGCGCGGATCGAGGCGCCGCTCGATGCGGCCACACTGGGTCAACTGCGCGCGCTCGACGTGGAGTTCGAACTGAAGGCGCTCGAGGTCGTGCGCACTCTGGGCGCGGCCGAGGCGCATCTCCGCAATGCGGAGCGCGAACGCGAGCGTCTCGCCGCGCTGCGCACGGACGGCCTGAGCACCCAGCAGGCGCTCGATCAGGCCGAGGGCGAGCTCATCGTCGCGCGCGTGGAGGTCGAGGCGGCCGTGCGCACCAAGGCCGCGCTAGACGCGCTGGTCGCGCGCCGCAGCGGCGGCGACGGAGCCTATGCGCAACCGCTGACCTTCCCGCTGCTCGCGCCCATCTCCGGAACGGTCGTCGCTTCGCGCTCGAACGGGTCCACACGCGTGCACGGCGAATCCGTCGCGCCGAACGACGAGATCCTGCGCATCGTCGATGCCTCGCGCCTGTGGATCGAGGGTCGCATCTCCGAGTTCGACCTGGCGCGCCTGGGCGAGATGCCGGCCGCCACGGTGCGCTTCACCGGGCTCGGAGAGCAGCGCTTCGAACTCGCCAGCTCCAGCTGGCTCTCGTTCGGGTTGGAGATCGAGGAAGCCTCGCGCACGCTCCTCGTGCGCTACGCCTGGGCGCCGGCGGACGCGCGCGTACGAGCGGGGATGCTGGCCGAGCTCGAGCTCGAGGCCGGGCGTGTCGAGGCCGCGCTCGCGATCCCGGCGGAAGCGGTGGTGCTCGACCAGGGCACGGCGACCGCCTACGTGATGGTCTCGGGCGAGACGTTCGAGCGCCGCGAGCTGGAGCTCGGCCTGCGCGATGGCGACTGGGTCGAGGTGCGGCGCGGCCTCGCGCCGGGCGAGCACGTGGCCACGCGTGGGGCCTACCAGATCAAGTTGGCCTCGCTCTCGCCCGCCGCCTTCGGCGCAGGCCACCAGCACTAGGAGCCCATGATCCAGGCCCTCATCCGCTGGTCGCTCGCGAACCGCGTCCTCACCTGTTTGTCCGCGGCCGTGCTCATGGCCGTCGGCGCCTACGTGGCCGTGCGCATGCCGGTGGACGTCTTCCCAGACCTCACGGCCCCCACCGTCACGGTGATGGTCGAGGGGCACGGGATGTCGCCGCAGGAGATGGAGACGCTCGTCACCTTCCCGCTCGAGAGCGCCATGAACGGCGCGGCAGGGGTACGTCGCGTGCGCTCGGGCACGGCGCTCGGGATCGCGGTCGTGTGGGTCGAGTTCGAGTGGGGCACGGACATCCAGCGCGCGCGCCAGACGGTGACCGAGCGCCTGGCCGCGGTCGCGGGTGCGCTGCCCGCGGAGGTCGAGCCGCCCGTGCTCGCTCCGGCCTCCTCGATCATGGGCGAGATCCTGTTCGTCTCGCTGACCTCGGACCGGCACGACGCGCTCGCGCTGCGCACGCTCGCCGTGACCCAGATCCGCCGGCGCCTGCTGTCCGTGGCCGGGGTCTCGCAGGTGACGCCCATCGGCGGCGACACCAAGCAATACCAGGTCGTGCTCGCGCCCGAGCGGCTGCGCGCCTACGGCCTCGCCGCCTCCGAGGTCGTCGAGGCCTTGACGCGCACGAACGAGAACGTCGCCGCGGGCGTGATCCTCGAGGGAGCACAGGAGACGATAGTCGAGGGCATCGGCCGCGTTCGCAACGAGGCGGACATCGCCGCAACGGTGGTGGACGTGCGCGCGGGAGTTCCGGTCACGGTCGCGGACCTCGGCCGAGTCGTGATCGGCGCGGCCTTCAAGCGCGGCAGCGGCTCGGCCTCGCGGCGCGGACCGGCCGGCGAAGCGCTCATCGAGCCCGGCGTGATCCTCGCCATCCAGAAGCAGCCGGGGGCCAACACGCTCGAGCTCACCAAGGTGCTGGACTCGGCCCTGGACGAGATCCAGACGGGCCTGCCCGAGGGCATGTTCATCAACAAGCGCCTCTTCCGGCAGGCCGACTTCATCCAGAGCTCGATCCGGAACACGACCACGGCGCTGCTCGAGGGCGCGCTGGTCGTGGCCCTGGTCGTGATCGCCTTCCTGGCCAGCGGGCGGGCGAGCGTGATCACGCTGCTCGCGCTGCCGCTGTCGCTCCTGTGCGCCGTGCTCTTCCTCGAGCTCCTCGGAGGCACGATCAACACCATGACGCTGGGCGGCATGGCCATCGCGATCGGCGCACTGGTGGACGACGCAATCATCGACGTGGAGAACGTCGTGCGACGCTTGCGCGAGAACGCGGCGGCCGCGCCCGAGCGCAGGCAGAGCTCGCTCGCCATCGTGTACGCGGCCTCGCTCGAGGTGCGCTCCTCGATCGTGAACGCGACGCTGATCATCCTGCTCGTCTTCACGCCGATCTTCTTCCTCTCCGGCGTCGAGGGCCGGCTGCTGCAGCCGCTCGGCATGGCCTTCTGCGTCTCGCTGGCGGCCTCGCTCCTGACCGCGCTGACGCTGACGCCCGCGCTGTGTCTCATGCTCCTGCCCACCAGCCGCACGGTGCTGACGGGCCGGGAGCCGTGGCTGGTCCACGCCCTGAAGCGGTTGTATTCGCGGCCCCTCGACTGGGCGCTCGCGCATCCGTGGAGCGTGGCAGCCCCAAGTCTCGCGCTCTTCGCGGCGAGCGCGTTCGGCGTCGCACGCTTCGGGCGCAGCTTCTTGCCCGAGTTCAACGAGGGCGCCTTGGTCGTGGGTCTGGTCACGCTGCCGGGGACGTCGCTGGTCGAGAGCGATGCCCTCGCGCAGCGCGTCGAGGAAGCGCTGATGCGGCACCCCGAGATCGCCGCCATCGGCAGGCGCACGGGGCGAGCCGAGGAAGACGAGCACGTGCAGGGTGTGGAGGCCAGCGAGATCGACCTCTCGCTCGACCTCGAGGCGCCGGCGCGCCTCGGCCTGCCGGTGCGCGGCAAGGAGGCGCTCCTGGCAGCCCTGCGCGCTGACCTCGCGGCCATCCCCGGCGTGCAGGCCACCTTCGGCCAGCCCATCAGCCACCGCATCGACCATATGCTCTCCGGCACGCGCGCCAGCGTGGCGGTGAAGATCTTCGGCGAGGATCTGGGCGAGCTGCGCAGGCTGGGGACCAAGCTCGAGGGCTTGATGCGCACGGTGCCGGGCGTCGTGGACCTCTCCAGCGAACAGCAGGTGCGCGTCCCGACCCTGCGCGTCGAGTTCGATCGGCAGGCGATCGCGCGCCACGGCCTGTCGATCGCCGACGTGGGTGCCGCGCTGGCCCTGGCCGGCGGCGGACTTGTCGTCGGTCAGGTCCTGGAGGGCCTGAACTCCTTCGATCTCTTCGTGCGCCTGGGCGAAGCGAGTTCGGTCTCGGCCGAGACGATCGCGGCGACCCTGGTGGACACGCCGAGCGGCGCGAAGATCCCGCTCGGCGCGCTGGCCGCGCTGCGCGACGAGTTCGCGCCCAACTTCATCAGCCGCGAGAACGTGCAGCGCAAGCTGGTGGTGATGTGCAACGTGGCCGGGCGCGACGTGCGCAGCGTGGTCGAGGACGTGCGCGCGTGCGTCGAGACGCAGCTGGGCCTGCCGCGCGGCACCTACGTCGAGTACGGCGGCCAGTTCGAGAGCGCGGAGGCCACCGGCCGGCTGCTCACCTTCCTGGGCGCGCTGATCGTGGCCGGTATCGCCGGGCTGCTCTACTTCCTGTTCCGCTCGGCGCGCGACGCGGCGCTCGTGCTCCTGAACCTGCCCCTGGCCCTGATCGGAGGCGTCCTGGGCGTCTTTCTCTCGGGCGGCGTGCTCTCGGTGGCCTCGCTCATCGGTTTCATCACCGTGTTCGGCGTGGCGGCGCGCAACGGGATCATGCTCGTGGCCCACATCCGTCACCTGCAGCGCGTCGAGGGCGTGACCGACTTCCGCGAGGCCGTGCGACGCGGAGCGCTCGAGCGACTGAGTCCGATCCTGATGACGGCGCTGGCGGCGGGGTTGGCGCTCGTACCGCTCGCGCTGCGCGGCGACGAGCCGGGCAACGAGATCCTGACCCCGATGGCGATCGTGATCCTGGGCGGGCTGCTCTCCTCGACGTTGCTCAACATGCTGCTCGTGCCGACGCTGTTCCTGCGCTTCGCGCATGCAGTCGAGAACGAAGCCGCCGAGAGCGAGTCCGCGAACCCCGAGCTGGAGGTGCGTCATGCGTAGTCGGATCTGGAGCGCCGCATCGTTCTTGACCCTGGCCTGCGCCACGGTCGATCCGCGGCCGGACTTCGCCCGCGCACGGGACGAGATCCGCGTGGCGACCGGGCAAGACGAGGTCCACGATCCGGAGGCGCCCGCCCTCGCGGCGGACGAGATCGCGACCGTGCTCGGCGACGGCCTGACGCTCGACGAGACCCTGCGGATCGCGCTGCTGAACAACCGCCGCCTGCAGGCCGGCTTCCAGCGGCTCGGCATCGCGCGCGCCGATTTCGTGCAGGCCGGGTTGCTGCGCAATCCGAGCCTGAGCCTGGCCTTCTTCCTGCCCTCGGGCGGAGGACGAACGCGACTGACGGCGGACCTCGCGGCGCGCGTGTCGGAGCTGTGGGAGCTCCCCGTGCGCAAGGACGTGGCCGCCGCGGGTCTCGAGAACGAGCTCGTCGCGCTCGCGCTGCAGGCGGCCGAGATCGTCCTGGAAGCCCGGCGGAGCTACTACGAATCGGTCGCCGCCGCGGAGGCCCGCGCGCTCGCGGCCGAGAACGCGGAGCTCGCGGGTCAGGGCCTGGTCGCCGTGCGCAAGCGCATCGAGCGCGGCGTCGCGACGCGCGGCGAGGAGAGCTTGGCCAGGAGCCAGGAGCTGGGCGCCGCGCTCGCCCACCAGCGCGCCGAGCGCGCCGAGGTGTTCTCCCGCCGACGCCTCGCGGCCTGGCTCTCGCTCGAAGAGGACCTCCTGGGGATCGCCCTGACCGACCCGCTGCCGGCCCCGCTCGCGACCGCACTCGAGCGCGAGCCACTCGTGCAGCAGAGTCGCATGCGCAGGCTCGACCTGCGCGCGTCCGCGGCCCTCGTCGCCCGCGCGCGAGCGGCCGTAGAGCTCGAAGAGCGGCGGCGCTTCCCCGACATCGACCTCGGCGTTTCCGCCGAGCGTCCCGAGGGCGGCAGCTCGAGCGAATTCCTGCTCGGCCCCACGGGCACGCTCGAGCTCCCTCTCTTCGATCAGAACCAGGCGCAGGTCAGCCGGGCGCGCTTCCACCTCGCGGAACTGCAGAAGGAGCACGAGGCCTTGCTGGCCGAAGCCGCCCAGGGTGTGCGCGCCGCCGCCGACGCGGCCACCGTGAGCGTGGGCGCGGTGCGCCTGATCGAGGCGGAGCTCCTTCCGGAGGCCACGCGCGGCCTCGACCTCGCGCGCCGGTCCTTCGAGCTCGGTGACGCGACGACGACGCTCCTGCTCGAGAGTCAGCGCGCGCTCGTCATGGCGCGTCAAGCCCTGCTCGATGCACGCCTCGAGGCCGCGCTGGCGCGCGTCGAGCTCGAGCGGCAACTGGGAGCGCCGCTAAACGACCCCGCGCTGCACTCGCCGGATGACAGATGACGTGATTCGTATTCGGGCTCGGCCTCAATGGGTCGCCACGGATCCCGCACCGATCGTCGGACTCGCGGCGCTCTGCGCCTGCCCGTGGAAGAGGCTGTAGAGCGCGGGCAGGACGACCAGCGTCAGCAGGGTGCTCGAGATCAGTCCGCCGATGACGACGGTGGCCAGCGGCTTCTGGACCTCGGCGCCGGTGCCGGTGGCGAGCGCCATCGGCAGGAAGCCTAGCGAGGCGACCAGCGCGGTCATCAGCACCGGGCGCAGGCGGGTCAGCGCGCCGCGCACGAGCGCTTCCTCGGACCCGAGGCCTTCGCTGCGCAGCTGGCTCACGTAGCTGAGCAGCACGAGGCCGTTCAAGACGGCCACGCCCGAGAGCGCCGACGTGGGCGATCCCCTCGCTGTTGAAGGCCACCTGGGCCGGGAGGGTCCCGCCTCCGCCGCTCGGAACCCGAAGGACGACGTCGATTCCTCGCCGTGGCCTGCTTGGCTCCACGGCAACGCACGGCCTCGCCGCACTCGGCGAAGAGCCATGAGGTTCGCGCAACCTGAGGTCTTCTGGGCACCCCCGCGAGCCTGACCCGCGTTAGGATGAGTTCCCGAAGGCCGCGCACGAGTCGTGGGAACGCCATGCGCGCGCCTCCGAAGGAGGTCCGATGACAGAGCTCGCCCTGGCGTGCTTCGTCCGTCCGCGGGTGATCGATGCCGCGGGCGGGGGTCCGGAGCCGGTGCGCATCGAGGACGCGATCGAGCGCCGGCTCGAGCGCGGTGAGGAGCGCGTGCTGCGGATCGAGGGTCCGCCGGGCTCCGGCAAGAGCACGGCGCTCGAGTACCTGCGACTCTACTTCCACGGGCGCGAGGACGTGTGCGTGACGGAGCTCGAGGGCGCGGACGTCGTATGCGTGGGTTCCGCGTACGGCGCGGCGCGCCAGCGGCTCGCGCGCTGCCGGCTCGAGCTCGTGCCCTGGTCGCGCGACGAGTGGATCGAGTACCTGCTGGCGCGCCACCGCGAGGTGTGCTGCAGCGTGATGGCGCGGCTCGAGCGCGCGGACGAGGTGCTCGACCTGAAGGGCCGGCCGCTGTTGTGGGCCGCGGTGCTGGACGAGCTGGCGCGCGACGCCGAGCTCGAGAGCGCGCATGAGGCCCTGGGCGCGGCCGTACGTGCGCGCTTCACCGAGCCCGAGCGCCAGCGCGTGAGCGCGGCGGCGTGCTGGCGCGCGCTGGTTCATCCCTCGCAGCTTGAAGCCTCCGCGCACGAGTTCCGCGCGCTGTGCGTGGCCGAACCCGCGGCGGCGCCGTTCCTGGCGCAGAGCTGCGTGCACCTCTTGCTGGCCGCCGAGCACGTAGCCGAGACGCTCGCGCTGGGCGGGACGTGCACGTTCCCCTACCGCCTGTCGCGTCCGTTGCTGCGCGCCGCACGGCCACTGCTGTGCGCGCAGCCCGCCGCGCGCACGAGCCTGGAGCGCGTGCTGAGCGGCGAGGCGGCAGCCTTCACGATCGACTCCGAGGGCGCGCTCGGCGCGAAGGCCCAGGCCTGCGCGGCTTCGCTGCTGCACCTGTACGGTCCGACGGCCGTGAGCACGACCCTGGGCGCGCTCGCCAAGCGTGGCGCGGAACCGCCGAAGCTCGCGCGCGCCGAGCTCGAGGGGTTGGAGGCGCCCGGCGCGGCGCTGTCGGGCATCGAGCTCGCCGGAGCCTGCCTACGCACGGCGCAGCTGGACGCCGCCGATCTCTCGGGCGCGAACCTCTCGCGCAGCGACCTGCACGGCGCCTCGTTGCGCGGCGCCAAGCTCGTGCTCGCCCTGGCCCAGTCGGCCGATCTCTCGGAGGCCGACCTGCGCGGAGCCTCGCTGGAGGGCGCCGCCTTCGGCAACGCGAACCTGAGCGGCGCGCGCCTGGAAGGAGCCCTGTTGCGTCGAGCGCAACTGGAGGGCGCCGTCCTGCGCGGCGCGCTGCTCGACAACGCCGACCTCAGCGAGGCGCAGCTCAGCACGGCCGTCCTGGCCGAGGCCTCGATGATCGGGACCAACCTCAGCGGCGCCCGGCTCGACGGCGTGGACCTGCGTCACGCGCGGCTGGACACGCGGCGCTTCGCCGGAGCCTCGCTGGCGCGCTGCAACCTCGAGGAGCTGCACATCGAGGCGCCGGACTTCTCGCGGGCTGACCTGCACGAGGCGCTGCTCTCTGGCTCGCGCTTCCCGCGCGCGCTGCTGCACGCGGCCAACCTCTCCGGCGCCGGCCTCGCGCACATCGAGTGGGAAGGCGCGAACCTGACCCACGCCGACCTGACACACGCCAGCTTCCACCTGGGCTCGTCGCGCAGCGGCCTGGTGCTGTCCGCGCCCGCCAGCTGGGGCACGCGCACCGGCTTCTACCGCGACGACCTGCGCGACCAGAACTTCAAGGCGCCCGAGGAGATCCGCAAGGCCAACCTGCGCAACGCCGACCTGCGCGGCGCGCGCATCGAGGACGCGGACTTCTACTTGGTCGATCTGCGCGGGGCGCGCTATTCGAGCGAGCAGGAGCGGCATCTGCGCGGCTGCGGGGCGATCCTGTAGCTCTGGACCAGAGCTCGCGCGGCGCAGATCAGCGGCGCCAGCAGAGGCTTGTTTTCAAGCGGTTTCACAGCGCCAGGGCCGTGACGCACTTCCACTGGACCTGCAGGAGAGCCCGAAAGGGCCTTTGCCGCCTGTCACGAACTACGGAAGTTGGGCAAGCCGCCACAAGGTCCGCATGCACGCCAATGATCCCGCGCGAGCAGGTCGATGGCCACCGCGAACTGCAGGCGCTATTCCTTCGATTCCTTCGAGTACACGATGTACCCGACAAACATCTCGTCGTTCGCTTGCGAGCCGAAGCGCACGCGTGCGTTCGGATCCGGATTTTGCTCGTTCTGCGCGGTGTTGTCGTAGAGCGCGTCGCAAACGATGCGTGTGCCGGCAGGGAAGCTGCGCGGCACGCGAAAGGTGTAGTTGGCCTGCCAGTCGAAGATGTAGTCGGTCACGTCCAGCAGGATCTCGCTACTTCCGTCGGGCAGGAAGGCGGTGAAGCGCATCGAACGCCCGCGGCGGTGCATGTGCGGCGACAGCGCGTACACCGTCAGGGCGTGGTCAAAGGCGCGCTCGGCGCTCACCTCCAGGCGCTCGTGCGGCTGGAGCCCGACCTTGCGGGTCCATGTGGAGGCTACCTTGATCTGGCGCTCTGGCTTCGAGTCGTGGAAATAGATCCCGAGCCGCGGCCGATCGGTGGTGGGCGCGCCGTTGGTCGTGTAGTGCAGCTCGATCAGGAGCTTGGTCTGCGCGGGCAGGAGTTTGCCCGTTCCCTGCGGATACTCCTCCACCACCTGCCCAGGGAAAAACTGGCGCTTCCGGCTTTCGTGTGGGTAGGAGCTGATCCGCACAGGCCAGGAGACCCGGTCGTGGGCAAGCGTGGCGTGGCCGAGCGCAGGGGTTAGCCTGCGCCGGATGAGCGACAACAAGGACCTGTACGCGACGATCCTCGGAGTGC
>SIAI01000030.1 GCA_009691855.1 Planctomycetota bacterium | reverse complement strand
GCCGCGTGTCGCGCCTGGCCTGGAGGAGGAGTCGCGGGGGAGGGTCTGCCTCCCCCGCCAACAAGAACTCAGCGCGGGCGCATGAGGTCTCATTGGGTTGCGGGCGGCGGCCCGCGCTAGGAGCGCGTCGAAAAATCCCACTGCCGACCTGCAGCGCAGCGATTCGTCAGCAAGAAGCCCGCTGCCAAGGGGCGAAAACACTCCTTCGAAAGCCGGACCCGCAGGGGCCTGGGATTTTCCGACAGCCTGTGAGGCCAGTCAGAGCCCGCGCAACCAGCGCGGGACGAAAGCCGAGGGCTCGGGACGTCCCAGCACATCATCGAGCTCGGCCAGCAAGCGCGGCTTGTCGCGCGGCAGCGTGCCCTCGAGCGGCAAGGCGTTGCTGGCGTGGTTCGAGCGGAAGATCGTGCCCTCGAGCTCGAGGCCGGCGACCAGTTCGCGCAACTCGCGCGTCGCCTGCAGGTCGTCGAGCGGCGTGTACTCGCCGCGCCGCGCCTCCTCGAACAGCGGTGTACCCTCGACGGGAGTCATGAGGAGAGTGCTCAGGAAGCGCGGTCGGATCGCGTTGACGACGCGTGCCGATTCGCGCGCGTGCGCCAGCGACAGCTCACGACCGCCCGCGCCGAGCAGGATCATGGTCGAGAGCGCCACACCGGCCTCGCCGGCCTTCCGGGCCACGCGGATCATCTCGGCCGCGTCGACGCCTTTCAGCAGGCGCGTGAGAACCGCGTCGTGGCCGCTCTCGATGCCGAGGTAGTACAGCGTGAGGCCGAGCTCCTTCAGCTCGCGCATCTCCTCCACGCTGCGCACCTGCAGGGACTGCGGCGAAGCGTAGCAGGACACCCGCCTTAGGTCGGGGAAGGCCGCGCGCAGGCGCACGAGCAGGGCGCGCAGGAACGAGGCCTTGGCCACGAGGGCGTCGCCGTCGGCGAGGAACACCTTGCGCACGGGCTCGCCCACCTGTGTGCGCAGCCACTCGATCTCGACCTCCAGCTCGGCCAGCGGACGCACGCGGAAGCGCCTGTCGCGGTACATCCCGCAGAACGTGCACTCGTTGTAGCTGCAGCCCAGCGTGGCCTGCAGGATCAAGCTGTGGGCTTCGGACGGCGGCCGGTAGAGCGTGCCCTGGTAGCGGATCACGGCGAAACTGTTGCGCGAGCTGCTAGGATGATGTCATGCCCACCGTCGACGACGTCTTCACCGAGCTGCGCCAAGTCTACGACCCCGAGATCCCCGTCAACATCGTGGACCTCGGCTTGGTCTACGACGTCAAGCTCGAGGACCGGACCTGCAACATCAAGATGACGCTGACCTCGCAGGCTTGCCCCGAGGCGCGCAGCATCCCCGAGGTGGTGAAGCGCCGCGTGGTCGAGATCGAGGGCATCGAGCTGTGCCAGGTGGAGATCGTCTGGGAGCCGACCTGGACGCCGCAGCGCATCAGCCCGAACGGGCGCCGCATCCTCGGCCTGCCCGAAGACGAGCAGTCCTAGGCGCCGCGCCTACGACTTCACCGGGATGCCGGTCGAAGGCGGAGGCGCGTTCGGGTTGGTTTTGAGCTCCTGCTTCCAGGAAAGCATGCGCGCCTTGGCCTGGGCGGTCTCGGCGTCGGCGATGCGATTCAAGCGCTGCAGACACATCGAGAGGCTGGTGAAGGCCAGCGGGTCATCGGGCGCGAGCTGCGTGACTCGTTCGAGGTTCTTCAGCGCCTCCTCGAGCTCGCCACCGTGCATCTGCGCCATGCCGAGCGCCTGCAGGCAATCGCTCCACTCGGGGCGCTCGGCCAGCGCGCGGCGGTAGGCCTCGACCGCCGCTGCGTACTCGCGCTTGCCGTAGTGCCCGAGGCCGGCGCGATAGAGTTCTTTGGGGTTGGGCACGCGCTACATGACCGCCTTGATCCCTAGTTTGGAGAAGCCCTTGTCCTCGAAGTTCTTGCGGAACATGTCGCGCAGTTTGGTGGCCTGCGCGTCGTAGGCGGCCTTGTCCTTCCAAGTGTTACGCGGGTTCAGGATCTCGGCAGGGACGCCGGGACAGCTCTTCGGGACCTTCAGGTTGAAGATCGGATGCGTCTCGTACTCGACCTTGTCGAGCTGGCCGGCCAGGGCAGCGTCGAGCAGAGCGCGCGTGTGCGCGATCGAGATGCGCTTACCGATCCCGAAGGCGCCTCCCGACCAGCCCGTGTTGAGCAGGATGCAGCGCGCCTTGTGCTGCTTCATCTTCTCGCCGAGCAGCTTGGCGTAGACCGAGGGCCTGTGGGCCATGAACGGCGCGCCGAAGCAGGCCGAGAAGGCCGCCTTGGGCTCGGTCACGCCGACCTCGGTGCCGGCCAGCTTGGCGGTGAAGCCCGAGACGAAGTGGTACATGACCTGCTCGGGGTCGAGCACCGAGAGCGGCGGCAGCACGCCGAAGGCGTCGGCCGTGAGCAACACGATCGTCTCGGGGTGCGGTCCGCGCGCCCCGGACATCACGTTCGGATTTGCCGTGAGCGGGTAGCTGAAGCGCGTGTTCTCGGTGATCGACTTGTCGGTCAGGTCGAGCTCCTGGGGCTCGCACTCCTCCATCTTCTTGCCCTTCAGGGGCGGGACGTTCTCGATGATCGTGCCCGCCTTGGAGAGCGCGGCGGCGATGACCGGCTCGGCCTGCTTGTTCAGGTCGATCAGCTTCGCGTAGCAGCCGTCCTCGAGGTTGCAGAGGCCGTTCGCGCTCCAGATCGTCTCGTCGTCGCCGATCAGGCGCCGGTTCGGGTCGGCCGAGAGCGTGGTCTTGCCGGTACCGGAAAGCCCGAACAGGATCGCCGCGTCGCCCTGCATGCCGACGTTGGCCGAGCAGTGCATCGACAAACGCCCTTCGAGCGGCAGGAGGTAGTTGCCCACCGTGAAAATCGTCTTCTTGACCACGCCGCAGTAGTCCGCGCGCCCGGCCACGAGGCAGATCTTGTTCTTGACGTCGATGACGATCGCGGCCTCGGCGCGGCAGCCATCGCGAACGGGCTCACACACGAAGGACGGCGCATTGAGCATCGTCCAGCGCCGCGTGGCGACGTCCTTCACGCCCTTGAGGTCCTTGGGGAACATGTTGTGGGCGAACATCGCGTGCGTCGCGTACTCGCCCACGAAGCGGTAGGGCAGCGCAAACTCGGGGTCGGCGCCCACGAAGACGTCCTTGACGTACAGCGACGCCTTCTTGGCGTTCAGGTGCGCGACGACGCGCTTCAGCAGGCCGCTGTACTTCTCCGGGTCGTACGGCTGGACGTCGTCCTTCCACCAGATCACGTCCGCGACCTCGGGCCACTTGACTGCGTAGGTGTCCCTGACGCGCCGGCCGGTGCAGTCGGGGTCGGTGTAGTACACGAGCGGCCCCTTGACCCCGAGCTTGGTAGGGAAGGCCTTCTGGGCGTCGCTCGGCCCGTCCTTCTTGACCCGACCGCGGTCGCTCCGGATCGCCTCCCCGAAGAGGTCTTCCTTGGAGAGGTTGTACTTGTAGGTGACGGTCTTCAGCCCGAGCAGCTGCTCGAGCTCGGCCTTGAAGTCGGTCTGGGGAACTTGGGTGGTCGGGTTCATGATCCGGAGGAGTCGGGGCCCGCTCGGCCCGATCCGGGCGGCGGAGGCGCGCTAGGCTACCGCGGGCGGCCGGGATCCCGTAGAGGGTCGTCAAGGGAGCCGCCGTCGCTCGCCGAAGAGGGTCCGGAAGGCGCGGTGGACGTGGGAAGGTCGAGCAGAGCGCGGGCACACCCCGAGACGGTCGAGTGTGGATCCTCGGGTGTCTGCGATTCCTTGGCCCTTCACTCGTGAGTTCTTTGCGCCTCTGACCGAAGAACAGAAAAACCAATGAAGACCCAGCTCCAATACGTGTGCCCCCGCTGCGACCACCTGCTGGTTCCCGTGCACGCGGTCGAAGGCACCCGCCGTCAGGTGATCGCCCTGACGTGCCCGGAACCCTACTGCGACCACGTTCAATGCCTGTCGCGTGAACTCGCGGCCGAGTTCGAGGAGAGCGAAGAGCCGCGCTTCCTGCGGCGCGCCAACTAGCCCCGCGTCCGGTACCAGTCGAGGGTCCGCCGCAAGCCCTCGCCCAGCTCGACTTGCGGCTCGAAACCCAGCCATGCCCGCGCGCGCGCGATCGAGGCGAGGCTGTCCGGAACGTCGCCGGCGCGCGCGGGGGCTCGCTTGGGCTCGCCCGGGAAGTCCCCGAGGTTCGCCAGTCGGCGGTAGAGCTCGTTGATCGTGACGCTCTTGCCCGTACCCACGTTCAGAACCGCGCCAGGCTCCAGCTCGCGCTCCATGGCGAGGAGATTGGCGCGCACGACGTCCTCGACGAACACGAAGTCGCGCGACTGCTCCCCCGAGCCGAAGAGGGTCGGGGTCCGGCGTTCCAGCACAGCGCGCGCGAAGAGCGCGATCACGCCCGAGTAGGGACTGTCGTCCGCCTGCCCAGGCCCGTAGACGTTGAAGTAGCGCAGGGCAACCGTGCGCAGCCCGTAGGCCCTTCCCCAGACCGCGAGCAGGGCCTCCCCAGCCAACTTGCCCGAGGCGTAGGGGGATAGGGGCCGGGGGGCCATGTCCTCGGTCTTCGGAAGCTGCGGATCGTCTCCGTAGGCCGCCGATGAGGCCGCAAAGACGACCTTGGCGCCCGCTCCGCGCGCCGCCTCGAGCACGTTCAGGGTCCCCATGACGTTGACCTGATAGCTCGCGACCGGGTCCCGGATCGAGGCCGGCACCGACACCTGGGCGGCTTCATGGAAGACGCCCTGGGCCCCGTGCAGGGCGGCGGCGAGGAGCTTCTTCGCGCACACGTCTCCCCGGAAGAGCTCGACCGGGGGCCCGTCGCCGGGGGCCCCCACCCTGAGATGCGCGAGGTTCTCCAGCCTGCCTCCGGAGAGGTCGTCGACGACCCGCACATGGTCGCCCCGCTCGACAAGAGCTGAAGTCAGATGGGAGCCGATGAAGCCCGCCCCGCCAGTGACCACGTACAGCGACACGGGGCGCGAATCTAAGCAGGGGGGGTCTTCGCGAACAGCCCGGAGAGGCGCTCCTTGGACCCACGGTCCTTAAACAGCATCGCGAACCCTTGCGAGCGGGTTCGCGATGCCTGTCCCAGAGTCCCTAGTCGTTCGAAGCGTTTGTCAGACCTGTCCGTCTGCGCCTCCCCGAGCCAAGGGCGCGGGAGGCCCGAACGAGAAGAGTCGGGCTTTTCTCAGCTCCGGCCGAAGATCCCCGTGCGCGCGGTCTTCCGCAGCTCGGACTCCTCCTGCCAGAGGACCTCGGCTGTGTCGATGTTCACGCACTTCAGGATGAATTGATAATAGACGTCCTCCTTCTTGCCGCCCCCGCTCTCGATGGAGCGGCCCGCGCCCTTCTCGATCGAGCGCAGAGCCCCGTAGACGACCACGTCGGCGCCCAGCTGCTTGCCGAACTGCCGGGCGGTTTCCTCGTTCACACGCCCGGACTCGCGCTGGAAGCGGACCTGCTTGCCGATCTCGTCCTGCCCCGCGTCCTCAGCAGTGAAACGGAACTTGCCGGACTTGAGCAGGGCCGTCTGGATCTTGTCGGTGATGCCCTGCGTGTCGATGTGCTCGCTGGTGCGGTTCTCGACCCCGCCCATGAGCACGAGCAAGCGCTTGTCGTCGCCGGACTTGTTGATGTAGTTGAGGCTCTGCGAAGAGATCAGCGACTCGACCATCTCGGCCGACAACGTCTGCAGGTCGGTCGAACCGTAGTCGATGTTCAAGGTCTCGACGCGGCCGGGGTCGTCGTAGCGAACCGAGCTGCAGGCGCTGAGCAGGGCGGCGAAGACGAGAAGGCGTGAACGCATGGGGTGGCTCCGTGTACGGTTGGGTGGGTGATTCAGCGGATCGGGGTGGGCTTGCGCAACTGCAGCTGGAACACCGCGGCCTCGGGTGTCGGCGCGGTGGCCTGGATCGACTGGAATCCCTGGCCAGTGACCATCGTCGGCTGCCAGTGCGGATTCGTATCGATGCGGAACCCGTTGCGGTCCTTCCAGTCGATGGCCCACTCGACGGCGAGGTCGGCCGAAGTCGTGTTCTTGAGGTCAAACTGGACGCGCAGGCGGCCGTCGCGCGTCTCGGTCTTGATCCCGACCAGCACGAACTTGGCCGCCAGGTCCCTGTCGCCGAGGAACTCGTCGCGCTTCCCGGCCTGGTCGGCGGAGTACGTGTTGGTGGCCGTGCCGCGGGGCGGCTGTGAAGCGCAACCCGCCAGGCAAGCGGCCAGCGCGGCGAGGGTCGGAGCGAGGTGTCGTTGCATCAGGTTCGTCATGGCGTTGTGGTCTCCGTCGTCGCGGAAGCAGCTCCGGCGTTCGCGCCGGCTGGCTGGCCTCCGATCGAGTGTGCGTACAGGCGGTTGTCGAGCGAACGTGCGAAGACGAGCATCGTCTCGCCCGGCCCGAGCTCGAAGTTCCCGAGCTCGACCGATTCGCCGCCGATCGCCTCCAGCGTAAGCCGGTGCGCGCCCGGAGGCACGAACATGCGGCAGGCCTGGTAGGTGTCCGGCAGGGTGAGCCAGGCGCGCAGGTCGGCGCGCTCGCTGAACAGGGTGAACAGGTCGCCCGCGACACGCCCCGCGAGGTCGAATTCGTCCTCCAGCTTCTTCGTCAGCTCGCGCTTCAGGATTCCCCGCGCCACGGACTTGGCGGCGACCCACAGCAGGCGGTCCTCAAGGTTCTCCTTGGCGATCTGGGTGACGTTCTCGATGCGGTCGGTGCGCACGGCATCGCCGCTCGCGCCCTCGATCAGGCGGAGGGCCGACACCGGCTGGGGGCGCTCCGCGTAGCCCGGCACGGCCATCTGCAACAGGCCATCGGGCGTGGGCACTGGCAACACGGTCTCCATCTTGTAGGGACCGAGGCCTACCGCGGCGAGGACGACGATGTTGGCGGCTCCGTCCGGGAGCGGGACATCAGCGCCGTACGCCTGCTCCAGTGCGGGCAAATCTTCGTCGCGCCCGAGTTCCTTGGCCAGCCTCACGAGCGCCCTTCCGGCGAGGGCCGTGCCAACGCCCTTCTCCACCATGCGCTGGTAGTCGATGTAGGCGTCGTCCTTGTCGCCGATCAGCTCGTAGGTGACCGCCGAGATCAGGTGCCCCCAGCCACCGGCCTCGTACTTCGTCTCGTAGAGCTCCTCCTCGCTCTCGAGCAGCTTGTTCGCGAGGCGTGCCTCGACGTACACGTCGTCCTTCTTGCCCTTGGCGAGGTAGGCCATCGCCAGGCCGCAATGCAGGTAGACGCGCTCGAAACCCTCGCCCTCGTAGGCCCGCGCGGTGTCGTTGAGCGCCCAGCTGGCCAGCACCTCACCGAGCTCGCCGGTGAGCGCGCGCCCCTCGAGTTCGCGCACGGCCTGGGCTGCGAGTCCGAACTGGCGCAGGGCTGCATCCCAGTCTCCCGCCGTGAGCGCCACGGTCCCGGCTTCGGCGCCGGAGAGAAAAGACGAGCCGACCTCTTCGACGTCGGCGTAGGCCTCGAGCGCCGGTCCAAACTGTCCACTGCGGAAGTCACGCAGAGCCTCGGAAGTGCGCTCCGTGTAGCTCGCGCAACTCGTTCCCAGCCCGATGGCGAGGGCGACGGTGAGACGAGAGAAGAGGGGACTCTGGACGTGCACGGGGGCGATCCTACGGTAGCGAGCCCCAGGAGCGTTACCGAGGCCGTGTGCGGAGCGCGCGCCTGCGCAACTCGCGCGCCAGCGGGGTGCCGCTACACTGCGCGGATGTCGTCCCGCTCAGACCGCATCGTCGCCCGCAGCCCGAGCCGCCCGCCGGCCGCGCAGAGCGACGATTCGCCCATGATGGAGCAGTTCTGGAGGGCCAAGAAGGAGGCCCCGGACGCGCTCCTGTTTTTCCGCATGGGCGACTTCTACGAGCTCTTCCACGAGGACGCGATCGTAGCTTCCCGCGCGCTCGGGCTGACCCTGACCTCGCGCTCGAAGGGCTCCCCGCAACCGATTCCGATGGCCGGAGTTCCGGTGCGCGCGGCCGATACCTACCTGGTGCGCCTGGTGAAGCTCGGGCACAAGGTGGCGATCTGCGAACAGCTCCAGGACCCGCGCGAGGCCAAGGGCATCGTCGAGCGCGGCATCGTGCGCGTGGTCACGCCCGGCACGCTGACCGAGGAGAACGCGCTCGACGCGCGCGCCAGTAACTACCTGGCGAGCCTGGTGCTCGTCGGCGGCCGCGCGGGCCTCGCCTGGGTCGAGCTCTCGACCGGACGCATGCAGGGTTGCGAGATCGACGAGGCGCGCGTGCTCGACGAGCTGGCGCGGCTGGCGCCGGCCGAGCTGTTGCTCGCGCCCGAGGTGCTGCAGCAGCATCCGGACTGGAAGACCGAGCTCGAAGAGCACCTCGGCGTCGCCCTGAGCGAGCGCGAGGCCTGGCGCTTCGCCGCCGACGGCGCGCTGCGCGCGCTCACGCGCCACTTCCGCGTGAAAAGCCTGGAGGGCTTCGGCGTGCAGCCCGAGTCGCTGCTGGTGCCCGCGGCCGGCGCGCTGATCGAGTATGTGGCCGAGACGCAGCGCGCCGCCTGCGAGCACATCCTGCGCCTCGAACCGGTCGTTCCGGACTCGTTCCTGCTGCTCGACCGCGCCACGCGCCAGTGCCTGGAGCTGGTCGAGACGCAGCGCGAACGGCGCCGCGAGGGCAGCTTGCTCGAAGTCCTCGACGCCACGCTGACGCCCATGGGCGCGCGCACGCTGCGCGACTGGTTGCTGCACCCACTGCGCAACGTGGATGCGATCCGCGCGCGCCTGGGCGGCGTGGCCGAGCTCGTCGAGGCGCCGTTCCTGCGCGAAGAACTGCGCGAGCAGCTGGAGCAGGTGCTCGACGTCGAGCGCCTCGCGGGCCGCATCTCGACCGCGCGCGCCAACGGTCGCGATCTGGTGGCGCTGGGCAAATCGCTGGCGGTCATCCCCGTGCTGCGCGCCAAGCTCGCCGACTCGCAATCCGCCGCGCTGCAGCGCGTGCGTGGCGAGCTCGACCCGCTCGAGGACGTCACCGCGCGCATCGCCGCCACGCTGGTGGACGAGCCGCCGCTCACGCTCAAGGAGGGCGGACTCGTGCGCACGGGTTTCGCGCCGGAGCTCGACGAGCTGCGCCAGATCGCCGGTGACGCCAAGTCGTGGATGGCACGCTTCCAGGCAGAAGAGAGCGTGCGCAGCGGCATCCCGGGCCTCAAGATCGGCTTCAACTCGGTCTTCGGGTACTACATCGAGGTTCCGCGCAGCCAGGTCGAGCGCGTCCCCTCGAGCTACATCCGCAAGCAAACGGTCAAGGCCGCCGAGCGCTACGTCACGCCCGAGCTCAAGGAGTTCGAGGACAAGGTGCTCAACTCCGAGAGCCTCTCGTTCGAGCGCGAATACGAGATCTTCCAGGAGCTGCGCGTGGCGCTGGCGACCGAGCTGGCGCGCGTGCTGGGCTCGGCGCGCGCGCTGGCCGAACTCGACGCCCTGGCCTCGCTGGCGCACGTGGCCGCGGCCAACCGCTATGCCGCGCCCGTGATCGACGACGAGGACGAGATTCGCATCGTGGATGGCCGCCACCCGGTCATCGAGCGCTCGAGCGCGTGCGAGAACTTCGTGCCCAACGACGCCGCGCTCGACCAGCGCGGCCAGCGCCTGACGATCCTCACGGGCCCCAACATGGCCGGCAAGTCCACCTACATCCGCCAGGTGGCGCTGATCGTGTTGCTGGCGCAGATCGGCTCGTTCGTGCCCGCCGCCGAGGCCAAGATCGGCGTCGTCGATCGCATCTTCACGCGCGTCGGCGCGGGCGACGACATCAGCCGCGGCGCGTCGACCTTCATGGTCGAGATGGTCGAGATCGCCAACATCCTCAACAACGCCACGCGCCGCTCGCTGGTCATCCTGGACGAGGTCGGGCGCGGCACCTCGACCTTCGACGGCATGGCGCTGGCCTGGGCCATCGCCGAGCACCTGCACGAGCGCACCGGTTGCCGCACGCTGTTCGCGACGCACTACCACCAGCTCACCGACCTCTCCACGCGCTACGAGGGCGTGGTAAACCGCAACGTCGCCGTGCGCGAGTGGGGCGACGAGATCGTGTTCCTGCACAAGATCGTGGCCGGCGGCACCGACCGCTCCTACGGCATCCACGTCGCGCGCCTGGCGGGCGTCCCGGCCGAGGTACTCACGCGGGCGCGCGCGATCCTGCAGGACCTCGAGCGCGACGAGGAAGGTCTCGCTGCGCGCATCCTCGAGGGCGCGCCCGGCACTCCGCGGACGCCTGGGGCTCCGACCCAGCTGTCGCTCTTCGCCCCGCGCAGCGTCGTCGAGGACGAGCTCGCCGCCCTCGACCTCGATCGCCTGACTCCGCTCGACGCGCTGCTCCGCCTGCGCGAGCTGCAACGGAAGGCGCGCTGACCCTCAGCGAGACTTCCGCGCCACGGCGAGGAGGTTGGCCGAGGGGAAGCGGATGACGCGCTCGCGCAGGCGCAGCATCCTGGTCGTCGCGTCGAACAAGCCCGAGGCGCGCGGCCACGCCTTCTTGCCGCGGCTGAAGAGGAACTCCGCCGTGCACACCCAGGCGTGTGGACGAATGCTCAGGGGCTCGAAGCCGGCGCGCTCGAGCAGCAAGCGCAGGCTGTGGCTCGTGAAGTAGAAGAGGTGCTCGCTCGCCTTGTCGAAACCGATCCAGTTGGCACCCATGCCGCGCGCCCACCAGCTGCCCACGTTCGGCACGGTCAGGAAGACGTGACCGCTGTCAGGGATCAACGCCCTGGCCGAACGCAGGACCGCCAGCGGATCCCGCGTGTGCTCGAGGAAGTCCCACATCGTGACCGCGTCGAAGAGGCGGGAATCCCCCAGTTCCTCGAGCATGCCCGTGTGGATGTCGAGCCCAAGCTCTTCGCGCCCGATTCGCGCGGCGTAGTCGGAGAGCTCGACGCCCTTCACCTCGAGGCCTGCCTCGCGGCACAAGGTCAGGAACATCCCGGTGCCACATCCGGCGTCGAGCACGCGCTTGCCGGTGGAATACTGACGCACGGCGGAGAGGTAGCGCTCGAAACGCAGCCGCACGTCGCGCCGCATGGGGCGATCCAGGAACTTCTCGGAGTTGCGCTGGAAGTACTCCGGGCCGTAGTAGGCGGCCAGCGCCTGCTCCGAGGGTTGGGGGTTGGCGAACACGAGCCCGCAGCCACAGCGGACGATCCGGATTCCCCAGCGCAGGGTCACCTCTCCGTGTCCGGCACCACCACACGCGGGACAATCGATCTCCCGACTCTCGTCCCTGCGCGACACGGTCGCGTGGAGCTCCTCGGCGGCCAGACTGCCGTCCCGTCGGCCTGCGGAGTCATTCGACATGGGCTTCTTGGAGTCCTCCGCTTGCGGCAGTTCGAATGCACAGAGTATCCGGCGCTCGGGCAAAACCTGTCAAGGTCGCTTGGCGCGCGCATCTCCACGCGGACGCGGAAACCGCGCTGTGGCCGTGCCGGGGCGCCAGGAACCTCGGTAACTCCCGGGTCACAGCGCGGAGCGCTGCAGGCCGACGCGCAGCGACACCAGCCCGCGGCGCGTGGCGCGTGCGCGCGGGAACGACTGCAAGTAGTGCACGTACTGGCCGGCGACGACGCGCCAGTGACACTCGTTGCGCACGAACTCGCGCACCGCGCTCTCCAGCCGGTCGCGGCGCGGCGTGTCGTCGCGCAGCGCCATCAGCTCGCGCGCCAGGCCCTCGACCTCGCCCGCGCCCAGCGGCACGCGCACCACGCAGGCCTCGGGCAACTCGCGTTGCTCGGCCGCGTCGCTGGCGATCACCGCGCGACCCATGGAGAAGGCCTGGAAGATGCCGCCCGAGGTTCCGCCGGTCGTCGGACCGCGCAGGTTGATGGCGAAGTCGGCCGCGTGCAGCCAATCCCAGGCCGAGACCTCGCTGAGGTAGCCGGTGAAGCGCACGGCGTCCTGCAGACCGAGCTGCTGCGCCATGCGCAGCGGATCGAAGTCGCCGGCGTGGATCGTGCCGGCCAGGATCAGGCGCACGTCCTGGCGCTGCGCGCGCGCCGCGGCCAGCGCCAGCAGCACCTTGTCGATGCGCTTGTGGGCCTGGACCCCGCCGAAGCTGACCACCAGACACGACTGCACCCAGTCCTCGGGGAGGCCCAGCGCGCGACGCGCCACGCGCCGATCGCCGTCGCGCCAGCGATCCAGCGATCCGTGGTGCAGGACGCCTAGCGGCGTGTGCGCGTTGCGCTCCTCGCGGATGCGCTCGGCCACGTAGCGGCTGTGCACGATGAAGGCGTCGGCGAAGCGCACCACCGAGCGATTCAAGGGCAGCTGGAAGCGGTCGCGCGAGAGCGTGACCGGCGCGGGCGGCACGCTGCACGGAACCGAGAGATCGAGCTCGTGCTCGCCCAGCGCATCGCGCCAAGCGACGCGCCGCACCGCGCAGCCCAGGCGACGCGCGTCGCCAAGCTGGCGCTGCTGGGCCGTGACGCGGATGCCGGTGGTCTCCAGCAAGAGCTCGGGCAGCTCGCCGTTGCGCGGCTGCAACTCGAGCGAGCCGGCGCACTCCTCGACCAGCAGCTGGGCGCCCTCGTGCACGCGCAGGCTGCGCCCCGGATCGACGTGGAACTCGATGCGCACACGCTCGACGCCCCGGCCGGGGATACGCAGGCCGGCGAAGTCGGTCGTCCAGCGCGCGCCTGGCTCAGACGTGTGCCAGCCGAACAGCAGGCTGCCGAGCAGGCCCTCCATCGCCAGCGGTGGCGTCGGCCGCGTGCGCTGCCGGCGGCGTTCGAGCCAATTGCAGAGGTAGATCTGCGTCTGTTGCAGGCCGCCCTCGCGCAGCGCGAGCGCGTGGCCCTTCGCCCCGCCGCGCACCAGCCCGGGCCAGGCGGCCATGGCCATGTCGAACAGCACCCAGTCGTGCTGCGCGACTGTCCCGCCTATCGCTCGGATCATGCGCGGCATGAAGGCATGCGCCTGCTCGTTGCCTAGCTGGTACAGCACCTGGTCGAACTTGCGCGGATCGAGCTCGCGCGCGAGGCGCGCCTTCTCGCCCTTCCAGCCCGGCTCGTCGTGGCCGTGCTGCACGAACACCTCGACCTCGCAGCTCTCGCGCAGGTACGGCAGCAGATGCCGCGTGTAGTCGCCGATCCCCGAGCGCACCGAAGGTGGCGTCGTCACCAGGGCGACCTTCACGCCGTCAGGATCTCCACCCCATCGGGTCCGAGATACAGCGAGTGCTCGGTCTGCGCGACCATCACGCCTTCCTCTTCGACCAGGGGCGGGTAACGCATGAGCGAGCCCTGCTTGGCGAGCTTCGAGAGCGTGTCTTCCAGCGCCACGCCGTCCAGGTCCCGGAAGTAGCGGCGCGCGATCGGCAGGCCACGCCAGGCCTCGATGGCCTTGAGCACGTCCTTGTCCAGCCCCTTCGCCTTCTTGGGCGGGTGCACCATCATGAACACCTCCGCGCGCCCGCGCTCGCGGATGTAGCCGCGCCCGTTGCAGGCGAAGGGCTCGATGGCGAAGACCATGCCCTCGACCAGCGTCCCGCCGCCGTTTTCGCCGTAGTTCGGGATCTGCGGAGGGGTGTGGACCTTCCAGCGCCCCAGACCGTGACCGGTCAGGTTGCGCACCGGCTGGTAGCCGGCGGCCATGATCGTGCGCTCGATGGCCGCGCCGACCTTGCCGACCTTGACACCGTGGCCGACGGTGGCGATGGCCGCAGCCAGCGCGTCGGCCGAGGCCTTGATCAGCGCCTTCCAGCACCCGTCCGCCGACAGGTCGACCGACGCCGCGGTGTCAGCCACGTAGCCGTCGATGTGTACGCCGATGTCCACCTTGACGCAGTCGCCCTCTTCGTACGTGAGCTCGTCGCCGGGCGCGCTGCAGTAGTGCGCGGCAATCGAGTTGCGACTCGATTGAGCGGGGAAGCCCGGCTCGGCACCGGCGGCGCGAATCATGTCCTCGACCGTCTCGAGCACGTAGCGCACGCGCACTCCGGGCTGGATGTTGCGCGCGGCCCAGTCGCGACAGTCCTTGGCGATCTTCCCGGCGCGGCGATGACAGTCGAGAGCGTGTGCGTCCATGAGCCGTGCATTCTAGGGCACGCGCCTGGGCATGAGGAACTCGCAATTGTCGGGTGCTGGGCGCGGCGCGAACGCAGCGCACGCGATCGGAGATCGAACGCGAGTCCGCGCAGGCGCGAGCCGATAGGCGGCGGTCGATGAAGGCCTTGCTGCTC
The DNA here is from genome assembly GCA_009691855.1 of Planctomycetota bacterium. Taxonomy (GTDB): domain Bacteria; phylum Planctomycetota; class UBA1135; order UBA1135; genus JABFRZ01. Next base: position 41,286 of record SIAI01000030.1, on the reverse strand, counting down.
ACGGGCGCGCTCGCGCTCACCCTCGGTTGTCGCACGATCGCGACACGCTCGCTGTCCAGCTCGCCGACTCCGCTCGTGCGCGTCGGAACGCAGGCGAAGACCTGGGAGGTGCGCAGCGCTGGTGAGCGGCTCGGCCTGGTCGTGCTGTTCCAGGAGCGCGGGCTCGTGCGCGACTCCGTGTACCTCGTGCGCAACCCCTGGAACCAAGACCTGGGCCTGATCGACGGCCTGGGTCGGGCCTATCGCTACCTGCCGCACGAAGAGGAACCCGCCTGGGTCGGCACCGGCACGATCGCCGTCGGCGCCCAGCGCATCCTCGGTGCAGGCGACGACTGCGAGCTCGTCGAGCTCGACCCGACCCTCGGTCCGGGTTCTGGATCGATGGAAGCGAACGCCGTGCGGACCACCGCTGACACGCTCGAGAGCCCCTTTCCCGCGGCCCCATCCACGCCTCCGAAGCCCCGCGCTCCGGACGAGGGATTGCCTCAATCCCAGTAGGGATCCGGATCGAAAGACCCTGCACCCCGACCGGGGTCAACGACCAGCTCAAGGCTAAACCCCATGATCAAGCTCCAGGCCGGCGAGTACCTCGGTTCCTACCGCGTGCAGAAATTCCTCGGCCGCGGCGGGTTCGCGTACGTGTACCTCGCCGAAGACGCGCAGGGCCGCAAGGTCGCGCTCAAGCTCGGCGACGTCGCCGGCGGCGGGCGCTACGTGACGCGCTTCGTCGAGATAACCGACGAGCGCTCGCAGGAGTGGATCAGCCCCGACGAGACCCCGGGCGAGGCCGTGTTCTTCCGCCCCGACGGCGTGCGCATCGACTTCCTCGACATGCACGAGATCGACGCGCTCGTACGCAGCGAGGTGCAGCTCTTGACCGACGTCAAGCACCCCAACATCGTGCGCGTGCGCGACCAGTTCGAGATCGACGGGCGCCCGGTGATGGTGATGGAGTACGTGCGCGGCAAGACGCTGCGCGAGAAGATCCGTGCCCTCGAGGGCATCCGCCTGAACTGGTTCCTGGCCATCTCACGCGCACTGCAGGACCTGAACGAGTCCGGCGCCCTGCCCTACCACGGCGACCTGAAGCCCGAGAACGTGCTCATCAAGCCCTCGGGCTCGGTGGTGCTGATCGACCCGGCGCTGCGTACGAACAAGGAGACGCTGATCTCCACCACGCCGCACTACAACCCGCTGTTGCTGCGCAACAACAAGGCGGACGTGATGGGCATCGGCGTGATGCTGTACGAGATCCTGACCGGCACGCTGCCCTTCGACGACGCGCCCTGGCAGTACGCCGGCCGCGAGCAGGGCGGCGAGGTCGAGCGCCTGTCGCTGTCCTACTTCCTCTCCTACCCGCCGCCGCGCACGCTCAACCCGAACACGCCGGAAGCGCTGGACAAGATCACCTACCGCTGCCTGACGGTGATGGACTACGGGCTGCGCGAGCTCGAAGCCGACCTGGTCGACTTCCTGCGCAAAGAATAGGGGTGCGCGGGCCTCGCGCCCCGCTGCTCCGCGGCCGAGGGCTGCCCCGCGCCGCAGCGGCGCGGGTCCGCGCTCACGCGCTCACCGGCGCTTGGCATTCTCGTCGCGGCCGCGCTTCAGGCGCATCTCCGCGAGCTGCTCGGCGGCCTCGCGCGTGTTGAGGTCGTGCTCCTTCGAGAGCGCGAACACGCGCTTGAGCGCACCGTAGATGCCGTCGATCTTGGCCATCGACTTGGCCTCGTCGTAGCCGCCGGGCACGAACTCCATGCCGACGTTGATGATCCCGCCGGCGTTGATCACGTAGTCCGGCGCGTAGAGGATGCCCTTCTGGCGCAGCACGTCCGCGTGGCGCGGCTCGCGCAGCTGGTTGTTGGCGCAGCCCGCAACGGCCTTGCAGCGCAAGAGCGGGATGCTCTCGTCGTTGAGCGTCGCGCCGCGCGCGCAGGGCGCGTAGACGTCGCACGGCACCGACATGTGGCCCTCGTCGGGCACGGCCTCGAAGCCGTGCTTCTGCTGCAGCTCTTTGACGCGCGCGGCGTTGATGTCGCAGATGATCACGTGTGCGCCACGCTCCTTGAGCAGCTCGGCCAGACGTCCGCCGACCGCGCCGACGCCTTGGAGGAGGAAGCGCTTGCCGCGGAAATCGCCCGCACTCCACACTTCTTCCAGCACCGCGCGCAGGCCCTGCAGGCAGCCCCAGGCCGTGTACGGGCTCGGGTTGCCGGAGCTGCCGCTCTCGCGCTTGAGCCCCGAGACCCAGCGGGTCTGCGTGCGCACGATCTCGAGGTCGGCGATGCCGATGTTCATGTCCTCGGCCGTGATGTAGCGGCCGCCCATGGCGTCCACGAAGCGCCCCATGGCCTCGAACAGCGCGCGCGACTTTTTGATCGGGTCGCCGAGGATGACCGACTTGCCGCCGCCGAGGCCCGTGTCGGCGACCGCCGACTTGTAGGTCATGCCCTTGGCCAGGCGCAGCACGTCGAACAGCGCCTCATCCTCCGAAGCGTACGGCAGCATGCGTAGCCCGCCCAGCGCGGGCCCCAGAGTCGTGTCGTGGATCGCGATGAGCGCGTGCAGGCCCGAGCGCGGGTCGCGGCAACGGGCAACGCGCTCGTAGCCGTCGACTTGGATCTCCGAGATGTCCATCGGTTGCTCTAGTCCGGGGGAAGGACGGTGTCGTAGGCAGGCCTGAAAGCGCGCGGGAGACCCGCTGGGAGCCTCTGCGAAACCCCAGTCCGGTGCGAACGAGGGCGCGGAATCCTAATGGACTGCCCGCAGGCCGTCTAGCGAAGCGGCCGGCCTCTTCGCCATGCTCACGGAGGCCTCGTCGCCCGCGCAACCGCTGTGCGCTGGCGCGAGCGACCACGCCGCGGGCGGCTGACACGACGCTATTCTCTGCGGCGATGATCCGCGTGAGCGACGGCCTGCCCTGGGGCGCGGGCCCATCGCCCGCGGTCCAGTCTGCGAGCGCCTGGTCCGTGGCATGTCCGCGGGAGCTCGCCTTCGCGACGCTTTGGGCCACCGGTGGCGAGCCGGGCCGCGATCGACTGCTGCGCGTGAGCGCGCTGCGCAGCACGAGCACGGAACGCTGGGAGAGTTTCGAGGCCTCGTGTCGGGTCGGCGCGGCGAGTGCGGAGGCGGAGACCCTCGGCGCGCGCATCGCCCAGGACTTCGGCCTGCACGCGGCCGATCTCGCCGCGGCGAGCGAACCCGCCGCCGTGCTGGCCGATCTGGCCGCCTTCCTGGCGCGGCGCACCGTGATCACCGCGGCGCGCGAGCCGCTGCTCGTTTGGCTGCGCAGCGTGGGCGCGCCGCTCGACCTGCGCGTGCTGGACCTGAGCGAGATCGCGGCGCTGTGCCTGCCGGGACGGCTGGCAGCCGAGGGCGAAGCGCTGGCGGCCGAGCTGCTCGGGCGTACGCCGGAGCGCGGCCTGCGCGCGCTCGAGCCGGCACACCTGCGCGCGGCGCTGGGCGTGCTCGCGGCGCGCGTCCTGGCGCGGCCCGAGCCGGCGCGCGCGCTGCTGGCGCACGCGCTCTCGGCTGCGGCCGCGTGTCTCGCCCGCGAGGGACGCGAGCGCGCCGAGGACGTGGCCGTGGTGCTGGCGCTGCTGGAACACCCGAGCGTCTGGCGCGATCCGGCGCGCGCGCTCGAACCCGAGAGCTACGAGCTGCGCGACGCGCGCCTGTCGAGCGCGGCGCGCGAACACTCCGAACTCTTCGCCGCGCTCGAGGTGGCGCGCCCGCGCTGGACGCGCGCGGCCGGCGCGCCGGCGAGCGCTCCGCCCGCGCTGCGCCTCGAGGAAGAGCGCACGCTCGACGCCGCCGACCTGCGCGCGATCGACGAGATCTTCGAGGTGCACCTGCCGCGCGCCTTCGCCGGCGAGGGGGAAAGCTATCGCCCCGGCCAGCACGGCGTCGCGCGCGTGATCGCCGAGGGCTTCGGGCGCCGCGAGCTGCGCTTGATCCACGCCCCCACCGGCACGGGCAAGACGCTGGCGTACCTGGTGCCGGTCGCGCTGTGGGCGCGGCGCAACAACGTGCGTGTCGGCGTGGCGACCTACACGCGCGTGCTGCAGGAGCAGGCGCGTGAGCGCGAGACGCCGCTGGCGCTGGAGCTCCTGCGCCAGGCCGCGGGCGCCAGCGACATCGACGTGCGCGTGCTCAAGGGCCGCGAGAACTACCTGTGCTGGCGCGCGCTGTGCTTGCAGGTGCCGGCGACGGAGGATGCGTCCGAGGAGTGGCTGGCCTGGAACGCGCTGGCGCAGTTTGCCTTGAGCGACGAGGACGGCGACCTGGATCGCTTCGTGGCGCGCGCGCCGCTCGGCGGCCAGGACTCCGGCTCCGCGCGCGCCGCGAGCGAGCGCCTGGTGCGCGCCACGCGCAGCACCACAGGCTGCTGCGCCTTCGCCGCCGATCGCGCCACCTGCGGAGCCGACGCGGCGTTGCGCGCGGCCGAGCGCGCGCACGTGGTGATCACCAACCACGCCCTGGCGCTGGCGCGGCGCGACTTCTTCCAGCACCTGGTGTTCGACGAGTGCGAGCACCTGCACGACGTGGCCCTGAACGCCTTCAGCAGCTCGGTCGGATTGCGCGCGCTCGAGAGCACATTGCTGCGCCTCGGCGGCGACGGGCGCAAGCCGCTGGAGCGCGTGCGCGTGTTGGCGCTCGACGGCAGCGAGGCCGCGGCCCAGGCCACGCTCGCGGCGCGGGCCGTGCTCGCCGCGCACGCCGCGCTGGCCGATCTCGCCACGCAGTGCCAGGCCTTCAAGCGCTGGCGCGCGGAGCGCGTGCGCGAGCGCCAAGAGGCCGACCAACACTCGCTGTTCCGCGAGTACGTCGAGCGCTGCGGCGCCGCGCTGTGCACCGCCCACGGCGCGCTGCGCGCGGCGCTGGCCGAGCTCGCCAGCGCCCTGGCGCAGCTCTCCGAGGCGCTCGACGGCGCCTTGCCCAGCCGTGAGGCGCCGCGTCTGCGGCGCGCGCTCGAGATCCTGCGCCTGGAGCTCGAGGAGCAGCGCGGCGCGGTCGAAGCCTGGATCCCGCGCGACGAGCGCGGCTCGCCGAGCTTCGGTCGCGAGAGCTTCCACGACCTCGAGACGAGCGCGGCGGACGAGGACCTGCTGGCCACGCGCGTCTTGCTGCCGCACGAGTACCTGGGCCGGCGCTACTACCCGAACCTCGCCGGCGCGGTGCTGCTCTCGGCCACCACCTGGCTGCGCGGCGGCTTCGATTCGGCCTCGGCCTACCTGGGTCTCGCGCGCGCCGCCGAACCGGCGCCCGAGGAGGAGCGCGAGCCCATGCCGCTCGCGTCCTTCCGCGCGCCCGAGGCCTTCGACTACGCGCGCGTGCTGGTAGCCGTGCCGCGCGACGCGCCGCCGGTCGGCGACAAGCAGGCCTACCTCGAGTACGCCGCGCGCTTCATCGGCTACCTGGCCGAGCGCACGCGCGGACGACTCCTGGCGCTGTTCACCAACGCCGAGGACGTGGCCGCGATCGGCGCGCGCCTGGAGCCGTTCTTCGCCGCGCGGGGCCTGCCCTTCTGGTGGCAGCGCATGCGCGGCACCACCAAGGAAGAGCTCGGGCAACTGTTCCGCAACCAGATCGACTCCACGCTGCTCGGCCTGGACGCCTTCTGGTACGGGGCGGACTTCCCCGGCGCGACGCTCGAGTACCTGGTGCTCGCGCGCCTGCCCTTCGGCGTCCCCGACCGCTACCACCACGCGCAGTGCGCGGCCCTGGGCGCGGCCGAGCAGCGGCGCACGATCTACCTGCCGCGCGCGCTGGCCAAGTTCCGCCAGGGCTTCGGGCGCCTGATGCGCAAGGAGTCCGACAAGGGCTGCGTGTTCGTGCTCGACAAGCGCATCCTCGACCCGCGCCAGCGCGCATTCCTGCAAGAGCTGCCGCTCGAGAATGCCTGGGAAGCCGAGCTGCGCGAGGCCGAGAGCGAGGCCCGCCGTGCGCGGCTCGTGCTGGGCGAGAGCGAGCGCTGCATCGACGAGGCCCTGGCCCACATGGGCCTCAAAGCCGAGGTGCGCCGGCGCGGGCTCCAGCGCGACTTCGCCGCCTGGACGCCCGAGGCGTGAACACGCCACGCTGGAAGCGGCGGTTCGCTCTGGTAACGTCGCCGCCGATGGAAGTCTGCCACCGCTCGCGCGCCGGAGCCCGCCCGTGACCCTGCGTCACGCGGTCGTGGTCCTGTCCACGCTGTGCGTTGGCCTGGCGCTGACCTGCGCGCTGCTGTTCCGCGGCCTGGCGCAGGCCAAGAGCGGTTCGGTGTTCTTCGGCGAGGACGCCCTGCGCGATCCCGAGGTCCAGCGCCAGGTGATCCAGAAGCTCACCGAGGGCAACAACAACACCTTCGACTCGCACCCGGACGCGGACGTCGCGCGCGTGCTGCTGCCCAACAGCCTGCGCGGCACCTCGACCACCAACGCCATGGGCATGCGTGAGCGCGCCTTCGCGCTGGAGAAGCCGGCCGGCGTCGTGCGCATCGTGCTGCTGGGCGATTCGTACGTCTTCGGCCTGAACGTGGCCGAGGCGGAGCGCTTCGGCGCGGTGCTCGAGCAGGAGCTCGGCGCGCGCGCGGCCGAGCCCCAGCCGCGCTTCGAGTGCCTGCACCTGGCGGTCAACAGCTGGAACATCGAGTCCGAGTGCGCCTACCTGCGCCGCCAGCTCGATCGCCTGCGGCCCAACCTCGTCATCCAGGTCACGTACTCGAACGACCTGGACGACGTGACCGGCGTGCGCGGCTTCGGAACCGAGGCGAGCTTCGCCCCGCGGCACCCCGAGCGCGGTGATTCCTTGCTGCTCGATCGCTTCGCGCAGTCCTTCCTGGGGCAGGACACGCGCAACTTCCTGTCGCGCGGCGAGGACTGGGAGAGCCGCACGCGCTTCGCCGGCGCGCTGGCGGCCGTGCAACGACTGCGCGCGACGATGGCCGAGCTGCCGGACGCGCCGCGGCACCTGCTCGTCGTGCACTGGGGCCCGCTGGCGCCGACGCTGTACGCCAACCTGGGCGCCGAACTCGAGGCCGACACGCAGCTCTACCTGCCGCTCGAGCTCGCCACGGACAAGACGAACTGGGTCACGCCCATCGATCCGCACTGGAGTCCCAAGGGCAACGCGCTGGTCGCGCAGTGCCTGTACGGCACGATCCGCGCGCGCAACCTCCTGCCGGGCGTCACGCTCGGCGCGTGGCCCGAGGCCGACGCACTGGCCGCGGCCTGGGCGCCGCGCGGGCTCGAGTTCGCACGCGATCCGGAAAACCGCCGCCGGCTGCAAGAGCTGCTGAAAAACCCGGTCGCGGTCATCGACCTGCCCGAGCTCACCAAGGCCGAGGCCGGCCAGGTCCACGGCGGCCTGGACCGCGAGGGGCGCGTCTCGCCCTACTGCTCGCTCGTCCTGCAGCGCCCCGCAGGCGCGCGCGAGCTGGTCGTGCGCGGCCGCGCGCTGCCCGACGTGGCCCTGAAGGGCGCGCGCACGCGCATCTTCCTGGAGGAGCTGGAGCTCGGCGCCTTCGAGCTCGCGCCCGACGCCGAACTCGCGCTGGACGTGCCTATCCCGCCCGCCCTGGACGGCCGCGCGTTCCTGAACCTGCGCTTCGAATCCTCGGACTACGTCTACCGCGGCGACGACCAGCGCCACTGCGTCGTGTTCCAGCTGCAGCGCGCGGCGCTGGAATGACGATGCAGCGGGGCTCGTCCCCGGCGCTACCATGCCGCGGGACACGCTCCCGATGTCCAGCCAAGCCCACCTCGCCACGCGCGCGCAACGCTTCGCCGAGCTCGAGCGCGTGCAGCTCGACGTGCTCGTCATCGGCGGCGGCATCACCGGCGCCGGCCTGGCTCTGGACCTCGTGGCGCGCGGCCTGCGCACGGCGCTGGTCGAGCGCGACGACTGGGCCTCGGCGACCTCCAGCGCCTCCTCGCGCCTGATTCACGGCGGGCTGCGCTATCTAGAGCGCCTCGAGATCGGCCTGGTGCGCGACTCGTGCCTGGAGCGCGGCCTCCTGCTGCGCAACGCGGCCGGCCTGGTGTGGCCCGAAACCTTCGTCTTCCCCGTGCACCGCGGCGGTCCGACCGGGCGCCTCAAGCTGGCCGCGGGCCTGCTGGCGTACACGCTCGTCTCCGTGCCGCGCGTGCTCGGCCTGCCGCGGCTCCTGGGCGCGCGCAGCGTCGCGCAGCGCATCCCCGGCGTGCGCGCGCCGGATCTCGTGGGCGGCGGCGCGTACCTCGACGGCGCCACGCTCGACGCGCGCCTGACGCTGTCCGTGGCGCTGAGCGCGCTTGGGCGCGGCGCCCTGGCGCTGTCGCGCGTCGAGGCGCTGAACGTCGAGAACGGTCGCGGCGGCGCGCGCGTGCAACTCTGCGACCGACTGAGCGGGCGCGAGTTCGAGCTCACCCCACGCGCCGTGGTCCTGGCTGGCGGGCCCTTCACCGACGCGCTGCGCGCGCGCGCGGGCCTGGGCGGCGGCTGGATCCGCGCCACGCGCGGCAGCCACATCCTGGTGGCACGCGAGCGCCTGCCCACCGACGGCGCCGTGATCTTCCCCTCGCCGGTAGACGGCCGGATCATGTTCCTGATCCCCTGGCCGCGCGGCACGGTGATCGGCACGACCGATCTCGATGCCGCGAGCGACGCGCCGGTGCACACCACGCGCGCCGAGGTGCAGTACCTGCTCGATTCAGCCAATGGCCTGGTGCCGGGCGCCGCGCTCGGCGAAGCGGACGTGCTCTCCAGCTGGGCCGGCCTGCGTCCGCTGCTGGCGGCCGAGAACAGCCCCTCGGCGCGCTCGCGCGAAGAGCGCGTGGCGCACGAGGGCAGCGTGTACACGATCGCGGGCGGCAAGCTGACCGCCTTCCGCTCGATGGCCGAGCGCCTGGGCGCGCGCGTGGCGGCCGACCTCGGCCGCGGCGACGCCGCGCGCCATTCGCCGACGCGCGTGCTGCGCCTGCGCGGCGCCTTCGACGCGCCGGTCGCGCGCCCGGACTGGTCGCGCCTCGACGCCTCCGGCCACGCGCCGCGGGCGCGCGATGCGATCGTGCCGGCCTGGCAGCGGCGCTACGCGGCGCTCGTTCCGGCGGTGCAGGAGTTTTGCGGCCGCGTCGAGCAAGGACGCTCGCCGCTCGACGCCGAGACCTTGCTGGGCGAGGTCGACTGGGCCGTACGCCACGAGGACTGCCTCGGAGCGCGCGACTTCTTCCTGCGCCGCACGGACCTCGGCCACGGCCCGCGGGCGGAGGTCGAGGCTGCGCGCGAGCGCGTGCTCGAACGCCTGGCGAGCGCGCTCACGTGGTCGAGCGCGCGCCTGGCCGAGGAGCGCGCGGACCTCGCACGCGCCCTCGCTGCAGGCCACCTCTGGCGCACCGAAGGGGCCCGCGCGCCGCTCCTGGAGGTCGCGCTCAAGCCCTTGTGAGGGCTCGTTTTAGGCCCGCGAGGCCGGCTCCGATGCGGAACCCTTCCCTGGCCGTAAGGCGTTGGCCGGGAAGGGCTTGGGTAGCACCGTCCGCTAACCGATAGGGTTACCCTAGCCCCCACCGAGGTCGCTCTAGCCGCGGTCTCGAACCCGCTCATGATGCTCTACGCACTCGCCGCGTTCGTGGCCGCCGTCGCCCTCTTCTATCACGGTCGAGCTTGGCTCGGCTGGGTCGTTCCGGGGGCACTCCTGTTCACCGGCTGGTGGTTCTCGGAGCCGGCGCAGATGTTCGTGTTCTTGTTCGGCGCCGGGCTGTTCGCGCTCGTCGCCGCGCTGACCGGACTCGTCGGCGTGCGGCGTGAACTGCTGACCGCGCGCATCCTGCCGCTGATCGCGCCGATCCTGCCCAAGATGAGCGACACCGAGAAGGTCGCCATCGAGGCCGGCACGGTCGGCTGGGAGGCCGAGTTCTTCACCGGTCGTCCGAAGTGGAAGCGCCTGCTCGGCTTCCAGCCCAAGGAGCTCAACGCCAAGGAGCAGGCCTTCCTCGACGGTCCGTGCGAGAGGGTCTGCGGCATGGTCAGCGAGTGGCAGGTGAACCAGGCCGGCGACCTCTCGCCCGAGGTGTGGGAGTTCGTCAAGCGCCAGGGCTTCATGGGCATGATCATCCCCGAGGAGTTCGGGGGCCTGGGCTTCTCGGCCGCGGCGCACTCGGCCGTGGTGCGCAAGCTCGCCACGCGCTCGACGGCGCTGGCGGTGAGCGTGATGGTGCCCAACTCGCTCGGCCCGGCCGAGCTGTTGATGCACTACGGCACCGACGAGCAGAAGAAGAACTACCTGCCCAAGCTCGCCAAGGGCGACGAGATCCCCTGCTTCGCGCTGACCGAGCCGCACGCCGGCTCCGACGCCGGCGCGATGCGCAGCAAGGGCGTCGTGTGCGAGGGCACCTTCAACGGCAAGAAGGTGCTGGGCATGCGCCTGGACTGGGACAAGCGCTACATCACGCTGGCGCCGGTCGCCACCGTGATCGGCCTGGCCTTCCGCCTGTTCGACCCCGAGAAGAAGCTCGGCGACAAGGAGGATCTGGGCATCACCTGCGCGCTCGTCCCGGCGGATCTCCCGGGCGTGGACATCGGTGAGCGCCACGACCCGCTGGGCATCGCCTTCATGAACGGGCCCACGCGCGGCAAGGGCGTGTTCGTGCCGCTGGACTTCATCATCGGCGGCAAGGAGATGGCCGGGCGCGGCTGGATGATGCTGATGCAGTCGTTGGCGGCCGGGCGCGGCATCTCGCTGCCCTCGATGTCGTCGGGCGCGGCGATCCTGGCCACGCGCACGGTCAGCGCCTACGCCACGGTGCGCCAGCAGTTCGGCCTGGAGATCGGGCGCTTCGAGGGCATCGAAGAGCGCCTGGCGCGCATCGCCGGCCTGACGTACATGATGGATGCCACGCGGCGCCTGACGGTGGGCGCGGTGGACGCGGGCGAGAAGCCCTCGGTCGCCTCGGCCATCGCCAAGTGCTACCTGACCGAGGGCATGCGCGTGGTCGTCAACGACGCCATGGACGTGGTCGGCGGAGCCGGCATCTGCCAGGGGCCGCGCAACGTCATCGGCGGCGAGTACGCGGGCCTGCCGATCAGCATCACCGTCGAGGGCGCAAACATCCTGACGCGCTCGATGATCGTCTTCGGCCAAGGCGCGATCCGCTGCCACCCGTTCGTGCAGGACGAGATGCGCGGCGCCTTGGAGAAAGACCTGGCGCGCTTCGACCGCGCCTTCTTCGGGCACGTCGGCTTCGTGTTCCAGAACGTGGCCCGCGCGCTGTGGCTGGGCCTGACCAACGGCGCCCTCGTGAACGTGCCGGTCAGCGGCCCGGCGGCGGCCTACTACAAGCGCTCGACGCGCCTCTCCTCGGCCTTCGCGCTGGCCGCGGACATCGCCATGGGCACGCTGGGCGGTTCGCTCAAGCGCAAGGAGTCGCTCACCGGCCGTCTGGCCGACATCCACGCCTGGCTGTACCTCTCCTCGGCGGCGCTGAAGCGCTTCTACGACGAGGGCTCGAAGGAGCGCGACCTCGCCATGCTGCGCTGGGCCTGCGAGCACGCGCACCATCAGGCACAGGAAGCCTTCATGGGTTTCGTCGACAACCTGCCGCTGCGTCCCGCCGCCTGGGTCCTGCGCTGGCTCGCCTTCCCGCTCGGGCGCTCGTTCGCCGAGCCGCGCGACCACGTGGCGCACAAGGTCGCGCGCGCGCTGCTCGAGGGCGAGGGCGTGCGTGAGCAGCTCACCAAGGGCGTGTACCTGCCGGCGCGCGACGAGATGGGCCTGGGGCAGCTCGAAGCCGCGCTGGAGAAGGTGAACAAGGCCTCCGGCGTGCACAAGAAGATCCAGAACGCGCTGAAGGACAAGAAGCTCGAGAAGAAGCCGACCGAGACGCTGCTCGAGCGCGCGGTCACGGCCAGCGTCATCAACGCCGACGAACGCGCGCAAGTCGAGGAGGCTGAACGCGCTCGCGCACTCGCGATCGCGGTCGACTCCTTTCCGCGCCGCGGAGCGCGCGCAAAGAGCGCCTGAGCCCGGACCCAGGTCCTGAGCGAGGCTCGATCGAAAGGCCGCGTCTTCAGGACGCGGCCTTTTTCGTCGGCGCTCACCCCCCGCCGCCGTACCCCAGCGACTCGAGCTGCCGCAGGATCTCCTCCTGCTTCGCCGGCGCCAGATCCAGAGGCTCGCTCGGCCGCTGCGTCTTCGCGCGCGCGTTCAGGATCGAGAGGCGCGCCTCGAGCTCGGCCGAGAGGCGCACGACCATGTCGGGCTCGCTGGCGGCCAGGTCGTGGAGCTCGAGCGGATCCGCGCGCCAGTCGTAGAGCTCGAGCGGCGCCGCGGCGCGCGGGTCGCGGTCGAGCACGAGCTTGTAGCGCTCGGTGCGCAGGCCGACCTTGTCGAAGCCGTACAGCGTGCCGTCGAGCAGCGCCGTGCGCGGCTCGGGCGCGGCACCGCCGAGCAACGGCAGCAGCGACTCGCCCTCGAACCCGTCCACGGGTGCGTGGCCGAGCAGCTCGAAGACCGTCGGCATGAGGTCGAGCGTGCGCACGGGAACGTCGAGCACCGAGCCCGGTCGCTGCTCGTGCGGACGCACGAGCACGAGCGGCACGCGCACCAGCTCGTCGTACAGGCTGTGGCCGTGCTCGAAGGCGCCGTGCTCCCAGAACTCCTCGCCGTGGTCGGCCGAGAGCACGATCGTGGTGCGCTCGAGCTCGCCGCGCGCGCGCAGCGCCTCGACGAAGCGCCCGATCTCCTGGTCCACGAAGGCCACCTCGGCGTCGTAGGCCGCGCGCACGCGCGCGACGTGCTCGGGCGTGACCTGCTCCTTCTGGCCGGGCAGCACCGTGCTGCAGTCCTCCCAGTGCAGCGGCCGGCGCGCGGCGCTCAGGCCCTCGGTGTAGCGCGTCGCGAACTCGCCCGGCGGGTCGTAGTCGAGGTGCGGGTCGAACAAGTGCACGAGGCAGAAGACCGGCCGGCCGTCGTCCTTCTCGAGCTCGCTCGAGGCCGCGGCGAGGGTCGCGTCCGCGCGGCGGATGTCGCGGTTGTAGGCGTGGTGGTGGCTCTCGAACTCGAAACCGCGCGTGAGGCCGAGCAGCGGATTCACGAAGGCCGCGTTGGTGAAGGCCAGCGTGCGCACGCCGGCCGCAGAGAGCAGCTCGGCCCCGGTCGGGACGTCCTTGCTGATCGGCGTCAGGCGCGTCTTCTTGCCGTGCGCCTGGTGCACGGCGGGCGAGACGCCGGTCAGGATCGAGGCCGCCGCCGGCAACGTCCAGCCGGCCGACGAGATCGCCTGCTCGAAGCGCAGGCCGCGCGCGGCGAGCGCATCGATGGCCGGCGTCGGGCGCGCGCCGCCGTAGCAGCTCAGCGAATCGCGGCGCAGCGTGTCCACCAGGATCAGCACCACGCGCGGAGCATCGCTACGCGTGCGAGCGCAAGCCGCCAGGAGCGCGCACAGGAGCAGCGTGAGGGCGCGGAGCATCGGCGCGCGCGAGTATAGGGCCCCGACGCCCTCAGTCGCGCGCACCGCCGCCGCCCTCGACGCGCTGCAAACGCTTCGTCGCCAGTTCGACCGCCTCCGTGTCGGGCGCCTCGTCGCGCGCGCTCGCCCAGCTCGCGCGGGCCTCGGTCAGCTTGCCCTGCAACGCCTGGACGTCGCCGAGGTCGAGCAGCAGGCCGGCGCGCGCGAGATGGAACTCCGCCAGGCGCGGCACGGGCGGCGCGACGCCCAGGCCGAAGCGCAGGACGCGCTCGGCCTCGCGCAGCTCGCCGTGCGTGCGGCACCAGCTCGCGGCGCGCGCGTGGGCCGCCAGCACGTCGGCGCGGATGCTGCGCTCGCGCATGTCGAGCAGCGCGTAGCCGGGCGCGAACTCGGGCGGCGGCTGGAAGGCGAAATCCACGCGCTCGCCCTCGGGCACGAGGCGCGTGAGCAGGCCGCTCGGCACCTCCGCGAAGCCGCGCAAGCCCTTTGACTTCGGGTCCGCGTGGTAGAGGTGCGCCCAGCTGTTGGCGCGCGCGATGCCGGCCACGCCCGGCGCGGCCTCGTCGATCAGGAGGTCGGGGTAGCGCTGCACGAGCTGCTGGCGATACCAGGGATGACGCAGCAAGCCGGCGGCGACGAGCACGACGTCCCTCTCGCGCAGACCCCACACGGTCTGCAGGTAGAGGGCTGCCATCCAGGCGTTGTCGCCGTAGGTGAAGAGCAGCGCCGGTCCCTCGGGCTCGTCGAGCAGTGCACGGCCGTAGTCGAGCATCACGCGGTCCGCGCTCTTGTCGAGGCGCTCGTGCTGCACGTAGACCCACGGTGCGAGCGTGAGCGCGATCAGCAAGAGCGCCAGCGGCACGAGCACCTTCACGCTGCGCTCGGCGCGCACGGCCACGAAGGCGAAGCCGAGGCCGCCGAACACGCACAGCGCCAGGTACGCCGGCAGGAACAGAAAGCGCAGCTCGTACAGCTCCTCCTCGACCAGCGCGAAATTCGCCATGGCCAGGATGCCGGCGTAGTCGAGCACCAGGATCGACGCCAGCGCGAGGCCCAGGCGCCGCGGTGCGCCGCGTGGCCACAGCGTGACGCCGCCCAGACCGAAGAGCGCGAACACCCACGCCGGCCACTGCTTCGCCGCCAGCCCGGCGACCGCCGCGAGCTGCAGCGCCAGCGTGCCGAAGTCGCGTCCGAAGGCCTTGCCGGTGGGCATGTCGGCCAGCGTGAGCATGCGCCAGAAGCGCTCGGGCGTCTCGGGATCGCCGAAGTCGAGCGCCGGATCGGCGAGCGAGCGCAGCGGCAGGTACAGGAACGTCGCCAGGCCCGCGCCGAAGGCCAGCGCGAGCGCGAAGAGGCCGCGCGCGCCGAGCTCACGCCGCGCACGCACGCCGCTGGCCGCGACGAGCAGCGCGCACGGCAGACCGACGTTGTAGTGCACGCCGAAGGCGAGGCCGGCGACCAGCGCGGCCGCGCGCCGCCGCACGGGACTCGCGCTCAGGCGTTCGAGGCACAGCGCCAGGAGCGCCGTGCTCAGCGTGTAGACCTCGGCGCTCAGCGATTGGTTCCAGAACTCGGTCGTGGAGAGGAGCAGCACCCCCGCCAGACCCGCCGAACCGCGCAGCGTGCTCGCGCCCGCATCCGGAAACGCCAGGCGCACGGCGCGCAGCGTGAGCACCACGACCAACCCGACCGTCAGCGCGCCGAAGAACGCGCTCATCAGGTTCAGCGCCCGCGCCAGACTCTCCGCCGGCACGACGCGCCCCACCGCCGAGGCCAGCAGCATGTACGTCGGATAGCCCGGCGCGTGCGGGACGCCGGCCACGCGCGCGGCGGCGACGTACTCGGCGCAGTCGCCCTCGGTCACCACGTCCGGCGCCGCGCTCGTGCCGAAGGCGAACAGCGCGGCCAGGAACAGCGCGACGACGACGGCGAGGTCGCCGCGCAAGAGCTTGGGGGACGGAGCGGACACGCGAGGGCGCCAGAGCCTATCCCGGCGCTGCGCGCGCCGCGCTAGTGTCCTGACTCAGAGGTTCGTCGGCAGATTCCGCCGGCATTCACCGGCTGTCGAGGCGCGACGACGACCACGCAGCCAGGCGGTGAAGGACGGCGGATCGGTGCTGACGAACTTCTGAGCCAGGACACTACGCCAGCGCGAGTTGCACGGGCCGGCCGCTGAAGCGCGCCTCGAGCTCGAGCAGCGCGCGCTTGCGCTCCAGGCCGCCGGCGTAGCCGGTCAGCGTGCCGTCGGCGCCGATCACGCGGTGGCAGGGCACGATGATCGGGATCGGATTGGCGCCATTCGCGCTGCCCACCGCGCGCACCGCGGCGGGCGAACCCGCGCGCCGCGCAAGCTCGGAGTAGGACGTCGTCTCGCCGTAGGGGATCTTCACCAGCTCGGCCCACACACGCTTCTGGAAGTCGGTGCCCGTGGGCGCGAGGTCGAGGGTGAACTCGGTGAGCTCGCCGGCGAAGTAGCGGCGCAGCTGGCCGAGGACCTTCTGCGCGCGGCGCTCGTCGGGCGGCAGGTCCTTGTACGGCGAGGTGCGCGCGTCGAAGTCGAGCGCCACCAGCGCGCCCGCGCCGTCCACCACCGCGAGCATGTGGCCGAGGGGCGTCGGGACGGGAGCGATGAAGCGCGAGAGGGTGGTGGTGTTCATGATCCGAGGCTCTTCCAGAGGTGCAGGGTGGCGAGGCTGCGCTGCGGCGCGAAGGTCTCCATCAGACGCGTGGCCGCGGGCGCGTCGGGGCGTTCGTCGAGCGCGAAGAAGCGCTTCAGCGCCTCGGCCAGGGCCACGTCGCCGATCGGCGCGCAGTCCTCGAAGCCGTAGGAGCGCATGAGCAGGTACTGCACCGACCACGGCCCGAGCCCGCGCACGGCGCCCAGGCGTTCGGCGACCAGCGGCACGGATTCGGCGCGCCCGCCCTCGAGCTCCAGCGTGCCGGCGACGATGGCGCGCGCGGCGTCGATCAGGTACTCGGCCTTGCGGCGCGAGAACTGGCAGCGTTCGAGGTCGGCGTAGTCGAGCGCGGCGACCTGCGCGGGCGTCGGATGGGCGACGAACTCCCCCACCGGCGTCCCGCACAGCTCGATCAGCGCCGCGCGACACTGCGCGGCGAAGCTGACGTTCACCTGCGCGCCGACCACGACCCACACCAGGCCCTCGAAGATCGAGCCCGAGCGCGGCAGGCGCAGGCCCTCGCGGCCGCGCACGAGCCGGGCGATCTCCTTCGCGCGCGCGGCGCGGCGCTCGAAGGCCTGCGGGTCGGACTCGAGCGCGAACCAGCGCACGACGCGCTCGTGCGCCGCGCGCCAGGCGCTGCGCGACGGCTTCTTCGCGGCCACGAGACGCACGCGCGCCTCGCGCGGTCCGAGCTCGAGCTCGATGCGCGCGGGCGCGCCGTCGAGCAGCGCCGCCTGGGTCAGCGACGAACCGCGCACGCGCTCGGTGCGGCCCTCGGGATCGCGACCGAAGAAGTCCGCCAGCTCGCTCGTCCGCGCGCCGGCCGGCAGAGCGAGCGTGAACTCCGCCGTGCGCCCGAGCTCGCGGTACGCCGCCGGCGTCAGGCCCGTGCGCGCGCGAAAGTTCTCGTGGAAGGTCGAGGCGCTCTCGAAGCCGCTGGCTTCGGCCGCCTCGAGCACCGACGAGCCGCGCTCGGCCAGCAGGGCCTTGGCGCGCTCGACGCGCGCGCGGGCGAGAAAATCGGCCGGCGTCAGGTGGTAGTGCTTGCGGAAGAGCTCGTTGAGCTTGGTCGCGCCCAGCACGGCGTGGCGCGCCAGCGCGCCCGTGTCCGCGAACTCGTGCGGCGCCGCGCGCACCGCGGCGGCCAGCTCGCGCACGCGCTCGCGATCCGGATCGAAGCCACGATAGAAATGGTCCGGCCGACAGCGCCGACACGGCCGCAGCCCCGCGCCGCGCGCCTCCGTCTCGTGCGCGAAGAAACGCACGTTCTGCGGCTTGGGCGGCTTGGCGCGACAGGCCGGCAGGCAGTAGATCCCGGTCGTGACCACGCCGACCACGAACTCGCCGTTGTAGTCCTTGTCCTTGGCGTAGAAGCGCCGCAGGAGCTCGTCGCGCTCGAGGTTCAGGACGGCCGTCACGCCGAGCATTGGACCCCATCGGCGGAGATCGTGCCTCCGGATTCCTTCGCTGGAATCGAGATCCTTACGCGGAGCACGAACGGCGCAAGCCGGGCGCAAGGCATGGATCCTGTCGATGGGGACTCTAAGATCCGCGCGATGTCGGTCTGGACGTGGATGAGCGCGCTCGCGGTCGTCGGCCTGGGTGCCTGCGGAGGCAAGGGCGTGCCACGGGCGCCCGCGGGCGCGCCCAACGTGCTGTTCCTCACCATCGACACGCTGCGCGCCGACCGTCTGGGCTTCGCGGGCTACGCGCGGCCGACCTCGCCCGCGCTGGACGCGTTCGCGGCGAGCGCGGTGGTGTTCGAGGACGCGCAGGCGAGCGCGCCGTGGACGTTGCCGGCGCTGTCCTCGCTCATGACCGGCGAGGTCGCGGCCACGCACGGCTGTAGCACCTTCGGCTCGGTGCTGGACGACTCCTTCGTCACCCTGACCGAGCGCCTGCTCGCCGGCGGCTACGACACGGCCTGCGTCGTCAGCCACCTCTTCGCCACCTCGCGCCACGGCCTGCAGCAGGGCTTCGTGCACACCGACGACTCGTACGCGTACCCCGAGGTCGATCCGGCGCGCAACATCAGCTCGCAGGTCATCAGCGATCAGGCCATCCGCTTCCTCGATCAGAAGAAGGCCACGGCCGACGCGACGCCGTGGATGCTGTGGCTGCACTACTTCGATCCGCACGAGGACTACATGGAGCACCCGGGCATCAGCGCGGACTTCGTGACCAGCGGCGAGCGCAACGCGGCGCAGGTCTACGGCGACCTCTACGACGGCGAGGTGCGCTACACCGACCTGCACGTCGGGCGCGTGCTCGCGCGGCTGGAGGAGCTCGGCTTCGCCGCGAACACGCTGGTCGTGCTGGTCGCCGATCATGGCGAGGAGTTCTTCGAGCACGGCGCGGCGGGCCACGGGCACTCCATGCACCGCGAGGTCGTGCACGTGCCGCTGGTGATCCGCGCGCCCGGCTGCGCGCCGGCGCGCGTGACCGAGACGGTGCGCCAGATCGACGTGCTGCCCACGGTGCTCGAGCTCGTGAGCCTGCCGAGCGCGGCGGGCCTGCCGGGACGCAGCCTGGTGCCGGCGCTGCGCGGCCAGAACTTGAGCGAGATGGGCGCGCTGTCCGAGCTCGCCAACGGCGCCTACCACCTCGACTCCTGGCAGCGCGGCCGATTCAAGCTGATCCGCGACGGCAAGGGCGGTGCGCGGCTCTACGACCTCACCAGCGACCCGCTGGAGCTCAGCGACGTGGCCGCGCAGCATGCGAGCGAGCTGAAGGCGCTGCTGGGCGAGCTCGACGACGCCCAGGCCGCCGGACGCGAGCGCGCGAAGCTCTACGGCGGCGCGCGCGAGCTCGCCTTCACGCCCGGCCAGCAGGACGACCTCGACAAGCTCGGCTACGGCAGCCAGCACGACGCGAGCGACGGGGACCAGGCGAAATGAGGTTCGTCGCGACGCTGCTGGGTTCGTGCGCGCTGCTCGCGCTCGCCGCCTGCGCCGAGCGTGAGACGCGCGCGCTGAAGTTCGCCAACGGCCAGCCGTGGTCCGAGATCCTGCTCGAGGATGGCGTGGCGCAGGGCCGCTGGCGCACCTGGTACGAGAATGGCCGGTCGCGCGCCGACGGACGCTACGTCAACGGCCTGCGCAACGGCCTGTGGCTCACCTGGTGGGAGAACGGCCAGAAGCAGTCCGATGGCCGCTACGTGAACGGTCGCCAGGACGGCCAGTGGACGCACTGGTTCGCCAGCGGACAGATGGCGAGCCAGGGCAGCTTCGTCGATGGCGTGCTCGAGGGCGAGTGGACCGACTGGTACGGCGACGGCAAGAAGCGCGCGCAGGTCACCTTCCATCACGGCCTGCAGGACCTCGTCGTGCGCAGCTACTGGCCGAACGGCGCGCTGCAGCACGAGTGGACCTACCAGAGCGGCACGCTCGACGGCCCCTGCCGCGACTACCGCGAGGACGGTAGCGCGCTCGGGATGGGCGAGCACCGCGCCGGCAAGCGCGTCGGCACGTGGGTCGTGTTCCGCGCCGACGGCAGCGTGGACGAGCGCTACTCGGGTCAGTACGAGGACGGGCAGCGCTTGCCCACGCAGAAGGCGCAGTAGCTCGGCGTGAACGTCCTCTTCCTGGCGCAGCGCGTCCCCTATCCGCCCAACCGCGGCGACAAGATCACCACCTGGCGCATCGTCGAGCGCCTGCAGCGCGCGCACCGCGTGCGCATCGTGGCCTTCGCGCACGACGCGGGTGACGAAAAGGCCGCGGGCGAGCTGCGCGCCAAGGGCTTCGAGGTCGCGACCTTCGCGCCCAGCCCGCGCTGGCGCTCGCTGCCGCTGCTCTTGGGCTCGACGCCGCTCACCCTGGGCGTGTACGGCTCGCGCGCGCTAGAAGTCGAGGTCGATCGCGTGATCGGCGACACGGACCTCGCCTACGCCTACTCCTCCTCGATGGGCGCGTTCTTCCTGCGCCACGATGTGCCGCGCGTGATGCACTTCGCCGAGCTCGATTCGGACAAGTGGCGCCAGTACGCGCAGATGTCGAGCTTCCCGCTGTCGTGGGTCTACCGCCGCGAGTGGCGCACGTTGCGCGGCTTCGAAACCGAGCTCGCCCACGCCGTGGACGAGAACGTGTTCTGCACGCCGCTCGAGCAGGCGATCTTCCAGCGCGAGATCCCCGGCGCCTCGTCGCTGGTCATGCGCAACGGCGTGGACCTCGCGCACTACCAACCGAGTGAGGCGACGCGCGAGCCGGCGCTGCTCGTGTTCGTGGGCGTGATGAACTACTACCCGAACGTCGAGGGCATCGCCTGGTTCTGCCGCGAGATCCTGCCCGAGGTGCAGCGGCGCGTTCCGGGCGCGAAGCTCGCCATCGTCGGCTCGCACCCGACGGATGAGGTGAAGGCGCTGGCCAAGCTCCCCGGCGTCGAGGTCACCGGCTTCGTGGACGACCCGCGCACCTACCTCGCGCGCGCCGCCGTCTCGGTCGCGCCGCTGCGCATCGCGCGCGGCATCCAGAACAAGGTCCTCGAGGCCATGGCCATGGGATTGGCGCTCGTCGGCACGCGCTCGGCCACGCAGGGCGTCGAGGGCGAGCACGGGCGCGACTTCCTGGTGGCCGAGTCGGCCGCGGAGCAAGTCGAGGCCGTTTGTGCTCTACTCGCCGACGCACAGCGCGCGCGCGAACTCGGCCGGCGGGCGCGCGCCTTCGTGGAAGCCAACTACGACTGGGAAGTGTGCCTGCGGCCGCTGGATCAGCTCCTGGAGAAGCACGGAAAGAAGCGATGAGCAAGGTCCCATGAGCAAGGTGCCATGAGCAAGGTAGTAGAGACGTTCGATCGGTGGGCGGAAGAAGGGCGCGACGCGGAGCTCGAGCGCGAGCACCACGACGTGGCGCGCCAGGTGATCGCGGCCATGCAGCTCAAGCCCGGCGAGCGCGTGCTCGACCTCGGCTGCGGCAACGGCTGGGCCACGCGCCTCATCGCCCAGACCAGCCCCGGCGTGCAGGCCATCGGCATCGACGCCGCGCCCAAGATGATCGCGCGCGCCGAGGCCTTGCACTCGCTCACCATCCGCGCGCGCTACGAGGTGTGCGCCTTCGAGAAGCTCGACTTCAAGGACAACCACTTCGACCGCGTGTTCTCGATGGAGGCGCTCTACTACGCCGCCGACCTCGAGCAAGCCGTGCGCGAGTGCTTCCGCGTGCTCAAACCCGGCGGCAGCATCGAGACGCTGGTGGACTACTACGCCGAGAGCGCCGCGAGCGAGCCCTGGGCCAAGGTCATGGGCCTCGCGCTCCACCGCCTCAGCGAACCCGGCTGGCGCACGCTCTTCGAGCGCCACCACTTCCACAACGTCACCACCGCGCGCGTGATCGACTCCCGCGGCCCCGGCGGCGCCCACGACTTCAAGAGCGACGAGTGCGAGCCGACCTTCGCCACCAAGGAAGCGCTGCACAAGGCGGGCACGCTGCGGGTGCGGGCGGAGAAGCAGAAGTAGCGAGTAGGCGGCTCCGCCGGCCGTCCGTGCCGCTGCGGCAAGGAGTCAGTCCTTCCGATGCACGTAGAGCTCGACCTTGTCCACGTAGAGCTCGTGGACGTCGCTCGCTCCACCCGTCGCGGCCCCGCCCATCGTGTGGATGCGCTGGCCGACGAGCGCGGCTCCGAGCTCACTGCGGCCGGTGGGCAGCGGCGCCCGCAGGCTCCACGCGCCAGTCGCGGGATCGAAGGCTTCGACAACGCTCGAGTCGGAGGCGCCTCCGATGACGGCACCTCCGATGAGATACATCCGACCGTCGTACGCCACGGCGACGGCCAAGGAGCGCGGCGTCGGAGGCGCTGGGAGAATCGTCCACGAGTCGGTGTTCGGGTCGTAGACCTCGTGCCCCACGCCTCCGAGTGCATGGCCTCCGAGCGCGTGCAACCTCCCGTCCAGGACCGCGGCCGAAAGGCTCCAGCGCCCCACGGATAGCGAGTCGCACGGACTCCACAGCCCCGTGC
The DNA here is from genome assembly GCA_009691855.1 of Planctomycetota bacterium. Taxonomy (GTDB): domain Bacteria; phylum Planctomycetota; class UBA1135; order UBA1135; genus JABFRZ01. The sequence continues at coordinate 19,235 of SIAI01000030.1, read as the reverse complement.
TCGGGTCGAAGCGCTCGACCGTGCTCACCTGGGTGGATTCGTAGCCGCCGACGCAGTAGAGCTTTCCGTCCAGCGCCGCGACCGCCATGTTGCTGCGCGGAGCCGAGAGCGGAGCGACGGTGCTCCAGGCGTCACTGGCGGGGTCATACACCTCGACCAGATCCGTGAGCGTCGTCCCGCCCACGCAGTAGAGCTTCCCGCCGAGCTCGGCGATCTGAGTGTGGGCGCGCAGGCTCGGGAGATCGGCACGGTGCACCCAGGTCTCGGTCGCCGCGTCGTACTCGACGTGATAGCCGAAGTAGCCGAGCGCGTGGAGTTTCCCGGCGATCGTCGCCGCGGAGCAGGCGAAGAACCCGAACGGGAGCGGAGCCGCGGTACTCCAGGCGTTCACCTCCGACTTCAGGGTCAGGCCGGCGTTCGAATACCCGGGAGGCGGCGAGGCCGTGTCCCCCAGGATCATCGCGCCCGAGGGCACGCCTCCTCTCGCACTCGCCACGGTCAGCCCGGCCAGCGGGGAGCGCGGCGCTCCTGGGGACACCCTCCTGGCCGGCGTTCCCTGGGCGGCGGACACACACGGAAGAAGCAGCAGTAGCCACGGACCGAGAGAAATCTTCATGCGGGGTCTCCTGGACAAACGTACCCCGATCGATCCCAGCCAGGCTCCACGCCTTCGAGCGCCGGACCGCTCGGGCGCGGCCCATGACTTCAAGAGCGACGAGTGCGAGCCGACACAAGGCGGGCACGCTGCGGGTGCGGGTGGAGAAGCCAAAGTAGGTCGGCCTTCGAGCCGGTAGCCGACTCGGTGGCCGGCGGTAGAGTCCTCTGCATGCTGCGAGGAGTCGGCATCGGGCTCGTGCTCGGCTGTGCCGGGTGCGCGGGTGGAGAGGAGGAACCGAGGCCGGCGGAGCCACCGATCTTCCGCCCGGTCCAGCCCTACGCGCCGACGAGCGCGCTGACGCGCTGGTGGAAGGGCAACCCGCACGCGCACTCGCTGTGGAGCACGGGCGAGGCGCCGCCGGAGGCCTTGGTCGCAACGTACCGCCGCCAGGGCTTCCACTTTCTGGCGCTCACGGAGAGGAACGAGTTGCCGAACAGTGAGCGCTGGGTGCCCATCCATTCGAAGCAGGCCCAGTACCTGGAGGGGTTGGCTTGGGAGTTTGGTCGAACTTGGACGAATTGGCGACACGTGCGCACAGGAGCCGAAGGGGAAGAACTGCTGCTCAAGACGCTTCCGGAGCTTCGTTCGCACTACGAGCGACAGGGCGAGTTCCTGCTGCTCGACGGGCAGGAGATCGGCGACGGTACGGGCTTGCACCCGGTCGATCTCGTCGTGCTCGGAGCGGAGCGCCAGATCGAGCCACGCTACGGCGTCGATTCTCTCGATCGTGCGGAGCGCAACCTCGCCGGTGTGCGCGAGCAGGCCGTGGCTCAGATCGGCACGCCGCTGCTCGCGTATCTCGCGCACCCGAACAAGGGTTGGACCTTCACCGCTGCGGACCTCGTCGCGCTGCGTGGCACGCGCTTCATCGAGATCGTCAACGGGAGCGCGCAAGCGAATTCGTTCGGCGACGAAGCGCACCCGAGCGTCGAAGCGCTCTGGGACCAGGCGAACCTGGAACGCGCGCGGTCCGGCGCGCCGCTGCTCTTCGGCATCGCAGGCGAAGACGAGTTCGCGATGGTCTTCAACGAGTACGACTTCTGGGATTACGAGCCCCACCCAGGCAATCCCTGGATCGCCGTACGCGCGCAGACTCTCAACTCCGACGAGCTGCTCCTTGCGCTCCAGGATGGCGACTTCTACGGCTCGACGGGCCTGGAGCTCGAGGACGTGCGCTTCGACGGCAAGGCCCTCACAGTCGATACCGTGGACCCCAGCGGCCTGCGAGAGTTTCGAACGCGCTTCATCGGCGCGCGCCGCAGTCGCCCCGAGGAAGGCGGCGTCATCCTCCTCGAGACGCGCGAGGATCCCGCCGTGTACACGCTCACGGGGGACGAACTCTTCGTGCGAGCGCAGGTGATCTCCGACTTCATACCCTACGACTCGGACGCGAACGTCCACGCCTGCGCCTGGACCCAGCCCGTGCAGCCCTCGCTGGCGGCGCCCGAACCGCGCTAGAGGCTGCCCAGGAACGCCAGCAGCGCCGCGCGCTCGCGCTCGCCGAGCGCCACGAAGGCGTCGCGCGCGAGCGCCGCCTCGCCGCCGTGCGCGTCGATCGCGGCGCGGATCGTCGCGGCGCGGCCGTCGTGCAGGAAGCGGCCGTTGTGGCGCAGGCCCATCAGCGGCTCGGTGCGGAACTCGGCGGACTCGGCGTCGGCCATGCAGATGTCGGCGAGCTCGGGGCCCATGTCGTGCAGCAGGAAGTCGCTGTAGGCGAAGAGCACTTGATTGCGCAACGCGCGGACCTCGTGGTCGCCGGTGCGCAGGCTCGGGACGTGGCAGGCGGCACAGCCGACGCGCTCGAACAGGATCTTGCCGCGCTGGCCGGCCTCGACGAGGCGCGCGGGCGCGGGCGGGGCGAGGAAGCGCACGTAGTCGTTCACGCGCGCGATGGTCTCGGCGCTGAGCTCCGGTTCGGCCAGCGGGTCCACGCCCGTGGGCAAGGGCTGGCCGGCGAGCGTGTTCTCGAACGGCTCGCCGCTCGAGGTCAGGCCCATCTCGATGCGGAAGGCGCCGGCGTTGAAGGCGGCGAGCGACGCGCCCGCGGCCTTGCGCCCGAAGCGGCCGACGTGGCCGCCGGGCAGCACGTTCGCGCGGCCCGAGATGCCGTCGCCGTCGCGGTCGTCGGGGTCGGCCAGCGCGAGCAAGGTCATGTCCGGGATGGCGTCGATCAGGCCGAAGCCGAAGACGTCGGGCGTGGTGCGCTGAGCCGAAGCCGTCACGCCGGCGGGCAGCGGCTCGCGCTCGATGCCGAGGGCCTGCAGGGCCGGCGTGGCGCGCTCCTGGACCACCGGACCGCCGCGCTCGAGCAATGAATCGCACTCGCCCTCGTCGCCGATCCCGCTCACGTGCGTCTCGTCGAGCGGGCCCGAGCCGCCGTCGGTCGGTTCGCTGTGGCACACGGCGCAGCCCTCGGCGTTGAACAGCGGCCCGAGGCCCTGCGCGGCCGTGAAGGTGCCCTCGAAGATCGCCTCGCCCTGCTCGAAGCGCTCGAGCTCGTCGTCGCTGAGCCCCGGCAGCGGATCGTCGAGCTCGGGCGCGGGCGGCGGCTGGACGCAGGCGGCAGAGAGGCCGAGCGCGAGCACGAGACTCCACGGTGATTTGCGGTGCATGGTTTTTCTCCTGCACCTTTCTTCGAGCAGCCCATGCGCGCAGCTCGATTCGGCGCAGGAACGGATTGGGTCGCGCGCAGGTTCGTACCCCGCTCCTGTAGGGCCAGCGCACTGCCCCGGCGAACTTCTTCCAGATTCGTGCCGCGCGCGGCGCGCCCGTGGAGAATGACGGCGATGCACGAGCGCGCCCTGACCCTGCTCTTCCGCCGCTACGCCGAACGCGACGACGGGCACGCCCTGGCGGCGGTGTTCGACGCGACGGCGCGGCCGCTGCTCGACCTCGCCTGCCACCTGGTGCGCGATCCGGCCGAAGCCGAGGACCTGGTGCAGGCGACGTTCCTGAGCGCGATCCAGAAGCGCGGGACGTTCGACGAAAGCGCGCCTCTGCAAGCGTGGCTGTACGGGATCCTGTGGCGCGAGGCGGCCAAGGCACGGCGGCGCGCGGCGCGGCGGCTGGACCCGGCGCGGCTCGGCGAGCGCGTCGAGCCCGAGCCCCAGGAACTCCTCGCCGCGAGCGAGGTCCCGGTCGCGGTGCGTGCGGCCCTCGCGCGTCTGCCACGCGCGCAACGCGAGGTGCTCGAGCCGCTCTTGTTCGAGGGCCAGCGCGCGGAGCGCATCGCGCAAGACCTGGCGCGCTCGCCCGGCACCGTGCGCAGCCAGATCCACCGCGGGCTCGAGGAGCTGCGGCGCTCCCTGGCGCCGCGCTTCGCGACCTACGCCGCGCTGGCCGTGCCGGTGCGCGGCCTGGCGCAGCTGCGCGCCGAAGTCCTGGGCGTGGCCGGCTTCTCGCCGGCCACCGTCGCCACCGCTCCCGCGCTCACGCTCGCGCTCACTCTCGGAGGTGTCCTCGTGTCGAAGACCGTGCTCGCCGTGGCCGTGGCCGTGGTCGTGTCCGTCAGCGGGATGTGGCTCGTCTTCGAGCGCTCCGCGCGCGCGCAGCGCCGTGAACTCGAGGAAGTCCGCGCCGCGCTCGCTGCCGCGCTCGGGCGGAGCGCGCAACCCACGCTGGCCGAGCCGCCGCTCTCCGGCGCGGAACCGCTGCCCGCCGCGCGCGCCGCCGCCGCGCCGACCGCCGCGCCCGCGCCCTCGTTCGAGGACCGCGTGCAGTACTGGCTCGCGCGCTTCAACGAGGCGCCGCAGGACTGGCGCCACGGCTGGAACGTGTGCGCGGAGATCGCCGCGCTGCCCGACGACGAAGCGCTGGCGATCCTGAGCGCGGTCTGGCCGCAGCTCTCGGTGCCGGTCAAGGAGCAGGCCCTGAAGCCGTTCGTGTTCCACGGCGGCAAGCCCTACGCGCTGAAGGTCCTGCACCTCGCGGCGACGGATGCGATCACCTCGGTGCAGGCGCGGGCCTTCAACTACCTGGAGGACTACGCCTTCCAGGATTTCGCGCTCGACTACGGAGCCTACGCGGCCTGGGCCGCGCGCTACGACGAGCTGCCGCTCGACGTCGTGCTCTCCGAGAACGCGCGGCGCTTCGTCGGCGAGCTGCTGGCGCTCTCCCCCGCCGCTTTGGCCGAGCGCATGCGCGCGCTCGATCCTCCCGACCTGCGTGTCGGAGCTGAGGCGGGCATCGACCTCGCCGCCGTGCTGCGCGAGGCGGGTGGGCTGCGCTTGCTCGAAGCCTGCCTCGCCGATGCGGACCCCGAGGTGCGCGCGCACGCGCTGAAGTGGTCCAAGACGCTGGCCGCCGACGAGCGCTGGCTGCGCGCGTGGGTCCTGCCGGCGATCGAGCAGCCCGACAGCGAGCCGAGTCTCGTGCACGCCTCGCTCTCCGCCCTCGGCCGTTCCGACTGCGCCTGGGCGCGCGATTCGATCCTCGCCTACCTGGAACGGGCCACGCACGCGAGACTGCCCGCCTCGAGCAGCGCCGGGCAAGCCCTGGCCGAGATCGGCGACGCGGCCGCGATCCCGCGCATGATCGAGCTCCTGCTGCACGACCAGACGGGCGAGCTGAACTACGACGTCGGGTACTTCGGCCTGTCGCGCTTGACCGGCGTGACGTGGCAGAAGAGCTACGACGGAGCGTGGTGGTGCGAGTGGTGGGCGAAGAACCGCCAGCGCTTCCCGGCCGAGGTGGCGGCGCTCGAAGTCCGGCAGTAGCCGAGCGAAGAGCGGCTATCCGCCGTCGGCGCGACCGGCGCGCTTCGACGGGCGCTCGTTCAGCCCGCACGGCGATCCGTGGCGCAGACTCCTGGCGACGCGTCTCCGCAGGGGGCAACATGGCGCCTCGCCGGCCCAGCCGGCGCAGCGACATGAACAAGCGTTGGATCCTGCTGCCGCTCCTGCTGGTCGTGCTGCTGGTCGCGCTGCGCTGGAGCCAGACGCGCGTGGAGCCCTTCCGCGTCAGCGGCTTCCTGGAGGCCGACGAGATCCGCGTCGGCTCGCGCGTCGGTGGGCGCGTGGCCAAGGTACACGTGGACGAGGGCTCGACGGTCACGCAAGGGATGGTGCTGATCGAGCTCGAGCCCTACGACATGCTCGAGCGGCGTGCGCAGCTCGCCGCCAACGTGCGCGCGCTCGAGGCACGCCTGGCGGAGCTGCGCGCCGGGCCGCGCAAGCAGGAGATCGAGGCCGGACGCGCGCGCCTGGACGCGGCGCAGGCCTCGCGCTCGCTGGCCGAGCTCGACGAGGCGCGCACGCGCTCGCTGGTCGCCGATTCGATCCGCGCCAAGGAGACGCTGGAGCGCAGCACGGCCGTGCTGGAGGCGGCGCGCGCGGACGAGCGCGCGGCGCGCGAGACGCTCGGCCTGCTGGAGGAGGGCACGCGCAAGGAGAGCCTCACCGCGGCCGAGGCCGAGCTCGAGGCGGCGCGGGCCGCAGAGCGCGCGCTCGAGCGCGCCATCGACGAGCTGGTGGTCAAGGCTCCCGGCGCGGCGGTGGTCGAGGCCTGCGAGCTCGAGCCGGGCGATCTGGTGGCGGCCAACGCGCCGATCGTGTCGCTGCGCGATGCCTCCGAGCTGCGCGTGCGCGCCTACGTGCCGCAGGACCGGCTGACCTTCACCGTCGGCGCGCCGGCCACGGTCACGGTCGATGCCTTCCCCGGGCGCCACTTCCGCGCGCACGTGGACTTCGTCGCGCCGGCCGCCGAGTTCACGCCCAGCAACGTGCAGACGCCCGAGGAGCGCTCGCAAGTCGTGGTGCGCGTGCGCGTGACGCTGGAAGAAGGTCAGGAGCTGCTGCGGCCGGGCGTGGCGGCGGACGTGTGGTTCGAATGAGCACCGCACAGGTGGGTGCATGAGCGCCGTACTCCTGGTCGCATGAGCGCCGTACTCCTGGTCGCATGAGCGCCGTGCTCCTGGTCGCATGAGCTCCGTGCTCCTGGTCGCATGAGCTCCGTGCTCCTGGTCGCATGAGCTCCGAGGCCGTGCTGGTCGCGCGCGCGCTGACGCGACGATTTGGCGCGCGCACGGCGGTGGAGCGCGTCTCGCTCGTCGTCCCGCGCGGCACGATCTTCGGCCTGCTGGGTCCGAACGGCAGCGGCAAGTCCACGCTGATCCGCATGCTGTGCGGCGTGCTGGCGCCGAGCGACGGCGAAGGGCGCGTGCTGGGCCTCGACGTGCGCACCGAGAGCGAGGCCATCAAGCGCCGCATCGGCTACATGTCGCAGCGCTTCAGCCTGTACGGCGACCTCACCGTGCAGGAGAACCTCGACTTCTACGGGCGCGTGTACGGCCTGCGCGGCGCGGCCCTGGCGCAGCGCAAGGCCGAGGTGTGCGCGCTGGTCTCGATCGAGGGCCGCGACGAGCAGCTCGCGGCCACGCTCTCGGGCGGCTACAAGCAGCGCCTGGCGCTCGCCTGCGCGCTGCTGCACGACCCCGAGGTCGTGTTCCTCGACGAGCCCACCGCCGGCGTGGATCCGGTGGCGCGGCGCGAGATGTGGGATCTCTTGGCCGAGCTGGCGGGGCGCGGCGTGACGTTGTTCGTCAGCACGCACTTCATGGACGAGGCGCAGCGCTGCAACACCGTCGCCTACATCTACGAGGGGCGCCTCTTGGTGCAGGGCAAGCCGGAGGAGCTCGAGGCGCTGCCGGCCGTGACCCCCGCCGGCACGCGCCGGCTCGAGCTGCGTCTGGCGCGGCCGGCGGCGCAGCTCGCGCGCGTGCGCGCCTGGCCGGGTGTGCGCGACGCGACCCTGGCGGGCGACGCGATCCGCGTGCTATGCGACGAGCGCTTCGACGAGGCCGAGCTGGCGCGCGCGCTGGCGCCCGAGACGCTGGAGGTGCGCGCGGACCGCGCCGATCTCGAGGACGTCTTCGTGGCGCTGACGCGCGCGAACGCCGCGGGCGCTATTCCGGCGCAGGCCGCGCCGGAGCCCGAGCTCGAACCGCTCGCGCCGGCCGCCCACGCGAAGAGCGCGGCGACGAGGCCCTTCACGGGCCTCCTCGCCGTGTTCCTGAAGGAGCTCGTGCACGTGCGCCGCGAGCGCTCGACGCTGTTCTTCCTGTTCGTCATCCCGGTGCTGCAGACGATCCTGTTCGGCTACGCGATCCGCACGGAGGTCGAGCACGTGCCCACGGTCGTGTTCGACCTCGACGGGCGCACCGGCGCGCAGGAGTTCGTCGAGGCGCTGGAGAACACGAACGTGCTCGCGGTGCGCGAGCGCGTGCACGACGAGGCCGCGTTCGAGGCCGCGCTGCGCTCGGGCTCGGCCAAGGTCGGCGTGCGCATCCCGCCCGAGTACTCCGACCACCTGCTGGCCGGGCGCAGCGCGGTGGTGCAGGTGCTGATCGACGGCAGCGACTCGAGCCTGGCCACGCAGACGCTGCAGGCGACGAAGCTCCTCTCGCTGTCGAGCTCGCGCGAGCTCATCGGACGCAGCGAGCTGCCGATCGACGTGCGCCCGCGGCTGCTCTTCAACCCCGACCTCGACAGCGCGCACTTCTTCGTGCCGGGGCTGGTGGGGATCATTCTGCAGCTCGTGACCTTGTTCCTGACCGCGTTCGCGTTGGCCAAGGAGCGCGAGGCCGGCACGCTGGAGCAGCTGTTCGTGACTCCGGTGGGACGAGGAGGGTTGATCTTCGGCAAGCTCTTGCCTTACGCGCTGCTCGGCGCGGCCGAGGCGGTGATCGTGTTCTCGGTGATGGTGTTTGTGTTCGGCGTGCCTATCCGCGGTGACCTGGGGTTGCTCTTCGCGCTGGCGGGGCTGTTCGTGTTGTGCGGTCTCTCGCTGGGGCTGTTCGTGTCCACGCTGGCCAGGACGCAGCTGCAGGCGATGCAGTTCGCCTTCGTGGTCATGCTGCCCTCGGTGCTGCTGTCCGGCTTCCTGTTCCCGCGCGCGCAGATGCCGGTGCCGATCCGGATGCTGAGCTACTGCCTGCCGGTGACGTACTTCGTGGAGATCCTGCGCGGCCTGGTGCTGCGCGGCGCGGGCGCGCTGGACCTGGCCAGCCCGATCTTCGGCCTCGGGTGCTGCGCGGCCGTGTTGATCACGATCAGTCTGCTGAGGTTCAAGAAGCAGCTCGATTGAGAGCGCGCGGACGAAGTCCGCACGCTCGAACTGTCTTCGGCGTGAGACCTCTTGCGCCTCTACTCCCGCCGACGTGCGAGCAGGCGCGTTCCCTTGACGACCGGGCTTGCCGGCAAGGCGGGGATTGCGGACGTCGGGCCGAAGGCCCGGGCTTCTAAGGGAAAGGGGTGCACGGGGGATGCGGGCGTGTTTCCGACATTGGAAGGCACGGGTGGCAGCGAAGGCGAGGTGAGGCGAGTTGCCTGGGTTGGAGCGTTTCGGGTGCGGCTGTGGATGAGGGCGAGGGCGAGGGCGGAGATGGTCCGCCTGACGCGTGGACTTGGGCTCGCTCGCGGGTCGGTGGGCGAGAGGAAGACGAGCGGATCTCGTGTCGGTGTCGGTGAGGCTCGAGGTTTCGCGATCGCTCTCGCTCGAGAACCTCGCTCATTCAGTCCATCGTGCGCGCCGGGGTTCGTCCGCAGGTCGGGCGTCGAGCGTGCGTCGAGCTCTGGAACGTCACGGCCCCCGACGAACATCGCGCTATCAGGACTCGACGAGAAATTCCGGGCTTCTCGCGAACCGTTCGAGCCAGCGACGGTCCTCGTGTGCATGAAGCCGAAGAAGGCGAGGCAACGCGAGTTCGGGTTCGTGAACTGGGGCGGGAAGCGCCGTGGCGCCGGGCGCAAGCCGAAGGGCGAGCGCGCGGGGGTGTCGCATCGACGGCGAGCGCGGCTCGACGCGCAACATCCCGTGCTGCTGACGATGCGCGTCGCGGCGGAGTTGCCGAACCTGCGCCGTGACGCGACGCATGAGGTCGTGCGCAGGGCGATCGCGGAGGTGTCGGAGCGCGGGGACTTCCAGGTGCTCGTGTACAGCGTGCAGACGAATCATGTCCACCTCGTCGTCGAGGCGCGGAGCTCGGACGCGCTCGCGCGCGGCATGAACGCGCTCGGCGCGCGCATCGCCAAGCGCCTGAACAAGCTGTGGCGGAGGAGCGGGCAGGTGTTTCCTGATCGCTTCCACTCGCGAGCGCTGAAGACTCCGCGCGAGTGCCGCATCGCGCTGATCTACGTGTTGCAGAACGCGCGCAAGCACGGCTCGTGGCGCGCGAAGATGCCGGACGTCTACTCGTCGGGGCCGCTGTTCGACGGCTGGACGTCGAGGGTCGATGGCCGTGCTGGATCGAGGCGCTCCCGTACGTCGGCAAGCCGCGCACCTGGTTGCTGACGCTGGGCTGGAGACGACACGGGCTCATCGATCCGAGGGAGGTGCCGGCGGCAGCGGCGTGAAGCGCGGCCGCGTGGGACGTGCGAGTCGAGGTGTCCCTGGTCGAAGAGGTTTGCCGGCGCGGCGGGTGTGCCGGACGTCGGGCCGAAGGCCCGGGCTTCTGGGGGGAAGGAAGATGCGCTGGCAGAGTGTGACGCGTTCCCTGACTCGCGCCGCGCCGGGAGCCCACCGAGTGGATTCGTTCGCAGCTCCAATGCTCGCGCTCGCCGCGCCCGACCCACGCCCAAACGCCATGAGCCAAGGAACGCGCTCGACAACGCTTTCGCACTCCTTCCCCCTGGAAGCCCGGGCCTTCGGCTCGACGTCCGGCACCCCCGCCTCGCCGCCAAACCCGCTCGACCAGGGAACGCCCCTTCACGCGCGTCCCCATGCATCCTCCCCCGCCCACCGATAGCCTCTACCCCCCACATGCCGACGCCCCTGATCGAGACCCGCGCGCTCAGCAAGCGCTTCGGCACGCGCGCGGCACTCGACGGCGTGTCGTTCGAGCTGCACGCGGGCGAGATCCTCGGGCTCGTCGGCGCCAATGGTTCGGGCAAGACCACGCTGCTGCGCGTGCTCGCGGGTTTGCTGCGTCCGAGCGCGGGGCACGTGCGCGTGCTCGGGCACGAACCATGGCTGGCGCGCGAGCGGGTGATGGAGCGCGTGCGCTTCGCCTTCGCGCCGCCGGCGTTGTTCGACAACCTGACGGCGCGCGAGCACCTGGTCCACCTGGCGCGCCTGGGCGGTCACGCGCCGCTGCGCAGCGAGCTCGACGCCGTGCTGGAGACCGTGGGCCTTGCGCAGCGCGCCGAGGAGCGCGTGCGCGCCTTCTCGTTCGGCATGCGCCAGCGACTGAGCCTGGCGCTGGCGCTCGTACCGCGCCCCGAATTGCTGGTCCTCGATGAGCCCACCGAGGGGCTCGATCCGTTGGCCGTGCTCGAGCTGCGCGCCCTGTTGTTGCGCCTGCGGCGCGAGCAGGGCGTGACGATCCTGCTCTCGAGTCACCTGCTGAGCGAGGTGGGCGAGCTCGTCGATCGGCTGGTGGTGCTGGCCGAGGGTTGCGTGCGCTTCGCGGGCACGCCCGCCGAGCTCGTCGCGCCCAGCGTGCGCACGGTGCTGGTCGTGGCCGACGCCGCGCGCGCGCGGGCGCAGCTCGCGACGCACGGGCTCGAGGCCCGCGCGGGCGCCGGGAACGAGCTCGAACTCGCCGCCGACGCGCTCACCCTCGAGGAAGCTGCACGCCTGCTCGGCCCAGGCGAGTTGCGCGAGTTCCACCGCCGCGGCGCCGGCCTCGAGCAGGCTCTGCTGGCGCGGCTCTCCGCGGAGCGCGACGCGTGAGCGCGCGCCTGGAGAGCCTGCGCCTGCTGCGCTCGCGGCGCCCCTTGGCCGCGGCGGGCGCGCTGCTGCTGTTCCTGCTGCTGATGCTGCTCGGCTTCTGGACCTATGCCGAGTCGCGCACGAACGGCGCGGCGGAGTTCCGCTACACCTACGAGAACCGCTCGTACTTCAACGGCCTCGTGTTCGCGCTGTACGCCTTCTACTTCGCCTTCGTGCTGCTGCTGCCGGTGTTCGCGGCGACCGAGGGCGGCGCGCAGCTCGCCGGCGACACGGGCGCGAACACCTTGACGCTGGTGCTCGTGCGGCCGCTCTCGAAGACGCGCCTCTTCTTCACGAAGTTCGGCATCGCCGCGCTGTTCACGACGCTGCTCACCGGCGCGTTTCTCGCGCTCACGCTGCTGGTCGGGCTCGTGCTCGTCGGCTGGGGCGAGCTGCGGCTCTATCCGGGCGTGCTGCAGATGGCCGATCGGCCTCAGCACCTGGCGCAGGCCGAGGCGCTACGTCGCTTCGCGCTCGCCTGGCCCGCGGCGAGCCTGGCGCTGCTGGCGCCACTCGCCTTCAGCTTCTGGATCTCGAGCCTGGCGAAGAGCGCGGTCAACGCCGTGGGCACGGCGGTCGCGCTGTACCTCGTGCTGTACGTGATCGCCGAGGTGCACTTCTTCGCCGAGCTGCGCCCGTACCTCTTCACCAGCCACGCGGGCTACTGGCGCGAGCTCTTCCAGGAGCGGATCGACTGGCGCGAGTTCGGCCGGCACGCCGCGGCGCTGGGCGGCTTCACGCTCGTGTTCACCGCGCTCGCCTACCGGCGCTTCCGGCTGCGCGAGGAGGGCGGATGAGCCGCGCCGCGTGGCTGGAGACGTTGCTGTGGAGCCTCGCGGCGCTGTGCTTCTTCGGCGCCAGCGGGTTCGAGCTCGGGCAAGCGAACTACGCGCCGGGCGCGCACGCGGCGCCGGTGTTCCGCGTGGTGAGCTGGAACGTCGGCGGCGCGAGCGGCGGCGAGCCGCACGGCCTTCTACGCGCGGACGTCGAGGCGGTGGCGCATTCGCTGCGCGAGCTCGAGCCCGATCTCGTGTTCCTGCAGGAGGTGCAGGAAGCGGGCGCACTCGACGCGCTCGCCACGAGCCTCGGCCCGAGTTGGACGCTGCAGAAGGGGCGCGGGGGCGTGGCGCTGTTCTCGACCCACGGGCCGCTCGAGACCTTGCGCCTGCCGCTGGCGCGCTCGCTCGGCGTGCGCCTGACGGTGAACGGCGCGGAGCTCGCCTGCGCCGCGCTGCACGCCAGCGCCTTCTCGGCCCACGACCGCAATCGCGAGATCGGCGCCACGCTCGATGCGCTGCTCGAGCAACACGGCGACGCCTTCCTCCTGGCCGGCGACCTGAACCTCGATCTCGACCTCGACAAGCGCGGCGACCTCTTCTCGAACGATGTGCAGCGCGACGTCGAGACCTACAACTACGTCGCCACGCGCCTCACCGACGCCGCGCGCGGGCGCGGCACGACGGCGGAGCCCGACCGGCGACTGGACTACGTGTTCGTGTCCGCGCGCGTGCTCGTGCGCGACGCCGGGCCGTGGAAGGGGCGACGCGTGGACACCATGGACCACGACCCGCTGGTGGCCGATCTCGAGTTGCGCTGAGCGCGGGAGCGCGGGAGCCGCAGCGAGGCGGCCTGGCCTCCGTGCTCATCCGCGAATCCCCGGGGCGGGAGTCCTCTCGCGCCGGGTCCTCCGGCCTGGACGGGCCGCTGCTCGAGGACACGAGCGAACGGCGCAGGGTGCAGAAGCTGAAGTTGACGCCGTGCCGCGAGCTCCGCTGCGGGACGACGAGCTCCTGCGCTACGCCACGTGCACCAGCGGGCGCAGCTCGACCTCGCGCGTGGGCGCGATCAGCACCATGTGGTTGCGCGGCACGAGCTCCCAGCCCGGGTCGTCGCTCAGGCGCTCGGAGGCCACGATCACCGCGCCCGCGGCGTTCTTCTCGGGTGGCACCATGCGGCACACGCCGGCCTCGCACACGTAGCGCCGGCCGCGGTGCAGGTGCAGCGACTCGCCGGCGTAGTCGGGCTCGCTGGTGAAGCGCGTCACCACCGCGCACTGGCCGTCGGACAGGGCCAGGTTCAGATAGCTCGGCGCGCCGCCCGCGCGACGCCCGGAGAGCTCGAGCGCGCGCGCCATCGTGGCCTCCAGACTGGCGGCCATGCGTTCGAGCGGCGGCAGCGACTCGCGCCGGCGCAGCTCGTCGACCAGCAGCGCGAACAGGTGCTCGGAGTCCGTGCTACCGCGGATGGCCTCGAAGGCCTCGTCCGAGAGCAAGGCCAGGAGCTCGCGTCGCAGAGCGCTGAAGCCCGCCAGGTCGCCGTTGTGCATGAAGCTGTACTGCGCGTGCACGAAGGGGTGGCAGTTGGCCTCGCTGACCGAGCGCACCTGCGTCGCCGCGCGCACGTGGGCCAGGATGCAGTGACTCTTCACCACGCGCGCGATCGACTGCAGGTTGGCGTTGTTCCAGGCCGGCGTGATCGAGCGGAAGAGCGCCGGTTCGCGCTCCAGCTCGTGCGCGTACCAGGCCACGCCGAAGCCGTCGCCGTTCAATGGCTCCTCGCGTTCCTGGCTCTCGAAGCTCTGGCGGATCAGGGAGTTCCTGGGCTCGGTCACCAGCGCGCTCATGCGGATCGCCGGGCCGAGGTAGAGCGTGAAACGGCACATGCTTCCTCCTGTCGGTCTTTCGCTATCCTGCGCTCCATGCTCGACTCTTTCCTGCCCCTGCTGAAGGCCGCCCAGGGCCTGGACCTCGCCGCGCCGGCCGCGGCGCGCGCGGAGCTCGTCAAGCGCTTCGATCCTGCGGGCAAGGCCGCGCAGGCGCTGAACGCGGAGCTGAAGGCGCTGCTCGAAGCCGGCAAGGTCGCCGAGCGCGGCGCGCTGCCGGTGAAGTACGGGCGCGTGGCGAAGAGCGGCGCGCCCACGCTCGACTTCTCCATCGACGTGGTGCACATGAACGGGGCCGGGCCGCTGCATCGCCACCCGAACGGCGAGGTGAACTACTGCGTCGCGCTCGAGGGCAAGCCCTCCTTCGACGGCCAGCCGCCGGGCTGGGTCGTGTTCCCGCCCGCGTCGCAGCACGTGCCCACCGTGGCCGGCGGAACGATGCTGATCGTGTACCTGTTGCCGCAGGGCGCGATCGAGTTCCTGGCCAAGAGCTGAGGGCGACCGACGGGCCTGCGCTGCTGCGCGGCTGTTTCGATCCAACCGCAAGAGACGCGGAGAGCGTGGTGGCGGAAGAGCAGGAGGGCGGCGGACCCTGGCGGCGGCTCCGCCGCGCTGAAGGCATGAACAGAAGTGCCGCGTGCGGGCGCGGCACCACTGGGTGGGCGCGAGGAGCTCGGGCGGGTCGGCGAAAAGAAACGGGGCGGGGCTAGACACACTGTACTATGTGAACTAGAACAGTCGATCAGATTAGCCATGCTGCTGCGCGTCGATCCCCGCTCCGCTGAGCCGCTCTTCGAGCAGCTCGTGTTCCAGGTGAAGCGGGCGGTGGCGGAGGGGGTGCTCTCCCCGGGCGCGCGGCTGCCCTCGGTGCGCGAGCTGGCCAAGCAGCTCGCCATCAATCCAAACACGGTCGTGCGCGCGATCGAGGCCCTCGAGCGCGACGGGGTCATCGTCCGCCGGCAGGGGGCGGGCTGCTTCGTGAGCGACAAGCCCAGCGACTTGGCCGCGCGCGAGCGTGCCCGGCGGCTCGAGGGCCTGTTCGCGCGCGCCGTGACCGAGGCCTTCCACCTCGGCTTCGGCCCGCTGGCGATCCGCGCGGCCGTGGAAGAGCGCCTGGCGGCGCTGGAGACGCGAAAGAGGTCCAAATGACACAAGCGATCGAGTTCCGAGGCGTGGAACGCCACTTCGGCGCAGAGAGCGTGCTACGCGGGCTCTCCTTCACCGTCGCGCCGGGGCAGGTCTACGCCCTGCTCGGGCGCAACGGCGCGGGCAAGACGACGGCGCTGCGCATCCTGCTCGGGTTCCTACAACCTCACGCGGGCGAGGCACGGGTGCTGGGCCTGCCGAGCGCAACCCTGACGCCGGACGAGCGCGAACGCATCGGCTACGTGAGCGAAGGCCACAGGCTCTACCCCGAGATGCGCGTGAACGACGCGCTCGCCTTCGAGGCCGGCACGCGCCCGCGCTTCGAACGCGCCGCGGCCGAGCGCGAGCTCGAACGCTGCGGGATTCTGCGCGCGAAGCGGATCTACGAGCTGTCCCGCGGTATGCGCGCGCAGCTCGCCCTGATCCTCGCCGCCTGCGGCGCGCCGGAGGTGTTGATCTTCGACGACCCGGCCATGGGACTCGACGTCGCCATGCGGCGCGAGCTCCTGGGCTCACTGATCGAGCTGCTGGCCGAGCGCGGCACGGCCGTGCTCTTCTCGAGCCACATCCTCTCCGACGTCGAGCGCATCGCCGACCGCGTCGGGATCCTGCAGGGAGGTGCCTTGATCGTCGATGCGCCGCTGGACGAGCTCAAGCGTCGCGTGGAGAAGCGCCACTGGGTGCCGCGGAACGGCCAGGGCGACCCGCGCGTGGCCGGTCTGCTGCGTTCACGCGCCGCCGAGGGCGGCTACGAGCTGACGCTGCTCGACCTCAACCCCGAGCGCGAGTCCGAGCTGCGCGCGGGCGCGGCTCGCCTCTCGGAACGGATCGACCTCGACCTCGAGGAGCTCTTCCTCGAGCTCACCACCCGCCCGGAGGCTTCGCGATGAGCTCCCCCACCGTCGCGCTCCTGCGCAAGGATCGTCCCTGGCTCCTGGCCTTCTTGGTGCTCGGGACGACGCTCGCGGCGATCGTCTTCGGCGAGAACGAGGTCGAAGGCGTCTTCGTCGTGCCCACCTCGCACTTCGCGGAGGAGCTCGAGCTCCTGCTCGTGCCTTGCGCAGTCCTCTTCGCGATCGCCGCGAGCGTGGGCGAGGCGCTGCGCGGAACGCGCCACCTCCTTCGGCACCGACCGCTCGCGCCCGAGCGGATCTTCTGGGTCCGACACCTCGCCGCGCTGGGCGTGGTCGCGGCGTGGAACGCGCTCGGGATGTTGCCGGCCTGGATCCCGGAGCTGTGGAGCGGCGCGGGCGGGGCCTGCGTCGATCCGAGCCGCTTCGGAGCGGTGGCGGCGATGAGCGCGGGCCTGGGGCTCGACTACGCGCTCGTGGTGCTCGGCCTCGGCCTTCCGACGAGCTGGATCGCGCGCTTTGTTTGGGCGGCGGCGTTGCTCTTCCTGCGCTACGCGGCGCAGTCGGCGCTCGCGTTCCTCGATCCCTCCTGGCCCGCGTGCCTGATCGTCTACGCGCTCGGCGCGCTCCTCGCCCTGTGGATCGCCGCGCGCAGCGAGGCCCACGAGCACGATCCCGATCGTCCGACGCCCGCGCGCGCGCTCGTCGGCGCGGCGGCGGCCTGCGTGGCTGCGGCCGCCTTCTTCGGCGCGATCGCGGCGAGCGGTTGGCAGGAGCTCGCGCTGGGCGGTTTGGCGAAGGGCCGGGCGCTGGTCGCGCGTCTGGGTGAGAACGAGGTCGGTCTCCTGGCGCGGCCAGACACCGACGGTCTGTGGGACGTCGTCGACGAGCACGGACAGCCGACGGGGCGACGGGTTCCGCTCAGCGGTACCGACCACCACGCGGCACCCAGCCCGCAGGAACCCGACTTCGACGCACTGACGCTGCCCGCGCTCCACCCGCCGTTCGCCTGGTACCAGAGTCCCGCGGGCGCGCCGGGGACACGGCGCGTGCAGAGTCTCGACGACGCCCTGCGCGTCGTCGACTTCCTCGCGGAGGACGAGCGCCGCTGCTGGATACTCCCGTTGCCGGTGGGCACGACGTGCACGCGTGACGCGAGCCTCTACGAGATCAAGGACGGAGAAGAGGAGTACCTCTACTACTTCGCCCCCGCCGTCGGCGGCCTGTGGCTCGTCGCCGCGGAGACTCCACCGCGCCTCGTGCCCCAGCCTCTGCCGAACGGCGAGCGACCGCTGCGCCTCGATTGGGCGCGCGACGAGGCGGGCAAGAGCCAGCGCGTGCTGGCCAGCGCGACGCAGCTCTGGCGGTCCCGCGCGGGCCTCTGGCAGCCCCACGGACCGCTCGAGGCGCCGCGCTCGCGCTTCACCCTGCTCGACGACGACCCGCTGCGACCCGAGGTCGAGTTCGCGCTCGCGAGCGGCGCGTCGTTGCGCCACCGCTACGACATCGCTGGCCCGCGCGCGACGGTCTGCGCCGGCGCCGCGGTCCTGGCCACGCTCCTGCGCCCGCCGCCCTTCGCGCTGCTGGGCGCGGCGAGCGACTACGCGGCCGCGTCCGCGGCCCGACCCGACGAGGCCCTGCTCGCGCTCGACCCGCTGCTCGGCGGTGGCTACGGCTGGCTCCTCTGGCTGAACCTCGGCCTCACGGGCGCGCTGATGGCCTGCCTCGTGCGCGATCTTCGCCGGCGCGGAATCGGTGGGGCGCGCCTGGCGGGCTGGATCCTGGCGGTCTTCGTCGCCGGCGTCTTCGCGGGCCCGGTGCTGCTCGCGCTCGAGCCGCGGCGCGCCTGGCGCAAGCCGGCGCGCACGGCACCGCCCGCGCCGCTCGTGGTGGCAGCCTGAGCCGCTTCGACCTCGGGTCAAGCCCTCGGCAGGCGAGAGATCGCCCGCGCCGCCGGCGGAGAGCGCGTGGAAAGGGGCACGAGGAGCTCGCGCCCGAATCGTTGCGCGTGGGCTTGCCGTTCCAGTAGTCGATCGTGTTGAAAATCACGCTGTCGCCCAGCAGCGCGAGCGGATAGACGGGCACGACGTGCATACTGCGTCGCACTCGCTGGCCAGCTCACCTTCGACGGCCAGGCGCCGGGCTGGGTCGTGTTCCCGCCCGCGTCGCAGCACGTGCCTAGCGTGGCCGGCGGAACGATGCTGATCGTGTACCTGTTGCCGCAAGGCGTGCTCGAGTTCCTGGCCAAGAGCTGAAGGAGACGGACATGAACATGTGGATCACCCTCGCCCTGCTGGCGCCGCTGCAGACGCCGCAGGATCCCGCCCTCGCGCGCCTGGAGAGTTCGCCGCGCCACCACGAGTGGGTCGAGCTCGAGCGCGGCGCGCGCAAGGTGAAGAGCTTCGTGGTCTTCCCCGAGGTCAAGGCCAAGGTCCCGGCGGTGCTCGTGATCCACGAGAACAAGGGCCTCACGGACTGGGTGCGCTCGGTCGCGGACCAGCTGGCCGAGGCGGGCTACGTGGCGCTGGCGCCGGACCTTCTCTCGGGCGCGGGGCCCGCGGACGGCGACACGGGCTCGTTCGCGAGCACCGAGGCGGCCACGAAAGCCCTCTACGCGCTCGATTCGGCGCAGGTGCTGGGCGACCTCGACGCCCTGCTGGCCCACGCGCGCACGCTGAGCGCCTGCAACGGCAAGGTCTTCGTCGCCGGCTTCTGCTGGGGCGGCGGCAAGTCGTTCGAGTACGCCACGCACCAGCAGGAGCTCTCAGGCGCGTTCGTGTTCTACGGCACGGCACCGAAGGACGAAGTGCTGGCCACGATCACCTGCCCGGTCTTCGGCTTCTACGGCGAGAACGACGCGCGCATCACGGCCGGGCTCGAGGCAACCACGGCGGCGATGAAGAAGGCGGGCAAGAGCTACGACCCGGTCGTCTACGCCGGCGCCGGCCACGGCTTCCTGCGCGCGGGCGAGGCGGGCGACGCGTCGGCGGAGAACAGGAAAGCGCGCGACGAGGCGTGGAAGCGGTGGAGGGAGCTGCTGGGGCACAGTGTTCCTTCCCCGAAGTAGCGCCAACAAGGCGCGGTGATGGATCGTCGCTGGCAAGGCGCGCCGACGACGCGTATTCGCTGCAATACTAGGGAGGAGGCGCAACGCCGCCAGCGGCGATTCAGTGCGGCGGATTGTTGGCGCTACTTCGGGGAAGGGACACTA
>SIAI01000080.1 GCA_009691855.1 Planctomycetota bacterium | reverse complement strand
CCGCGCTGAGCGCGTCCGTGCTGGAGCGTACGATGGAGCGATGGCCCTGCGGCGCGTGGCCCGGTTCGTCGGCGCGATCGGGCTCGGGCTCTGCCCGCTGCTCGCCGCGCAGGAAGCCCAGGACGCCGCCGCGCAGATCGAGCGCGCCCAGGAGCTCGCCTGTCGCGGCCGGCACGCCGAGGCGCGCGCGCTGTACAAGAAGCTCGCGGCCGAGTTCGCGGGCACGGAGGAGGGCAAGCTGGCGGCCAAGCGTGCGCTGCCGAGCGCGCTGCTCGGCGCGTGCATGCTGGTCGAGAACGGGCCCTCGGCGAAGCGCGTGGACATCGTGTTGCTCGGCGACGGCTTCGAGCTCGATCACCAGCGCGCCTTCGACGAGCTGGCCGAGGACGTGCCGCCGCTGTTCGAGCGCGTCGAGCCGTTCCGCGAGTACTGGAGCTACCTCAACTTCGTGCGCGGCGTGTGCCTGTCGGCCGACGGCGGGATCGACGGCTTCGGACGCGACTACGACACGCTGCTGGGCGGCTTCACGCTCGACACCGACGCCGGACACGCGAGCGTGGACGGCGAGAAGGTGCGCGACGCGCTGGAGCAGATCCCGGGCAGCGACGCGCTCGCGCTCGTGTTCGTGCGCCTCGGCCTGCTCGGCACCGCGGGCGGCGGCATCGCCGTGATCGGGGGGCGCGAGGCGAACACCGTGATCCACGAATGGGGCCATGCCTTCGGTGGGCTCGGCGACGAGTACTCGTCGCGCACGAGCAAGCACCGCACGGCCAGCGCGGGCATCAACGTCGCGCTCACCGACGACCCGAAGAAGGTGCCCTGGCGCCACTGGCTCGAGGCGCGCCACCCGAGCGTCGGCGTCTACGAAGGCGCGAGCGGCCAGCCGATGCACGCCTGGCGTCCGACCGCCAGCGGCTGCGCGATGAACGACGGTCAGGCGTTCTGCCCGGTGTGTCGCGAGGCGCTCGTCCTGCGCCTCTACTCGATCGTCGATCCGATCGAGGAGGTGACGCCGCTCGCCCCGCCGCCCGGCATCCGCGAGCCGATCGTGCTGTGGCAGGACCCGATCGAGATCCGCGTGCGCACGCTGAAGCCCGCCACGCACGACCTCGAGGTGCGCTGGTGGATCGAATCGGCGGGGATGTACCCGATCACGCCCGGCCCCGGCGGCCCGGCCGAGGCGCGCGAGCTCATCGCGCCGACGAAGGAGACGCCCGGCGACCGTACGCAGCGCGGCCCGCTGCGCGCGCTCCCCGTGGCGCCGTACAAGGAGCACGACACGGGCAAGGACGGCGTGGCGACGCTGCGCCTCGCGCGCGACGACCTGAAGCCGGGTCTCTACCGCGTCACGTGCCGCGTGAAGGACACGACCAGGCTGCGCGGCGAGCGCTTTCCGTGGGTGCTCAAGGACGAGCGCGGCTTGCTGGAGAGTGAGCGCGTGTGGTGGCTCGAGGTGCGCTGAGCGCCCGCGCCGGCCTCACTTCTTGCGCGTCAGCGTGAACACCGGGCTGTGGTCGGGCACGACCTTGCCGTCCTGCATCGACTTCCACTCCGCGCGCAGCGTGTCCGCATCGACGCGCACGAGGGTCAGCTCGCCCATGTACTCTGCGTGCGGCTCGGTCAGGTTCGTGACCGAGTCGAAGCGGAACGCGATCGTCCCCTGCTCGGCCGTGCACGCGCGCATGCGCGGCTGGTTGCCCTCGGCGCAGTAGTGCGTCATCACCAGCGTCGGCCCGTCCATGTGGTAGACGTTGGTCATCTCGCTCGGCGTGCCGGGGAACATGATCTCGCGCACGACCGAGCCGTTGGAGGAGAGCGCGAACACCGAGGCGACCTGGCCCTGGCCCTGCTCGTCGGTCATCTCCCAGTTGCCCTCGAGCGCCTTGACCTGGTCAAACAGCAGCGCGGTCTGCGCGGGCGTCGCGGCCTCGACGACGCGCAGCTCGGAGGAGCTGGCGCAGGCGACGAGCGGGAGGACGGCGAGGGAGAGCAGGAGCGATGAGCGCAGCATGGAAAGACCTCCAGGGAAGGACAGGGCCGCGGAGTATAGCGGCTGCCGCGCGGGCCGTGCGCGAGCGCTTCCCCAAGGCGCCCCGAGCCGTGCTCTTCACTCGCGCACGTCGAACACGCGCACCTCGGCGCGCTGCGCGTCGCGGTGGGGGACGGCGACGAGCAACTGCTCGCGCTCCGGCACGTAGAGCCCGGTGCGCGCGCCCGCGGCGGTCGCGACCTGGGCGACGCGCCGCAGGCCCGCGGCCTCGAGCGCGAACACGTCCACGAAGCCCGCGCCGCACACGGCGAGCACGCGCGCGCGCTTCGCATCGTGGAAGAGGTCGTCCACGTCGCCGGCGAGCTCGAAGGTGCCGACGCGCTCGCCCTTTGTCGTGCGCACGACGAGCTTCGCGGGTGAGCGGCAGCCGAGCACGAGCCACGCGTCGGCGCGGCGCGCGTCGACGCGGCGCTCGTCGGGCGGCACGAGCACCATCGGGAAGTTCGCCGCGGCCTCGTCCACCGTCCAGGTCGCGAGCGTGGCGCGCTTGACGAGGTCGAGCTGCACCAGTTGTTTGGCGTCGGGCACGTTGACGAAGGCGCGCTCGGCCGACGCGTCGAGCTGGAACGACTCGGGGTGCCCCTCGAGCGGCACGCTGCCGAGTACCGTCCACGTCGCCGCATCGACGATGCCCAGCGCGCCCTCGCCGTAGGCCACGAACACACGCCGCGTGCGCGCGTCGTAGCGCAGGTTGTCGGCGTCGCTGCCGAGCTCGACGCGCTTCACGTGCTCGAGCGTCGCGCCGTCGTACACCTCGCACGTGCCCTGCTTGCCGCTGGCCACGACGAGCTGCTGCGCATCGGCGAGGTACAGGATCCCCTGCGGCTCGCCGGGCACCTTCAGGCTGCGCAGGTGCTTCCGCGCGGCGAGGTCGAGCACCTCGACCGTGTCGTTGCCGCGCGCGGCCACGAAGACGCGCTCGCCGGAGAGGTCGATGGCCAGGTGGTCGATGCGGCCCTCGACGTTGGGGAGCTCGATCGCGCCGTGCGCGACGAGGGGCGCAGGCTGAACGGGCTCTTGATGGAGCGTGAGCACGAGCGAAGCGACGAGCAGGGCGAGCGGGAGCATGGGCGCACAGCCTACCGCCGGCTGTCGTGGCCTCAGCGCGTCTGGCGCTCGAGGTCGTCCAGGAATTCGCGCGTGAAGGGCGGCGAGACGAAGCTCTGTTCCTCCGCCGAGTCGGCCACGTCGATCGACCAGGGCAGGCCGTTGACGCCGTGCATGCCCCGCTCGGCGCGCAACTGCAGCCACAGGGTGACGCTGAACGGACCGGCCTCGCCGAGGAGCAGCTGGGCCCGTCCGCCGGCGTCGAACGTCGCCGCGAACTCGCGCTCGTCCGCGCCGAGCACGCGCGCCAGCAGGGTCCAGTGCTCGGGGAGGTGCGGCAAGCCTCCGGCGAGCTCGAGGCGCACGCGCGGACCCCGCTCGAGCACCACGCGTTGATCCGCGGCGACGTCGGCGAGTTCGAGCGCGCGGAAGCCGGGCGCGCTCACGCGCACGCGCGGGATCGGCAGCGTCAGGGTAGGGAACAGGGTTTCGCCCGCATCGCGCACCGGTGGAACGTCGCCGAGCGGAGCGTCGGGCTTGGCGCGCCAGGCGAGCAGGACTCCGGGCACGCTCGCAGCGCTTGCGTCGCGCACGTCGAAGCGCAGGCAATGCGCGAACACGTCCAGCTCGAGGGGCGCGAGCGTGGTGGTCTCGCCAGCGTGCACGACGATACCCGGCCAGGAGTGTTGACCGGGGAGGTTGTGCCACAGCGCTGCGTTCACCGTGTAGTTGCCGCTGTCGAGGCCGTCGATGCGGAAGGAACCGTCGTCGAGCAAGCGCACCTCGAGTACTCGCGCGGGAGGATCCTCACGCGTGGCGCTCAGGCGCACGAGCTCCGCGGGGAGCCCAGGCGCGAGCCGCACCGTGCCCGCGATCGCGCCGGCGCGTCTCAGCACGATCGTCCAGTCCGTGCGCGGCGCCTCGAAGGCAGTCGCGGATCCGACGAAGCCTGCGCGCTCCGCGCAGAGACGCAGGGGCGCGCTGGACTCGGCGCGCAGCTCGAAGCGTCCGTCCGCGCCCGTGAGCATCCTGGCGCCCGGCAGCCGCTCGTACGCGATCCAGCGCGCGGTCGATTGCCACTTGTTCTCCTCCTCGACGCGCACCTCGACCGCGCGCAAAGGGCGCCGTTCCTCGTCCACGACGCGACCGCTGGCGAGGAACGGCGGCGCATCGAGCACCACGTCACCGAGATCGATCGTGCCAGCGGGAACGGGGAAGGGCAGGTCCCGCAGCGCCGAGCGCTGTTCGTCGCCCTCGAGCGCGAGCAGGATGCGCCAGCCGCGCGGGCCATCGAGTTCCTCGCCGCCGAAGCCCGAGAAGCGACCTCGCTCGTCCGTGCGACGGCGTTGCACGGTGGGAATACCAGCGCCCGCGCTCCACAGCTCGGCCTTGACGGTGCGCGAGGCCAGCGCGTGGTCTTCCGCGTCCAGCAGGCGTCCACGGACCAGCGGCGTGGGCGCGGCGAGCTCGATGCGCAGGCGCACGTCCTCGTCGGCGCGCGTCGGCCCGGCGAACTCACTCACCACGGCTGCGCGACCATCGGCATGGGACGTCGCGACGAGCGCGAGGCCCAGTCCGACGTGCTCGAACACCGCCACACCCTGATTCGCGCGCTCTTCGAGCGGCTGTCCCAGCACCGTGCGGCCCTGGCCGACCAGCCAGGCGCGTTGCGTGTGCGAGTAGTCGAGCTTCACGTGCGCCTGTTCCGTCCACGGCTCGCCGTCCGCACCGACGAGCTCCAGCGTCACCCGGCCCGCCTCGGGCAGCGTGAACACGATCTCTTCGCGCGGCCAGGCCTCCACGTCGAGAGCAAGGCACGCGGGAACGGGCACGAGCACGCGCGCACACACGAACAACTCGGCCAACCTGGGCGGAATCCGGGTCTTGCCGAGCTGGAACGAGCCCAGGTGTCCGAAGTGCGCGAGCCCGCGCTCGTTCGTGCGTTCCAGGCGGCGCGCGTAGGACTCGCTCTCCTGCCAGCGCTCGAGCAACGCGACCGAGGCCCCCGAAACGGCCGCGCCGCGCGCGTCGAGCACGCGCACGTCGAAGCCCACCTCGGCATCGAGCGCGAGCACGACCTCGTCCGGACTCGAGGGCACGATCCATTCCTGCGCCCAGTTTCCCTCGTGGAGCGCGCCGACCGAGCCCGAGCCCCTTGGAAAAGGCACCTCGGCGACTCCGCGCGCGTCGCTGCGATAGGTGCGCCCGCAGCAGGCCACGACCGCCTCGAGGCTCTCATCGACCTCGCGCACGAACTCTTCGTACTCCAGCCGATCGCCCGCACCCGAGTCGAAGTACAGCACCTCGACGCCGGGCAACGGCCGACCGTCGGAGGCCAGCACGACGCGCACGCGCAGGAGGCCGGAGGGCGAGTCCGGTGCTGCGCCGGGAGAGGCCGGCACGCGCTCGGGGGCGCTCACCGAGCGCGGCGTAGCGTGCAGGAGCGCGCCTGGAGCCCGTGTTCCGGAGGGCGAACTCTCGGCGCCTTGCATTGGCGCGTCCGCACCGGGTGCGCGTTCGTGCGCGCGAGCCATCCACCACAGCGCCGCGAGCAGCGCCGCGAGCACCACGCTCAGGGCTCGGACCTTTCGTGCGCCCATGGCTGGATCCTAGCCTAGCGGATCACTTGCCCCGTGGGTCGCGTGCGCGCCCAGCTCGACTCACCGCGGCTGGGACGGAGAGTTCGCAGGCCAGCTCGCCTCGAGCGAGAGCATCTCGAGCAACTTCTGGCGTCCGCCCTCCTTCTCGTGCTGCGACGTGGCCAGGTCCAGCGCGCGCCGCGAGGCGGACAAGGCCTCCTTGCGCTGGCCCAGTCGCCAGTGCGCGAACGCCAGCGTCCTCAGGTAGTCCGGATCCTTCGGCGCGAGCGCCGTCGCGGCCTGTGCCGCGAGCACGGCCAGCGATTCTTGGCGCGCGACGTCGGTGTCCGGTGCGACGCGCTCCCAGGCGAAGTCGTTCAGCGCGTCGGCCGCGTCGGGTGAGCGGTAGCGTTCGACGGGTTGCGCGAGGAAGGCACGGAACTCCTGCTCGTACTCCGCCGAGCGCGGGCCCAGGATCTCGATCGCATACAGGGCGGTCGACATCTCGTCATCGCCCGGAGCGCCCAGCAGGAACTCGACGCGGGACACCAGGATCGCCTCGCGCCCCGCTCCCAGTCGGCTCCAGTCCGCGTCCTCGCTGTCCAGGTCCCCGATCAGTTGCCCCAGGGCTGCCGAGCAGGTGCGCGGGTCCTCGTCGGCGATCAGTGCCATCAAGGAGTCCATGGCCGCGGCGTGGGTTCGCTCGGGCGAGAGAGCCAGCTCGACCAGCGCATCCGCGGAGGATTCGCGGACGTCCTCGTCGCGATCCGCGCTGAGCTGTTGCAGACGCGCCAGAGCAGCTTCGGAGTCGTTGGCGAAGGCGCGCAGTGCCTCGATCGTGCGCTCGACGTCGCGCTCGAAGGTGAGCTCCCCGTTGCCGTTGTCTATCTCCCCGGAGCCGGACCAAGGGATGTCGATCCACTCCTCGAGCGTGAGCCCGCGGTAGGTCTGCGAGTCATCCGCCAGACGCGCTGAATGCGCGGAGCGGTTCGAGGCGCACTGGGCCGACAACAGGCAGAGCGGGAGCGACAGGAACGCGAGGCGTGCAGGCGACATGGACATGGCGAGATCCTCCTTCTAAACGACCGTGGACGCGGAGCGCGAATGCTCGGTCGAGCGGGCGCTGCTGTCAACTCGCGTGCGGGTTCGGCGCGCTCAGGCGCGCTTGCGCGCCGAGCGGTAGAGCACCACCGCCAGCGCCAACAGCGTTGCCACCGCCAGCATCATCTGCAGCCTGCTCGCCTCCGGCCCCGAGTAGCGCCCGAGCTTCTGCGCGTACGTCACGCCGACGATCACGACGCCCGCCAGCCCTTCACCGGCGACGAAGCCCGAGGCGCACAGGATGCCGGTCTCGACCGAGCTCTTGTCGCCGCGCTCCGCCCAGCGGCGCACCAGGCCACCGACGAAGATCGTGGCCAGCGTCGCGAGCGGCAGGTAGACGCCCAAGGCAAAGGAGAGCGGCGAGAGCCCGATCAGCGCGGCCGACAGCGACAGCGCGCCGCCCATCGCCATGAGGTCCCACGGCAGCTTCTCGCCGAGCACCGCCTCGATCACGGTCTTCATCAGGCGCGCCTGCGGCGCGGGCATGGCGCCCTCGCCGACGAAGCCCTCGCCGTTGCCGATCACGATCACGACCGCGGCCACGGCCCAGCAGGCGACAGCGGCGGCGAGCAGCTGGCCGTACTGCTGCAGCGCGGGCGTGGCGCCGACCATCTGGCCGGTCTTCAGATCCTGCGAGATGTCGCCGGCCTTCGAGGCGGCCACGCACACGATCGTGCCGACGGTGAGCACGGCCGCGCGCGCGTCGAGCTCGGTCCAGCCGAGCAGCGCGAAGATCCCGGCCGTGCCGGCGAGCGTCACGAGTGCCATCGCGCTCGTCGGATTCGACGAGACGCCGATCACGCCGACCAGACGCGAGCTCACCGGCACGAACAGGAAGGCGAAGAACGAGGCGCCCACGGCCGCCAAGAGGCGCCGTCCGAGCGGCAGCTCGCCCGCCAGTACGCCCGGCACGAAAGCCAGCAAGCACACGACGAGCGCGATGCCGACGACCAGCATCCAGCCCGGGATGTCGCGATCAGTGCGCTCGGTGCTCGTCGTGTTGGCACCGCGGCGCACGCCGCTCACCACCGCGGCCAGCGAGCGCACCATCGTCGGCCCGGTGCGCACGACCGTCAGCAGGCCCGCGGCGCCGACCGCACCCGCGCCGACGTAGATCAGGAAGCGGTCCTTGACCGCGCTCGCGCTCAACCCCGGCGCGAGCGGTTGCACCAGGTAGGCGTCGAGCGCGCGGCGCACGTCGTCGAGCGCGAGCCCGTCCGTCGCTCCGGCTGCGTACGCTTGGGTCACCAGCGGATACAGAACGAGCGAGGTGATGAAGCCGCCCACGACCATCACCGCCGAAGCGCGGAAGCCGATGATGAAGCCGACCGCGAGCAGCGCCGGCGAGAGGCGCAGCGCGAGCGAGGCGTTCTCGCCGAGCTTCCAGGTCACGTCCTCGGGCAGCGCGTGGAACTGCGTGGTGACGAGCTTGACCAGCGCGCCCAACCCCAGGCCGAGGAAGATCCACTTGCCGCCCGCGCCGTCCTTCTCGGTCGCGCGCAGGACCTCGGCGCAGGCGCGCCCTTCGGGGTAGGGCAGCTCGGCCTCGGCCTGCACGATCAGCAGGCGCCGCAGCGGCACCATCGCCAGGATCCCGAGCAGTCCGCCGCACAGCGCCAGCACCGCCACCTGCTGCACGGATGGCACGAGGCCCCACATGAACAGCGCCGGGATGGTGAAGATCGTGCCCGAGGCGAGCGACGAGCTCGCGCTGCCGACCGTCTGCGCCATGTTGGCCTCGAGCAGCGTCCCGCGCCCTCCCAGCACGCGGAACACGGCCACCGACAGCACCGCGATCGGGATCGAAGTCGAAACCGTCAGGCCGGCTTTCAGCCCGAGGTACGCGTTCGCCGCGCCGAACAGGACGCCGAAGAGGAGCCCGCAGAAGAGCGCCTTGAAGGTGAACTCGGCGAGCGGGGCTGCGGACCTCTCTCTCATCGGGCCGGGAGTCTAGCGGACTCTGGCTGCGACCGTCCCTTCTCGCACGCGGTTGCTAGGCTCGCACGGATGTTGCGCGCCACGTTGCTCCTCGCCCTCGCCGGATTCACCGCGTGCTCCGCAGTACCGCGCGCCGCGCCAGAGCTCGAACCCGCGCGCGCGTTTCCCGCGGCGTGGCTCGGCACGTGGCGCGGCACCGTCCAGGCCCACGACGGCGGCGGCGCGCGCGAGACGTTTTCGATGGAGCTCACGATCGCACCCACGGACGATCCGACGCGCTTCGCGTGGACGATCGTGTACGACGGCAACGCCGGCCGCTCCGAGCGGCCCTACGAGCTCGTCGTGCGCGACGCGGTCCACGGCCGCTACGCGATCGACGAGGGCGAGCTGGAGCTCGAGGCGCGCCTGCTGGACGACACGCTCTACACCTGGTTCGACGTCGAGGGTGCGCGTTTGCTCGTGCGCGAGCGACTGGAGGACGCGGGCACGCCCGCCGAGGCCCTGGCGTTCGAGCTCCTCTCCAGCGGCGACGACGCGACCGTCATCAGCGACGCGGACCCGAGCACGAGCAGCCATCCGCCCGGTAACCTGCAGCGCGCGCGGCTGCGGCGCGCACCCTAGCTCACAGCACCCAGGTCTCGAGCCCGCCCGAAAGCGCGAGCCCGGCCGGTGCTCCCGGGTCGACCATCACGGCCTGCGCGTCCAGGCGCCGTCCGATCAGCGCGCTGAGGTTCGGGAGCTGCACGAAGATTGCCGTGGCTCCGGCGCCCGCGCCGCCGCCGGCGCCTCCGAGCACGAAAGGGCGCTGGATCAGTGGCGGCTTCACCAGCAGCGTTCCGCCGAACACGGGGATCGCCGCCGGACCGGCGAGGCTGAGCGCGAGGATGCCACTCGCGCCGCCGAGCCCCAGGGTGACGGCGAGCGTCAGCGTTTGGCCGGGAGCGGGAGCGCTCGTGCTCGCGAGCACAGGCACGAGTCCACCGCTGCCCGCGAGCCCGACGCCGTAGGGCTGATGGCCGAGCGCCAGGTTGAAGTAGATGTCGCGTCGCCCGAGGTGGATGTCGTTGCGGCCGTCTTCCCAGGCCACGAACACGGAGCCCGAAGAGAGCGCGAGTTGCGGATCCGGCACACCCGGGTCGCCGGGTGCGTCGCCAACGTTCAAGCGCACGTCGGTCGCGAGCCAGGTAGCCCCGCGGTCGAGCGAGCGATTGAAGAACACGCCGCCGTCCGCCGCGCGGTACCACCAGCTCGCGTAGACCGTTGAGCCCTGCGCCAGGAGCGCCGTGCCACCGGCGTCTCCGGCACCGACCGGCAGCGCGTGGCTCAAGGGCTGGTCGACCGCGGGCCAGGTCGCGCCGCTGTCCGTCGAGTGCGCGAGGTAGAGCGCGCCCGTGCCCAGCGGTGGCAGACCATCGCGGTCGTCGCTCCACGCCACGTACACGTCGGTCGCTGCGCCGGATCCGGCGATCGCGAGCGCGGGATAGCCCCCGTAGCCGTGACCCACCGGCGGATGGTCCACGCGCAGGTCGCTCGCGAGCCAGGTCGCGCCGCCGTCGCTCGAGCGGTTGAAGTACGTCCCGCCGTCGCCGCGCGTATCGCGCCAGGCCACGTAGATCGATGAGCCTTGCGCGGCCAGGTGCTGCAGGTTCGAGAAGCCCGTCCCCGCCGCGCGCCCCGTGTCGAGGCGCACGTCGCTCGGCAGCCAGTTGTCCCCACCGTCGCTGGAGGCGTTCAGGTAGAGATCCAGGTTGAACGGGTCGTTGCGCTGGTCCAGCCACGCGGCGTACAGGTGACCGCCGGAGACGGCGAGCTCGGGCAGGAACGACGATGCCGCGCCGGCCGGATCCCCCGCGTCGAGGCGCGCGTCGCTGGGCAGCCAGGTGACTCCGCCGTCGAGCGAGCGGTTGAAGTAGATGTCCGCCGCGCCGTTGCGCGTGCTCTCATAGATCAAATAGACGTCGTCCCCGTCGGCGGCGATGCGCGGGCGTGCGCCGGCGGCGAGCGGCGCGTCGGCGGACCAGCTCGCGCCCTGGTCGATCGAGCTGCGGAAATGGACGTTGCCGTCGAAGCCGCCGTAGACGAGGTACAGCGCCGCGCCGAGGGCGAGCTGGCCCTCTCCGGCGCCCGTCGTCACATCGAGGCGCGTCGCGGCCGCCAGCCAGCTCGCGCCGCCATCGAGGGAACGATTGAAGTAGACGTGGTACTCGGCGGGCACGCGCCGGTCCTGCCACACGACGTACACGGCCGATCCCGAGGCCACGACGCGCAGGTAGAGCGACTCGGCCGAACCCGGCGGGTCACCCACGTCGATGCGCACGTCCGGCGTCTTCTGAGTTGCGAGTGCGCTGGACGAGCAAAGCAAGAGCATCCAAGGCAGACGAAGCATGGAGCGCATGACGACCTCCATGAACATCGTATTCGCTCTGGCCTTGGGCCGACAGGCTCGAAGACGGCGCTTCAGCGCGCCGTCGGGAGGAGCCGCAGGAACCCGCTCAAGATCTCGTACGTCAGGCCCCACACCACGCGCTCCTCGAAGCACCAGGCGGGCAGCACGCGCTCCTCGGTCTCACGGCGATAGCGATGCGTCCAGGCCAGCTCGCCGTTGCGCGCGCGCTCGAGCGGGAACCAGAAGGCCTCGACCGCTTCCGGACCGACGCGCGGTTCGAGCTCTCCGCGCGCGGCGAAGACGAAGGGCGTGATCCACATCGGCAACAGGTACCCGCGCGCCTTGGCCTGCACCGGCACGAGGCGGCCGACGAACTCGGCCTCACGCTCGAGGTCCAGACCGACCTCTTCGCGCGCCTCGCGCACGGCCGTGGCGAAGAGATCGCCGTCGCTCGGGTCGGCGTGGCCGCCGGGCAGGCCGATCTGCCCGGACCAGCGATCGCCCTCGCGCTCGGCGCGGCGCATGAGCAGGACCTCGACGCCGTCCAGACCCTCGCGCAGCAACAGGGCGATCGCCGCGCGGCGCGTCGACTCCTGCGTCAGCGCTGGCCCGCTCGGGAGCGCGGCCAGGCGGGCGGCGAGCACGGTCAGGTCCATGCGCCCAAGGTACGGGGCGCCCGCCGGGGCGAGAAATGGGAACAGAACCCAACGCCGTGCGTCCGAGGCGCGTCCTGGCTCGTATCCAGGGCTGGAAACGCGCGGCTGCCACACGCATCCAAGCCCGCGGACCCACGAGCCATGTCCTCCCCCTTCGAACCCCGCGCTTGCGACGACCGGACGCTGCCCGCCCTGCTGGCGCGCGCGGCCGAGCCGGTGGTCGTGGCCAGCCACTTCGGCGGCTGGGAGAAGCCCTGGCTGGCGCTCGAGGCCGACGCCTGGCGCGAACTCGCCCACGAGTTCGGCGAACGGGTCGAGCGCGTCACCGTCGAGAGCGGCGCCAACCGCGAGTTCGCGCTGCGCCACGCTCTCGAGATCCTGCCCGAGGTGCTGGTGTTCCTGCACGGTGAGGTCGTGGCGCGCTTCAGCGGCAAGGTCGCCGTCGCCGAGCTGCGCGCCGCGATCCACGAGGCCCTGCGCACGGCCAGTTCGCTGGCGGAGGCCACGGCCGAGCTCGAGGCGAGCACGCGCTCGCGCGAGGTGCTCTCTCCGGTGCGCTCGGTGCTGCGCCATCGCGCGGCCCCGCTGGCGGCCGATGACCTGGCGTACGCCGGCTGAGCGGCTGCGCTGGCGACCGCGCCATTCGTCTCCGTGACCGCCACACTCGGGCGCGCTACCTTGCCTCGATGCGCGCCTCAGAGATCCAGTCCGAGCACGGCGCCTGGAGCGCCTGGCACGGCGCCGTGCCGATCCGCCTGGGGGTCTCGACCTGCTTGCTGGGCGAGAAGGTGCGCTACGACGGCGGGCACAAGCGCGACGCGTGGTTGGTGGACGAGCTCGGGCGCTGGGTCGAGTGGGTGAGCGTGTGCCCCGAGGTCGAGATCGGCATGGGCGTCCCGCGCCCGACCGTGCGCCTGGTCGAGGTCGCGACCGACAAGCCGCTGCGCATGCTCTCGCCGGACACGGGTGAAGACTTCACCGTGCGCATGCAGGGCTTCGCGCAGTCGCGCGTGGCCGAGCTGCAAGAGCTCGAGCTCGACGGCTACGTGCTCAAGAAGAGCTCGCCCACCTGCGGCATGGCGCGCGTCAAGGTCTACGGCTTCTCCGGTCCGCAGAGCAAGGACGGCGTGGGCCTGTACGCGCGCGAGCTGCTCGAGGCCTGGCCGCACCTGCCCATCGAGGAAGAAGGGCGCCTGTGCGACCCGGTACTACGCGAGAACTTCGTCGAGCGCATCTTCTGCCGCAACCGCTGGCGCACGCTCGTCAAGGGCGGGCGCACGCGCGCGCGCCTGGTCGAGTTCTGGACCGCGCACAAGCTGCTGGTGCGCGCACACGACGAGGTCGGCTACCGGTCGCTCGGCAAGCTCGTCGGCTCGGCCAAGAAGGGCTCCACGGACGGGCTCTTCCGCGAGTTCGAGGCGGCGTTCTTCAGCGCGCTGGTCAAGAAGGCCTCGAGCGCCAAGCACACCAACGTCCTGCAGCACGCCATGGGCTACCTGCGCGAGTTCCTGGACGACGGTGAGCGCGCGCAGCTCGCCGCCGCGATCGAGGACTATCACGTGGGCTTGCTGCCGCTGATCGTGCCGGTGACCTTGCTGCGCTTCCAGATCCAGAAGCACCGCATCGAGTACCTGCTCGGTCAGCTCTACTTCGATCCGCACCCGAAGGAGCTCATGCTCCGCAATCGGGTGTAGCATCCCGCCGCCCATGGAAGGGGAGTTCTGCCTTGCGATGCACCTGAGGTTGCTTGCGTTCACGCTCGTCCTCGCGTCGGCCTGCGGCC
>SIAI01000029.1 GCA_009691855.1 Planctomycetota bacterium | reverse complement strand
ACAGAGCCTGTTCGGCGCGGTGCTCGCGGATCAAGGCGAGCTGGATGCGGCCGAGGAGCTCCTGGATGCAGGCTTCAACGGGTTGCTGAAGTCCTCCGGTCCCGGCGCCCCCGAGGCGCGTGCGGCTGGAGAGCGGCTGGCACACCTGTTCGAGCGCACGAACCGGCCCGCAGAAGCGCTCCGGGTGCGTGGGCTTCTGACGCCCGCTGCCCCCGGAGACTGAGCCGCGAACATGCCCATATCCTGGGTCCGCGGGCCGCCATTCGCTCGCCCGTGAGAAGCTCGAAGACATGAAGGATCGCCGCGGCCGCCTTCTCTTCGCGCTGGCCTGGACGCTCTGGCTCTCGGCCGTACCACGCGCGCAGGACGCGCGTGGTCGGCGCCAATTCCTCCAACGGGCGGATCCTGGAAGTCGCCTTTGATCCGCCGGGCAGCACAGAGCTCAACAGCGCTGCCTCCAGCCGGGTCGGCTTGCAGTCCCTGGTGTTCCGCGATGACGGCGCGGCCGGGGTGCACTTGCTGGCCGCGGATAGCAAACGAGGCCCGGTGTTCTTCTACTCCGGGGCAGCGGACCAGGGGGCGATCGTGCTCGACACCGCGGCTCTGCGTGAATCACACCACTAGCACCGCCAGCTACCTCTCGCCTCGCCGCCGCAAGGTGGCCCGACCCTGCGGCCGGCATGAAGCGCCACGACGGGTTCGTGCGCTCGAACAGCCAGCGGCCGCGCGTCGCCGGGACTGCCGCCGATCCAGCACTAGTGCAGGCCGCTGAGCGACTCCTGTCGGAGATCCCCGCCTGTCCCGACGATTCATTCCGCGCTCATGCGCGGTGCGCCTTGCGGACGCGGCCTCGGAGCACCCACGAGGCTCGCTGGGTATTGGGACGTGCTCTAAGGACTAAGGACACGCTGTCTTTACCGGGGGCGCAGGGCGCGAGCAGCCCATCCCACGCGGCGGTACGATGCACCGCGCGCTCGGGCACACGAACATGACGCCGATCCAGGACACCTCCGCACAGGACCGCGTCGTCGAGCGCCACGGGCCTCGCCGAAGGGGGGTGGTGCTGCTGAGCGCGCTCGCGCTGGTCGCTGTCGCCGCCTTCTTGCTGTTCCCGAGGTTTCAGACCTGGGCCAGCGCGGATCAATCGTTCGAGCGCGCGCGCCTGCGCTTCGCCACGGTCGAACGCGGAACCTTGGTGCGCGACCTGTCGGTCGAGGGACGCATCGTCGCGTCCTCCTATCCGACGCTCTACAGCCCCGCCCGCGGAACGGTGGCGCTGGCCGTGCGCGCCGGAGAGACGGTCGCGAAGGGACAGCCGCTGGCGACGATCCACAGTCCCGACCTCGAGAGCCAGGTGCAGCAGGAGGCGTCCGCGCTCGCGGCGGCGGATGCGGAGCTGTCCAGCCTGCGCGCGACCAATGCGACCACCAAGCTGCGAAACGAGCAGGACGCCGAGCTCAAGAAGCTGCGTCTGGAGACGGCGCAACGGGAGTTCGAACGCTCGCAACGCTCGCTCGACGAGGGACTGATCTCCCAGCGCGAGCTGGACCGTGCGCACGACGACGTCGCGATCGCCGAGCTCGAGCGCGCGCAGGCGCTGAAGGTGGTCGAGATGGAGACCGTGAGCCTCGATCACCAGATCAAGAACAGGGAGAACCAGGTTGAGCGCCAGCGCCTCGTGCACGCCGAGGCCGAGCGGCGCGTGCGCGAGCTCGAGATCGCCTCGCCGGTCGCGGGAGTGGTCGGCAAGATCTCGGTCGATCCGCGCGACATCGTTCTCCAGAACCAGGAGCTGATGACGGTCATCGATCTGTCGGCCTACGAGATCGAAATCTCCATCCCCGAGACCTTCGCCGATGAGATCGCGCTCGGGATTCCGGCCGAGATCCTGCACGAGGGCCAGACCTACGTCGGCCGGGTCTCGTCGGTATCGCCCGAGGTCACGGGCTCTTTGGTCCAGGGCCGCGTGGTTTTCGGCGGCGAGCAGCCGGCGTCGCTAAAGCAGAACCAGCGCGTCAGTACGCGCATCATCCTGTCGGCCCGCGAGAACGTGCTC
This sequence comes from Planctomycetota bacterium, assembly GCA_009691855.1. Taxonomy (GTDB): domain Bacteria; phylum Planctomycetota; class UBA1135; order UBA1135; genus JABFRZ01. The sequence goes on along the minus strand of SIAI01000029.1, from coordinate 53,612 downwards.
AAGCTGCGGCGCGGACCCTTCCTGGAGAGCGGCGGCGGGCGCTCGTGCTACGTGGTCGACGGCGATCTCGCTGTCGAACGCGAGATCCGCGCCGGAGCCCGCAGCCTGACCGAAGTCGAGATCGAGACCGGCCTGGAGCTGGGCGAAACAGTGGTCATCTCCGACACGTCCCGTTTCGACGGCGCCCACACGGTGCTGCTGAGGCAATAGAAGGCACGCGGGAGATCCCCGGGAGTAAACGACGATGCTGCGCATGCAAGGTGTGTCGAAGATCTACCGCACCAAGTTCGTCGAGACGCACGCGCTCGAGCAGTTCTCGATCCACGCCCACAAGGGCGAGTTCATCGCCCTGATGGGCCCGTCGGGCTCGGGCAAGTCGACTTTTCTCAACGTTGCCGGACTGCTCGACGAGTTCGAATCCGGCAGCTACTGGCTCGACGGAGTCGACGTCGCCAGCCTGGGCGACGGGCAGCGCTCGCGCATCCGCAACCACAAGATCGGTTTCATCTTCCAGAGCTACAACCTGATCCCCGAGCTCGACGTGTTCGACAACATCGACGTGCCGCTGCGCTACCGCGGCCTCGCTGGGCCACGGCGCAAGGAGCTGATCGAGAAGGCCTTGACGACCGTGGGCCTCTCCGGCCGCATGCAGCACTATCCCGCTCAGCTTTCGGGCGGTCAGCAGCAGCGCGTCGCCATCGCGCGCGCACTCGCCGGAGGACCGCCGCTGCTGCTCGCCGACGAGCCGACCGGCAACCTCGACACGGAGATGGCCGAGCAGATCATGGAGCTCCTGGCCGCGATCAACGCCGACGGCACCACGATCGTGATGGTCACGCACGATCTCGACCTCGCCCGTCGCGCCCATCGCATCGTTCACATCCGCGACGGCCGCAGCGTCGACGAGGCCGCGCTCGCAGCGGTCGCGCGCAACGTCTGAGACGACCATGTTCGCCTTCCACCTCAAGCTGGCGCTCGCGAGCATCCGGCGCACGCCCTGGACCACCCTGCTGGCCGTGCTGACGATCGGCCTGGGCGTCGGCGCGGCCACGTCGATGACCGGAATCTACCACATCTTCTCGGGCGATCCGCTGCCACAGAAGAGCGCCGTGATCTTCAACGTGCGCATCGACACTTGGGACCCCGACTCGCAGTTCTTCGGCGTGGACGAGGGCGACCCACCCAAGGCGGTCACGTACCAGGACATGACCGGGCTGATGAAGTCCGACATCCCGCTGCACCAGACCGGCGTCGCCGACGGGCGCTTGTACGTGTTTCCCGACGACGGCAAGAACGAGACCTACCAGACCGTCGTGCAGCTGTGCCACGCGGAGTTCTTCCCGATGTTCGACGTGCCGCTGCGCCTTGGGTCGGGCTGGACGCGCGAGATGGAGCGCCGGCAGGACGCGGTGTGCGTGATCAGCCAGCCGGCCAACGACAAGCTCTTCGGCGGTAGCGACAGCGTCGGCCGGAAGATCCGCCTGGGATCGCGCGACTTCACCATCGTCGGCGTGCTCGAGCGCTGGCGGCCGACGCCCAAGTACTACGACGTGGTCAACAACTTCGTCGGCGAGCCCAACGACTTCTTCGTGCCCTTCGACTTCATCCGCGAGGAAGACCTCGGCTTGTCGATCTCCGGCAACACCGACGGCTGGGGCGACGACGCGACCTTCCGTGGCGACAGGCTGTTCACCGTCGCCGAATACTACTGGATTCAATTCTGGGTCGAACTCGCGCCCGGGCGGCGGGCCGAGTACGTCGCCTTCGTCGACGCCTACTGCAACGAACTCAAGGCGCTCGGCCGTCATCCGCGCCCGCTCAACAGCCGCGTGCAGCCGCTGCTGGCGTGGGTCGACCAGCGCAACAACGGCGCCTCGATCGCGGCCGCGATCGCGGTGATCTCGCAGCTGTTCCTGCTGATCTGCTCGATCAACCTGCTGGGACTGCTGCTGGGCAAGTTCCTCGCGCGCGCGCCGCGCATCGGGGTACACCGCGCCCTGGGCGCCTCGCGCGCCGCGATCTTCCTGCAGCACGTGATCGAGTGCGAGCTGATCGGAGCCTTGGGCAGCCTGATCGGCATCGGTTTGGCGGTGGTGGGGCTGCGACTGGTCAATCTGGCCATGCCTAGCGGCGCGATCCCCGACGACCTGTTCGTGCTCGACGGGTTCATGGTCGCGCTGGCGATCGGGCTCTCCCTCGCGGCGGGACTGGTGGCCGGCGTCTACCCGGCCTGGCGCGCGTGTCGCACGGTACCTGCGGTGCAGATCAACCTTCGATAGCCGGGAGCACGAGCATGGAAATCGGTCCCATCCTGCGCGCGATGCTGCGCAACAAGCTCGGTGTCGGGCTGCTGGTGGTCGAGATCGCCTTCGCGGTCGCCGTGGTCGTCATTTGCCTGGGTATCGTCGCCAAGAACCGCGCGAGCATGTCGATCCCGACCGGCCTCGACGAGCGCAACATCCTGACGATCCAGATCCAGTCGCACGGCGCGGCCTTCGACGAAGCGAGCTACATGCGTCAGGTGATCGACCGCGACCTCGACACGATCCGCGCCCAGCCGGGCGTGCTCGACGCCAGCGTGATGAGCCCCTGGCCGCTCCAGGGCGGCGGCTCGTCGACGCAGATGAAGCCGACGGGGCAGCCGGACTCGGCGCTGGTGCGCTGTCCGGTGTACCGCGCCGACACGCATTTCCTGGCCACCTTCGGGCTCGAGCTGGTCGAGGGCCGCGCCTTCGCGGACAGCGACATCCCGCTCCTCCCCGACCCGGCGGACGACGCTCCGCCAGCGCCCGACAATGTGATCGTGACCAAAGCCCTCGCCGATGCGCTGTATCCCGACGGCGCGCTCGGCAAGCAGCTCACCGGCCCCGGCGGGGGGGACACCGGCGACACGATCGTCGGCATCGTGCGCTACATGTACACGCCCTACGACAACGGCGCGAGCGGGATGGAGTACCGCATCCTCTTCTATCCGCGCAAGCCGGGCAGCCCTGCCAACCTGGGCTACATGGTGCGCGCCGAGCCGGGCGCGATCGACGCGCTGTTCACCGGCCTCGAGGAGCGCCTGGAGGCGCTCAACCGCGAGCGCGTGGTCAAGACCGTGAGTCTGATGGAGATCAAGCAGCGCGGCCTGTTCCTCAACCTGATCGTCGTGCGCATCCTGAGCACCATCATCGGACTGCTGTTGTTCGTCACCGCGATCGGCATGTTCGGCATGACCAGCTTCGCGGTGGCCAAACGCACCCGACAGATCGGCGTCCGGCGCGCACTGGGGGCGCGCAAGTTCGACATCGCGCGCCTGTTCCTGGTCGAGAACGGCCTGATCGCAGGGGCGGGAACGCTGCTGGGCTTGACCCTCGCGATCACGCTCAACTTGCTGATCCTCTCCAAGTCCGACGCCGTTCCGCGCGTGAGCGCCGGCCCGGTGCTGTTCGCCCTGGCGCTGATCGCGGTGGTGGTATTCCTGTCAACGCTGGTGCCGGCCCTGCGGGCGGCCCGCGTGCCCCCGGCGACCGCGTCGCGCGCGGCGTGACGTCGAGCGACGCCGTCGCTACGGCCCGTGCCGCTTCCAGGGCTGTCGATAGCGAGGATGCAGTGCGCCGAAGTGGGGGATGGCAACCCGGCATCCGCTGACCAGGCGGCGGACAAGCACCCAGAAGGCGCGGTCACGTGCTCGGATCCCTTGGTATCCGAAAACCGTGCGCTGGGCGAAAGCTCGGGCCAGGCGGCTTCGTGGGGCGCAATCGAGGGAGTCGCAGAATCGAACTCTCTGCGCGCGCGCATCCTGTCGGCGACCTCCTTGATGGCCTCGCTCGTGGGCTTCTGACGCCCGCTGCCCCCGGAGACTGAGGAGGCGAACATGCAAAGCAATATCTTGGGTCCCCGGGCTGCTACTGGCTCGCCCGTGAGAAGATCGAAGGCATGAAGGATCGCCTTGGCCGCTTTCTCTTCGCGCTGGCCTGGATGCTCTGGCTCTCGGCCGTGTCACGCGCGCAGGACGCGCGCGTGGTAAGCGCCAATTCCTCCAACGGGCGGATCCTGGAGCTCACCTTCGATCCGCCGGGCAGCACGGAGCTCAACACCGATGCCTCCAGCCGGGTCGGCTTGCGGTCTCTGGTGTTCCGCGATGACGGCGCGGCCGGGGTGCACTTGCTCGCCGCGGATAGCAAGCGAGGCCAGGTGCTCTTCTACTCCGGGGCAGCAGGCCAGGGGGCGATCGTGCTCGACGCGGCGACGCCGGCGCACCCGAGGTACCCCGACGGTCTCGCGCTGGATGCACACGACAACCTCTTCGGAACGACCTCGGCGCCGGGCTCGGGAACGGAGAAGGACGCGCGGGTCTGGGTGCTCCGGCGCGATGCCGCCTGCAGCGGCGGTTGCCTTCCCGGAGGCTACGCCCCGAGCGTGGGCACCCTCGACGGCGCGGTCCAGATCACCGTCTCCGTCGGCGGCATTCCCAGGCTGCTCACGGTGGAGCTGCTCGAGGAGACGCGCGTGGTGCCCTTCAACGCCGGCGCGCTGGCAGCCGGCGATTTGCTCGTGCTCGCCAGCGATCCGCCGGCACTGCTGCGTTATCCCGCTGCTGCGGTCGCGGCCTTCCTGGATGAACTCGCGCAGGGTGGGACACCGGCCGAGATCGAACCCGAGGTCTTCCTCTTCCCGAGCACGGCCGACGTAGCGCCCGAACGACGCTTTCCGGCGGGCGCCGAGCCCAGCGGCATGGACTTCACCCCACAGGGCAACCTGCTGGTGACATCGGGCAACGGCACGATCCTGATCTACCGGCCGGACGGAACGCGCCTCGCGGATTCCGGGGGCTTCGTCGACTTCGCCACGAACCTCGGGCAAGGCACGTTCAAGCTCGTGGTCGGGCCGCAGGACGGCGCCTTCCGCGCCTTCGTCACCGATCGCAACGGGGGCGAGGTCCTGCGCTTTCGCATCGAACCCGACGGGACGGGCACGCTCGACGGAGTCGTGGACGATCCCCAGTTCCCGGTGGGCATCACGACCACGACCGCCAACGTGGTCCCGACCCCGGCCGGACTCGGCGTCACGATCCAGCCCACGAACCTGATGCAGACCACGATCGAGGACGTCGTGCTCGCCGGAGCGACGGGCGTCTCGGTGGTCCTGTTCGAGGATCCGCGCGAGCGCGAAGTGAGTATCCCCTCCGACCAGCCGCTGCACCGCTCGCTGCACCTCGGCGAGATCCGCGCCGACCTGCCTCCCGACGTCGAGATCCCGGCCTACGTACGCGCTTTCCGCAAGGGCGACTCGCTCCTCGGACCGCCGACGTTCCTGCTCATCGTGGCCGACTCCAGCGTCGACGTCCTGGGTCTCGTGGCGCACGTCGTCTACGAGGGCCTCATCCTCGGCTACGAGCCGGACTGCGCGGACCCCGATTCCACCGCGCAGCCGCGGCTCTTCTGGGTCCCCTCGCCGCTCGAGCCCCCCATCCTCGAGAGCCCGGCGTTCATCGACGTCTCCAACGGCTGCGGTACCACGCACGGGCTGACTCGCGGTTGGTCCCTGTTCCTGGCCTGCGCACGGGACACGCGCCCTACCGCCGAGATCGCCCGCGCGAAGCTGGCGGCCCTCCGCAAGGTCCTCGAGCGAGAGCCGTGCGTGGACCTGCAGCTGATCCGGAAGCTGGAGCGCATCCTCGGCTCGGCCTTGCTCGAGGTAGCGCGCGGCGAGTTCGCCGCCGCGAGCGCCAAGCTGCAGGCCTTCTCCGCCCTGATCCAGGGCTCTCCGAACGCCTTCTCGAGCTGCAAGGTCAACGTGAGCGGTGAGCTGCGCGCGCGCGCGGACTCGGCCGTCTTCCTCCTCCAGAAGCTGCCGTAGGGCTCCCCGAAGCCGGGGAACCACCGGCGCTCTTCACTGCGCTCCACGTCCCCGGCGGGGACAACGGGATCGTCGTCTCGCCAGCGGCTCACGACGCCCGTGGAGATCCCTGATTGCGAGCCCGACGCGAACCTGCCCGGCATCCGTCTCGAGGTCCTGACGCTGCGCGGCGAGTGCGTGATCGAGCACAAGGCATCAATCGCCGGACGAAAAAGTGTTGTCGAGGTGCGGCGCTTCTATGAGCCTGGCCTGCTCCAAGTTCGTGGCGTCCCCGTTGTCCGTTTCACGTGGCAAGCTACACGCGGAAGCCTTCCTGGCCGCGCTCTGCTTGCATTAGGATCCTCGTCGCGTGGCTGCCGAGCGTGAGCGGATCGAGGAGGTGTTCGAGGAGCTCGTCGAACTCGTGCTGCGCGGCGAGGCGCTGGACATAGAGCGCTTCCTGGCCCGGCATCCCGAACTCTCGCAGCTGGAGCGCGAGCGGTTGACGGTGCGAGCGCGGATCTTCGCCCCTGCGGCTGACGCGGAGCGCCTGCCCTTCGAGCGGCTGGGCGACTTCCGCCTGCTGAAGAAGCTCGGCGCGGGCGGCATGGGTGTGGTTTACCTGGCGCGCCAGGAATCGCTCGGGCGCCTGCTGGCGCTCAAGCTGATGCGTCCGGAGCTCGCCGGTGACGCCACGGCGACGCGGCGCTTCGAGCGCGAGGCGCGCGCGGTCGCGCAGCTGCGCCATCCTGGCATCGTCACGGTCTACGCAGCGGGCGAGGAGCAGGGCGTGCGCTACCTGGCGCTCGAGTACCTCGAGGGCTCGAGTCTGGATGAACTCCTGCGCACGGAAGGTCCGCGGCTCGAGCCTGCGCGCGTGGTGCGCTGGGGGCGCGAGCTAGCCGAGGCGCTGGCCTCGGCGCACGCGCGGGGCGTCGTGCATCGCGACGTGAAGCCCTCCAACGTGCGCATCGGCCTGGACGGACGCGCGCGCCTCTTGGACTTCGGACTGGCGCAGCTCGCCGACGCAAGCGCGCTCAGCGCCAGCGGCTCGTTCCGCGGCACGCCCTACTACGCCTCGCCCGAGCAGGTGGATCCGCGCGGCCGGACGATCGACGGGCGCACGGACGTCTATTCGCTCGGCGCCACGCTGTACCAGTGCCTGACCGGCCAGCCGCCGTTCGAGGGCGCGAGTAGCGCCGAGGTCTTCCATGGCATCCTCACGCGCGAGCCGCGCCGTCCGCGCGCGCTCGCGCCGACGATCTCGCGCGACCTCGAGACGGTGCTGCTCACGGCCCTGGAGAAGGATCCTGAGCGGCGCTACGCCAGCGCGGAGGCCTTCGCGCGCGACCTCGCGGCGCTGCTGGAGATGCGCCCGATCGCCGCGCAGCCGCCAGGAGCGTTGACGCGCGCCGTGAAGTGGACGCGCCGCAATCGCGGCACGAGCGCGGCCGTGGGCGCGGCGTTCGTGCTCGGCCTGACCTTCCTCGCCGTGCTGCTCGGGCAACGCATCCAGGAAGAGCGCCGCTTCGAGGCCGAGCTCGCGCAGGCGGCCGCCGCGCGCGACTCCGGCGAGCATGAAGAGGGCCTGCGCAGCGTCGAGCGCGCGCTGGCGCTGCGGCCGCAGGACGGGCGCACGCTCGCGCTGCGCGCCGAACTCGTTCGCGGCGCGGCCCAGGCGCGCGCGCACGAATCCCTGGCTCGCGCACGGGCTTCGCTCGCGGCCTTCCGCGCGGAGTCGGCGCGCAGCGGAACGCTGGCGGGCGAGGTCCTGCCGCTGCGCCAGGCCGTGACCTCGCGCGCGATGAGCGCCACGGAGAGCGCGCACCTCGTCGAGCTCGAGGGCCAGCTGGCCGACCTCGCGCGCACGCTCGAGGGCCGCTTTGCCGAGGTGATCGAGGCGCTCGAGCTGGCGCGCGGGCTCGATCCGGACAACACCGAGGCCGACGAAGTGCTGGCGCAGCTCTACCTCGAACGCTGGCGCACGTGCGTCGTCGCGCAGGACATGCGCGGCGAGCGTCACTATCGCGCGCTGGTCGAGGCGCACGATCACGCCGGGCGCCACGCGGACGAGCTCGGCGCGACGGTCCCACTCACGCTGGCGAGCACGCCGGCCGGCGCCGAGGTGTACCTGTTCCGCTACGAGGAACAGGCCGCGCTCGTCGCCGGCGGCGAGCCGCGCCTGGTGCCGGTGCCGGTTGCGCTCGACCCGTCGGCGAGCGCGCCGCCACGGCCGCCGGGGTCCTGGGCGTTGCGCGTCGTCGTGGGCGCGGGCGCGCTCGAGCCCGAGGATCTCGTGCTCGCCGTCGCCGGGCAGCCGATCGAGGGCACGCTGCTCGCCGCGCAGGACGGCCACGGCGTCGAGCGCTTCGACCGCTTGATCGAGATCGATGGGCAGCCGACGCGCGACGACTACGACGCCTATTGGCTCGGCGAGGTAGGCAATCGCGAGCGTGAGTTCGTCTTCGAGCGCTTTGGCGAGCGCGTCTCGTTGCGCGCGAAGAAGCTCTCGGCCCTCGCTCTCGTCCTGTCGCCGCGCGCGCTGGTCGAGCGCGGTGGCGTGCCGATCGAGGTCTTCCACAACGGCGTGGTCGCAGAACTGGAGGCTTCGGCCGGACTCGTGGTGCGCGCGACGGCAGCGCCGCTCTTCTGCACGAATGCGTGTCGCGCAGGCACGACGCCGCTCGCCCCCACCGCGCTCGCGCCGGGCTCCTATCTCGCGCTGCTCCGTAAATCGGGCTTCGAGAGCCTGCGCCTCCCGTTCGCGCTCGCGCGCGGCCGTCCGCTCGAGCTCGCCGTGACGCTGCTCCCCATCGGCACGAGCCCGCCTGGCTTCGTGCGCGTGTCCGCCGGACCCGCGCCGATCGGCGGCGATCCGGAAGCCTTCACCTCGCTCGCCGCAGCCGAGCCCGTGCTCGGCGACTACTGGATCCAGGAGCGCGAGGTCGGCGTGCGCGAGTACCGGGAGTTCGTCAACGACTTCGCGACGCTGGAGGAGATCGACGCAGCGCCCGAACTCATCCGGGTCCCGCGCAACCTCAACGACGGCACCGGTGAAGCACGCTGGAAACGACTCGACGACGGCACCTTCGAGCCGCCCGCGCACACGCTCGGAGAGCCCGTCCACGCCATCTCCTGGCACGACGCCGCGGCCTACGCGCGCTGGCTCACGGCGCGCGCGCGCGAACGCGGCGAGCCCTTCGAGTTCGCGCTCCCGACCGAGATCGAATGGGAACACGCCGCGCGCGGCGCCGACCGGCGCGCCTATCCCTTCGGCAACAGGTTCGTCCCGCGCTGGGTCAAGGGCGCCTTCGCGCGCGAAGAGATGCTGCTCGAGCCATACCTGAGTTTCCCGATCGACGAGTCGCCGTGCGGCGCGTTCGACCTCACCGGCAGCCTGTGGGAGTGGTGCGCCGACGACTGGGACCGTCTGGGCGCCAAGACCCTGCGCGGCGGCGCCTGGAACTTCACCTTCCCGTCCTTCTTCCGCGCCGCCTCGCGCGCCAGCCAGGAACCGACCGCCGCGGACGGGATCTACGGGATGCGGCTGGTGGCGCGCATGGCCCCGCCGCGCTGAGACGGTTCAGCGCGGGATCGAGGCTGATTCAGACTCATCCGACTCCTCAGTCATCGCGCGTCAGCGCCTGCAGCAGCGGGATCAGGCTCGAGCCGACGAAGTAGTAGAAGCGGCCGTCCTCCGCGCTGTCGGCCAGCGGGTTGTAGCCGGCGCCAAACTGCAGGCGTTGGTTCCAGATTCCTCCCGTGATGCCCAACCCGACCTCGGCGTCGTGATCGGGGCCGAAGTTCAGGAAGACCGCGTGCAAGCCAACGCCCCAGTCGAGCGAGCGTGACAGGTGGCGGTCGCCGTCGTCGTCGCGCGGCCCGTAGCTCCACAGCCAGTTCAAGGCGGTGGAGAAGCCGCCGCCGTCGCCGGAACCGGCCACGGTGTCGCCCTCGACGAAGACCACGCTCGGAACCAGGTCGGCATGCCAGCCGAGCTTTTCGAGCTCGAAGGTCGCCTCGAGCGGAGGCTCGGCGTCCTTGTCGTCGGAACCCGGAGCGAGCAGCCGCGCGCGCACCTGCAGCGTGTCGCCGGCCTTGCGCGTGGTGCGGCGCAGATCGATCGCTGTGTCGCGCGCCTCGCCGATCGGCAGGTCGATCGCTTGGGGGTTCTGGAGGTGGGTGCGCGCGGGCTTGTGGGCCAGGCTGAGGCCGATGAGCCGCTCCAGGAGAGCGCGGATGCGCGCGACAAGGTCGCGCCATTCCTCGAGTTCGCCCTTGAGCTTGCTCTTGGCCCACAGCGCTTCCGCTTGGGTGCGCGCTTCGCCCTTCAGGCCGGCGATGTCCGCATGGAGTGTGGTCAGCAGCGTCCCGGCCTCATCGACGAACTGCTCACGCTCGTCCCATGCCTCGCGCAACTTCTCGAGCGCATCCAGGGTGCGCATGACGAGCTCTGGAAGCTGACCCACATCGAAGTGCTTCCAATCGTCGCGCAGGCTCTGGAGTGCCTCGACCTGAGCCAGCAGCTCCTGAAGAGGCTTCGAGTGCTCGAGGAAGGCCTCCAGCTTCCCGTTCCACTCCTCGCGCTTCGCCTGGGCCAGAGCCTGCGCCGCAGTCTCGAGCTGCTTGACGAGTTCCTTGGCGGCGTCGCGCGTGCGCTGGATGCGCTTCTCGAGCGCCTGGAGGTCGAGCTGCTCGAGGTCGCGCAACAGACGACTGAGCCCCTCGAACAACGGCCCGCTGGACTGCTCGAACGCCTGCGCCAGCGTGAGCTCTCCGCTGCGCACACGCTCGAGCGCGCGCGCGAGCTCCTTCGAGCTCGCCATCACCTCTTCGAGCGCCTCACGCTCGACCTTCGTCAGGCGCAGTCCCAGCGGGTCGATGCGTTGGATCTCGCCTTGGTCGAGATCGTCGTAGCCGGGCACGTGGACCGCATGGCCCTTGTCCTTGCCCGCGGCCGGGACGAGGAAGGCCTCGATGCGCAAGCGACGCTGGTCCGCCTCGCCGCGCGTGCGCACGCCACGCTCGAATTCCTCGCCGCGCCGGGACAGCTCGTCGAGCCTGGCCTGCAGGTGTTCCGCGAACTCTTGTTGGGCTCGGGGTTCGCCATTGAGCATCGCCAGGGCCTTGTCGTCGTCGATGGCGGTGCGCTCGGCCATCGGCCACAGCCGTCGGATCGGGTCCAAGATGGCCAGCTCGGCGGCCGACAGCTTCTTCCTCAGGCGATCGAAGTCCTGGTACGTGGCCGAGTCCTCGTCGGCGCCCGGATCGGCCTCGTAGCGCTGCCAAGCCTGGAGGGCTTGCGCTTCGAGCTCGCGCAGCTCGCCCAGGTTCGAAAGCGCTCGTGCCAGCTCCCTCGCATCGGCGCTCAACGCCGCCGCCGCGCCCGGAGAGACGATCAATCCGGGTCGATCCGGGGCGGCAAGGGCGTCCTCGATGCGCACCTGCAACTGGCTGTTCACGTCGAGCGTGGCGCCGTCCGCGATGCGCTCCACGCCCCCCTCGTTCTGCGCGTGCTTGGCGCTGATCGCGTGCTCGCCGCCATGCCGGTCGCGTTCGGCGAAGAAGAAGCTCCGCTCTAGATGCGTCTGCGGGGCCGGACGGCTGCCGCCCGGTCCCTTGCACGCTGCGCTCGCGAGGACGAACAATGCCAACGGGAACGCTCTCACGGCAGGAGGTCTCCCTGGTTGAACGCCCAGCGGATCTCGACGCCGGAGGGCTTGCCGTCGGACATGATCAGATCGTGCACGGGTCCGCGGATCGCGACGACCTTGTCCTTCCCTCCGACGACTGCGTAGTAGCCGGGCTCCGCGAACCAGAGCTTCTTCTCTTGAGCGCTCAAGAGGCGCGCGTCGGTGATGAGGAACACGAACCACCAAGGCCGGTTCGAGCCCACCTCCACGGCCTTGTCGTGCACGTCCTCGGCTTCCCGTGCGGGGTCGTCGAGGATGAGCATCAGGGTCGCACCCTTCTTCCTGAGCGCGGAGTCCAGACGCGAACGATTGTTGGTGACGATGGTCATGGCGATCCTGCAAGCGCTTGCAACGGCGACGCTGCACACCCTGGCCGCAGCGCGACGACGCGGCGATGGAATCCAGGCGTGCCCTCCGCGCTGATTGTGTCCGAGAATCGGTGCCCGTTCAACCGAGCGCTGGCCGCGCGCGAGCGCGGTTCAGGCCACCAGCTCGCTCCACGCGCCGAGCTTTGCGGCCAGACGCGTGCGCGCGCGTTGCAGGCGCTTCTTGGCGGCTTCGTGCGAGATCGTGAGGCGCGTGGCAGCGTCCTCCAGCGAGAGCTCGTCGAAGTAGACCAGCGCGAGGATCTGGCGCTCGTCGGGCTCGAGCAGATGCAACGTGAGCTCGATCGCCAGCGTGCGCTCGTCGTCCTCGACCGCGCCCAGGCCGCCGCTCGTGGCCAGAGCCGCGCTGGCACCGCGCGAGACACGCTCGTCCAGGTGCTCGAGGTTCGAGCCGGCGCGCTCGAAGTGTCCAGCCAAGAGGCGCAGGGCCGACTTCCACAGATAGGCGCGCAGCGCGGCCGGAACCTCGAAGCTGGGCGTCGCGCGCACCTTGACGAGATTGAGCACGGCCTCCTGCGCCACGTCGCTCGCGCTGAGCGAGGGCGAGAGCCGCCCGCCTTGCTGCGCGCGCAGCCGGTGCTTCAAGAGTTCGATCTCGATACGCAAGAGCCCGTCGAGCGCCTCGCGATCGCCCGCATCTTGCCAGCGCGCGAGCAAGGCGGCCGAGGGATCGACGGAGGGCTCGGAAGCGGCGGCCACGCGGCCAGTCTACGGCTCCGCCGTGGATCAGCGCTGTAGCACGAGCTCCTGGCGCGACACGAGCACACCCGCGCGGGCGCTGACGATGCGCTCGCGCACCAGGCCGATGCCGGGCACGAATTCGCGCTCGGCGACGTGCACCAGCTCGCCGTCGGCCTGCTCGGTGCGGACGACGAAGCCTGGCGCGCTGCCCCACGGACCGCTGAGCGGGAGCGGGCCCCATTGGCGGCCGCGCTGATCGAAGCCGAGCGCGGGGTTCACGTACTCCCAGGTCTGGACGCCGCTCCCCGACGACAAGAGCGGCTGCGGCGGATCGAGCGCGAGATCATCACCGTCCGCCATGCGGCTCGTGGCCACCAGCCCCTGCGCGTCCCAGCGCCAGGTCTCCTGCGCGACCAGCGCGCCGTCGCGGCGGATCTCGATGCGTGCTCCGGCCGGGACCGCGCTCGTCGCGAGCACGCGGATCTCGACCGTGCCCGTCAGGCGCGCGCCCATCGGCACGTCCCCGTCCACGAGGCGCGCGCCCTCGGCGGCCTCCTGCACGAAGGCGTAGCTCCACGCGCGGCCGGCGACGAGCGGGAAGGCGGGCGCGAGCTGCGCCGAATCGAGCTCGGCCTGCACGCGAAAGCGCAGCGTGCGCCAGGGCGCGCCGTCGCCCAGCAGCTCCACGCGGTACGCGCCGCTCGGCAGCGGCCCGTCCTGGCGGTAGCGGAAGCGCGCGCGCTGCTCGCCGTTGGTGGGTTGCACGCTACGCGCCATCTCGCTCTCGGGCGGCGCGGCGTCGCCCACGTCGGTGGCCACGAAGATCGCCGTGAGCGTGGTGAAGCGCGCTGCGGCCACGGCTTCGATCGCCACCGAGAGCTCGCACGCGCCGGCCGGCAAGGCACGCGTGGGTTGGATCGGCGACAGATCCGAGGCGACGTCGAGGCACAGCACGGCCGGGCCAGAGGCCCAGGCAGAACGCTCGAGTCCTGCGAGGCGCAGCTCGAGCGCGTCCAGGCGCGCGGCGAGCTCGCCGGTGGTCTGCGGCGACGCGGGTAGCGCCAGCGCAAGAAGTGTGAGCGGCATCAGCACGAGGTTCATGATCCCACTCCCTAGAACTTCGTGATCTGGCCTTCGCGCACCGTGACCGGCGCGCGCTGATCCTGGATCTCGACTTCGTACTCATCAGAGTCGCGGCACAGCAGGCCGGTCGTCAGCGAGCCGTAGCCGTGGGTGAGTTCCTCCTTGGCGCCCTTCTTGAAGAGCCTGAAGAACGTGCCCGCGCCGAGCTCGATCGACAGCATGCCCGTGCGCACCAACGTGTCCTGCCCGGAGCGCACCTCGCAGCCCGCGACGCGCGCACCCAGCACCTGCACGTCGTAAATGCCGGGCAGGAGCTCCCAAGCGGACTCGCCGTAGCCATGGGTGACCTCCTTGCCGTCGCGATGGAGCTCCACAAACGTGCCAGCGCCGAGCTTTGCATCCGGGAAGCGCACGACCACGCGGCCCATGCGGCCCTTGAGCTCGGGGTTCGCCGCCAGGTACCAGGGCGCGCTCGCGGACGTCGCGGCGGCGCCGACCGGCTCGGCCGTGCGCGGTTTGGGATCCACGACCATGCGCGTGAGCTGCTCCATCACCGTGCGCGGGTCGCCCAGTCCCGAGCGCTCCAGCGCGAGCCCGAGGAAGCGCGCCAGGAGCTCGCGCAGCTCGGGGCCGGCCGTGCGCGTGTCGAGCGCGCTCAGGCGTTCGATCACTTGCCGCAGCATGCCCTCGAGGTCGCCCGCCGGCGGAGCGCCCGCTTCGAGCTCGGCGATGCGCGTCTCGAGCGCGGCGATGCGCGCGAGCAGGGCCTGCACCTCGGGAGCGCTCGCGGGTGCGCCGCTCGAACCCGACGTGGAGGCGTTGGTCGCGCTCCCCGTGCCGCCCGATCGACCGCCACCGCTCGTGGCCGCGCCGCCGAACGCGCCCGCAACCTGCGTCGTCGCGCGCCCCGCCTCGCCGGGCTTGGTCGGGCAGTCCGCCTCCAGGAACTGGTCGACGGCCGAGAAGACGAGGTCGCCGAACGCGCTGTACAGGCCGTCGACCGAGACCTGCAACGCGAAGGTCAGCGCGTCCTCGACCATGTTCTTGGCCATCTTGTCGAGGTCGTTCTGCAGCGGCTTCAGGTTGAGGTTGCCGATGCGCACCTCGGGGTTCGCGTCGCCCCACGCGCCGATGCGGCAGCGCTCCCGGTCGTAGAGCGGGTCCATGTGCAGCGTCAGGCGCACGTCGTCCATCCCGCCGCCGACCTCGAACTTCTTGCTGAACTTGCACAGCTCGAGGACGTTCGGGTTCGGGCGCATGCGCAGCTTGATGGCCGAGAACGAGACGTGCTCGATCTCGAACGTGAGCTTGATGCCGGTGTTCTCGAAGCGCACCGAGGGGTTCTGGAGCTTCAGGCGGAACTCGCCCGCGCTGGCCTTGATGCCCAGGCAGTCGTTGAGCATGTACTTGTGGCCGCCGAGCAGGGCCACGTCGATCTCCTTGCCGCGCAGCGCGTCCTCGAGCCAGGGCCCGAGCTCGTTGCGGCGCGGATGATCCGCCAGGCGCGACATGGACGAGGACGAGGTCGCGCCCGAGGCGGTGGCGCCCGTCGGCACGCTCGCGCCGCGCTTCAGGCGCGCGCTGAAGTCGAAGACCGGATCGCTCTCGCTCGCCTCGTTCTCATCCACCGCCGAGGGCGCGCCGCGCAGTCCGGCCACGGGGATGGGCTTTCCCTCCGGCCTGGCCGGTCCTGCCTTGGGCGCGGCGCCTTTCTGCGGCGGCTCCCTGTTCGGCCCGAGGCGTTGAGCGCCGAGCGGCAGCGCGGCGAGAACAAGGAAGGCGAGGGCGACGAGGACAGAGCCGTGGATGGACCGCATGGGATTGCTCCTGGAGGCCGCACTGCGCGACGCTTCCATCCACGAGAAGGGGGTCGAACGAACTGCGGGGACAGGAATCCGCGTTCAAACCTCCGGGAGCCCAGGACAGGGCGAGGGCGCCGTGTCTGGCAGTCGGGCACGCCCGCCAAGGGGCATGCGCCCTTCGAGGCGGGCTCGCAGGGGTGCAGGCCACACCGCAGCGGGCGGGCTCCCTGCGCGGGAATGCAGCCGCTCTTCACGGCAACTTGCGCTCCCTGGGGTTGGCGGGGAGCGGAGCGTGGGAGGGTCGGGCGCGGCCCGGGCCGGCGTCGAGCAGGATTCCAGCTGGGGCTTCGCGCGGAGCCCTTCAGGAGCTCGCGGGTCGGCCTCGGTGCCGCTTCCAATAGACATCGGCGCACCCCGGCGGCCGAATGCGGAAGCGCTTGTAGGTCCACAAGTACTGCAGCGGAACCACGCGCACGCAGGCCTCGATGTCCTGGTTCAGCGCGACGACGCCACGCTCGAGATCGGGATCGGCGATCTCGTCCGAGCCCGGTCGGATGTGGAGGCGATAGCCGGCGCCGCGCGGAAGGCGCTCCGCGAACGTGAACAGCACACTGGCCTGACTGCGCGTGGCGATGCGCGGCAAGAGCGCGCTGGTGTTCGCCTGTACGCCGAAGAACGGTGCGAACACGCCCTTGCCGCGGCCGGGATCCTGGTCGGGCAACAGCCCGACGACTTCACCGCGTCCCAACGCCTGGTACAGGGCGCGGATGCCCGTGACGTCGGCCGGAAAGAGTCGCGCTCCGCTGCGACTGCGCGCGGCCGAATAGACCGGCTCCATGGCGGACACGCGCGGTGCGCGGTAGAGCGTCGTCATCGGGTAGCGGGAGGCGAACCACAGGCCCGAGAGCTCCCAGGCGCCCAGGTGCGGGCTGGCCAGGAGCACGCCCCGGCCGCGCTGCAGAGCGCGCTCGAAGTGCTCCTGGCCGCGCACTTCGAGCACGTGTGCGAGCACCTCGTCGATCGGCCGCCGCCACAGGTGACCGAGCTCGGTCCCCGTGCACATCGATTGCTCCAGGCTCGAGATCAGGAAACGCCTGCGCGCGGCGGGCGATAGCTCGGGGAAGCACAGCCTCACGTTGGCGCGGGCGACCCTTGCTCCGCGCACCGGCAGCATGCTGGCGATGGGCGCCAAGGCGCCGGCGAGCGCATGCAACCAGCGCAGCGGGCACCTGGACGAAACGCCCAGCATCGCCTGAGCGGCCCAGACCTGCATGGCATCACGCAGCGGTCCCCGTCGAGCCGCCGCCGCAGGAACCGCCTGGCGTCTGTCGCGCATGGCTTCGTTCTCTCAGGAGACGGCGCCCAGATCGACGAGTTCTATGCGCGGCGGGTGCCTCTCACTGATACTCATGGCCAAGGCTCTTGAGCCTCTCTAGGAACGCTAGCCTGTTGATCCGTGCCGGTCAATCGAGGACGGCGCAAGCGGCGCATCCGACGAGGCTCGTTGGGAATCCCTCGCCCGGTCTGCGCACAACGCGCCGACACCGGCGAGGCCCCCACCGCAGCGCGAGGGAAGCGTCTGGAACGCTAAGCTGGTCGTTCCAACATGCGCTGGACACTCAACAGACTGCTGCTCGCCGTGCTGGTGTGCGGTGGGATCGTCTTGGGCGGCGCCAGCTTCTCCTCGAGGATCGCACTCGCGCCCAACGCGAGCTGGGAGGGCGAGCTCGACTTCGAGCACGGCGGGCGGCTCGATTTCGAGCTGGAACTGCCGCCCGACGCGGTGCTGAGCCGCGTGACCCTGCTCTCGGACGTGGCTGAGCTCCAGCTCTGCGGGCAGCCCCTCGAGGCGGTCGCTGACGTCCACGACGCGCTGTACGACGGTTCCGGAGCCGACGGGCCGCCTGCGCTCGTGTTCGACTGTCTGGGGCCAGATCCCGTGGGCGGAACGACGTGGTATTTCGCCGCCTACTGGCCGTTCGCGGGCCTGCCGCGCGTCGGGAACCAGGTCGTGCGGCGCACGACGGTGACGCTCGAGGTCGAGACCTTCAACGCGCGCGTGGACGCGCAGCTGACGGCCGGCGAGCCATTCGCCTCGGCCCTCGACGAGGCGAGCGGCGGCTTCCGCACGTTCCGCATCGACGTACCCGCGGGCGCGCCGGCGCTGCGCCTCGACTTGTTCGAGGTCTCGAGCGACCTCGACCTCTACGCGCGCGCTGGCGGGCAGATCCTGGCGCTCGGCGACGACGCCGCCTTCGCCGAGAACGGCTGGGGCCACGAGACGCTCGTGCTGGACGCGCGCAGCGAGCCTCCGCTCGCCGCGGGCGCCTGGTACATCGACGTGGTGGACGCACTCGGCCCGACGCGCACGCTGCCCTTCAAGATCCTGGCGAGCTTCGACGCGGCGGCACCCGAGCGTCTGCGGGCGCTGCCCACGATTCCGTCCGCGCGGGGCGCGAGCGGCGTCGCGCGCGCGCTGCACGCGGTGGTCGAGATCACCACCTCCGAGGGCTCCGGCAGCGGCACGTTGCTCGGGCGCAAGGGCTGGATCCTCACCAACGCGCACGTGATCGGGACGCAGGAACGCCCCGAGATCGTGGTCTCGCTCACGCTCGACCCGACCCTGCCGGCCGAGGAGCTCTTCCGCGCAGGCCTGGCACGCATCGACTTCGAGCGCGACCTCGCGCTGCTGCAGATCGAGTCAGGCCTCTACGGCCAGGCGCTGCCCCAGGGCTACGCGTTGCCGACGCTGGAGCTCGGCAGCGCCGCCGGCCTCACGATCGGCGACCCGCTGTGGCTGATCGGCTACCCGAGCACGGGCGGCACCGGCAGCCGCGTGACGATCAGCGCCACGCGCGGCATCGTCGCAGGCTTCGAGCGCGCCGATTTCGGCGTCTTGATCAAGACCGACGCCGAGATCACGCGCGGCAACTCCGGCGGTGCCGCGCTCGACGAGCGCGGGCTGCTGGTCGGCGTGCCCTCCTCGACCGTCGAGGACGGCTCGGGCCAGATCGGCTACGTGCACCCGATCGACGCGCTGCCCGCGGAGTGGCTCGAGCTGCTTGCGCGCTGATCGACGGGGTTTGCGGGCCGGGTTCAGCGTAGGCGAAGGCGAACTCGGTGGGCTCGAGCGCGGACGGCCGCGCACGGAGCTTGGCGACCCTTCTGGAGCGGAAACGCCCGGTGGGGACCCTTGCCGACACGACGGACCGACGCCGGCGGTGGCGCAACTTTGAAGATCTGCCTATCGTTGGCGTAGCAGGTCCCCTTTCCGCTCCCGGACGGCGCTCGAGCGAGCGCGCGGCGGCGCGGGAACCCCTGAACGAGAGAGCACCCCCATGGGCGTGATGGATTTCTTCAAGAAGGGCGTGCGCGAGATGATGATCGCGCGGCCCGACGAGGCCAAGGCGCAGGTCGTCTGGAAGCACCCGGACCCGACCATCCCGATGAAGTCACAGCTGACCGTCGAGGCCGACGAGAAGGCGGTGTTCTTCAAGGACGGCAAGGTCGTGGCCACCCTCGACGCGGGCCGCCACACGCTCGATTCGGCGAACCTGCCGTTCCTCTCGAACCTGGTGGACTCGTTCACCGGCGGCAACGTGTTCATCGCCGAGGTGTTCTTCGTCAACGTCCGCGAGCAGGCCGGGATCAAGTTCGGCGGGCGCATCGGCAACGTCGAGGACCCCAAGTCGGGCATCCCCGTCGAGACCATGGTGCACGGCGAGTTCAGCTTCCGCGTGACGCAGCCCGACGTGCTGATCACCGGCCTCGTCGGCATGGGCCGCGTCTCCGACGGCGTCAGCCCGTGGATGAAGGAGCAGGTGCTCAAGGTCATCCGCGACCGCATCGCCGAGCTCTTGGTCAAGAACAAGTGGCCGCTGCTCGACGTGACCTCGGGCGCCTACACCGAGGAGATCGAGCGTGACGTCCTGGCGGGCCTGGGCGAGCACGTGAAGAGCTACGGGCTCGCCATCGCGCGCCTCGGCAACTTCGTGATCGACATCGACGAGAGCGACGCGGCCAACCTGAAGAAGCTCTACACCGACGCGGCCTACCTGCGCACCGTCGGCGGCGTCGGCAACTACCAGCAGTTCGCCGCCGGCAAGGCCATGATGGGCGCCGGCGAGGGCATGGCCAAGGGCGGCGGCGCGGGCGGCGAGGGGAACTCGATGCTCGGCGGCGCCGGGCTCGCGGTCGGCATGGGCATGGCGCAGATGATGGCCGGCGCGGCCCAGCGTCCGGCCTCGGGCGGCGGCACCACTGCTGTGGGAGTCGTGTGCCCGGGTTGCGGCGCCAACGTGGCGGCCGGCAAGTTCTGCTCCGGCTGCGGCAAGGAGCTCAAGCCGGTCGTGGCCGCCAGCGCCTACTGCGCCGGCTGCGGCGCGGCGCTCGTCGCCGAGACGAAGTTCTGCGCGCAATGCGGCAAGAAGCGCGACGGATGAGCGCGCTCCTCCGCCGCGCATGAGCAGCGAACCGCGGCGTTGCCCGGGCTGCGGGAAAGAAACCCCGCGGCCCGAGGCGCGCTTCTGCGAGCACTGCGGCGTCGCGCTCGCGCTGGCCGAGCCGCCGCCCCCGCCGCGCGACGTGTTCGGCGATCGAGCCGTGCGTTTCCGGGCCCTCGAGGGCCACGCCAAGCTCGCGGCGCTCCTGACGGCGAAGCCCGAGGTGCCCGAGCTCGCCGGCAAGACGCTGCCGAGCCTGCTGCTCCTGGCCGGTCTGTGCGTGGGCGGTCTGCTGATCTCGCTGTTCACGCTGCAGCTGTGTCCGCCGCTGTTCCTCGTGCCGCTCACGCTGGTCGTGGTCGGCGCGGTGGCGATCACGCGCAACCTGCTGTGGAGCGCGCGCACGCCGCTCGTCGCCCGCCCGGCGCTGATCGCGGCCGTGCGTGCGCAGCTGCAAGCCGGGGCCGAGCGCTCGCACTCGAACACGCGCCACTTCGTGCAGCTCGAGGACGCGCACGGCGAGCGCGTGGAGCTCGAGTGCCTGCCCTCGGCCGTGCGCATGCTCGAACCAGGCGCGCTGGGCGTGGCGTACCTCAAGGGCAAGAAGCTCGCGGCCTTCGCGAGCGTGTCGGTGTGAGCTCCGCGCGCCGCGGGCTCTGGAACCGCGCGTGCGCTGCGACCCTGCGCGGCTGCGACGTGTACGCAAGGTGAACCGCCTCGAGCAGTCCGCGGGGTCGCGCTGACGCGCACAATCGCCGCCGCGCCATCGCCACCGCGCCGTCGCCACGAACCGCCCATGATGCTCCCCCTCGCGCTCACGCTCGCCACCGCTCTCGTTCCCCGCCCCCAGGGCGATCCGGTCGCCGACTGGTCCGAGGACGTGATGCAGCTCGTGAGCGAGCTCGAGCGCATGCACCCGAACCCCTTCGCCGGCTGTCCGCAGGCCGACTTCGAGCAGGGCGTGGACGAGTTCCTCGGCGGCCTCGAGGGCGCGAGCGAGGCCAAGGCGACAGTTGGGCTCATGCGTCTGATGGCGCGGCTCTCGCTCGCCGGCCGTGAGGGACACTCCGTGGTGTGGCCGATGGCGTCGAAGTCGTTGCCGCTGCGGCTGTACGGCTTCGACGACGGCTGGTTCGTGGTGGACGCCTCGAGCGCGCAGCGCGAGTGGATCGGCGCGCGGGTGGTGACGATCGGCGGCACGCCAATCGAGGAGGCGTGCGCGCGTCTGGCGCCGCTGCTGACGCGCGACAACGACTGGAACCTGCGCGACAAGCTGGCCAACGCCCTGAGTTGCGTGGACGTGCTGGTGGGCGCGGGAATCTGTGCGGATCCCGAGCACCTGGCGCTCGAGCTGGAGCGCGACGGCGCGCGGAAGGCGCTCGTGCTCGCCGCCGAGCCGGGGCACCCGCACCTCGCCTTCCCCCTGTCGCAGCGCAAGGACGAGCTGTGGCTCGCCGGCCACGACAAGGCCTTCGCCTGGCAGGTACTGGAGCCCGAACACGCGCTCTACGTGCAGTTCAACGAGGTCACGCGGGCGGACGCGAGCGGACGCACGCTGGCCGACTTCGCGGCCGAGGTCGTGCGCACCTTCGCGGAGCGCAAGCTGGCGCGCCTGATCGTCGACGTGCGCGCCAACGGCGGCGGCGACAACACGACCTTCGGGCCGTTGATCCAGGCCCTCCAGAGCCCGGCGATCGACCGCCCAGGGGTCCTGTTCGGCCTGATCGGCCGGCACACCTTCTCGGCCGCCGGGAACTTCGTGACCGTCTTGCAGCGCGACACCAAGGCGATCCTGCTGGGCGAACCGACCGGCGGCGCGCCCAACCAGTACGGCGACGCGCGCGACGTGGCCCTGCCCAACCACCCGCGGATCCTGGTGCGCATCGCCACGCGCTACCACTCCTTCGGCGGCCCACAGGACAAGCGCCTGACGCACGAGCCCAACCTGCTCGTGCCGCTGCGCTCGGCCGACTACTTCGCCGGCCGCGACCCGGTGCTGCGCGCGGCGCTCGACTACCAGCCGCCGAAGTGAGCATGGGTCCGCCCGCGGCGCGAGGACGTGATCCGCACGCGGAACCGGCGTAGCAGCACGCGGTTCGATAGCCTCGCGCGCCGCGATGGACGCCAAATCGACTCCCACCGGTCCGCGCACCGTGGAGTTGCTCGGTGCGGCGCTCTTCGTCGTGCTGCTGGGCGCGCTGGCGCTGGCCGTGTTCGCGCGTCGGCTGCCGGAGGCGCTCGGGCTCGACGCGCCGCTGGAGCTCTTCTCCGCCGCCCGCGCCCGGGAAGTGCTCGAGCGCTTCGCCCTGCGGCCGCATCCGGTCGGCACGGGCGAGCACGAGTGTGTGCGCGAGACGGTGGTGGCGGAGCTCGTCGCGCTCGGGCTCGAACCCGAGCAACGCGAGGGCCTCGTCAATGGCCTCCCGCTCAGCAACCTCGTCGCGCGCCTCCCCGGCTACGCCTCGACCGGTACGGTGCTGTGCGTCGCGCACTACGACACGAAGCCCACCAGCCCCGGCGCCGGCGACGACGGGGCCGGAACGGTCGCCTGGTTGGAGGCGCTGCGCGCCCTGCGCGCGCGCGGCTGGCAGCCGCGCAACGACGTGCTGTTGTTGCTGAGCGACGGCGAGGAACTCGGCCTCTTGGGCGCGCGGCTCTTCGCACGCGAACGACACGCGCTCGACGGCGTCTCGGTCGTGGTCAACCTGGAGGCGATCGGCAACGGCGGTCCGGCGGTGCTGTTCGAGCTCGGCCCCCGGAACGGCCCGCGCGTGCGTGAGTACGCGCGCGTGGCCGCGAACCCGGCCGCCACCTCGCTCGCGGACGCGATCTACGCGCGCATGCCGAACGACACGGACCTGAGCGTGTTCCTGCGGCGCGGTCTGCCCGGCTTCAATCTCGCGCTCACCACCGGCAACGCGGCCTACCATGCGCCGCACGACACGCCCGCGAACCTGGATCCGCGCGGCTTGCAGCACCTGGGCGAGAGCGCGCTGGCGCTGCTCGAGGCGCTGGGCGAGCGCGATCTCGCCGCGGGGATGGAGGCGAGCGACGTCAGCTACTTCGATGTCTTCGGGCGCACGCTGCTGGTCTGGCCGCGGGAACTGGACGTCGTGCCGGTGCTTCTCGGCGCCCTGTGGACGGCCGGCGTCTGGCGGCGCGCGCGGCGCTCCTGGCGCGAGCTACCCGTCGCCTGGGTCCGACACGCGCTCGCGGCCGCCGGCCCGGCGCTCCTGTTCGTGCTCGGCTGGGGCGTGCTCGACGCGCTCCTGTGGTGCGTCACGCCGAGCCGCGGATGGGTCGCGGGCAACACGACCAGCGGGGCGCTCCTGTTCGCCGCGCTGGTGCTGGTCCTCGCCGGGCGCGCCGCGCGGCGTAAGGCGGACCCAGCGCGCGAGCGCGACGCGCTCGCGGCCTGGAGCAGCGCCGCGGCGTTCGCGCTGGTCGCCTGCCCGGGCGCGAGCTACGCGCTCGCCTGGCCGCTGGTGTGCGCGAGCGCGGCCAGTCTCGTCGCGCACCGTCCGGGGGCGGGGCTCGCAGGCGTGCTCGGCTTCGCGACGGCGCTGCTCGTCGGCCTGCCGCTCTTGTATCTCCTGCTGCAGCTCTTCCTGCGCCAGCCGCCGGTTGCTCTGTTCCTGGTCGGCTTCCTGCTGGCCGCGGGCGGGAGCCTGTTCCAGCCCGAGCTCGAGCGCATCGGTCGCGCGCGCGGAACGTTGCTCATGCGCCTCGGCGTCGTGGCGTTGCTCGCCTCGCTGGTGGTCGCGCGCGTCCTCGTCTGGCGTCAGGGCGCGCTGTGGCCGTGAGCGCGGGTTCGCCTCGCCCCTTGCGCTCGCGCGGGCTTCGCGTACCGTCCGCGGCATGTCGAGCTTCCTTTGCCAGACCTGCGGCGCCGCCTTCGACGTGGCGCCGGACGTGCTGGCCAAGTATCCGGGCTGGACGCCGCGCTTCTGCCGCGCGCACGCGGCCAAGAAAATCGGGGCGCAGCGCAAGGCCTTCGTGCCGCGCGCGGTGCTGGAGCGCGAGGAGAAGCTCACCCTGGCGCAGGTGCTGGCCAAGTACGCGGACGGACCGACGAGCGGCGTCTTCACCGACGGCAGCTCGGTGCCCAATCCAGGCCCGGGCGGCTGGGGCGTGGTGTGGGTCGAAGCGGGCGAGATCCGCGCGGCGCGGCACGGCACGCACGCGAAGACCACCAACAACCGCATGGAGCTCACCGCGCTGATCGAGGCCTTCCGCCTGCTGCCCGACGAGGCCGAGGTGACCGTGCACACCGACAGCCGCCTGTGCGTGGACACGATCGAGAAGTGGGCCCCCGGCTGGGAGCGCAAGGGCTGGCGCAAGAAGGACGGCGAGATCAAGAACCTCGCGCTCGTGCAGGAGCTGCTCGCCCAGCGCCGCGCGCACCCGCGCTGCACGCTGCAGTGGATCGCGGCGCACTCCGGTCAGCGCTGGAACGAGTATGCCGACAGCCTGGCCACGGCCTGGATGCGCGAGGAGCTGTGAAAGGAAAGCGCGCGGCGGACGACGCGGCGCTCTTCCCGAGCTCGACCTTCACGGGGCGGGCGTCTCCGCGCCCTGGGTGTCGGCCTGGGGTCTACCAGATGCGCGCGCGCTCGCCCGGCGGACGCAGCGCCGGCGCGTCGTCGCGGAAGCCGAAGGCGGCCTGGAACGCGTCGAGGTTCGAGAGCGGGCCGAAGCCGCGGAAGTTGGCCGGCGCGTGCGGGTTCGTGTTGACCTGCAGCTTCAGGCGCGCGGGCGTGTAGTTGCAGCGCCAGGCGCGGGCCCAGGCGATGAAGAAGCGCTGTTCGGGCGTGAAGCCGTCGAGCTGCGCGAGGCGCTGGTTCGCCTGGCGCGTTTGCAGCGCGTCGTAGGCGATCGTCAGGCCGGCCAGGTCGGCCAGGTTCTCGCCCAGCGTCAGCTTGCCGTTCACGTGCAGGTCCTCGAGCGCGACGTAGGCCGAGAACTGGTCCTCGACGATCTTGGCGCGGCGCTCGAACTCGCTACGGTCCGCCTCGCTCCACCAGTTGGCCAGGTTGCCCTGCGCGTCGAACTGGCTGCCCTCGTCGTCGAAGCCGTGCGTGATCTCGTGCCCGATCACCGCGCCCATGGCGCCGTAGTTGAGCGCGTCGTCGTAGCTCTCGCTGAAGAACGGCGGCTGCAGGATGCCGGCCGGAAAAGTGATGTCGTTGTTCATCGGGTTGTAGCCGGCGTTGACGATGTACGCGGGCATGCCCCACTCGCTCTTGTCCACCGGATGACCGACCTTGGCCAGGTCGTAGCGGAAGTTGAACTCGGCCGCGCGCATGTGGTTCTTGGCATAGGAGTCGCGCTGCACGACCAGGCCGGACCAGTCGCGCCACCTGTCCGGGTAGCCGATCTTGGTCTTGAAGGAGGCCAGCTTCTCCAGCGCTTTGGCGCGCGTCGCGTCGGTCATCCAGGCGAGCTTCTCGAGGTGCGTCTTCATGACCGCCAGCAGATCGCCGACCATCTGCAGGCAGCGCTCCTTGGCCTGCGGGCTGAAGGTCTGCTCGACGAAGGCCTGGCCCAGGGCCTCGCCCAGGGCTCCGCCTGTGGCGTCGATCACGCGCTTCCAGCGCGGACGCTGCTCCTGGGCGCCGGAGAGGGTGCGCCCGTAGAAGGCGAAGCTCTCCTGGTCGAAGGCTGCGCTCAGGTACTCGGCGTTGGCGTGTACCAGGTGCCAGCGCAGGTAGGTTTGCCACTCGCCCAGCGGATGGCCGCCGAGCAGCGCGTCGACGTTCGCGAAGTAGTCCGGCGCGATCAGGTTGAGCGGCTGCGCCGGGTCGAGCTGCTGCGCGCCGAGGTACGCGCTCCAGTCGAAGTGCGGCGTGAGCGCTTGCGCGTCGGCCACGGTGATCTTGTTGAGCAGGTTCTGCGGGTCGCGGAACTGCACCGCGCCGAGCGACGCGCGCGCGAGCTCCGTCTCCAGCGCCAGCACCGTCGTCGCGTGCGCGGTCGCGTCGGCCTGCGACTCGCCCAGCAGTCCCAGCATGCGCGCCACGTGGGCCTCGTACTGCTTGCGCAGCTCGACCGACTCCGCGTCGTCGCGCAGGTAGTAGTCCTTCTCCGGCAGACCCATGCCGTCCTGAGCCACGAACAGGATGGTCTGGCTGGCGTCGGTCAGGTCGGCGTTCGAGCCGATACCGAACAGGCCGCCCGCGCCGATCGAGTGCAGGCGCGCGAGCAGCGCGGGCAGGCCGGCGATGTCGTTGAGCGCGTCGATGCGCGCCAGCTCCTCGGCCAACGGCGTCGCGCCCAGGGCCTCGATCGCCGCGTCGTCCATGCCCGTGGCGTAGAAGTCGCCGAGCTTCCTGTGCAGCTCGCTCTTGGGCTGCTTCGCGCTCGCCTCGAGGATCTCCTTCAGCACCACCTCGTTGCGCTTGTCCACCTCGTGGAACACGCCCCACGAAGCCTCGTCCGCCGGCACGGGGTTGTTGTCGAGCCAGCCGCCGTTCACGAAGCGATAGAAGTCCTGCGCCGGATCGACGGCGAGGTCCATGTCCGTCAAAGCGAGCCCAGAGCCCTGGCTGGGCGTGTGCGCGGAGTTCGTGGCGGGAGCCTTGCAGGCGGCGCAGGCGAGGACGAGGACGGGAGCGAGAGCGATGAAGCGCATGCGATGGGGAACGAAGGGCAGCGCTCGAGGCGCCGGCCGGACAAGAAATTGGGCCGAGCATGATGAAGCCAGCTCCATCCGCGCACAAGCTCGCGCTCGTTCCTGCGGCAGGACAGGCCGCATGCGCTGCCCCCGGCGAGCCTGATGAAACGCAAGAGGCCGCGTCGCGGGGACGCAGCCTCGATGGAACGCGTAAAAACGTGCGCGTTGAGCGCGAGCCCCCGCGCCATTTCGGCGCGGGACCGTTGCGCATGCCGCTCAGTGGTTCAGATTCAGGATGTGGTCGCTGACGTACGGCACGTTCATGGTCGTGCCGAAGCCGACGCGCAGCGAGTTCCCCTGGTCGATGAAGGTCAGCGGCAGCGGCGCTCCCGGGCCGCCGGCGAGGAGCTGGAAGGCTGGATAGCCGCCGATCGTAGTGGCCCCGAAGAACACCTCGCGGCGCGGGGCCGCGGTACACGCATCGGTGTAGTCGTAGCCGCCCGTGTTCCAGCGCAGGACCTCGACGCCGGGGAAGATGCCCGGGATCGTCCAGCTCCCGAGGCCCATCGAGACAAAGCCCGGCAGGAACGGCGCGCCGGGCGTGGTCACCAAGCTCCCGCACGCACCGAAGATGGTGAGGTTGGCGATCTGGAACTGCGGCGGCGCCGCGGCCACTCCGCACATGCACAGTTGCTGGATCGGGAGCAGGTTGAAGTTCAGGCGTTCCTCGAACTCGCACGTCGCCGGGCCGACCGCGCCCAAGGGCGGCAGGTTGCGCCGGCGCATGGCCTCGAACGGCGAGCCGGGCGTGCCCTCGGCCGGCTGGATCGGCCCCGGCACGAAGCCGGCGCCCGGGCCGACGAAGGTGTACGAGCGATCCGGGTGGAACGCGCCGCCGCGCGGGAAGCCGACGAAGTGATCGATGGCGTCACACACGTGCGTCAGCATCCACGCTTCCTGGAACACGTTCCCCGCGATCGCGCAGCTCGAGGCGTAGTCGACGTAGCCCGTGAAGCGCGCGCGGTTGTTGTTGGCGGCCACGCACGGCGGTACGGGACAGGGAATCGCCATCGTCGTCACGGCCGGGCTCAGGTCGCCGTTGATCAAGTAGCGCCACACCTGCAGCGGAGCGCCGGCAGGATCGATCTCGAGCCAGGTGCGCGAATACTGGAAGCGAATGACGCCGCTCCACTGCAGCACGCCGAGGGGGTTCAGGAGCTCGAGCAACATCAGCCGCTCGCCGCAGGGAATGCCCGTGCCCGGCGCGACCGTCAGGTTCTTCCAGCGCGCCCGGTAGGGAATCACGCCGTTGACGTTGCAGTCGCGCCAGCAGATCTCGAGCACGTCCTGGGTGAAGTTCGGGAAGTTGGGGAGCTTGGGGCTCGCCACCGTGCAGCACGGACCACCGTCCAGCTGGTCCGGGAGCGGACACTGCGCCGCGGTTCGCGCGCCGAACAACGAGAGGACGACGAGAAAAGCCGCGCAAGGGCTCGCCAAACGGAACATCGGGACTTCTCCTGGCTTGGACGATAGCAGCGGGATGGAAAGAGGAGACGAGAGACGCGCTTCCGGCCGGTGATGCGGCCTCGCGAGAGATGCATTGCCCTGGACGGCGGTCCGTTACCGGGATTCCGGCAAGTCCGCAGCGGTCGAGCGCGAGGCGCGGGTGGGCTGCACGATCTTGATCCTCCCTTCGTCGCGTTCCTCAACGCCACCAGTATCCGGTCCAGGTTGAATCCCGCGGCCCTAGACGCGTGTTCTTCTCGCGCCGGCGGCAACCGCTGCGGCGCCACGCCGCTACGACCCCCAGCGCACCTGGAAGCTCGAGGGAGGTTGGCTAGACAGATTGGTCATCGCTCCGGATTCGTGCTCGCCGGACTGCTGTTCACGGGGAACGCCGCGCTGGCGATCCGCCAGGAGGCGGCGGCGGGTCGTTCCGCGCGCAGGGGCCGTTCGCGATCGGCACGACGCCGATGGACGTGCTCGTGCGCGACCTCGACGGCGACGGGCTCACCGACCTCGCCTTCGCAGCGCTCGGTGACGACGCGGCCGTGCTCTTCCCCGGGCGAGGAGCGGGCGCGTTCGGCGCGCCGCGTGCGCTCGCCGTCACCGGCCAGCCGCAGACCCTCACCGTCGCCGACGTGGACGCGGACGGGCGGCTCGACCTCCTCGTCGGCTGCGCATCCTTGCTGAGCGTCTGTATGGCCGCGGCGACAGGACGTTCGCCCCCCCCGGTAGCCTTCCTGATCCCTGGGCAACGGCGGCCAGGTCGTGGGTGACTGCGACGAGAACGGCGCGCCGGCCATGGGCGACGGCGGGCTGGCGCTGCTGTTCAACCAGGCGACGTGCTGAGTCGAACGTCAGCGCTGGGCCGCGAGCAACAACCGCAGCGCGCCGAAGGCGATCTCCTGCATCGGCGCGCCGTCGGTGTTGCTCATCGCCGCGACGGCGAGGCCGCGCTCGGGCAGGACTGCGAGATAGGTCGAGGCCTTGCGCTGCCCACCGCTGTGCGAAACCATCCGCTCGCCCGAGAGCGTGGCCAGGAAAAAGCCCAGGCCCATGCCGGTACCCTTGCCGTCGGGCAACCGCTGTTCGCTCCACGCGCGGCGCTTGGCCTCGTCGCTCAGTACCTGCGAGCCGAACAGGCCCGCGCCGAAGCGCGCCAGGTCCCCCACCGTCGAGGTCCAGCCGCCGCCCGGCAGCTTCCAGGCGACGTCGTCGTCGAAGGTCTCGACCAGGCGCTGCGCAGCATCGCGCTCGTAGCCGTGCGTGCGGTGTGGAATCGAACTCGAGACGTAGTCGGGTTCGGTCGCGCGCATGCCGAGCGGCTCGAGCACGAGTTCCTTCACCAGCTGCGCGTACGGCTTCTTGCCCGCGCGCTCGAGGCACAGCCCCAGCAGCGTCCAGGCGTGCGTCGAATAGGAAAACTGGGAACCCGGAGCGAAGCGCAGCGGCGCGCTCTGGAACAGATCGAGCCCGTGCACGAGCTCGTCGAACGGGTGCGGCTCGGCGTACTCGCGCAACGTGCGCGTCGCGCCCTCGTAGTGCGTGATGCCGCTCTGGTGGCACAGGATCAGGCCCGGCGTGATCTTCACCGGCTTGCCATCGATCGATTTCTGCGGGAACTCCGGCACGAGCGCGCGCACGTCGGCGTCGAGGTTGAGCACGCCCTGCTCCACGAGCCGCAGGGCCGTCGTCGCCGTCAGTGGCTTCGAGATCGAGGCCCAGCGGTAGCGCGTCTCGCCGCTGGCCGGCTCGTTCGCGTAGACGTCCTCCCAGCCCAGGCTACGCACGTCGACGAGCTTCTCTCCGACCACGCACGCGACCGACAGGCCCACGACGCCGTTCTTCTCGGCCACGGTGCGCATGAGCTCGTCCAGCGCCAACGCGACCTCGGTGTCGAGCCCACCGAGGGTGTAGGTCGCGGGGCGCTCGCTCGTCAACTCGACCACGCGCGGCGCGTGCTCGCGCGCGAGCACCTCGGAGCCCGCGTGCGCCAGGCGAAAGCTCCACTCCGACGGCCCGCTGCGCCCGAGCCCGACGAGCTTCCCGTCGCGCAGCCCGAGCTCGAGTGTCGCGGCGTTGCCATCCAGCTGCGCCTCGAAGCGCAGCGTCGAGCCCGCGAACTGCCCATCGAACTCGAGCGCGCCCGAGGGCAGCACGAGCGTGCCGTGGACGCGCTCGCCCTCGACCGACGAGACCAAGAGCGACAGTGGATCGCCGCCGACGACGCCGGGCGGTTCGTAGGTGCCGTCCCAAGTGCCGGCGAGCGCGCTCGCCTGGAGCGCGACGCGCGGCTGGGCGAAGGACGAACTCGCCAGGACGAGGACGGCCGAGAGAAGGAACGGTTGGCGCTGGAACATCCGAGGAGCTCCTCGATGCGGGGGCGGGCATCGTAGGAAGGTGCCCGAGCCCCGTGTGCATTTGCGCGCGGATCGCGGGACGGCTCTTGTGTCCGGGGACGGCAGGTCGCCGAGGAAGTCGAGCTGGCGGCGAACGCACGCAGTTGTCGAGAACGTGCCTTGCGGATCCGAACAGCGCATACTCTGAGGAGACTTGGAGCCTGCTAGGATCTCCCAGGGGCCACCATCCATGGCGATCGAAGTCGACCCGATCGGAACCACGCCGCCCGACGCTCTCCGAGAGGCCCTGCGCCTGCGTCTCGCGGGCGAACTGAACCTGCCCCTGCTGCCTGCCACCGCCGCGCGGGTCATGACTGCGTGCGGCGACGAGCGCGCGAAGATCGGCGAGCTGGTGGACCTGGTCCTGCAAGATCCGTCCTTGGCCGCGCACCTGCTGCGCGCGGCCAACGCGGCCACGCACGCGGCCCGGGTGCCCATCCTGTCGCTCCAGCAGGCGATGAGCCGCTTGGGTCTCGGAACCGTCAGAAACATCGCGATCACGGTCGCGCTCAAGGAGCAGCTCTTCGCGCTGCCCGGTCAAGAGGAACGGCTGCGCGCACTATGGGTGCACGCGCTGGTCACGGCGTACTACGCGAAGGAAATCGCCGAGTTACAGCGGCTCGACCAGGAGTCCGCCTTCCTGTGCGGCTTGCTGCACGATGTCGGCATGCCGCTCGTCCTGAAATTTTTGCACGACCTGGAGCGCGAGGAGCTCGTGTCACCGGTTCCCAAGGCGATCCAGGAGGCGGCCATGGAAGAGTTCCATACCGAGGCCGGTATCAAGCTCGCCGAGGCCTGGCATCTCGGCGCCTGGGTCAGCGCGGTGATCCGCCACCACCAGGATCCCACCAACACGACGCTGCGCCTGAGCGAGATCCGCATCGTTGCGTTCGCCAGCGCGCTCGCCTACTGGGCCATCGACGAGCGGAAGCAGGAGGCGGACTTCACCGACGACCGGAACTGCGACCGACTGCTGGGTCTGCGCGAGGGCGCCGTGAGCTCGCTGTTGCGACGACGCGAGCGCGTGCTGCAAGCGGCCCAAGCGTTCGCGTAGCTCAGCGTCTGGCCTGCCTCCGGTGTGTATCCCAGCGCCTCGGCGTGCCTACTCTTGCCGCCCGAGTTCCTCGCGCAGCGCCTCGAGTTCGGCGACGGTCTCCAGGTTCTTCGGCCGACCGGCGGCCTTCTTCAGGCGGATGAGCGCCAGCAAGTCGACGCAACGACAAGTGCGGCCGAGGATCTCCACCGTCTGCGCATGTTCGCTCAACTCGCGAAGCTGCCACAGCCCGGCACTTCCGCGAGCACGTCGAGGTCTCCGAGGCTCGTCACCCGCGAGGTTCAGCCCCATTTCCAGGGTCTTCACGTTCCAGCGAAACGGCAGTCCGGGTGGCGCTCCTCGGGGATCGGGCCGCGCTCCTTCGAGCGCCGTAGGCCTCGATCACGGGATCAGGCTCGAGCGGCGGGTACTCGCGCGACATCGACGAGGAGTGCAACCGAGCGAGATTGGTCAGGGCCGAGCTCAGCGTCCGGCCCGCAGCGACGCCTCGCGCACCGCCTTGAACTCCGAGCCCTCGTTCCACTGCGGCCAGTGGTCGCCCTGCGAGAGCGTCCAGATCACGCGCAGGTAGAGCGCGAGGTCCTCCAGCGCGCCGCTGAAGTCCCAGTCGGCGCGCATCTCGTCGGAGGGCTTGTGGTAGTCGTTCTCGTTGTAGCGGTCGCGCTGCGCCTGGCCCCAGCCGGCCGGGCGGCCGCGGAAGTCGATGCCGGACTCGGCGTAGAGCGCGGGCACGCCCTGCTTCACGAAGCTGAAGTGGTCGGAGCGGAAGTAGCTGCCCTTCTCGGGCTCGGGGTCGGGCACGACGCGGCGGCCCTGCTCGGCGGCGATCTTCACGAGGAGCTCGTCCAGGTCGCAGAAGCCCTTGCCGATCTGCACCACGTCCGCCGTGCGGCCCCACGGGTTGAGCTCGTCCATGTTGATGTTCGCCAGCGTGCGCGCGAGCGGATGGAGCGGGTGCGTGGCGTAGTACTTCGAGCCGAGGAGGCCCTTCTCCTCCGCCGTCACGGCCAGGAACAGGATCGAGCGCGCGGGCGCGACCTTGGTGAAGGCCTGCGCGAGCTCGAGCAGCGCCGAAGTGCCCGAGGCGTTGTCGAGCGCGCCGTTGAAGATCGGGTCGGGTGCGCTCGGATCCTTGCCCAGGTGGTCCCAGTGCGCGGTGAGCACGAGGTACTCGTCCTGCTTCTCGGGATCGCAGCCCGGGCGCAGCGCGGCGACGTTGCTCGATTCGATCGTGCGCAACTTCGTGGTGCAGTCGAAGCTCGCGTGCGCGCCGGAGAGCGTCAGCGGGCGGAAGTCGCGCGAGAGCGCGCTCTGCTTCAGCGCCTCGAAGTCGAGGCCGCTGTCGCTGCACAGCTTCGTGGCCACGTCGCGCTGGATCCAGCTCTCGACCGGCACGTGCGCCTCGGCCGCGCCCGGCCCGGCGATGTCGAAGCCCTCGCGGCCCCAGCTGCCCGACACGACCTCCCACGGATAGCCCGCGGGTCCGGTCTCGTGCACCAGGATCGCGGCCGCGGCGCCCTTGGCCTTGGCGATCTCGTACTTGTACGTCCAGCGCCCGTAGTAGGTCATGGCCTTGCCGCGGAAGAGCGCGTCGTCGAGCCGCGCCGGATCCTGCGCGCTCGCCACCTGCGGGTCGTTGACCAGCATCACGAGCGCCTTGCCGCGCACATCGACGTCCTTGAAGTCGTCCCAGCCGTACTCGGGCGCGACCACGCCGTAGCCCACGAAGACGAGCTCGAGCCCGTCGAGCTTGGCCTGCTCGAGGCGCGACATGGCCACGTAGTCCTTCAGCGGCTCGAGCGCCTGCGTGCCGGCCGCGGTCGTGAGCGCGACCTGCGAGCTCGTCTGGAAGCCCAGCAGCGGCACCTTCTGCACGAAGCTGCCGTCCGGATTGCCCGGCGCGAGGCCCAGCGCCTTGAATTGGCTGACCAGGTATTCGACCGTCTTCTTGTCGCCCTCGGTGCCCGGCCCACGGCCCTCGAAGGCATCGCTCGACAGGACGCGCATGTGCGCGAGCAGCTCGTCGGCCGAGAGGCTCGCCAGCGCGGACTCGAGCGCCGACGCGGAGCCGGAGCGGCTCGCGCTCGAGTGACAAGCGCCGAGCGCGCAGGCGAACAAGAACAGGGAACGCGTCTTCATGGCGGAGTCTCCGGGGCCGGCGCGAGAAGATACTCGCGCGCGAGCCCGAGCGGAGCGCTCTCCGGGGTCGGGTTCCAGCAATGGCGTTCCGGAGGCCAGATCCGAGGCTGGGCACGCTGTCGTCGAACCATGCCCGACCTACGCCAACAGCTCGTTCGACGGCTCGAGAAGCTCGGCGTCGAGCACCGCGCCTGGCCGGACCGGGACGACGGCTTCGCGAGCTTGGCGCATGCGGGCAAGGAGTTCGCGCACTTCCACGGCGGCAACGAGCGCGACATCCGTCTCACGCGAACGGTGATCGAACGCGAGGGTTTGGCGCATCCGACCGACTCGCGGGTTCACCCGAAACGCTCGCAGCAGTTCGCCGTGGATCGAGCTGCGCTTCTCCAAGGCCGCGGATCTCGAGCGCATCGTCGCTCTCGTGAGGATTGCGGTCGCCCTGCACTGACCGACAGGTCCGCCAGGGAGCGCCTCACGAGCGACGACGAGCTCGCCCAGCGCACTACACGTTGAACAGGAAGTGGCACACGTCGGCGTCGCGCATGACGTAGGCCTTGCCCTCGACGCGCAGCTTGCCGGCGTCCTTGATGGCCTTCTCGGTCTTGTACTGCACGAGGTCGTCCACGGAGTAGATCTCGGCGCGGATGAAGCCGCGCTCGAAGTCGGTGTGGATCACGCCCGCGGCCTGTGGCGCGGTGGCGCCGATCGGGACCGTCCAGGCGCGGATCTCCTTGGGCCCGGCGGTGTAGAAGGACTGCACGCCGAGCAGGTGGTAGGCGGCGCGCGCGAGCGCGTTCAGTGCGGGCTGCTCCATGCCCAGGCTCTGCAGCATCTCCAGGCGGTCCGCGTCGGTGAGGTCGGAGAGCTCGGACTCGATCTTGGCCGAGACCGGCACGACGTCTTGCTTGCCGTCGCCGCCGTGCTGGTCCACCCACTGGCGCACCTTCAGCGCGTGCGGCCCTTCGCCGTGGGGGTCGTCCTCGGCGACGTTGGCGACGTACAGCACCTTCTTGCCGGTGATGAAGCCGAGGCCCTTCAGGATCTTGGCCTGGTCGGGCTCGGTGACCTTGAAGGTGCTGGCGGGCCGGCCGGCGGACAAGATCGGCAGGATCTTCTTCAGCAGCTCGTAGCGCGCGACGGTCTCGGGCTCCTTGCTCTTCGCCGCGCGCTCGGCCTTGCCGATGCTGCCCTCGACCGTCTGCAGATCGGCGAGCAGGAGCTCGGTCGCGATCGTCTCCAGGTCGCGCACCGGATCGACCGTGCCCTCCACGTGCGTGATGTCCTCGCCGCCCGGCGGCGACTCGAAGCAGCGCACGACCTCGACGATCGCATCGACCTCGCGGATGTGCGAAAGGAACTTGTTCCCCAGGCCCTCGCCCACCGAGGCCCCGCGCACGATCCCGGCGATGTCCACCAGGCGCAGGGCCGCGGGCACGATCTTCTCCGAGGCGATGAAGCCGCGGATGAGCTCCAGGCGCGGGTCCGGGATGGCCACCACACCCACGTTCGGCTCGATGGTCGCGAACGGATAGTTGGCGGCCAGCGCGCCGGCCTTCGTCAAGGCGTTGAACAGGGTCGACTTGCCGACGTTCGGCAGGCCGACGATACCAGCTTCCATGGGGCGCCCTTTTCGAGGTGCGGGAGGAGACTCTTGAGACTGCAGCGGGCCGACTTCGGGCGCCGCGCAGGATCATAGTGACGCGGGGGCGCGCGGTGAACGAGGGGGGCGCTATCCTGGGCGTTGTTTTCGGCGTCAGGAGGCTGGCCATGGGTCGCGTTCGCGTTGGTTGGGGTCGTTGTCGCGTGTCCTACCGCGGCGTGCTGGCCGTGCTCGTCGCGCTGTCGGCGGGTGCGCACGCCCAGACCGTGAAGCTCAACGGGCCGCTCGCGCAGCCGGCGGCGGGGGACGTGACCGACTTCCTGCTCAGCCCCGACGGCACGCGCGTGGTCTATCGCGCGGACGAGGCGGCGGACAACGTCTACGAGCTCTTCAGCGGGCCGCTCGACGGCAGCAGCCCCACCGTGAAGCTGAACGACCCGCTGCCGCCCTGGGCGAACGTGGGCGGAGTCGGCATCAACGTCTTCGGCGCCGGCGGCGGCTGGGACTACGCCGTGTCGAGCACCGGGCACACGGTCTTCCTCGTCGACCAGAACACGAACAACCTGGACGAGCTCTACAGCGTGCCGACAGACGGCAGCGCGAGCCCGGTCCGTCTGAACGGTCCGAACGTGACCGGCTCCGGCGTGATGAACTTCTGGATCCTTCCCGGGGGAACGAGCGTCCTCTACCGCGCCGACGAGGGCGACACCGGCAACCTCTATCGCGTACCGATCGACGGCAGCGCGCCCGCGACGCTGATCGCGCCGAACTTCGAGCCTGGCACCCACGTCTGGATCAGTCCCGACGGGAGCATGGCGGCCTTCACCGTCTCGTTCGCGTTCTCGCGCTCGAGTCTCTACAGCGTGCCGACGGACGGCAGCGCGGCACCGCTCCTGCTCGGCACGACCCAGCCCCCGATCAACTTCGGCATCACGGTCGTGGAGAACCTGCGCATCTCGGATGACGCGACGCACGCCGTCTTCCACCAGGCGTTCGACGAGGACGGCTACGAGGATGCCGATCTCTTCGCCGTGCCGCTGGACGGCAGCCACTCGCCCTGGCTCCTGAACCACCAGCCGCTGAACCCCTACGAGCGCCCCTTCGCATTCGACGGCGTGTTCCGCGTGGCGTTCATCGACGGCGCGGACCTCGTGTGCGTGGATCTCGACGGAACCCAGCGGGTCCAGATCAACATGGGCGCGTGGATCCCCGACACATTCGGCGCCGCTCTCGTCCTCTCCGCCGACGGCACGCGGGTCGTCTTCTTGGCCCGACAGGGCGGCCAGCGCGCCCTTTTCTCGGCTCCGGTCGATGGCAGCCAGAACGCGATCCAGCTCTCGAGCACGGCCTACCTCGGTCAGGTCGAGATCCTCGCTTCCACCGTCGTCTATTCCAGCGACACGAACCTCTACCGTGTCCCGCTGTTCGGCGGTCAAGCGCCCGTGCTGCTCAACCCCGCACCCTTCGGCAACAACGCGAGCTTCCAGATCCACCCGGGCGGCCAGGACGTCGTCTTCCGCTCGGAGGGCGGAGCGACGGGCGTGTCGCAGCTCTTCACCGTCCCGCTGGACGCGAGCGCGCTCCCGCGCCTGCTCAGCGCGCCGCTGATCCCGGCCGGAGACGTCTACCAGTTCCTGGTCGCGGCCGACGGCGAGCACGTGATCTACCGCGCCGATCCGAATCAGAACGAGACCTTCGAGCTCTTCGGCGCGCCCTTCGCCGGCGGCCAGGTGGAGACGTACAACGCGCCCATGGCGCTCGGGCCGGTGGTGGGCGACGTGGATTCGTTCCTGGTCACCGCCGACGAGCAGCGCGTCGTCTACCGCGCCGACCAGGACGAGGACCAGGTGTTCGGGCTGTTCGCGACGCGCGCGGACGGGCGTGGCGAGACGCTGTCCCTTGCCCCAAGTCTGAGCGAGGGTGGCAACGTGCTGCCCGGCTTCGCGCTCAGCCCGACGGGCACGCGTGTGGCCTTCCTGCACAGCGTCGGCCTGGGCGCGGCTGGCTGGCTGTACTCGGCGACGATCACGCATCCTGCGGCGCCGATCGCGCTCGAGGTCCAGACCGGACTGGCCCTGCAATCCCAGCCGCTGGTGATCGATTCCACCGGGACGCGCGTCTTCTATCACAAGCAGCGCGGGCTCTTCGGCCCGCTCGACCTGCGCAGCGTGCGCCTCGACGGCGTCGGCGTGGCGCGCTCGCTCAACCCGCCCAGCGGCTCGGTCGGCGAGTTCCAGCTCTCACCGGACGGCAGCCTGGCGCTGTATCTCTCGGATCAGGATCTGAGCGGCGTGATGGAGCTCTACCGCGTGCCCGCCGACGGCAGCGCGCCGGCGTCGAAGCTCAACCCGCCGCTGGCCGGCGCCGCCGACGTGAGCGCCTTCGGCTTCACGCCGGACGGCCTGCACGTCGTCTACCTCGCCGATCCGGGCGTGGATCAGCAGTTCGAGCTCTTCTCGGTGCCGAGCGACGCCAGCGCGCCCGCCCAGCTCCTCAGCCCCGCCCTGGTGGTAGGCGGCGACGTGACGCACTTCCAGCTCACGTCCGATTCCGCGTACGTCGTCTTCCGCGCCGATCCGAGCGTGGACCGGACCTTCGACCTCTTCCGCGTGCCGCTCGCGGGCGGCGCCGCATTGCCGCTGACCGCCCTGCCGGCCGGGCGTGAGGCGCAGATCGACTTCACGCTCACGGCCGACGGCCAGCAGGTCTTGTTGCGCGCCAACCCGAACGGCGTCGCTCGCTACGAACTCTTCCGCGTTCCGGCCGACGGCAGCGCGGGCCCGCTGCAGCTCTCGGGCACCTTGGTCGCGGGCGGCAGCGTCAGCTCCTTCGCGCTCGCCCCCGACCAGCTGCGCGTCGTCTACCTGGCCGACGAGCGCGTGGACAACCGCATGGAGCTCAACGGCGTGGCCCTGGCGGGCGGCGCGAGCGTGCTCTTGCACATCCTGCCCCTGGGCGACGTGAGCGGGTTCCGCATCGCCGCCGATTCGAGCAGGGTCGCCTACCGCGCCGACGCGGTGCAGGTCGGGCTCTTCGAGCTCTTCGCCGTCGCGCTCGATGGCAGCACCCCGCCCGAGCGCCTGAACCGCCCACTCCCGACCGGCGGCGATGTCCAGACCGACTTCGCGCCCCTCAGCGACGGCCGGGCGGTGTACCGCGCCGAGCAGGAAGAGGACAACGTGCTCGAGCTCTTCATCGCCTTCCTCGCCCATCCTCCGCGCCCGGCGGCGACGCCCACGCAGACACGCACGGTCGGGCAGTAGCCGCGCACGACCGGGGTCGCTCGGCTTGCGGACGGAGCCAGCGGCTGCCGGCCGCTTCCACGGAAGTTGACTCGGGGGGTCGAGCGCGAGTCGATACCATCCGCGGCTCGGCGACCCCGCTCGAGCTTCGCTGGCTCACGGCCCCCCGCTGCAACACGAATCTCCCCGACCCCGTACGTGACCTCTTCCTCCCCGGCGCCCCCCCTGCAGCTTCGCATCGGCACCGAACTGATCGTCGCCACCAAGGCCTACGCGAAGGACGAGACCGCGCGCAGCTGGTGGTGCGTGTCGTCCACCGGGCTGCTGCTGCTCGCCGCGCTGGCGGGAACGCTGTGGGCGGGACACCTCGCGACCCGGATCACCTCCAGTTTCCTGGCCGGACTGCTGCTGATGCGTTCGTTCGTCATCTACCACGACCAGCAGCACCGCGCGATCCTCCCGCGCTCGGCCTTGGCCGAGGGGCTGATGCGCGCCTTCGGCATCTTCGTGCTCAGCCCGAGCAGCGTCTGGCGCAGCTCCCACGACCACCATCACACCCACAACTCCAAGCTCCGCGGTTCGCACATCGGCTCGTATCCGATCATGACCAAGGAGCAGTTCCTGAAGAGCTCGAAGGCCGAACGGCGCGCGTACCTGTTCGTGCGCCACCCACTCACCATCGCGTTCGGCTACGTGTTCATGTTCCTCTACGGGATGTGCGTGAACCCGTTCCGCAACTACCCGCGCAAGCACGTCGAGTGTCTGCTCGCGCTGCTCCTGCACGCGGGCATCGCCGTGGCGTTGCTGTTGTACGGGGGCTGGCAGGCCTGGCTGCTCACGCAGCTCGTGCCGCACGCCATGATGGGCGCGGCGGGCGCGTATCTCTTCTACGCCCAGCACAACTTCCCCGGCGTGTCGTTCTGCGACCAGGCCGGCTGGGCCTATGAAAGGGCCGCGCTGGAGTCCTCCAGTTTCATGCGCACGGGCCCGCTCGCGGCCTGGTTCACCGCCAACATCGGCTACCACCACATCCATCACCTCAACGCGCGCATCCCCTTCTATCGCCTGCCCGAGGTGCTGGAGCTGCCCGAGCTGAGCTCGCCCAAGGTCACCTCGCTGCATCCTCTGGACATCGTGCGCTGCCTGCGCCTCAAGGTCTGGGACGTCGAGACGCAGCAGATGGTCGGCGTGCGCGGGCTGTAGAGCGCGGCGGGCACGCGCAGCTGCGGCTGTCGAACGCCTTGGATACGTCACGGGTTTCAAGGCGGATCCGCGCAGAGAACGCGAGGCCCGTAGCAAGACAATGCGGCCCTGCTCCGGGCCAACTCTTTGTCAGCGCGCCGCGCTGCGGCTGCGCACGGGCAGAGGCCACGCGAGGTCCTCGGCAGCGCGTGCATTGCGCGCTGCAAGGTGGCGCGCTCGACACGCGCGTCACGCTAGGCTGTTCGCCTTGGAACACGCCGCAGTCGACACCACGCTCCCACGACCTTGGCCGCGACGCCTGCTGCGCGCCCTGGGCGCGACGGCGTGCGTCGTGCTCATCACCCTGGCCGTGCTGTGGGGCGCGCTAGCCTTGTGCTTCGACGGACCGGGGGCGTTCGCGGCCGGCCTGTTCGTGCCGCTCTCCGCTTGGCTGTGGCTCGGGCGATGGCGGCGGCGCGCACGACGTTACGCGTGGTTCGTGCTATTCGCGGGCCTGCTGCTGTGGTGGACGAGCCTGGCGCCGCGCAACGATCGCGCCTGGCAGGCGGACGTGGCGCAGCTCCCTGGCGTGCGCGTGGAGGGCGAGCGCATCACCTTCAGCGCCGTGCGCAACTTCGACTGGCGCTCGGACGAGGACGGCACGGAGCGCTGGGAGGAGCGCGGCTACGCCCTGGCCGACGTGCGCGGCGTGGACCTCGTGCTCTCGGACTGGGACGTGCCGCTGATCGTGCACACGATCCTGTCGTTCGAGTTCGCGGACGGCCGGCACCTTGCCGTGTCGATCGAGACGCGCAAGGAGGAGGGCGAGGGCTACTCCGCGCTGCGCGGCTTCTTCCGCCAGTACGAGCTCTACTACGTGGTGGCCGACGAGCGCGACGTGCTCGGCGTGCGCGCGGCCTTCCGCGGCGAGCACCTGCACCTCTATCGCCTGAGGGTGGCGGCCGACGCGGCGCGCGAGCTGCTGCTGGTGTACGCGCGGCGCATCGAGGCCCTGGCCTCGACGCCGGCCTGGTACAACGCGCTCTCTGCCAGCTGCACGAGCTCGATCCGCCAGTGCGTGCAGGAACTCGGCAGGGCGGGGCCGTTCGACTGGCGCCTGCTCGCCAACGGGCGTGTGGACGAGCTGTTGTTCGAGAACGGCCACCTCGACGGCGCGCCCCCGTTCGCGGAGCTGCGCGCGCGCTGCGACGTCACCGCCGCAGCGCTGGAGGCGTTCGCCGGGCCGGAGGCGGAGTTCTCGGCGCGCTTGCGCCGCGAACTGCCGCCGCGCGTCGCCCGATGACACGCACGCGTTTGCGGCCCCTCGCCCGGTTCACTACCGTCTGCGTGACGAAGACGCTCGCCCCCTTGAACCTCCGCGCCGCGATCGTCTGGGCGCTCGGCACGCTGCTGCTGGCGAGCTGCTTCCTGAGCCCGAAGCTCGTGGGCACGCGCCCGACGACGCTGGACGAGGCGCGGGTGGAGCTCGAGGCCTGCGCGCTGAACGCGAATCGCCTGAGCGACCCCTCGCGCGAGGTCCTGGCAGTGTTCGACCTGTGCACGCTGTACGACGAGGATCCCCGCGCCGCGCTGCGCGAGCTGCACGCGCGGGCCGTGGCCGAGCCGCAGCGCAGGACGCTCTTCGCCCTGGCCGAGGGCAGTTACTTGCTCGGCCGGCGCATGCGCGATCGCGAGGCGTATCTCGCGGCCGCGGTCTACGCGTACCTGTACTTGCTGGGTGACGAAGTGGAGGTACCGAACCCCTACGACCGGCGCTTCCGCTGGGCCGCCGAGCTGTACAACGACGGCCTGCTGCGCGCGCTGCTCGACCGCAAGGCGCGCATCGAGCTGGTCGAGGGCGTGCGCGCGCTGCCCACCGGCTCGCTCGAGTTGCACCTGGATCCGGCAGCTCTCTGGACGCCGGCTGCGTTCCGCTTCGAGCCCGCCGACCTGCTGACGATCTACGGGCTGCGACTGCGCTTGCGCGACTCGGGCCTGGGCGTGCCGCTGATCGCGACTCGCTTGCAGAAGCCCGCGCCCGACGAGCACGCCTACGTGGCCGCACGGGTAGCGCCCGTCACCGCCTTCCTGCGGATCGAGGGCGGCCTGGAACAGCTCGCCTCCGGCCTCCACGCGCGCCTGGAGCTGCACTCGGGCTACGACGCCGAGCGCGTCGACGTGGCGGGCCGCGAGGTCCCGCTCGAAACGGAGCGCAGCGCCGCCCTGGCGCGCGGCCTCGACGACTCGGCTTTATGGCGCTTCAGCATCGCCGGACTCTTCGGGGGCGAGCGCCCCGAGCGCTCGAATCGGCTGATCCTGGCCCAGCCCTACGCGCGCGGTCGCGTGCCGGTCGTGTTCGTGCACGGCACGGCCTCCAGCCCGGCCTACTGGGCCGAGCTGTTCAACACGCTGTGGTCCGACCCGCTGCTGCGGCGCTCGACGCAGATGTGGTTCTTCCAGTACGCCACCGGCAACCCGATCCTGTACTCGGCGGCCGAGCTGCGCGACGCGCTGCGCGCGACCGTGGCCGAGCTCGATCCAGCGGGCACGGACGAGGCCCTGCGGCGCATGGTCTTGATCGGGCACAGCCAGGGCGGCCTGCTGGTGCGCCTGCTGGTGAGCCACGGCGACATGACTTGGCTGGAGGAGCTCTCCGGGCGCACGCTCGACCAGCTCGCGCTCGCGCCGGACGAAGATGCGCTGCTGCGCCGCTGTCTCGAGTTCGAACCGCTCGAGTACGTGCAGCGCGTGGTGTTCGTGTCCACGCCGCACCGCGGGAGCTTCATCTCCGCGCGCTGGTACTCGCGCCTCCTCGGCAAGCTGATCTCGTTCCCGAGCGACGTGGTCAACCTGGGCGCCTCACTGCTGCAGCGTCAGGCCTCGCTGCTCAGCGGCGCCTTGCCCGAGGACCATTCGAGCATCGCCGGCATGGCACCCGACAGCCAGCTGGTGAAGCGCCTGAAGCGCACGCCGCTCGCGCCCGGCGTGAGCGCGCACTCGGTCATCTCCATCGGCGCGGCGGATCCCGGCGATCCGCGCGCCCTGGCCACGGCCGACGACGGCGTGGTCGCCTACGCCAGCGCGCATCTCGAGGGCGTGGCCTCCGAGGACCTGATCCCGAGCGCGCACTCGTGCCAGTCGCACCCGCTGACGATCCAGGCGATCCGCCGCATCCTGCGCGAGCACCTCGCAGTGCGGCCGTGAGGGCGGGGTGAGCTCGGGCACGCCGACGGCTCGCGGACGTTGACGCCGCAGGTTCTCGGCGCGCCCCCGAATCGAGCGTTCCGCCCTACCGTCGCTCTCGGACGAACTCCTCCTTCGGGTACCGTGAGCCGATGCAGTGGTCCTGGGGCGTCGCGTACTACGCCAGCGAGTGGGCGATCCGCATCGGCGCCCTGTGGTACCTGCCGCGCACCAAGGAGACGGCGGCCGCCCGCACGTGGTTGCTGCTGATCTTCCTGCTGCCGTGGCCGGGGATCGCGTGCTACCTCTGGATCGGGCGCGTGCGTCTGCCGGTGTGGCGGGTCGCGATGCAGAAACGCGTGGCCGAGGCGCTCGCGGCGGCCAAGGGCAAGGCGTGGCAGCAGTCGCCCCGTACGCGCCCGAGCGTGAAGCCGGAGTTCGCGAGCGCGGTCGTGCTCGCCGAGCAGCTCGGCCACTTCCAGACGCTCGACGGCAACGCGGTCGAGCTCCTGTCCGACTACGACGAGGCGCTCGCGCGCCTGATCGCCGACATCGACGGCGCACAGCACCACGTCCACCTCCTCTACTACATCTTCGCCGACGACCCGACCGGCAACCGCGTGGCCGACGCGCTCGTGCGCGCGCGCGGACGCGGCGTCTCCTGCCGCGTGCTGATGGACGGCGTCGCCTCGCGCCGCTCCGCGCGCCGCCTGGCGCCGCGGTTGCGCACGGCCGGCGTCGAGGTGACCTTCCTGCTGCCGGTCGGCCTGTTCCGGCGCAGCACGGCGCGCTTCGACCTCCGCAACCACCGCAAGCTCGCGGTCATCGACGGGCGCGTCGGCTACACCGGCTCGCAGAACCTCGTCGATGCGGAGTTCATCCCCGGCTTGCCGAACCGCGAGCTGGTCGTACGCGTGCGCGGCCCGGTCGTGGCGCAGCTCGACGTCGTCTTCCTGGCCGACCGCTGGTTCGAGACCAAGGACACGCCCGAACTCGCGGAGATCTTCCCGCCGGCCGAGCTGGTCGGTCCGTCGTCTGCCCAGCTCCTGCCGAGCGGTCCGGGCTTCCAGCACCGCACCACCCACGACCTCATCGTCTCGCTGCTGCACGGCGCGCGCGAACGCGTGGTGCTCACGACGCCCTACTTCATCCCCGACGAGACCTTCCTGCAGGCGCTCGCCACCGCCGTGCTGCGCGGCACGGAGGTCCACCTGATCGTGCCAGAGCGCGGCAACAGCCTCTTCGTCAACCTCGCGGGCCCGTCGTGGTTCGAGCAGCTGCTCGAGACGGGCGTCCACATCCACCTGCACCGTCCACGCTTCCTCCACGCGAAGCACGTGAGCTTCGACCACGCGCTCGCGCTGATCGGTTCGAGCAACCTCGACATCCGCTCCTTCGCGCTCAACTGCGAGGTGAGCTTGCTCATCTACGACGAGGCGCTCGTGAAGCGCCTGCGCGAGATCGAGGCGGAGCTCATCGCAGAGTCGCGCGAGCTGACGCTCGAGGAATGGCGCCGGCGGCCGCAATGGGTGCAGGCTCTGCAGGGCGTCGCACGGCTCGCGGACTCGCTGCTCTGAACCGGGTCGAGGGCGCGGAACCGGGGCGTCGGCCCCCTGAAAGAACTCAGCGCTTCGCCGGCCTGCGCTGCGCGATGAGCGCGCGGCCCTCGAGCGGCGAGAGCTGCCTGATCTGCGGCTGGCGCCCGGAGTGCGGGATCTCGATCGCGAACCAGGTCGTCGTGCCCGCCTGACGCGGCAGGTCGAAGACGTTCTCGACATCCCGCGAATGGATGTTCTGCCCCGGGCCCTCGTAGACCAGCGTGCCCATGCCGCGCTCGGGGCGGCGCTCCCAGCACAGGTACTCGTCCTCGGCGATCGCGCCGATCTCGGCCTCGCCGTCGAGCACGCGCACCTGCCGCACCGAGCCGGCGGCGACGTCTTGGCGCGCGATGTACACGCGGCAGCGATCGGAGGAGACGGGCGAGTTCTCGTCGGGCCGGGGGATGTTCTGGTGGCCGGCTCCGGCGCAGGCGGAGAGCAGGGCGAGGAGGAC
The DNA here is from genome assembly GCA_009691855.1 of Planctomycetota bacterium. GTDB lineage: Bacteria > Planctomycetota > UBA1135 > UBA1135 > JABFRZ01. The sequence continues at coordinate 8,735 of SIAI01000029.1, read as the reverse complement.
GACGCTGGCGAGGGAGCGGAGGGACATAGGTGGATCTCGTGTTACGCGTTGCGGTGAAGGCCTCGAACCCGAGCGGGGCGCATCACCCGCCGGCCAGCTTCTTGACGTACGCCACCCACTCGGCCTCGAGCGTCTTGGGGTCCACGCCCACGGCCTTGGCGAAGTTCGAGGCCCCACCCTTGCCGAGGTACGAGTCCTTCAGGAACGTCGCGTAGGCCGCGCGGTACTTGCCCTGCCCGGCGAAGGCCAGGAAGTGCGTGAGCGTGTATGACTGGGCCACGTAGCGCGGCGCGTCGGTGCCGGAGTCGAAGGAGGCGAAGCCGGCGCGCAGCACCTGCTCGAGCGTCAGCGCCTTCGCGTCGCTCGCCTGCGTCTTGAAGTGCGCCGTGAGCGGCGTCTCGAAGTCGAAGCGCACCTTGCCCGGGTTCGGGCGCACGGCGCCGGCGAAAGCCTGGCGCAGACCCTCGCGCGCCCAGGGCTCGATCTGGCCCGTCTTCTTGTCCAGCGTGCGCCGGAACGAGTTGTAGATGAGCGCGTCCACCAGCTCGGCCACGATGTCGCCGCGGTTGGGCTTGCCGGCGACATTCACGTACAGCGTGTTGGCCGGGAAGCTGAACCAGGCGCTGCGCCCCGGCGTGGGCGGGGCCGGGAAGTCCTTCGCGTCGGCGAAGATCTGGATCTCGGGCAGCTCGTCGAACACGTACAGCTCCAGCGGCTTGCCCAGGATCTTGTAGAAGGTCAGGTAGGCGCGCTCGAGGTCGAGCGTGGCGTCGAGCGCCAGCTCGGGCGCCGCGTCGGTCTGCACCAGGAAGTGCGCCGTGCGCAGCTCGAGCGCGTTCTTCCAGTCGCTCACGCGCGTGCGCAGCTCCTGGATGTCGAGGAAGCGCCCGCGCACCTTCAGCTCCCAGCCCTTGCGGCGCTTCGTGCCGCCGAGCTTGGTCCAGGCCTGCTCGTTCTCGGGGTCGAGCGTCAGGATGCGGATCCAGGTGTTGAAGGCCTCGCCGGGCAGGTAGCTTTTCTCGGCGAACAGCGCCAGATCGGCCAGGGCCGGGACGCTGGTCGCGTCGGCGTTGGCGAAGCGCTCCAGGAACTGCTCCAGGCTGCGCTCGACCGACTGGACGTCGGTCACCTCTGCACGCGCGACCTCCTGGGTCTTCTTGCCCGTGCGGTAGACGACCTTCTGCTCGTTCTCGAGCAACACGCGACACTCGACCTGCTTCTTGTCCTTGAGCGTGACGAGGTCCGGGTCGTCGTGGCCGGAAGAAGCGGAAGAAGAGAGAGCGGCGAGGAACAGTGCGGCGAGCATGGTGGGTCCTTTCGGTGCGAAGGGCGGAGAGCATAGTGCCAGGCGCCTCGAGCTGCGAATGAGCGGGTGGGCCGGGAGCTCGCTGGCTAGAATTCGCGCCCCACTCGTCGCTCTGGACCAACCCGGAGCGCGAGCCCATCCACACCATGCTGGAATACGTCGCGTTGGCAGCCCTGCTGCTGTCGATCACCGCGCTCTTCTACGTCTTCGTCTTCATCCACGACCTGCCGCACCGGATGGCGAAGAAGCGCAACCACCCGCAGGCCGACGCGATCCACTATGCGTGCTGGCTGAGCCTGTTCACGCTGCATGCGATCTGGCCGCTGGTGTTCCTGTGGTCGGTCTCGAACAAGACCACGTTCACCGTCGCGGTCGAGGGTGGGAACGCGGGCGCGGGGCCCGAGCTGGGCGAGCTGAAGCGCACCGTGCGCGAACTCCAGGAGCGCCTGGCCGTGCTCGAACGCGCCAAGCCCGCCAGCGGCCGCGCGCAGGGAGCCTGAGCCGTGCTGGAACTCGTCTTCGGCGTCTACGGTCTGGCCTGGTGGCTGATCTTCAAGAAGTTCAAGCTGCTGCCGATCAACCTGTGGTCGGTGGTGACCTCGATCTTCATCGCCGTCGCGACCGTGCTGTTCCTGTTCCTGTGGGTCGGGCGTTGCCAGCCGGTCACGTCGTTCGCACGCACCTACGCGATCACCACGCCGATCATCTGCGAGGTCACCGGACGCGTGGTCGAGGTCACTCAGGAGGGCGGCAAGCCGCTGAAGAAGGGTGACGTGCTGTTCCGCGTCGATCCCGAGTCGTACCAGGCGCGCGTAGACTCGCTGCAAGCGCAGCTGAATCTCGCCCAGACGCGCCTGAAGCAGGAAAACGGGCTGGTGCAGGCGGGCGCCGGCAACCAGTACGACCTCGACAAGGCCCAGACCGAGGTCGAGCGCCTGCAGGCCGACCTGCGCGTGGCCGCCTACCAGCTCGAGGCGACCACGGCGCGCGCACCGGCTGATGGCTACGTCACGCAGATCGTCATCCGCCCGGGCCAGATCGTGATGCCCATGGCTTTCTCGCAGGTGATGGTCTTCGTGCACGCCGAGGGGCCGTACCTGATGGCCGGCTTCAAGCAGAACGCGAGCGAGTTCATCGACGCCGGTGACGGGGCCGAGGTGGCCTTCGATGCCGCGCCGGGGCGCGTGTTCAAGGCGCGCGTGAAGAGCCTCCAGCCGTTGCTGGCCGAGGGCGCGATCTCGGCCTCGGGTGCGCTGCGCACACTCGACGACGCCGCGAAGAGTGGGCGCGTGCCAGTGCAGATCGAGGTCCTCGACGACATCTCGGAATACAACCTGCCCGCCGGCTCGAACGCGACGGTCGCCGTGTACACGGGCGAACTGCACCACCTCGACATCCTGCGCATGATGATCCTGCGCATCAGCAGCTGGGAAAACTGGGTGTTCCTGCCCTGAACGCGGCCATGACCACCCACCCGATGATGCGCACCCGTCTCCTCGGTTCGTCGCTCGCACTCGCCTGCGCCCTGCTGCTCGCCGCGTGCGCGACGCGCCCCGCTCCGACGACCGAAGCCGCCTTCGCGGAGGCCCTGCCGAGCGCGGTCGTGCCCGGCGTCTGGTCGGCCGCGGCCGAGAACGGCACCGTGCCCGACGGCTGGTTGCGTTCCTTTGGCGACCCGCAGCTCGAGGCGCTCGTGGGCGAGGCGCTCAAGGCGAACCTCGACCTGCGCGCCGCGCAGGCCAAGCTCGACGTCGCCAGCGCCGCGGCCATGGCCGCGGGCGCCGCGCTGCAGCCCGTGGTCGGCGCTTCGGGCGCCGCGCAGACGCAGGGCGGCTCGGCCGACAACCGCCTCGACTCGCGCGGTGCGGGCCTGAACATGACCTGGGAGCTGGACGTTTGGGGGCGTCTGAGCGCGGAGTCCGGCGCCGCGCAGGCGCGCTACGAGGGCGCCGCGCTCGACCTCGAGTTCGCGCGCCAGTCGATCGCCGCGGCCACGGCCAAGGCCTGGTTCATCGCCACCGAGGCGCGGCAGCAAGAGCTGCTGCTTCAGGAACAGGTGGCCAGCGCGCAGGAGACGTTGCGCGTGCTGGAGGCACGGCGCGCGGCCGGCAAAGTCGGCGAGCAGGACGTGCGCTTGGCCAGCGCGGACCTGGCCGCAACCCAGGCAAGTCTGCACGCCGCCGAGGCCGCGCAGCAGCAGACGGTGCGCGCGCTCGAGGCCCTGCTCGGGCGCTATCCATCCGCCGAGCTCGAGGTGTCTCCCGCGCTACCAGAAATGCCGGGCGCGGTGCCCGCCGGCGTGCCTTCCGAGCTCCTGCAGCGCCGCCCCGACGTCGCGGCCGCGGAGCGTCGCGTGCGTGGCGCCTTCAAGAACGTCGCGGCCCGGCAGCTCGCGCGCCTGCCGAGCCTCTCGCTCACGGCCAACGCGGGCGCCAACAGCCAGCTCACCGAGGTCACGAGCCGCGGCGGCTCCTTCTTCAACGTGGGCGCGAACTTCTTCGCGCCGATCTTCGACGGCGGCGCGCTGAAGGCCCAGGTGGACATCGCCACGGCGGAGCAAGAGGGCGCGCTCGTGGCCTACGGCCAGACCGCGCTGCGCGCCTTCCTGGACGTGGAGAACTCGCTCGCCAGCGAGGCCTCCTTGGCCATGCGTGAGGAGCGCCTCGCGGCCGCGGTGCAAGACGACCAGGAGGCCCTGCGCCTGCGCAAGCTCGAGGCCGACGCCGGCAAGGCCGACACGCTCGGCGTGCTGCAGTTGCAGCGTCAGGTGAACGCGGCACGCTCGGGCCTGCTCACGTTGCGCCAGGCGCGCCGCGCCGAGCGCGTCAACCTGCACCTCGCGCTGGGCGGCGGCTTCGAGTAGTGCTCGAGCCGCCGCGCCTTGCTTGCGGCTCAGGCTGGTGAAGGCGTACGTCGCCAGCGCGCCCAGGAAGGCTGAGGCGATGACCACGAAGGCGCTCTTCGAGCGCGGCATGACTCGAGGCTCTGGCTGATGCCGGCGAGGTTCTCCCCATCCTCTGGTCCTGTTAGAGTCTCCTGCGTTGCTCGCACGCACTGCGAGCATCCCCAACTGGGCGAACTCCTCGCCCGGCAGTCGATCGCGGAACACGACATGACTCATCAATTGAAGGACAGTCTCCTTGGATCACTGACGCTGCTCGCCTGCGCAGCTCCTCTGTTGCTCGTCGGTGCTTGTCAGTCGCAAGAGGGTGCGAGCTCCGCGCAGGGCGCGGTCCTGCCCCGGCCGACGACGGAGTTCAAGGGCAAGATCGCGCGCACGGCCGCGGAGTCCACGCCGGACTTTCCGCAGCCGCTCGCGGCTCCCAAGGGCGCGCCGAATGTCCTGCTGATCCTCACCGATGACGTGGGCTTCTCCGCGGCATCCACGTTCGGCGGGCCGATCCCCACGCCGACCTTCGACATGCTCGCCAAGGCGGGTCTGCGCTACAACACGTTCCACACCACGGCGCTGTGCTCGCCCACGCGCGCGGCGCTCATCACCGGGCGCAATCACCACACCTGCCACACGGGCGTCATCACGGAGATGGGCACGGGCTACCCCGGCTACGACTCGCTGATGCCCAAGAGCTGTGGCACCGTGGGCGAGATCCTCAAGCAGAGCGGCTACAACACGTCGTGGTACGGCAAGAATCACAACGTGCCCGACTGGCAGACCAGCCAGGCCGGACCGTTCGACCTCTGGCCCACCGCGCTGGGCTTCGAATATTTCTACGGCTTCATCGGCGGCGACACCGACCAGTGGCACCCGGCCATCTTCGACGGCACCAAGCCGGTCGAGGCGCCGCACGACGCGAAGGATTACCACTTCGACGCGGACATGGCGGATCACGCCATCGGCTGGATCCGTCAGCAAAACAGCCTCGCGCCGGACAAGCCGTTCTTCGCCTACTACGCCCCGGGCCTCTGCCACGCGCCGCACCATGCTCCCAAGGAATGGATCGCGAAGTTCAAGGGCCAGTTCGATCAGGGCTGGGACAAGGTGCGCGAGGAAACGCTCGCGCGCCAGATTGCGCAGGGCGTCGTCCCCGCCGGCACCAAGCTCAGCGCACGGCCCAAGGAGATCCCGGCGTGGGATTCGTGCAGCGCCGACCAGAAGAAGCTCTATGCGCACATGATGGAGGTCTACGCGGCGTGCCTCGCCTACTGCGACTCCAATATCGGACGCGTCATCCAGGCCATCGAGGAGACCGGCGAGTTGGACAACACGCTCATCATCTATGAAATGGGCGACAACGGCGCGAGCGGCGAGGGCACGTTGCAGGGTCTGGTGAATGAAGTCGGCGTCGCCGCCAACGGCGCGGAGGAGAGCTTCGAGTACCTGCTGTCGATGATGGACGAGCTCGGCGGACCGCTGACGTACAACCACTACCCCGTGGGCTGGGCGCACGCGATGGACACGCCCTTCCAGTGGACCAAGCAGGTCGCCAGCCACTTCGGCGGCACGCGCAACGGCCTGGTGATCTCCTGGCCCAAGCGCATCAAGCAGACCGGCCAGGTGCGCTCGCAGTTCAGCTCGATCATCGACATCGTGCCGACCATCCTCGAGGCGGCAGGAATCGAGGCACCGAAGAGGATCAACGGCGTGACACAGACGCCGATCGAGGGTTCGAGCCTCGTGTACAGCTTCGACGACGCGCAGGCACCCACTCAGCACGTGTCGCAGTACTTCGAGCTGATGGGCAATCGCGGCGTGTACGACAACGGCTGGATGGCCAACACCTCGCCGCTGAAATTGCCGTGGGCCCCGCCGGCCATCGGCAAGGCCACGCCCAACCCGGACGACTTCCAGTGGGAGCTCTACCACATCGCTGAGGACTTCTCGCAGTCGAACAACCTCGCCGCGCAGAACCCCGAGAAGCTGAAGGAACTGCAGGCGGCCTTCGAGCGCGAAGCGCTGAAGTACAACGTCTATCCGCTCGATTCCTCGCTTGCCGAACGCGCCGACGTCCGTCTGCGACCGAGCCTGACGCGCGGGCGCAACACGTTCACGTACTACCCGGGGACCACCCGCGTCCCCGAAGGTTCGGCCCCGGACATGAAGAACAAGTCCTTCACCGTCACGGCGGAAGTCGAGATTCCGGAAGGCGGCGCCGACGGCGTGCTCGTCACGCAAGGCGGACGTTTCGGCGGTTGGGGTTTGCTCATCATGGATGGCAAGCCGGAGTACGTGCATTCCTTCTCGCAGCAGAAGCAGCACAAGTACCGCGTCAGCTCGGCCGAGAAGCTCGCCCCCGGCAAGCACACCCTCGGGTTCGACTTCAAATACGACGGCCCCGGCATGGGCAAGAGCGGTACGGGCACGCTCACCGTGGATGGCAAGCAGGTCGCCCAGGGCAAGATCGAACGCACCATCCCGCTGCGCTTCTCGCTCGACGAGACCTTCGACGTGGGCCTGGACACGGGCACGCCAGTGGTCGAGGACTACGTGGACAAGATGCCGTTCGAGTTCACCGGCACCCTCGAGAAGGTCGTGATCGTGCTCGGCAAGAGCGGGCTCGCGGCCAGCGACGAGTCCGCGCTCGAGGACGCCAACAAGAAGGTGGCGGCCGTGCGCGACTGACCGAGGTCGCGTGCAGCCTGCGCTCCATTCCATCGGCCGTGCCCGTCGCCCCGCGGCGGCGGGCACGGAAACCCCTTGCCCGAAGCTCGAACCGTGAACCGTACGCGCAGCTCTCTCCTCGCCTTGGCGCTGGGCACTCTCCTGCTGACCGCAGCCTGCGCGCAGAGCGCCGCCGGCGGCGGTTCCGCCGCACCGACGACGGCTCCGAAGCAGGCGGAGGAGAAGCGGCTGCTCGGAAAATGGCGGCGCCCGGACGGTGGCTACGTCCTCGACATCCGCGCCGCGGCGGTGGACGGCATCCTCGACGTCGGCTACTTCAATCCGAACCCGATCCACGTGTCGCAATCCACGTGGGAGCGCAGCGGGGAGTCCGACCTGGCAGTCTTCATCGAACTGCGCGACACGGGCTATCCCGGCGCGACCTACCGGCTGCAGTATCGCGCGACCGACGACACGCTGGCCGGCGCCTACACCCAGCCCTCGGTGGGCGAGACGTTCGACGTCGAGTTCGCGCGCCTGCCCTGAGGCTCGAGCTCGGCGACCCGGATCGCCCGGATCGTCGGGAAGGGCACGACGTGGCCGAGCAGACGCGCCCGTCCTACTTGCGACCCTTCAGGCTGGTGAAGGCGTACGTCGCCAGCGCGCCCAGGAAGGCCGAGGCGATCACCACCAAGGCCAGCGGCATCTGCGCGCGGATGCCGAAGAACCACACGCTCGCGCTCTCCAGGTTGAAGACCACGAAGACGGCCGTCACGCCCACCACGATCCAACCGAAGAGGTTCTTCACGGCGAGAGTGTCGCCACCCGACGCATGGCGATCAAGCGCGTGGAGCGACCCGCCGAGCGCGCTCGCGCGATTGTTGCGGTCGCGCCTCGGCACTAACCTCGTCGCGCCGCAGCCGCTGCGCGCAAATCGCTTGGGCCAGGAACCTCTCATCGAACCCGAGGCGCGCGTGCTCGATCCCGTCGAGCGCCTGGCGGAGGTGCTCTTCGGCCTGATCATGGTGCTGTCCTTCACCGGCTCGCTCAGCGCCGCCAGCGCCGAGCGCGGCGAGGTGCGCACGGTGCTGCTCGCCGCCATCGGCTGCAACCTCGCCTGGGGCATCGTGGATGGCGTGATGTACCTCTTGACGATCCTGATCCAGCGCGGGCGCACGCTGGCCCTGGCGCACGCGGTGCGCGCCGCTCGGAGCGAGGCCGAAGCGCACGCGCTCCTCGGCGGAGCTCTGCCGGACGCTCTGGCGCCCTTGCTCGGCCCCGGTGATCTGGAGGGGCTGCGGCGCAAGATCGTCGCGCTGCCCGAGCTGCCCGCGCGCCCCCGCTTGCGGCGTCAGGAGTGGCTGGCCGCGCTCGGTGTGTGCCTGCTGGTCTTCTGCTCGACCTTCCCGGTTGTGCTGCCGTTCGTGTTCTTCTCGCCGCTGAGCCTCGCCATGCGCGTCTCGAACGGCGTGGCGATCGCGCTCTTGTACGCCGCGGGGCACCTGCTCGGCCGCCACGCAGGCTTCTCGGGCGTGAAGATGGGCCTGGCGATGGTGGCGATCGGCGTCGCGCTCGTCGGCCTGACGATCGCGCTCGGAGGCTGAGACGCGCGCGGAGCTGCGCGCTCAGCGAGGGCTTTGCGTCGGCCTCCTGAGCCAGCGCACGAAGCTCGTGGACACGGATCTCGCGTTGCAGCGCGGCTCGCTAGTGGTGTGAGTCGCGCAGAGGGGCCTTTATCCCGAGGTTGTCTTCGTTCGCCGCAAGGCGCGCCGACGACGCGACTTCGGTGCAAGTCTCGGAGGAGGCGCAACGCCGCGGCGGGCGAAGACGGCCCGGGATAAAGGCCTCTGTGCGTGACTCACACCACTA
>SIAI01000028.1 GCA_009691855.1 Planctomycetota bacterium | reverse complement strand
CGGTTGGCGCAGCGCTCGAGCCTATCTGCCGACGCGGACAACGCTTCAGTTCAGCAGCTCCTTGAGGGCCAGGAACGGATACGCCGCGACGAAGAGCACCGGGAGCCAGACCCAGACTCCGATGGCGGGAACCAGCGCGGTCGAGGCGATCGTGAGACCGACGGTGCCGAAGTAGGCAGCCTCGCGGAGAGCCCTGCTCCCTTTGGGTGCGCCCACGAAAACAACCCACGCGCCGATCAGGATCGCAGCCCAGTAGAAGAGGCCGAGCAGGAGCCAGATGACGCCGACAGCCATACGAGCCGAGTCTACTCCGGCGTCACGTACGCCGCCGTGATGCCACCGTCGACCAGCAGCGACGCGCCCGTCATGTACGAGGAATCGTCGCTCGCGAGGAACAATGCCGCCTTCGCCATCTCCTTCGCCTCGCCGAATCTCCCCATCGGGATGTGCACGAGGCGGCGCTGCTTCTTCGCCTCCGTGTTCAGGAACTTCATCAAGAGCTCCGTCTTCAGCGGACCCGGCGAGAGCGCGTTCACGCGGATGTTCTGGCGTGCGTGGATCACGGCCAGCTCGCGCGTCATGGCGAGGACGCCGCCCTTGGAGGCGGTGTAGGCGAGCTGCGGCGTCGCCGCGCCGAGGTGCGCGACGAAGGAGGCGACGTTGATCACGCTGCCGCCGCCGGCGCGCCTCAGCGCGGGGATGCCGTGCTTGCAGCCCAGGAAGACGCCCTTCAGGTTGATGGCCATAGTCTTCTCCCAGACGGCTTCGCTCGTGTTCACGGCGTCGTCGTCGGCGGAGTCCATTATGCCGGCGTTGTTGAAGAGCACGTCGAGCTTGCCGAAGGCGCGCTCGGCCTCGGCCACCATGCGCGCGCAGTCGGCGTCCTTCGAGACGTCGGTGCGCACGAAGAGCGCGCGGCCGCCGGCAGCCTGGACGCGCGCGACGGTCTCCTGGCCGCCGGCCTCGTTCACGTCGGCCACGACCACCGCCGCGCCTTCGGCCGCGAACAGCAGCGCCGATTCGCCGCCGATGCCGCCGCCGGCGCCCGTGATCAGCGCGACCCTGTTCTTCAGTCTCATGGCTTCGTCTTTCGGTAGGCGAGGGCGGCCGCGGCCAGCGCGTCGAACAGACGCTGCTGCCCCGGATCGACGGCCGCGGTCTCCTCGGGGTGCCACTGCACCGCGAGGTAGAAGGGGTGATCGGCGCGCTCGACGGCCTCGATCGTGCCGTCGGCGGCCCAGGCCACGACGTCGAGGCCGCTGGCGACGCGGCGCAGGGCCTGGTGATGCGAGGAGGCCGTACGCGGGTGCAGCTCGCCGACGATCGCGGCCACGCGCGAGCCGGGCGTGAGCTCGACCGGGTGCAGGCTCGAGGTGCCCGGACCGACACCGCGGTGCGCGAGCCCGTCGCCGACCTCGTCGGGGAGGTGCTCGATCAAGCTGCCCCCGAAGGCCACGTTGATCACCTGGCAGCCGCGGCAGATACCCAGCGTGGGCAGCTTCTGCTCGAAGGCGGCGCGCGCGAGTTCGAGCTCGGTTGCGTCGCGCTCCTTGTGGACGCCGTAGAGCTGCGGGTGCTCCTTGCGGCCGCCGTAGAGGTCCGGATCCACATCGCCGCCGCCCGAGAGCACGAGCCCGTCGAGGTGTGCGAGCAGCTCGAGAACGCGCGGCTCGCCGGGCGGGATCAACCACGGGATCGCTCCCGCGCGCCGGACGGCGTGCACGTAGGCGACCGGCAAGTGGAAACGCTCGAGGTTCTCGCGCGGCGCGTAGGTCGTGATGCCGAGGATCGGCGCGTTCATGGCGTCGGGGAGCCTAAGGATCGCCGCGGCGGTTTTCGAGACGCGGGGTGAGCGCGTGGAGGGAGCCTGGGGTGGGCCGCGCATCCGAGGGCTGAGCATTTCGCACGCCCAGGGGAGCTTCGAGCGCGCGCGAAGCGGCAGCGCGCAGCTCAGCCGGCTCCGCTTGCGCGCTCAGATGCGCTCGAAGTAGCGCTGGCGCTCCCAGTCGGTGACGGCCTTCTCCCACGCGTCCCACTCGCTGCGGAAGAAGTGCGCGTAGTGCTCGACGACGTCGGCGCCGAAGGCCGTACGCGCAAACGCGCTGTGCTCGAAGCCCTCCAGCGCGTCGCGCAGGTTGTTCGGCACGCGCGGGAGCTCCTTCGCCGCGTAGATGTCGCCGGAAAAACACGGCGGCGGTTCGAGCTTCTTCTCGATCCCGTCCAGCCCCGAGGCCAGCGAGGCGGCGAAGGCGAGATACGGGTTCGCGTCCGCGCCGGGGATGCGGCACTCGATGCGCAGGCTCGGGCCCGCGCCGACGACGCGGAAGCCGGCGGTGCGGTTGTCGTGGCTCCAGGCCAGGCGCGTCGGCGCCCACGAAGCGCTCTGGTAGCGCTTGTAGCTGTTCACGGTGGGCGCGTAGAAGGGCATGAGCTCCTCGGCGTGCGCGATCCAGCCGCCCAGGAAGTGGCGGAAGGACGCCGAACCGAGCAGCGGCCCGCAGGGCTCGTCGCCGGCGAAGGCGTTCTTGCCGTCGCGCGCCAGACTCATGTGGATGTGGCAGCTCGAGCCGGCCTGGTCGGCGGCGACCTTGGCCATGAAGGTCAGCGCCAGGCCGTGCTGGTCGGCGAGCTCCTTCAGGCACTGCTTGTAGACGCCGTGGCGGTCGGCCATGGTCAGCGCGTCGGTGTAGCGCACGTTGAGCTCGTGCTGGCCGAGGCCCCACTCGCCCTTCGAGTTCTCGACCGGCACGCCGGAAGCCGTGAGGTGGCGCCGCGCGGCAGCATGGAACGGCTCGGTGCGCGCGCCCTGGCGCAGGTCGTAGTCCTCCAGCGTGTGCCCGACCGGCTCGAGACCGCGCCAGCCCTTGGCGAGCGCCTCGCGTTGCGTGCCGCGGTACAGGTAGTACTCGAGCTCGGACGCGGCCTGGGCCACGAAGCCGGAGCGCGCCGCGCGCTCCACCTGCGCGCGCAGGATCGAGCGCGGCGCGACGGCCACGCGCTGGTGCGTATCGACGTCGTGCACGTCGCACAGGACGAGCGCGCTCTTCTCCAGCCAGCTGGCCACGCGCAGCGTCGAGAGATCCGGCACGAGGTGCACATCGCCGTAGCCGCGCTCCCAGTTGGCGAAGCGGTAGCCGGGGACCGGGTTCATCTCGATGTCCACCGTCAGCAGGTAGTCGCAGGCGTGCGCGCCGTGCTCGAGCGCGTCCTCGAGGAAGAAGCGTGCGTCGTAGCGCTTGCCCATCAGGCGCCCGTGGGCATCGGTGAAGGCCACCAGCACGGTCTCGATCGCGCCCTGCTCGATCAGCGCGGCGAGCGCGCTGCGCGTCAGCATGCCTCTGGCTTCGCTCATGGCGGCAATCCTGCCCGCTGGGAGCGCCGGGCTCCAGCTTGGCGCGGGAGAGCGTGGATTCGGCTGCGACGCAGGCGCCCACTGGAGTGGGCTCGCGCACCCGCTAAGCTCGCGCGCCCTTGCCCTCGCTCGACGCCCTGCTCCTCCTGCTCGCGGCCATCGCGCTGACCGCCATCGTCGCGCCGCGCATCCGCGTGCCGTTGCCGATCGCGTTGACCGGAGTCGGGCTGGCGCTCGCGCTGGTGCCGGGCCTGCCGCACCAACGCCTGGACCCCGACTTGGTGCTTCTCGGCTTCCTGCCGCCACTCTTGTACGCCGACGCGTTCCACACCTCGTGGGTGGACTTCCGGCGCTGGCTGCGGCCGATCCTGATGCTGGCGATCGGGCTCGTGGCGGTGACGATCCTGACCGTGGGCCTGGCGGCGCACGCGCTGTTCCCGGCGCTCCCGTGGGCGGCGTGCTTCACGCTGGGCGCAGTGCTCTCGCCCACCGACACGGTGGCGACGCAGGCCGTGCTCGCGCGCCTGCGCATCCCGCGGCGCCTGAGCGCGATCATCGGCGGCGAGAGCCTGGTGAACGACGCCACCGGCCTGGTCGGGGTGCAGATCGGCGTGGCGGTGATGATGACCGGCGCCTTCGAGCGGCGCGAGGTGGCCACGAGCTTCCTGTGGGTCTCGGGCGGCGGCGTGGCCATCGGCGCGGCGGTGGGCCTGTTCTTCTCCGCGCTCAACCGGCGCGTGCACGGGACCTCGACGCTGTTCGTGCTCAGCCTGGTGTCGCCGTACCTGGCGGCGCTGCTGGGGCTCGAGCTCGGGTGCTCCTCGGTGCTGGCGGTGGTCGTGGCCGGCTTCATCGTCTCCTGGAACATCCACTTCGTCGCGCCCCACAGCCGCGGTCCGCTGTACGAGGTCTGGGACCAGCTGGTGTTCGTGCTGAACGGTTTCAGCTTCCTGTTCATCGGCCTCGAGGCGCCGCGCCTGCTCGCGACCTGCCCGCAGAGCGGCACGCTGCCGCTGCTCGGCGCGCTGGGCATCGCGCTGGTCGTGATCCTCACGCGCATCGCCTGGGTCTTCCCGGCCGCCTACCTGCCGCTCAAGCTGAGCCCACGGCTGCGCGACAGAGAGGGCGGCTATCCCAAGCCGCGCGCGGTGTTCCTGGCCTCGTGGTGCGGCGTGCGCGGGATCGTCTCGCTGGCGGCGGCGCTGTCCTTGCCGGCGGTGCTGGAGGACGGGACGCCGCTCGCGGGACGCGAGCTCGTGGTCACGATCACGCTGGTGGTCGTGCTGGCCACGCTCGCGGTGCACGGGCTCACGCTCGAGCCGCTGGCCAAGCGCCTGGGGCTGCGCGCCGATCCGCAGACCGAGGAGGAGGTGCGCGGCGCGCGCGAGGAGCTCCTGCGCGCCGGCATCGCGCGCCTGGACGAGTTCTGCACCGCGGTCTCGTGCCCGATCTCGGTGCACCACCTGCGCCAGGCGATGCAGGACGAGCTCGACTCCCTGCGCGAGCGCGACCTGGAGGAGCGCACGCGCGCGCGGCGGCGCCTGGACGTGTCGCGCGACGTGCGCGTGGCGATCCACGCCGCCCAGTCGCGAGCGCTGCTCGCGCTGCGCGACACGCAGCGCATCAACGACAGCGTCTACGCCGAGCTGCAGCTCGAGCTCGATCGCGCGCAGCCGGCCGAGGCGAGCGCGACCTGATCAACCGCCGGCTTTGGGTCTCTTGCCCTCGGCCAGCAGCTCATCGACCACGCGGCCGAGCTCCTCGCCGCGCGGACCGATGTGACGGATCACGTGCTGCGCGTCGAGCACGTAGATCGAGGGGTAAGAGCGGATGCCCCACTTCGTCGGGATCGGCCCGTCGGTTCCGCCCTGCCAGGCGCTGCGCCAGGTGACGCCATACTCCCCGAGCTTCTTCTTGTACTCGTCCTTGTCGTCGTCCGTGTTCACGCCCAGCAGCGCGAAGGGCGCGTCCTTGAGGCGCTCGACCAGCGCCTTTTCGTGGGGAATCTCCCCCACGCACGGGCCTCACCAGAAGCCCCAGAAGTCCACCACCGTGACCTTGCCCTTGTAGTCGGAGAGCTTGAAGGCGTTGCCGTCGACGTCGACCGTCTCGAAGTCCGGCGCGGTCTTGCCCACCACCAGGTTCGTGAAGCGGAAGAGCAGGCCCGCGACGTTCTTGGCCTCCGAGCTGTTCGGCCAGCGCGTCTGGACCTCGCGCAGCAGCGCCAACCCGCGCTCGCGCGCGGCCGGATCGTTCGCGCCGGCTTCGCACAGGGAACTGCCCAGGCCCGAGAGCATGCCCGGACGCGCGGCCTCGGCGCTCTTCTCGATCAACACGCGCGCGCGCGGCTCGACGAAGTCCAGGCCGAGCTTGTAGACCAGCGAATCGGTCTCTGCGCCCAGGGCGGCGAGCGTCTCCGCGGAGGGCGAGCCCTGGCACAGCGCGTCGAGGTAGCCGCGCAGGCGCTCTTTCTCGGCTTCGGCGAGTTGCCAGTCGGCGTTGGCGAGCGCCCACAGGCGCGCCCGCGCGCAGCCCTTCTCGGCCAGCGTCCCGACCACCGGCTTCCAGAGCTGTTCCGGATCGACCGGGGCCGCGGTGCGCGGATAATACGTGCCGCCGGAGCCCTCGTAGTAGGCGAGCCCGAAGTGGCGACTCTGTTCCTTCTCGAGCCCCGTGACCAGGTCCTCGCTGAGCTCGTCGAGGTCTTCGGGCGCGAGCGCTTCGCCGGGACCGAGCTCGAGCTCACGGTACTGGAGGAAGGCCGCACGCAAGCGCAGGTCGGCGGCGCGCGCGGGTTCCTTCTCCTGGGCCAGGTTCGCCTCGACGAGCCGCGCGGTGACGCGCAGCGCCTTGGGCATCGACTCCGCCTGCAGACCCGCGAGGTAGGCGCCCACCTCGCTCTCGAGCCCCTGCGTGCCGAGGCGCGGCAAGGCGGAAGCGACCCACTCTGCGTCACCGGCCTTGCGCACGCGCTCGAACAGGCGGCGACGGAGGCTCTCCCCGTCCTGATTCGCGCTGCCCGCGTTGTCGAGCTGCCACAGCACGGCGCGGCCCTCGCCCTGCTCCGACAGGACCTCGAAGCGCGGCCAGAAGGAGAGCGCCGGGTGCGGCGGGCGCTCGGACTCGGGCTTCTCCCAGCCGCCGCTGCGCGAGAGTTCCGTGCCCCAGGCCTCGAACACGTGCTCATACTCGGCGGCCAGCGCGTCCCAGGCGCTGGGCGCCTGATGCGGCGCGCTCGGCGCGCTCGAGCTCGAAGGCGTCTGCGGGAACGCGCACAGCGACAAGAACAAGGCCAGCATGCAATCCGTCCTTTCGCGGGGCTCGTGGGGAAGCCCGACGGGTCTCTTATACTCCCGGAGATGAGCCCTGCGGAAGACGTCCAGGCGACGGAAACGCTGCTCGCGCGCGCGCGAGCGGCGAAACTCGGCTCCGTCGCCGAGAAGATCCTGGCGCGCGAACGCCTGAGCCTGGACGACGGGCTCGCGCTGTACCGCACTCCCGACCTGTACACCCTCGGCGCGCTGGCGAACCACGTGCGCGAGCGCCTGCACGGCGACCTGGCGTACTTCAACGTCAACCAGCACGTCAACTACACGAACCACTGCAACAAGTTCTGCGCCTTCTGCTCCTTCGATCGCCTGCCCGGCCAGGAGGGCGCGTTCTGGCTCACGCCCGCGCAGGCCGCGCAGAAGATCACCGCGCAGCTCCACGAGCCCGTGACCGAGGTGCACATGGTCGCGGGCGTGTGGCCCAAGATCCCCTACGCGTACTACCTCGAGCTCCTGCGCGCGGTGAAGGCGGCCAAGCCAACGATCCACATCAAGGCCTTCACCATGGTCGAGATCGACCAGATCGCCAAGGTCGCCAAGAAGCCCGTGCCCGAGGTGCTCGAGGAGCTGAAGGCCGCGGGCCTGGGCTCGTGCCCCGGCGGCGGGGCCGAGATCTTCAGCGAGCGCCTGCACAAAGAGGGCTACCGCCTGAAGATCAGCGGGCAGCAGTGGCTCGACCTCGCGCGCGAGGTGCACCGCTCCGGCCTGCGCTCGAACTGCACCATGCTGCACGGGCACATCGAGACGCAGGAGGAGCGCGTCGATCACCTGGATCGCCTGCGGCGCCTGCAGGACGAGACCGGCGGCTTCCAGACCTACATCCCGCTCTCGTTCCACCCCGCCAACAACGAGTGGTCGCATCTGCCCGGCCCGAGCGCGCTGGACGAGCTGCGCGAGATCGCCGTCGGGCGCCTGATGCTCGACAACATCGCGCACGTCAAGGCCTACTGGATCATGCTCACGATCCCGATCGCGCAGCTGGCACTGTCGTTCGGCGCCGACGACGTGGATGGCACGGTGGTCGAGGAGCACATCTATCACGACGCCGGCGCGAAGACGCCGCAGGAGGTACAGCGCGGAGAGCTCGTGCGCTGGATCCAGGACGCCGGGCGCGTCCCCGTCGAGCGCGACACGCTCTACAATGTGGTGTGGTCGGCGGACGAAACCCTGGCGCAGGTCGGCCAGCCGGCGCCCGTGCTGCGCTGAAGCCCGAGGATCCCGGGTTTCGCGCCTCACGCCGCGCGCGCGCGCCGTCGATGGTGCTCGTCCCGCTGTCCTCGGAGGTCCTCGAATGACGCCCATCCTGCTCGCGCTGTTCCTCGCCCTGCCGCAGAAAAAGGCTCCCCAGGCCGCGGCCTTTGCCGGCAGGTGGATGACCAACTTCGGGCCGATGGAGCTCTCCGCGAAGCAGAAGGCCGTGAGCGGAACCTACGGCTGGAGCGCCGAGTCGAAGCTCGAGGGCAAGCTCGAGGACGGCCGCCTGGAATTCGAGTGGTCCGGTCCGAACGGCCGCGGCACGGGCTGGTTCGAGCCCTGGAAGGACGGGCGCACCTTCACCGGCCAGTACACCTTCGGCGCGGAGCAGAAGGACTTCTGGGGCGGCTATCGGCTCGAGAAGAAGCGCGCCGAGATCGCGCCCGGTGAGGTGAGCGACGGCCAGACCGAGCTCGGGCTGAACTACCACCTGCGCGTGCCGCAGCACTTCGATCCGCAGCAGCGCTACACGGCGGTCGCGCTGTTCCACGGCTCGAACTACAACTCGCGCGACTACGTCGAGGGCTTTCCGCAGAACTGGCCCGAGCTCGCCGAGCACTTCATCCTGGTGGGCTTCGACGGCGAGCAGCTCTCGCCGAACAGCGCCAACGGCGTGCGCCAGTTCAACTCGAGCTACGTGAACTTCTCCGGCGAGAAGAGCGGCGAGCCCTGGCGGTACATGCAGACGCCCGCGCTGGTCGCCGGCGCGCTGAAGGAGCTCTCTACGGAACTCCCCATCGAGCGCTGGTTCGTCGGCGGACACTCGCAGGGCGCGTTCCTCACCTACGCCGTGGCGCTGTTCTATCCGGAGCTCGTGGCCGGCGCGTTTCCGGTCGCGGGTGGGCTGCTGGTGCAGTGCGAGCCGAGCGAGTTCACCGACGAGAAGGTGCGTGCCGCGCAGCGACGCATCGCCATCGCGATCGTTCACGGCGAGCAGGACAGCGTGGTCGAGTTCTCGATGAGCACCTACGGCCGCGACGCGCTCCAGGACGGCGGCTTCCCCGCGCTGCGTCTGTTCAGCGACGCCAAGGCCGGTCACCCGTGGGCCTTCCTGCCGGTGGACGACGCGCTCCGCTGGCTGGAGGAGATGACCAGCGGCGACGCGGACGGGCTCGAGCGCTTCGCGACCCGCAGCCTCGCGGAGCAGCACTACCGCGACGCGCTCGCCGCGCTGGACAGGCTCGCGGAGCTCGCGCCCGCGCGCGCGGAGGCCGTTGCGGCGCTACGCGCGAAAGTCGACGCCGCCGCGCTCAACGAGCTCGCCCACCTCACGAAGCTGGTCGCCGCGGACAAGGACGACGCCTGGGTCGACGACTTCTGGCGCTTCCGTGCCGAGTTCGCGCTCGCGCCGTCCGCACAGGGATTGATGCGCGCCTACGCCGACCTGCGCGCGAAGCACCAGGGGCCGGCCGACGAGCTCTTCCGCCGCGCGCGCGGGCTGGAGGACGACCAGAAGAAGCAGGAGCTCTGGCGCGAGCTCGTCGCGAAGTACCACGCCTCGCGCTGGTACCCGCTGGTGAAGGGCTGGCTGCGCTGAGCTACTAGGTTCGAGAGTCCGCGCGCCGCGCGCGGACCCTCGGGAGTAGTAGCTCCGGCGCCGCCGGCGCCGCGCCGCTCATCAAGCGGCGAGGAGGGGGAGGCCGCGGGGCGCGCCTGGCCTGGAGGAGGAGTCGCGGGGGAGGGTCTGCCTCCCCCGCCAACAAGAACTCAGCGCGGGCGCATGAGGTCTCATTGGGTTGCGGGCGCCAGCCCGCGCTGAGAGCGCGTCGAAAAATCCACTGCCGACCTGCAGCGCGGCGATTCGTCGGCAAGAGCCCGCTCCCAAAGGGCGAAAACACGCCTTCGAAAGCCGGACCCGCAGGGGTCCGGGATTTTCCGACAGCCTCTGAGCCCGACCGGCCGAGCCTTCAGCCGAACGGCCCGGCCACGCCGGGCTCCGCCAGCGGCAGCGTGAACTCGTCCGAGCGCGTGGGCTCGGGCACGGACACCCGCGCAGCGACGGCCCGCAGCCGCGGAACGAGCTCGACCTCGGCCAACGCCGGCTCGGGCGAGCCCGCGGACTCCTTCGCCGCCGTCACGCTCGTCGCCGGCCGGCGCCGCGCGTTGCGTGCCAGGGCCAGCAGCGCGAGGTACGGGATGCCCGTACGCCGCGCGAGGGCGAGCCCCGCGCCGGCGATGAGCGCCGCCACCGTGCGCACGCCTTGCGCGCGGAGGCGCGTGCACACGGCCTCGTCTAGGCCGGGGAAGAGCCCCGGACGCAAGCCGTCCTCGGCGCTCGCGCGCGGCGCGGGCAGAGCCACGCTTTCCGCCTGCGCGGCGCGCTGCGGAGGCGCTTCGGCGAGGCCGTACGCGGCGCGCTCCGGTCCGATGCGGCGCGCGAGCTTGCGCGCCTCCTCGGCGAAGCTGCGCGCCTGCGGCACCGAGGCGTGCAGCCACTCGGCGAGCTGCCCCGGCACCACGCGCTCGAGCTCCACCAGGCTATCCACACGCGCGCGGCGCAAGCGCTCGAGGGTCACGGGACCGTCCGCGAACAGATTGCACAGAAGGGCGAGACCGTCCATGGCTAGGTATGCAGGGGGACAGGACTCCACAGCGCGCACACTTCCTCGGCCAAGGCCTGGAAGTCGCGCGCCGCGCGACAGGCGGGATCGAGGATCTGCACCGGCTGGCCCGAGGCGGCCGCCTCGCGCAGGCGCCCGCTCTGGTGGATCACGCTGTCGAACAGGCGCGCGCCGAAGCGCGCCTGGGTGCCGATCAAGAGCTCGCGCGCCAGCGCCGCATGCCGGTCGAAGAGCGTGCCCACGGCGCGCAGCTCGAAGCGCGCGTCCATGTCACCGGCCAGCTCCGCGAACACGGCCTCGGCCTTCAGCGCGCCCTGCAGCGCGAAGGCGCCCATCTCGATCACCAGCACGGCCACGTCGGCCGCACGCAGCGCGTTGGCCGTCAGCACGCCGTCGGCGCGCGGCGGACAGTCGAGCAGCGCGTAGTCGTAGTCGAGTTCGACCTCGCTCAGCGCTTGGCTCAGCAGGCGCTCGGGGTGCAGCGTACGCCCGGCGGCTTCCTCGAGCTCGCCCAGCTCAAGCGTGGCCGGCACGAGTGCGATCCCGCCGCGCGCCGCGCGCACGACCTCGCCCAGCGACGTGCCGCGCAGCAGCACGTCGGCGATCGAACGCTCGCCGGGCTCGACGCACACGGAGAGCGCCATCGTCGCGTGAGCCTGCGGGTCGAGATCGACCAGCAGCACGCGCTCGCCGCGCACGGCCAGAGCTCCGGCCAAGTTCACCGCGGTCGTGGTCTTGCCACAACCGCCCTTCTGATTGACGAGGGCGAGTGTCTTCATGCGTCCATCCCCGCGGCAGGAGATGGTCTGCACGCGGGCGGCTCAAGGGGGCGCGCCTGTGGGCCAGCAGCGGGAGCGCAACCTCGCCTGGAAGATTCAGTTACGGCGAGTCGTCCGGGTCCTCCGTCGCGCCCGGGAAGGGCCGCGCGTCCCGCCGTCCGCGCTCGGCACAAGCCTTGCGCTGCCGGCGCCGTCGTGCGCCCGCAGGCGTCCGCACGGGGAGCGCCGCCCCCCGCGGAGGACACGCCCAGCGCCCGAGAACGAAGCAGAGGACACCGATCATGCGCACCGCCACCCTGGCCTCCGTCCTGTCCCTCGCCCTGGTCGCTTGCAGCCACCACCACCACGACTCCGGCGGCGGTGGCGGCGGCATCCCGGTGTTCGTGGAGAGCGAGCGCAACGACGATCCCTTGACCGCAAACGACTTCGGCACGCTGCGCCCCGGCGATCACTTCTTCATCGACGGCTTCGTGCGCGACGACCTGATCGACCCCTTCGACGGCTTCCAGTTCCTGGCGGCCCAGCCGCTGCACGTCGACTTCCAGCTGTTCATCGGCAACGCCACGGCCGACCTCGACGTGTGCCTGTACGACGTGCAACTCGACCAGACCGTGGCCTGCTTCGCGACCGCGAACGACCCCGAGCAGGGCGGCGTGGATGTGTTCGCCGGCGGCTTGGCCTTCCAGCTGGTGGTCGAGTCCTTCGTGGGCGACGCCTCGTACTCGCTGGAGATCGACGTGCAGCCGCTGTTCGCGCGCGCGCCGCAGGGCGAGGGTCTGGGCGCGTCGCTGGTGGGCGTCGACGCGCGTGCCGAGCACGCGACCGAAGCGCAGCAGGGCTACCACAAGCCGCGGCCCGGCCCGCGCTTGGTGCTGGAGCAATCGATCGAGTTCGATCCCGCCACCGGGCTCGTGCTCGAGCGCCTGCGCGTGCAGCACGCGCACTGAACTAGAGGCAGAGGTTCGAGGGGGCGCACCCGCGCCCGACAGGGTGAAGACCGCAAGGGACGCCGCGTCAGGGACGACGCGGCGTCTCTCCTTTTCCCGAGCCGCTTTCCTCTTTCTCCTCGGTTCTCCGCGCCCTCCGCGCCTCCGCGGTTGGAGCGCAAGGACCGCGGAGGCGCGCAGAGCGCTGAGCTACTAGGTTCGAGAGTCCGCGCGCCGCGCGCGGATTCTCGGGAGTAGTAGCTCCGGCGCCGCCGGCGCCGCGCCGCTCATCAAGCGGCGAGGAGGGGAGGCCGCGTGTCGCGCCTGGCCTGGAGGAGGAGTCGCGGAGGAGGGTCTGCCTCCCCCGCCAACAAGAACTCAGCGCGGGCGCATGAGGTCTCATTGGGTTGCGGGCTGTAGCCCGCGCTGAGGAGCACAGAGAGAAGCGCTCAGAAGCGCCAGACCTCGAGCGCGGGAGGTTCACACTCGAAGCGCACGCGCTCGCCCTTCGTCGGATGCGGCAGCACCAGCTCGCGCGCGTGCAGGGCGATGCTCTTGTCGGCGAGCGGGCTCTCGGCGCCGTACTTCAGGTCGCCGAGCAGCGCGCAGCCGAGCGTCGCCGCGGCCACGCGCAGCTGGTGCGAGCGTCCCGTCTCGGGGCGGAACTCGAGCAGCACGCGCCGCGCGCGGCCCGCACCGCCGCGCTGCAGGACGCGCCAGCGCGTGCGCGCGAGCTGCGCGCCGGGGCGCTCGGTCGCCAAGGCGCGTACGAGGTTGCGCTCGTGATCCTTGAGCAGCCACTGCTCCAGCGTGCCCTCGAGGCCCTGCGGCTCGCCGGCGCCGACGCCCCAGTAGAGCTTCTCCACCGTGCGGCCGCGGAAGGCCTCGGTCAGGCGAGCGGCGGCCTTCGAGGTGCGCGCAAACACGACCACGCCCGAGACGGGACGATCGAGACGCTGCACGACGCCGAGGTAGACCGCGCCGGCCTTGTGCTTCTCCTGCTTGACCCACGCGCGCGCGCGGTCGAGCAGGCTCTCGTCGCCGCTGTCGTCGGGCACGGTGGGCAGGCCCGCGGGCTTGGCCACGACCAGCAGGTGGTTGTCGGCGAAGAGCACGACCAGCTCGTCGCTCACAGCCCGCGCACCCAGCGCGCCGCGAAGCCGCACGGCAGAAACCTGCCGCCCTCCCCCTCTTCGCGCAGCGCCAGCTCGCCGGCCTCGACTGTCCCGCCCCCAACCCCACCGCCCGCCAGCTCGCCCAGCAGGTTCGCGAAGGAGAGCGCGGTGTAGCCCACGGCGTAGCTCGACAGAACCAGGAAGCTCTGCTCGTCGAGCAGCGCGGCGCAGGCCTCGAGCAGCGGCGCGAGGCCCGTCTCGAGCTGCCACTTCTCGCCCTTCGGCCCGCGCCCGTAGTGCGGCGGGTCGAGCAGGATCCCGGTGTAGCGCGCGCCGCGCCGCACCTCGCGCCGCGCGAAGGTGAGCGCGTCGTCCAGCACCCAGCGCCAGCCGGCCTCGCCGAGCTTCGACAGCTCGGCGTTCTCGCGCGCCCAGGCCAGCGTCGTGCGCGAGGCATCGACGTGTGTGACCTCGGCTCCGGCGGCGCGCGCCAGCAGGCTGGCCACGCCGGTGTAGGCGAACAGGTTGAGCACGCGCGCGCCGGAACCCGCGGCCGCCAGGCGCTCCTGCATCCAGCGCCAGTTGGGCGCCTGCTCGGGGAACACACCCACGTGCTTGAAGGGCGTCGGACGCACGAGAAAGCGCACCGCGTCGAAGGCCAGCGCCCAGCCCTCGGGCGGAGCCGGTTTGCGCGCGGACTCCCAGCGCCCGCCGCGGTCCGACTCGCGCACGAAGGCGAGGTCCGCGCGCTGCCACGCGCGCGCGTCGGCGCGCCGCCGCCACAGGGCCTGCGGATCGGGACGCGCCAGCAGGAACTCGCCGTAGCGCTCGAGCTTCTGGCCTTCGCCTGAATCGAGCAAGGCGTGCGCGGACCAGGGCACGGGCTCGAAGACGGCGGGCTGCACGGCTGGCTGCACCGCGGGATGATAGATTCTCCGGCTTCACCATGCCGAGCACGAAGCTGCGCGTCGCCTCCGTCCCCTACCTCGTCGGACGCCCGGTGGACGAGGGCCTGGCCGCCGAAGCGGGCATCGAATTCACGCGCGCCGTGCCGGCGCGTCTGGCGCGCGGACTGCGCGACGGCTCACTCGACGTGGCGCTGGTGAGCTCGATCGAGTTGTTCCGCCTTCCTGGCGCGAGCTACCTCGACGGCCCGTGCATCGCCGGCGAGAGCCGCGTGTCGAGCGTGCAGGTGTTCCTGCGCAAGTCCGTGCTCGAGGTGAAGAGCCTGGCCCTCGATCCCGCCAGCCGCACCTCGGTCGTCCTGTCGCAGATCGTGTGGCCGGGAAAGCGACCCGCGCTCGTCGAGGTGCCCGAGGGTACGGATCCGCGCTCCGTCGCCGCCGACGCCTGGCTGCGCATCGGCGACGCGGCGCTGCGCGAGCACCTGGAGCCCGGCTCGCCGCCCGTGTTCAACCCCTCGGAGGCCTGGCGCGAGCGCACCGGCCTGCCGTTCGTCTTCGCGCTGTGGGTCGCGCGTCCCGGGGTGGAGCTCGAACCCTGGGCCGCGGCTTTCGCGCGCAGCCGCGCGCTCGGGCGCGCGCGCATGGACGCGCTCGCGCGCGAGGCGGCAGAGCTGTGGCGCGTCGCGCCCGAGACCACGCGTCACTATCTCTTCACGGAGTGCCTGTACGAACCGGGCGCGCGTCTGCGGCCCGCGCTGCTCGCCTTCCGCGACGCGGCGGCGGAGCTCGGACTCGCCCCGGCTAGCGTGGCGCCGCGCGGCGTGCCGGTGACGAGTTCCGCGCCCGTCCGCGCCTGACGCGCCTCAGAAGCGCAGCGAGAGGCAGCTCAGCCCGCCGTCCATCTTGCGGAACTCGCTCATCTCCAAGGCCAGCGGCTCGAGGCCCAGCGCGCGCAGGTTCGTGCTCACCTGCGGGAAGCCCGCCGGGACGAGCACGCGCTCGTCGAGCAGGACGCAGTTCGCGGCGTACTCCTCGCCGCGCGCGACCGGGATCGTCGTCCAGCCGCGCAGCGCCGGATGCTCGCGCAGCGCGTCGAGCGCGAGCAGGCGCCGCGCCCCAAGCCAGGCGAGCCCGCTCTTCAGGTGCAAGAGGCCCGCGAGCGCGCGCACGTCGAGGAAGGAGCTCGTCAGGCCCTCCCGCGCGAGGATCGTCGCGAGCTGACGCCCGCCGGCTTCGTTGGTGCGCGCCGAGAGGCCGATGAAGACGTGCTCGCCGGCCGCGCAGATGTCGCCGCCATCGAGCGTGCCGGGCGCCTCGATTTCCGCCATGCGCGCGAACAGCGGCCGCAGCGCGGCGCGCACCGCCGCGGTCTCGCCCGCGCGGCTGGGTGCGCCCGGGCGCGCGATCACGGCGCAGCCCGGGACGAGCACGGCCGTGTCCTCGACGAAAGTCGAGTCGGGGAAGGCGGGATCGGGCGCGAGTTCGGTCAGCGCGAGGCCGCAGCGGCGCAGCGCGGCGACATAGGCCGCATGCTGGCGCAGCGCGAGGGCCAGGTCCGGCGGGCCGAGATCGGAGCTGGTCAGGCCGGCGGCGAAGCTCGCCGCCGGCGGCCGCACGAGGGCACGGGTGAACATCGCGCCCCAGCATAGCCAGCGGGTCGAGCTCCGCCGTCCGCGAGGAGCACGCGGCAAGGCGGACGTACGCGCCCGGCTCGAAAACCGGCGGCCCGCACGGAGCCTCCGCGGCGGCGCAAACCGTTCCGAGCGCGCGAATCCCCGCCCTTGCGCGGACGTCCGATCCTGACCCGTTGCATCTCGCGGGTCGATCAGGAACCCTCTCGGGATGGCGCCTGCAGGTTCCACACCGTCGCTGTTCGATGAGATCGAGCCCGAAGAGATGAGTCCCGCCAAGAAGCCCAAGGCCGAGAAGGCCCAGAAGAAGTCCGCACGCGCGGTGGAACCCGAAGAGGAAACCCTGGCCTTCGAGGAGGGCGAGCCCGAGGCCGACGCGCCCCCGGCCAAGGCAGACGGCGGCCGAGACGACACGCGCGCCAAGCAGCGCGTCAGCGCCGAGGACATGGCCGGGCGCCAGCGCGAGATCTCGGTGGCCGAGTTCTTCACCAAGAACCGCCACCTCCTGGGCTTCGACTCGCCGCTCAAGGCGCTGCTCACGGCGGTCAAGGAAGCCGTGGACAACTCGCTCGACGCCTGCGAGGAGGCCGGGATCCTGCCCGAGATCACGGTCGAGATCCGGCCCACGGCATCCGGCGAGAATCAGAACCGCTTCCGCATGATCGTCGAGGACAACGGGCCCGGCATCGTCGAGGCGCAGCTGGGCAAGGTCTTCGGGCAGCTCTTGTACGGCTCGAAGTTCCACAAGCTCAGCCAGAGCCGCGGGCAGCAGGGCATCGGCATCTCGGCCGCGGGCATGTACGGCCAGCTCACGACCGGCAAGCCGGTGCGCATCGTCTCGAAGACGGGCAAGAAGAAGCCAGCGATCGAGCTCGAGATCGTGCTCGACACCGCGCGCAACCGGCCCGACATCGTCTCGCGCGCCGAGTTCGCCTGGGAGGCGGAGCACGGCACGCGCGTCGAGATCGAGATGGAGGCCAAGTACCAGAAGGGCATGCGCTCGGTCGACATGTACCTGAAGCAGACCGCCATCGCGAACCCGCACCTCACGCTGCACTACGTGGATCCGGGTGGTGAAAAAGTCGACTACGAGCGCAGCACGAAGCAGCTCCCCAAAGCCGTGGTCGAGATCAAGCCGCACCCGCACGGGGTCGAGCTCGGGCGCCTGATCCAGATGCTGCAGACGACGAGCTGCCGCTCGCTGTCGGGCTTCCTGCAGGAGGAGTTCTCGCGCGTCGGCTCGAAGGTCGCGCACGACATCATCGACGCGGCCGGGCGCGGCCTCTCCGAGAAGAGCTACCCCACGCGCATCGCGCGCGAGGAGGCCAGCGCGCTGCACGAGGCGATCCAGAAGACGAAGATCAGCTCGCCCTCGACCGACTGCATCGCGCCCATCGGCGAGGAGCTGGTCCTGGCCGGCCTGAAGAAGGAGATCGAGGCCGACTTCTACACCGCGATCACGCGCCCCGCGGCCGTGTACCGCGGCAACCCGTTCCAGATCGAGGTCGGCATCGCCTACGGCAAGCCGGGCGGCGTGGGCCTCGAGCTGAACGAGGAGGGCCGCATCACCAAGCGCAAGAAGGACAGCGAGGCCTCGGAGGCGCTGGTGGCCGACGCCGACGAGCCGATCCGCCTCCTGCGCTACGCGAACCGCGTCCCGCTGCTGTACCAGCAGGCCGGCTGCGCCATCACCAAGGCCTTGATCCAGACCAACTGGCGCTCCTACGGCCTGCAACAGCCCAAGGGCTCGATCCCGATCGGGGCCTGCGCGGTGATGGTGCACATCGCCAGCGTGTGGGTGCCGTTCACCTCCGAGTCGAAGGAGGCGATCGCCAACTACCCGGAGATCCAGAAGGAGCTGCGCCTCGGCCTGATGGAGGCCGGGCGGCGTCTGGGCACCTACATCCGCAAGGGCCAGCGCCTGCGCAAGGAGTTCGACAAGCGCAGCTACATCGAGAAGTACATCCCGCACATCGGCATCGCGCTGCAGGAGATCCTCGACCTCTCCGTGCCCGAGCGCGACGGCACGGTGAAGACGCTCGAAGACGTGCTGCACAAGAGCCGGAAGTTCTGAGCGCACGAGCCGCGGACGCTCCGCGCGGCACCCGGCTCGGCCGCGCAGTCCGTCCGCGTCGCGAGCTCGGCTCACGGCGCAGGCGCGTGCGCCCCGCGCACCTGCGACCGTCGGGTTCGAAGCGGCGAACGCGCCCCCGAGAACTCCTCCCTCGCCGCGCAACTCCCTAGACTCTCCCGCGATGCGCCCGCTCGCTCTCCCGTGCCTGCTGCTCGTGCTGCTCCCCGCCTGCGGCGAGTCCGCCCCGCCGCCGAGCGCGGCGCGCTGGCTCGACCTCTCGCGCGGCTTCCGGCCCCAGCCGCTGGAGGAGCTCGCGCGGCGCAGCGAGGCGCGCGTGCAACGCCCGCGCCCCGGCGAGTTCGTGCACCGCGGGCCCGCGGGCGAGGAGCTCTGGTTCGAGCTCCCGCTCCCGCGCGAGCAATGGCGCGCCGGCCAGCCCGGCGAATGGCTCGGGCCGATGCCGAGTGGCGGCGCGCTGCTCGCCGGTCGCCTGGAGTCGCCCGTGCTCCTCGACGATGGGCACGAGCTGCGCCGAGCCGCGCCGCGCGAGATGAAGGCCGGCTGCTTTCGCCTGGGCGGGCCCGATTTTCTGCTGGAGCTCGAGCTGGGCCGCGAGCCCACGGCGATCACCTGCCGCGTGCGCCTCGACCACGGCGCCGAGCACGACGGCCGCTGGCGCGTGGCGCAGTGGGACCTCGCCAGCGACGGCTTCTTCGTGTTTCCCGGCCAGGCCGAGAGGCTGCGCTGCCAGGTGCCCGAGGCGAGCGCGCTCTACTTCACGAGCGTCAGCCCCGATCCCGGCGGCCGCGGCAACGAGCTCGGACCGACGACCTTCCGGGTGATGCTCGACGGCCGCAGCGTGTTCGAGGAGGCGCAGGCCTACGCGCGGCCCACGCGCGGCGTCGCGCGGTGCGTGCCGCTCCCGCCCGGCGCGCACGAGCTCGCCTTCGAGGTCGCGGGCGACGGCCCGGCTCTCGTCGCGCGGCCCGTGCTCGGCCCGGCCGAGATCGGCGCGCCCGGCGCACGCCCCTGGGGCGCGGCGCAGCCCGACCTCGTGCTCGTGCTCTGCGACACGTTCCGCGCGGACAACCTCGCCGCCTGGGGCGGCGCGCCGGAGCTCGCGCCGCAGCTGAACGCGTTCGTCGAGCGCAGCCTGCGCTTCCTCGACGCGCGCTCGACCGCGGCCTGGACCTTGCCCTCGATCGGCTCGATCCTGAGCGGCGTCTTCCCCGGCCAGCACGGCGGCACGGACATCGACCACGCCGTCTCGCAGGGCGTCGAGACCCTGGCCGAGGTGCTGGGCGCGGCCGGCTATCGCACGGTGGCGCTGACCGATTCGGGCTTCTGCTCACGCCACTACGGCCAGGACCAGGGCTTCCAGTGGTTCGAGGAGGCGCTGGTCACGACCTGGAATCTGGAGCGCAGCCTGGCGCGCGCGCGCGCGCAGCTGGCCGCCGACGACGGCCGGCCGCTGTTCCTGCTGGTGCACACCTACCGCGTGCACGGCCCGATGCGCTCCGGCCCCGAGGAGGATCCGCGGCCGTGGATGGAGGTCCAGGCCGAGGTCCACAAG
Source organism: Planctomycetota bacterium (assembly GCA_009691855.1). Taxonomy (GTDB): domain Bacteria; phylum Planctomycetota; class UBA1135; order UBA1135; genus JABFRZ01. The sequence goes on along the minus strand of SIAI01000028.1, from coordinate 36,288 downwards.
CGCGCGCTCGAACGCAAGGCACAGGGCGTGCGCAGGAGCGCGAGCGAGCTCACGCTGGAGTTCGCGGACGTGGGCCTGCGCTTCTACCACGACGCGGTTCTGGACCTGGATCGCAAGGTGGGTGCGTTCGAGGGCGAGCTGGAGCGCGCGCGCTTCTTCGAGCACGGCGTGCTGGTGCTGACGTCCGACCACGGCAACGCCTACGGCGAGCACCAGAGCGTGGGCCACGGGGGCGACCTCTACGACGAGAAGTTGCGCGTGCCGCTGGCCCTGCGCGGGCCGGGGCTCGAGCCGCGGGCGGTGCCCGGCGTGGTGTCCCTGATCGACCTCGCGCCCACGCTGGCCGAGCTCGCGCGCGTCGCGCCCTCGCCCACCTGGCCCGGACGCTCGCTGCTGGACGCCAGCGCGCCGCGCCCGAGCTACGCCTTCGACCTCAAGAAGCGCAACCGCCAGGTGGCGCTGTTCCACGAGGGCAAGAAGCTGATGGCCCCCGATATCGAGGCGTTGCGCGCGGGCAAGCCCACGCATGCCTTCGACCTGGCCACCGATCCGCGCGAGCTGGACGACCTGAGCCAGCGCCTGAACTGGCCGGCCGAACTCGGACGAACCTTCGCAGGCGCGCTCGAGCCGCTGCTCGTGCCGGCCGAGGAGGGAGGCGCGCTCGAGCTGCCGCCCGAGATCCTCCAGCAGCTCCAGGACATCGGCTACGCGGAATGAAATAAAGGGACGCGTGAGTCTGCTTGCCGGCAGGGCGAGCTCTGCTGGATCTGTCCGATCCGCAAGCCCCAAAAGCTCTCCCCAACGGTAGGCTTTCCCAGGGTTCCGCCCCGACTCGCGCGGGCGCCAGTCCATCCCCCCCCTTCTGGAGTTCCCCATGATCACATCGAGAATGACCGCCAAGCTCCTCGGGGCTTGCCTCGCCACGGCGCTGCCGCTGGCGCTCGCCCTTCCCGCCTCGGCTCAGACCATGACCTCCACTGTCGGCATGGACGTGGCGCAAGAGGCCCCGCCGCCGGTCGGCGGCAGCGGCACCGCAACGGCGACGGTGGTCGTCGATGCGACCACGCGCGCCGTCACCGTCTCGGGCACCTACACGGGCCTGAGCTCGAACCAGACGGCGGCGCACATCCACAGCGCGCCCTTCGGCGTGCCGGGCGGCGTGGTCGTGGGCCTCACAGGAACGGGCGGCACCTCGGGCACGTTCTCGGGCAGCGGCACCTTCACGGTCAGCCAGTTCAACTCCTTCAAGAACGGCGGCCTCTACCTGAACATCCACACGGCCACCAACGGCGGCGGCGAGATCCGCGGGCAGATCGTCAACATCAGCTGCGCGACGCAGAACGGCACCGATCCGCAGCTGGCCGACACCGCCGGCAATTTGATTCGCGGGCCGAAGATCAACGACGCGGTCGAACGCTTCAACGTGTCGCTCGACTGCTCGAACGCCGGCGCCAACGGCGTGTACTCGATCCTGGTCCACGTCGGCACGCTGACCCCGCCGAGCGCGTCGGTCTACGGCCTCCTGTGGTACTCGGGCCCCAAGCTCTCCTCGGTCGCGGGAGCGCACGCGCAGAACGTCGTCAACTACGTGCCGGGCGCGGGCATCATCCTGCCCAACTCGGCTGGCCTCGTGGGCGTGCCCTACAACGTGCAGGGTTACTGCTCCGATCCGAGCGCGCCCCCGGGCCGCCTGAGCTCGGCGCTGATCCAGGTCATCGAGTAGCGCGAGCCCGCGCACTCCACCCCCGCCCACGGAGCGCCGCGCGTTCCGTGGGCGGCTTCGTTTTCCGGGCGTGGGCTGCCCTTCGGCGCGCGCGGACACTACCTTCGCCGCACGTCGATCCCCTTCGGGCCCCCTGCACTGCCCATGAACTCTCGTTCGCTGTTCCTGCGCAAGCTGACCTCGGCGGAGGCACCCGAGCACGGTACCGGCCTGCAGCGCACGCTCACGGCCTTCGACCTCACGCTGCTCGGCATCGGCGCGATCATCGGCGCCGGCTTGTTCTCGTCGATCAAGGACATGATCACGGGCACGGCGCAGGCGCAGGGCGCGGGGCCGGCGGTGATGCTCTCCTTCGTCCTCACCGCGATCGCCTGCGGCTTCGCCGCGCTGTGCTACGCCGAGATCGCGGCCATGGTGCCGGTCTCGGGCAGCGCCTACTCGTACACGTACGCGGCCTTCGGCGAGGTGGTGGCCTGGATCATCGGCTGGGACCTGATGGTCGAGTACGCGATCGGCAACGTGTACGTGGCCGCGTCCTGGGCCGACTACTTCCAGACCTTCCTGCTCGGCATCAGCGGCGGGAGCTGGGCCTTGCCGGTGTGGTTGATGGACGACTTCCAGAGCGCGACCCAGGCGGTGCACGGCGCGGCGGCCACGCTGGCCGATGCAGCGAGTGCGCTCGACGCGCGCGGCGCGGCGCAGGCCACGCTCGACGCCTGGGCCAGCGTGCCGCGCGTGCAGCTGCCCTTCTACGGCGAGGCCGTGCTCGCCTGCAACCTGCCCGCGACGGCCATCGTCCTGGCGCTGACGGTGCTCTTGTTCATCGGCGTGAAGGAGAGCGCGCGCGCCAACGCCTTGATGGTCGGGCTGAAGGTGATCCTGATCCTGGTCTTCCTGGGCGTTGGCATCTTCCACATCGACCCGGCCAACTGGCACCCCTTCGCGCCCAACGGTTTCAAGGGCGTGTGGCAGGCGGCCGCGCTGGGCTTCTTCGCCTACATCGGCTTCGATGCGGTCTCGACCGCCGCCGAGGAGTGCAAGAACCCGCAGCGCGACCTGCCGCGCGGCCTGCTCTGGTCGCTCTTGATCTGCACCGTGCTCTACGTGGCGACCGCCGCGGTGCTGACGGGCATCGTGCCCGTCGAGAAGATCACCTCCCAGGACCCGCTGGCGGAAGCCTTCCAGCTGATGGGCATGAGCGGCGGCGCGACGGCCTTCGCCTTCGGCGCGGTGATCGCGATGACGGCCGTGCTGCTCGTGTTCCAGCTCGGGCAGACGCGCATCTTCATGGTCATGGCGCGCGACGGCCTGCTGCCGAAGGCCTTCGCCAAGGTGCACGCCAAGCACCACACGCCCTACGTCAGCACCTGGGTCACGGGCATCGTCGTGGCGCTCTCCTGCAACGTGCTCACGCCCAGCCAGGCGATCGGCCTGTGCAACATCGGGACGCTCTTCGCCTTCATCCTCGTGTCGCTGGGCGTGATCGTGCTGCGCCATCGCGAGCCCGATCGCCCGCGCCCCTTCAAAGTGCCCGGCTATCCGGTGACGCCGATCCTGGCGGCGCTGGCGTGCTTCGGGCTCATGTGGGGCCTGGAGCGCTCGAACTGGCTGCGCCTGCTCTACTGGCTCGCCATCGGCATGGTCGTGTACACGCTGTACGGCTACCGCAACAGCGTGCTGCGCAAGCAGCTCGCCGCGAGCGAGCGCAGCGGCATGTCCTAGGGTCCCTTCCCCGAAGTAGCGCCAACAATCCGCCGCACTGAATCGCCGCTGGCGGCGTTGCGCCTCCTCCCTAGTTGCAGCGAATACGCGTCGGCGGCGCGCCTTACCAGCGACGATCCATCACGGCGCCTTGTTGGCGCTACCTTGGGGAAGGAACACTAGTGGTGTGCTTCACGCACAGAGGCCTTTATCCCGGGCCGCCTGCGTCCGCCGCGGCGTTGCGCCTTCCCCGAGACTTGCACCGAAGTCGCGGCGGCGGCGCGCCTTGCGGCGAACGCAGGCAACCTCGGGACAAAGGCCCCTCTGCGTGAATCACACCACTAGCGCGTCGCCTTCCAAAGAACAGCCGTTCAGGGGACCCGCGCGGCCGTTCTTTCCTGACCAAGTCCGCCCAAGGCGGGCAAGCGGCTTCCAAAGAACAAGTCGTTCAGCGGGTGCGAGGCCAGCAACCCAAACGCAGCGCGGAGACGCGCAGAGCGCGGAGCGTCACGGAGGAAGAACGGGGAGCGGGCCGGAAGACCTCCGGAGCGTCGGATTCCAGCAGGCTGAACCGCGCAGGCCCAGGCTCCTTCCTTCTCCGCGAGTCTCCGCGCTCTCTGCGTCTCCGCGCTGCACTTTCCGCCACTCCAGGAGTCTTGCTCGCCGTGCAGGCGGCCGACGAATAGAAGCTCAGCGGACCTGGGCGGCCTGTTCTTTCCTGACCAGGCCCGCCTGCGGCGGGTAAACGGCTCAGCGCCCGTTCACCAGCCGCGCGAGATCCTCGCCCAGGCCCCCGTATTTTCCCGGCGCGGCCGAGTTGCTGATCAGGATCACCAGCGACTTCGGCCCCTGCGTGTACAGGATGAAGAAGCCGTACATGTCGCCGCCCACCAGCGGGCCGCCGTCGTCCGGGCCGAAGTAGCGGCGCGTGCTCTCCGCGTCGAGGATCTTGCCCGCGCGCAACGCCTGCAGCCAGCGCAGCATGTCGCCGGTGGTCGAGACTTGGCCGCCGCTGCCCATCACCAGCCACGAGGTCTTGCCCCAGTAGGGCGGCGCGTTGAGCTCGCCGTCCGTGCGCGGTCCGTAGGCGATGGCCAGGCGCTCGGCCGCGATCGGCTCGCCGAAGAAGCCCGTGTCCTTCATGCCGGCGGGCTCGAACAGGTTCGCGCGCGTGAACTCGGGGTAGCTCTGGCCGCTGACGACCTCGATCAGCGCCGCGAGCAGACCCCAGGCGGAGTGCGAGTGTTGCTCACCCTTGCCCGGCTCGAAGAGCAGCTTCTGCGCGAGGATGCGGCGCACGGCCTCGTCGCGGTCGATCCACGAGTGGTCCTTGTCGCGATCGCTGGGAACGTCGTGGAAGTCGGGCAGCCCGGAGCGCCCGCTCATCAGCTGCGCGATCGTGATCGCGCGCTTGTCGGCCGGCGCGTCGGCGAAGAACTTCGCGAGCGGGTCGTCGAGCGAGATCTGTCCCGACTCGGCCAGGAGCAGGATCCCGGCCTTGGTGAAGTCGATCGGCGTCGAGCCGATGCCGAACACCGTCGAGCTCGTGCAGCGCACGTTCTTCTCGCGGTTGGCAAGGCCGTAGCCTTGGTCGAGCACGACCTTGCCCTCGCGCACGACCAGCACCGCGCCGGAGAAGCCCGCGGCTTCATCGGACTTCATGCGCTCCTCCAGCGTGGCCCAGGTGATCGGCCGCGGTGTCGGCGCCGGACGCTGGGCGGCGACGAGGCTGGAGAACGACAGCAGCAGACAGACGGTGAGTGAGCGCATGGGAAGCACCTGGAGCCGGGGAAAAACTACTGGTCCGAGCGCGGAGCATCCGCGGCGACGGAGAGCGGCGGCACGAGTTCGAGCTCGACCTCTTGCACGTTGCCGCGCCCGTCGTCCGCATAGCGATAGTCGCGCACGCCGCGGCGCGCGCCGCCGGGCAGCGCCGGCGTGGCACTCGAGCGCGACTCGTCCGCGCAAGGCGCGCTCACGAGCGGCTGGCGCGTCGCGTCCGGCAGCGGCGCCGATTCGAGCGCCACGCGCCCCTGGTCCGCGTCCGGGAGCTCGACTGCGCTCGCCTCGACCGCGCTCGTCTCGACTCCGTGCACCGCGATCGACGCCGCGGGAAGACTCGCGCGCGCGCCGACGAGCGCTACTCCCGCCAACCCCGCCGCGAGGGCGAGCTTCGCCCCCAGCGCGAGGCCCGCGGCCGGCTCGCAACCGGCGAGTTCCAGGAGGCAGGCGCGGAACTCGCCGCCGAAGCGCCGTTCCAAGCGCCGGCGCAGCCGCGCGTGTCCGCGCGAGAGGCGTTTGCGCACGACCTCCTCGCTAACCCTCGTCAGGTGTGCGACATCGGCCGTCGAGCGGCCGTCCATGTGCCGCAGGAGCACCGTCGAACGATAGGGCTCCTCCAGCTCGCGCAGTGCCGCCAGCACGGCCTCGACCGTCTCGCTGCGCTCGACGACGTCTTGGGTGACGTCATCTTGGGCGCTGGCCTCGACACGCGCCGCGCGCTCCTCGCGACCCGCGCGGCGTAGCTCGGAACGGCGCATGTCGCGCGCCAGGCTCCGTGTGACGGCCGCCAGCCAGGCACGCAGGCCCTGGATGCTGGCGAAGCCGCGCGGCGTGCTCCGCGCCTTGAGCCAGGCCTCCTGGGCGACGTCCTCGGCGTCGTTCGGATCGGCCACGAGGCGCGTGGCCAGCCCGCGCACCCAGCCGAGCTCGGCTGCGAGCGCACCGTCGTCCTGGAAGAGGTTGGCCGTGTTCACGCGCGAGGAGAAGGCCGCTACGCGGCCGGGTGTGACCGGAATTCCGGTGCGGCGAGGGTACGCGAGGCGCACGCTGCGGTTTGAGCTCTGTGAGCCTTCTTCGCGCTCACGCGGCCCGGCGCAGCCCGCGCGGGTCCACACGCGCCAGGCGCCGCACGCAGCGGAACTCGCGTGGGCTGGCGGTGACGTGATCCCAGATGTCGTCGGGGGTCGCCGTCCCCGGCTGGACGCCGAAGTGGACGCCCACCGTGCCGAAGGCGTGCACCACCAGCCACGAGCAGATCGGATAGTCCGCCATCAGCCCCAGGCGGCGGAAGATGTAGACGCCCTGCAGGGCCCAGTCGAGCGCGTGCAGGACCACCTTCCCGCAGCCGTAGTCGCGCCCGACCATGCCGTTCGCCACGGCGACGACCTTCTGCAGCTCGGTGCGCGGGAGGCAGATCGGGCGGTAGACGGCGAGCTCGTCGCCGGTGCCGCCGTACTCGTCCCACAGGCGCTGGCGCACGACGCGCTCCAGCGCCTCGACTCCCACCGCGGTGTGCGCCGAGCCGGTCATGACGACCAGCCCGACGTGGTTCACCTGGGTGCGGGCCTCGCCCACGTGGCCCGTGAAGAAGCGGATCGCGCGCGCGACGAAGCCGTGCCCGCGGGTCAGGAAGATGTCACCGGGCAGGAGCGTTTCCATGAGCTCGTCTCTCCGCCCACTGCGATCGTCCGCGGACTCGAGCGCTCCGCAGGACGAAGCGCAGAGACCGTGTTCCGTTCCGGCAAGCACCCGCGGCGTGCACGGGGCACGGGTCGCGCGGCAACGGAACTGCAAGTCCGTGGCAACGTCAGTGCTGGGCGCTGGCCACGCTCGTCGGCGGCGGCTCGGCGTCCACGGTGAGCTCGGCCTCGAAGGTCCAGCGCCGCGCCTCATGCGGGTCGGCCGCGCCCTGCGAGAGCTCGATCGAAAGCTTCGTCAGCCGCACGGCCGGACTCCCGTTCTCGAGCGCGGACAGGAAGTGCGCGAGGTTGGCCAGCGCGTAGCACGAACCCTTCGCCGCGGGCACGATGCGACAGCCGATTCGTGCCTCGCCTCCGGGGCCAGAAGGGACCTGCGTCAGAGACAGGTGCACCTGACCGACGCTCGTCGACGCGCTGGCGTGGGTGCGGACGTAGCTCTCGATCTCAGCCGAGGACTCGGCCGCGGCCCCCGGCGGCGCCAGCGCGCCCACCCGCGTCGTGAGGCCGGGACGCATGCCGAGGTGCAGCGTGTCTGAGTAGGAGACCCAGTCCTCGCGCCCAACCGGGTCCCAGTCGAAGTCGACGAAGGTGCGCTGGACGCGCTCGGGCAAGGCCGGTTCGGGCCGCCCAGGAGCGCTGGCCTCGCTCTCCAGCGCAGCACGCACCTCGTCGAAAGCCTGGCGCGCGCGCGCGCCGTCGGCCGCGTACATCGTCAGGTCCAGGAGCACGCGCTCGATCTCGCCGCGCCCCGCCGGATCGACCAGGCGCTCCGCCCGCAGCGCGCGCAGCTGGCACAGCGCGCCCTCCGGCCGCACCGCGTCGAGGGTCTCGATCGCGCGCACCGCCCCGGCCAGGGCCGAGGCCGGCCGCGCGGGCGCCGCGGGCGCGCGCGGAGGCGCCGCACCGCTCTCCTCCGATCGACAACCCGGAACGAGCACCAGGAACAGCAGGGGTGAGGCGAGCTTCATCGTCAGGTCCTTTCGAGTGGCAGCCCAGGAGACGCGTCGGGGCGCCGCTCCTTCCCGCCACTCTAGCGGTGTTTTCGCCCCCGCTCCGGTCTGGACTCCCTCCGGCCGAGGTCGCAAGCTCCCGCCCCATGGCCAAGGACAAGGAACCCGAGCAGCCCACACCCAGGAGCCGCCGCAAGCCGCACCTCGACGCGCTCGACAAGAAGACGCTCGAGCTGATCAACTCGACCGCCGAGCGCGTGCACAAGAAGATCAACGCGCGCACCCTGCCCGAGCTGTCGTTCCCCGAACGCTCGCTCGGCAACGTGAAGTACGACCTGAAGATCGGCTACTTCGAGCTCGGCAAGGGCCGCAAGACGCGCGCGCTCTCGGTCAACACGGTGAAGAGCTTCGCGCAGACGCTGCGCCTGATGTCGATCTCGAAGGAGATGGTCGAGAACGACGACTTCGCCACGAAGAGAGAGGCCTACTACGTCTCCAAGAACTGGGGCGACTGCAAGTTCGACGACCAGCCCGAATCGGACGCGGTCATGGACGACATCGAGGCGCTGGCCTCGCTCGATGGTCTCTCGCGCGAGCAGCTGCGCTTCTACCCCGAAGAACACGGCGGCTCGGTCGCCGGCAAGATGATCGTCATCGACCGTGACCCCGAGACCGGGGCCGAGGTGCGCATCGACTGCCAGGGTTTTGGCACGGGCTCGTACTCGATCCCGCACTCCGTCGAGCACCTGAAGTTCGAGACCGACGCGAAGTTCATCCTCGCGATCGAAACGGGCGGCATGTTCCAGCGCCTGAACAACCACAAGTACTGGTCGAGCGCCTCCTGCATCCTGGTCGAGACCGCCGGCGTGCCCACGCGCGCGACGCGCCGCTTCGTGCGCATCCTCGCCGACCAGCACAAGCTCCCCGTCTACGCGTTCGTGGACTGCGACCCCTACGGCATCGCGAACATCTACCGCACGCTGAAGGTCGGCTCGGGCAACATGGCCCACATCAACCGCTTCTTCTGCGTCCCGCAGGCGCAGTTCCTGGGCGTCACGCCGCAGGACATCATCGACTTCAAGCTGCAGGACGCGACGCACAAGCTGCAGGAGGTGGACATCAAGCGCGCCAAGGACGCGCTGAAGAACGACCCCTTCTTCCAGGCCCACAAGCCGTGGCAGAAGGCGCTGGAGATGATGCTGAAGATGGGCGTGCGCGCCGAGCAGCAGGCGCTGGCGAAGTGGGGACTCAACTACGTGATCGAGGAGTATCTGCCGGCGAAGCTGAAGAACAGGAAGAGCTTCTTGCCGTGAGGAATTGCGCATGGCCAAGCTGACTCAACAACAGATCCGCGACCTCGCGCGGAAGATCGTCGGCCAGTCTCCCGGGGGCATTCGCTACTCGGAGCTCCAGGCGCCGGAGCACGCGGAATTCGCCCAGACGTTCGAGCAGCAGCTCCGCGCCCGCACTCGCGCCGGAGCGCTGCCGGCGCCACAGGCGCTCCAGCAACGGCAGCAGCGCGGGGCTCGCGCCGGCGCGTCCGCGCAGGAACTCCTGCGGCGCCAGGTCCTCCCCCGCCAGCAGGCGCGCGAGGTACGCGTCATAGCAGCGCTCGTCCTCCGCGCTCGCCGCAGCGCTCTCGTGCGTCTCCACCCGCGAATCGGATCGCTCCACGACGCTGCGAGTGTAGCGAGGCCGGCACGCCCGAGCGCGAACGCAGGCTGGACGATCATTGCGGCGCGCGGGCGACTTCTTGCCGGCTACAGCCCGCTGGGCGCACGGCCGCAGCGCCTCAGGCCGCGCGCACGACTTCGCTCGCGCCGATAAAGCGTGCGCAGGTCGCCAAGAGGGCCTGCTTGTCGATCGGTTTGCCGGCGTAGTCGTTGCAGCCGGCGTCAAGGCACTTCTGGCGGTCCTCGGCCATGGCGTGGGCGGTGAGGGCGATGATCGGGAGCGCGCTGCCGCGCTCGCGAAGGGTGCGCACGAGCGTGTAGCCGTCCATCTCCGGCATCTGGATGTCGGTCAGGAGCAGCGCGTAGGGCCGGCGCTCCTGCTCGGCGCGTTCCAGGAGTTCGAGCGCCACGCGCCCGTTGACGGCGAGTTCGACCTCGGCCCCGGCGCGACGCAGGTAGAAGGCGATCAGGTACTGGTTTTCGCGTCCGTCCTCGGCGACGAGCACGCGCCCGCGCAGCAGCGGCGCGGGTCCGTGCGGACGCGCGCTGGTGCGCGTGGCCACGCGCTCGAGACTGGCGACGCGCGGCGCGGCATCGGCGGCGACGAGTGGCAGCTCCACACGGAAGCACGAGCCCTGGCCCGGTTCCGTGCGCACCAGCGTCACCGCGCCGCCCAGCAGTTGCGCCAGGCGGTGCGAGATGGTCAGGCCCAGGCCGGAGCCGCCATGGCGGCGGGTGACGCTTCTGTCCGCCTGCCCGAAGGAGCAGAAGATGCGCGCCTTCTCCGCCGGCGTCAGGCCGGGTCCGCTGTCCTCGACGTCGATCACCAGACGCTCGGCCCCGCCGCGCACCTCGGCGCGCGCGCGCACGAGCACGCTCCCCGCCGCGGTGAACTTCACCGCGTTGCCGGCCAGGTTCATCAGGATCTGGCGCAGGCGCGTGGGGTCGCCGAGCACGCGCTCGGGCAGCGGCGTGTCGAGCCGCGTGCCGAGCATGAGGCCCTTCTCCAGCGCGCGTGGGGACAGCAGGCTCTCGACCTCCTGCAGGATCGCGAGCAGGGGCGTCTCCACGGCTTCCACGGTCATGCGCCCGGCCTCGATCTTGGACAGATCGAGGATGTCGTTGATGATCGTCAGCAGGTGCTGCCCGGCGCTCTGGATCGTGTCGATCGCCTGCAGGCGCTGCTCGGGCGCGCGCGCCATGTCGCCGTCCTCGCGCAGCAGGTCGGAATAGCCCAGGATCGCGGTCAGTGGCGTGCGGATCTCGTGGCTCATGTTGGCCAGGAATTCCGACTTCGCGCGGTTGGCGGCCTCGGCCGCGGCGCGCGCATCGATGAGCTCGGCGGCCGCGCGCTTGGCGGCGGTGATGTCGCGCAGGAACCCGCTGAACACCACGCTGTCACCGGTGCTCGTCGCGGTGATGGCCAGCTCGACGGTGATGCGCACGCCGTCCTTGCGCACCGCCGGGATCTCGACGCGCCGCCCGAGAACCGGGCCCTGGCCGGTGACGGCGTAGTCCGCCAAGCCCTGCTTGTGCAGCGGGCGCAGTTCCTCCGGGATGATCAGCTCGTGGAGCTCGCGCCCCAAGGCCTCGCTCGCGCTCCAGCCGAACACCAGCTCGGCCTGCGGGTTCCAGCCCAGCACCCGCCCGGACAAGTCCATCGACACCACCGCGTCCATGGCGGTCTCGATCACCTTGCGCCAGTGCGACTCGCTCTTCGCCAGTGCATCGGCCATGCGCAGGCGCGTGACGGTGGCTCCCAGCGAGACCGCGACCACGTGCGCGGCGCGCACGACCGTTGGCGTGATGGCGCCCGGCGCGGCGCCGTAGAGCATGAGTTTTCCCACCACGCCGTGCTTGTCGAGGATCGGCACGAAGGCCAGCGTGGCGATCTCCTCGCGCTGCAGGAGCTCGCGGTAGGCTACGAGCTGCGCATCTCGCGCCGTGTCGCGCACCACGATCGGCTCGGCTTCGCGCGCGCCCTGCGCCCACGGGCAGTGGCCCTCCACCGCGCGCCGGTAGTCCGCGCTGAGCCCGCGCCAGCCGACGAAGCGGCACACGCCGTCGGCCTGGAACAGCAGCACCGCCGTGCGCGTGAGCCCGGTGCTGCGTGCCAGGGCGTCGTTGACGGCAGCGGCGGCCTCGGCTACGTCCACCGCGCACGCCAGCGCGCTCGTGATCGCCAGGAGTGCGGCCTGCTCGGCTTCGGGCTGGACCTGCAAGGCCTTGCCTACCAGCTCCCGACGCTGCGCCTGTGCCCCGTCGCTGGGAAGCTTGGAAGCGAGCCGTCGCCAGATCAACAACAGGCTGCCGAGGAGCACGAGCCCGACCACCACCACCACCGCGCGTGGAAGCCTGACGAATTCACCTGGCCACACAGCGTGGGCACAGACCAGCGCGCCAAGGGCGAGCGCAAGCCCGACGAACATCTCGACGGAGCGGCGCAAGATGAGCTGAAAGCGGCTCAAGACGGGGCCCGACGCGGTGGGAAGAACGTGCCGGGGTCGTGCCTATCGGCTGGCTCTCGCTGCGAACTTCTGCGCCAGAGTCCCCGGGGGATGCGCTTCCCATCATCGGTACAGAAACGGGCCCTGTGCCCAGCGGCTACAGGCCTCGTGCGCCCGGCTCAGGCCGCGCCGCGCGCACGCTTCGTCTCGCGCTCGACGTCGGCCAGCAGCGGCCCGAGCTCCGCGCCCAGGGTCTGGCGCGCGCTGCGGATCTGCCCCGCGCGGTGGCGCAGTTTGGCCGGACCATCGACGAGCTTCTGCACGAGGTCCGCGCGACGCTTGTGCGTCTGGCGCTCGAGCGTCGCCCGCGCGGCCGGATCGACGGCCCGCGCCGGATCGAACACGAAGCGCGACTCCTGCTGCGCGCGCCAGCTCAGCAGGGCGCGCCGCGCGAGTTCGGGCAGCGCGCGCACGCGCGCCAGGGCCGCCTCCGAGACCTCGTCGGCGGTCTCGATGCCGTAGGACTCGAGCACGGCCTTGAGCCCGGGTTCGACCGCCGGGATCTCGGCCGCGGCGATGCGCACGCGGCCCAGGAACGCATCCAGCTGATGGCGGCGGCGCTCGGATTCCAGCGCGCGCAATTTGTGCGCGTGCTCATTGTCCAGGCCCTCGAGCTCGGCCCGTGCGCGCTCCAGCTCCTTCAGGCGCTGCTGGAACACGCTGCCCGCGGCCTTCTCGTTCCAGCGGCGCACGAAGTCGCGCACGCGCTGCGCCAACGCGGGTCCGCCGGGCGTGCGACAGCTCTGCGTCTGCGCCACGGGCAAGAGCAACAAGAGCGCCAGCGACAGCCCGCCCGTGGGCCAGGCCAGCGCCAGCGCGACCAGCACCAGCGCCGCGCGCCCAGCCACGCGCCACGCACGACCGCGCGCGTCGAGTAGGCACTGCCGTTGGAGCGTGAGCAGCGCCGCGGGCAGGGCCGCGGTCGGGCCCGGCGCCTCGACCCCGGCGATCTCCTTCCATAGGCTCGGCAGGTGTACCGGCACGCTGCGCTGGCGCGCGCTCCCGGAGCTCAGCGGCAGGTGGAACAAGGCCATGTCCGTCTGCCTATCGATGGCGCAGAACGGGCAGGAGCGGCCCTTCAGGTAGGCGTGACTCGGATTCGTGCGGCAGCGCTGCACCAGGCGGCCGAGCTCGTCGAGAGCCACCACCCACTGCTTGGCGCTCGGACGCGCTTGCACGCCGCTCGGGCCGAAGGCTTGCTCGAACAGGCGCGCCACGTCGCGCGTCACGCACGAGAGGTCCAGCGCCATGGGCGGCGGCTGCAGGCCGCGCTCGGCGGCCTTGGCGCCGTACACGAAGCGGAACTCTCTTATCGCGCGCTCGAGCGGCATGTCGCCGTCGTCGCCGTAGGAGCCCGAGAACGGATGCCGCGCCAGGAACAGGAGCTGGAAGATCAGCACCGCCAGGCCGAAGGCGTCGTGGTTCGCGCTACGCGAGAGGCCGCGGAAGCTCTTCACGCCCTGTAGCTCGGGCGGCTGGTGCGTCGGCACGCCCACGTCGCAGGCGTAGCTGCGCCCCTTGTGCGCCAGCTGGAAGCCGTCGCAATCGATCAGGCTCACCAGCGCGCGGTCCGTGACCAGCGCCACGCGATCGTTGACGTCGCCGAGCACGTGCCCGTGCGCGTGTACCACGGCGAAGGCGCGCGCCAGGTTGGCCGCGGCGCGGATCAGGAACGGCCAGCCGGCCAGCGGGAAGGCGCTCAGGCGGCTGCGCGGCCCGTACAGGAGGTGGATGTCCTTGGGCTCGTCGATGCGCGGCAGCACCACGCCGATCGGCGCGCCGCCGGGCGTCGCGCGCAAGAGCTCGATCGGCCAGGCCGCGACCTTCAGCAGCGCCGGCGTGCGCGCCTCGACCAGGGCCGTGAGCTTGGCGGCCTTCTCGGCGCTCGGCGTCTGGTGATAGACCTTGGCCACGAAGCCCGGCCGCGCGGGGAGCTCGTGGATCTTGCCCTCGCCGCCCTCGGCCAGGACCCGCCCGAGCTCGACGTGCTTGGCGGAGGGCAGGCCGTTCTTGTGCTGCGCGCGCTTGGTCTTCAATCGCGAAGTTCCGTGTTGAGCGGCGCAGACGCCGTGGGTAGCGGCGCGGACGCCGTGGGTAGGGCCGAAGTCAGCGCGGGTTGCGGCAGGGCTGGACGAGGCTCGGCGGCGCGGCGCGTGGCCAGGACGAGCGAGGTGTCGTCGTCGGTGCGCGCGGCCACGGCGCGCGAGCCGAGGTAGCGTGCCAGCGAGGCGCACAGCACCTCTGCGCGACCGCCCGGCGAGCGCCGCAGGGTCGTGAACATCGGCTCGAAAAAACCGGCGTGGGCCACGCGTCGGCGCGCGTCGAGCACCAGGCCCTGCAAGCCGTCGGAGAACAGGGAGAGCTCGTCGATGCGCTGCGCGCGCGCCTCGAACTGCAACTTCTGCGCGGCGTCCGCCTCGCTGGCGAAGTTCGTGGTGTTGACGTACTCGCCCTGCTGTGGCCAGAAGACCCAGGCGAACTCGCGCGCGCCGCTGTGGCGCGGCGAGATCACGATCGCGCCGTCGCCGATCTGCGCGAAGGCCGCGCGCGTCGCGTCCGCGGCCGCGAACAGCAGCGTGCACGCGAAGGCGCGCCGCGGCTGCCCCGCGCGCCGCGCCACGCGCGTCAGGGCGTGCTGGAAGCGCTCCAGCGCACCGAGCGCAAACTCATGGTCGAGCGCGCCCACGCCGCCCCCGCTGGCCAGCGCCGCGCGCGCTTCGTCCAGCACTGTCGCGCACGCCAGGCGCGCGCCGAACTGTGACAGCGGCGCGCTGCCCGCGCCGTCGGAGACCACCGCGAACAAGGTGTCCGCGCCGGCCTGCGAGAGGATCTCGCAGGCCGACGCGTCCTGGCAGGGTGTCCCGCTGTGGTGGTGCGAACGCCCCAAGGCCGAGGCCAGGGCGAAGCGCCACGAGCGCTCCTCGAACGAGGGTGACACGCGTCCTGGCCTAGACCGCGGTCCAGCCGGAGGGCGACGGCAACGACACCTCGCTACCGAGCTGGGACTGCGACACCTTCTGCAGCGAGCGCGACAGCCAGGTGAACAGATCGCGGAAGCGCAGACCGTCGAGCATGAGCGGCTTGCGCGAGCTCAGCTTCCCCAGCACCTCCAGGTTGGCCTTGGCCACGCCCACCGGGAAGAACGCGAAGCGCCCTTCCTTCTCGCCGGCCTGGATGCGCTTGGCGGCCTTCTCCCACGAGTCCGTGGGCGCGCCGTCGGTGATCAGGAAGATCCACGGGCGGTAGTAGTTGATGCCGTTCTCGCGGTAGGTCTCCTTGCGCTCGTCGATGATCTCGAGCGCCTTGTCGACCGCCGCGCCGAGCGGCGTCTCGCCCTCCGCGCCGAGCACGGGCGCGGTAAAGAACTCGGGCGTGGCGAAGTCGGTCTCGACGCGCACCGGGCCGAAGGCCACGACCGCGACCTCGACGCGCTTGGCGGCCAGCTCGTCCTCCAGCAGCTCGTCGTGGAACAGCTTCAAGCCCGCGTTCAGCTCGGCGATCGCCTTGCCGGACATGGACTTCGAGGTGTCGAGCAGCAGCACGACCGGGCAGCGCGGTTCGGGATTGTCCACGAACTCCGCGCCCTCGAAGGCTTGCTCTTCCTCCGCGACCGGAACCTGCTCCTCGAACACCGGATACTCTTCTCTGCCCATAGGCTGGATCCTTTCGGTTGCCTGGATCTCGAGCAGGGTGGAGCCCGACCGCGCGGGCTCTCGATTCGACCGGCCTTCTCCCGACCAGCCCTTCCCCCTCGGGCCAGCCTTTCGTCGCGGCCGCGGCGCGCTCTTGACGCGTTCGACGCGCGCAGGCGGTAAGGGTCGTGTGCCTGCGAGTCCTTCCGCCGCGCGCGCAGCGCCGCGCGCTCAGGCGCATTCCTTCGCGAGTGCCCGGCCGTGTGCCGCGCGTGTGCCGCGCGTGTGCCGCGTCAGGCCGGCGCGCGCCAGCCGAACGGATCCGGCTCCAGGCCGAACTTGATGCGCTCCAGGCGCTCGCCGAGCTGGCGCGCGAGCGGGCCGGGCTCGGAACGCGTGAACAACACACGACCCTCGTGCACGATCTCGCGGATGTGCGCCGTGCCGGCGGCGGTGCCGGAGGTGAAGGCCTCGCTGACGTCACGCCAGTCGGCGGGATCGACCGAGATCGGGCGCTCCTCGGCCGGCAGGCCGGAGGCGCGCGCGAGCGCCAGCAGGCTATCGCGCGTGATGCCCGCCAGGATCGTGTCCGAGAGCGGCGGCGTGGAGAGCGCGCCGCCGCGGACCAGCATCAGATTCATGCCGCCGGCCTCCTCGAGCCAGCGGCGCTCGTGCGCGTCGAGCCACAGCACCTCGTCGAAGCCCTCGGCGTGGGCCAGCTCCTGGGCGCGCAGCGCGCCAGCGTAGTTGCCCGCGCACTTCGCGCTACCCGTGCCGCCCGGCGCCGCGCGGACGTAATGCGTCTCGGTGCGCAGGCGCACGCCGCCCTTGAACAGCGCCGGCACGGCGACCAGCGCCACGATCAGCGTGGCCGAGGTCGGCGTGCCGTAGCCCAGCACCGCCCCATCGGCGAAGAGCAGCGGGCGCACGTACAGCGCGTCCGGCGGCGAGGGCGCCTGCGCCGCGTCGGTGCGCACCAACTCGGCGATACGCCGCGCGAGGCCCTCGGCGTCCACCTGCGGCAGGCACATGCGCGCAGCCGAACGATTCAGGCGCCGCAGGTGGTCGAGCGGGCGAAACAGCGCCAGCGTCCCATCCGGCTGGCGGTGGGCCTTGAAGCCCTCGAAGATGCTGGCGCCGTAGTGCAGCGCGTGCGTCAGCGGCGCCAGCGCCAGCGGCGCGGCCGGCTCGATGCGCCCCGGTCCCCAGGCGCCCTCCTGGTAGCGTTGCACGAAGAGGTGCGCGGTCGTGCGCGTCCCGAAGGGCGCCTTCTTCTTCGCGGGCGAGTGCATGCGGCGCGTGACGGTAATCGCTGGTCGCCGCGCCTGTCCAGCGACAGCGTATGCAGGCTGTGTCCGCTGCTCGCCTACGCCGCTCTTCGCGGCCAGAATCACGGCCATGGAATGGAACCAAGGCTCCTATCGCGTTTCGGACGAGCCGGGCGCGCTCGACCTCGACCTCGTGCACGGCTTCCTCACGCGCTCCTACTGGGCCAGCGGCATCTCGCGCGAGCTCGTCCAGCGCTCGCTCGCGCACTCACGCGCCTTCGGCCTGTACCGCCGCGAACCCGCGCCCGAACGCCAGGTCGGTTTCGCGCGCGTGATCACCGACCAGGCGACGTTTGCGTACCTCGCCGACGTGTTCGTGCTCGAGCACGAGCGCGGCCGCGGCCTGGCGAAGTTCTTGCTGCAGTGCATCCACGCGCACCCCGAACTGCAGGGTCTGCGCCGCTGGCTGCTGGTGACGCGCGACGCGCAGGACCTCTACCGCCAGTTCGGCTGGCGCAGCTTGCCCGAGCCGGAGAAGCACATGGAGATCCTGCGCCGTGACGCCTACCAGCGCCCGCCAGAGTGAAGCGCGAGCGCGACCTCGCGCTCAGCCCAGGTTCTTCTCGGCGAAGCCCCAGTTGACCAGCGAGTCGAGGTACGCGCCCACGTAGTCCACGCGCTTGTTCTGGTAGTCGAGGTAGTAGGCGTGCTCCCACACGTCGCAGGTCAGGAGGCACTGCTTGCCGTGCGCCATGGGCGTGTCGGCGTTGGCGGTCTTCTCGATCACGAGCTTGCCGCCGTCGAGCACCAGCCACACCCAGCCGCTGCCGAACTGACCCTTGGCCGCGGCCACGAAGGCTTCCTTGAACTTGGCGTAGTCGCCGAAGGCCGCGTTGACCAGCGTGCCCAGCTTCCCGCTCGGCGCACCGCCGCCCTTCGGGCGCATCGAGTTCCAGTAGAAGGTGTGGTTCCAGATCTGGCCCGCGTTGTTGAACAGGCTGGTCTTGGCCGCGTCGCCGGCGGTCTTCTTGACCAGCTCCTCGAGCGACAGCTTGGCCAGGTCGGGCGCGTCCTTGAGCAGCCCGTTGAGCGTGTCCACATAGCCCTTGTGGTGCTTGCCGTAGTGGAAGCCGAGCGTGTTCGCGCTGATGACCGGCGCGAGCGCGTCGTCGGCGAAGGGCAGCGGCGGGAGGGTGTGCACGCCGGTCTGAGCTGTCTGGAGCATGGGTTCCTTTCCCGAGGGTCGAGCCGTGCTGCTGCGCTCGAGGGTCAAAGCGCCGGCGCCGACCAACAGCGTCTGCAGGAGGATGCGACGGTCGGGGGCGGTGGAGAGGTTCTGGTTCATGGAAGGGCTCCTGGTAAGGGAGGCGAGAGTATAGAGTTCGCCTTTGCGCCGTTCGCGGCGACGCTGTAACCCTCTGCGAGGCTCGCTCATGTCGGTGGCTCTCGTCTCGTCCGTTCTCGCGGCGCTCCCGCTCCTCCACGGCGGCGGCGACGCGCTGCGCGAAGAGCTGGAGCGCCTGGGCTGGGAGCTGACGGAGAAACAGCACGTGCCGGGGGTGGGCCTGGCGCTGGTGCGCGAGGGCAAGCTCGCCTGGACGCTCGGCTGTGGCTTCGCCGATCTCGCCGCCGAGCGCGAGGTCAGCGGCTCGACGGTGTTCAACATCGGCTCGATCTCGAAGACGGTCGCGGCCTGGGGCCTGATGGACATGGTCGAGGAGGGCAAGCTCGTGCTCGACGCGCCGGTGCGGCTCGAGCGCTGGCAACTGCCCGAGTCGAGCTTCGACGCCGCCGGCGTCACGTTGCGGCGCCTGCTCTCGCACACCGCCGGCCTCTCGCTGCACGGCTATCCGGGCTTCTGGCCGCCGCACGCGATTCCCTCGCTCGAGGCCTCGCTGAGCGGCGACACGAACGGCGCCGGCGACGTGCGCCTCGAGGCCGTGCCCGGCACGCGCTGGAAGTACTCGGGCGGCGGCTACACGCTGGCGCAGCTGCTCCTGGAGGAGACCAGCGGAGCGGGCTTCGCCGAGCACATGCGCGCGAAGGTGCTCGCGCCGCTGGGCATGACGCACTCGGCCTACGGCTGGACGGAAGAGGTCCTCGCTGCCGCGGCCACGCCCTACGACGAGCGCGGCCAGCCGCTGACGAGCGGCGGCCCCGCCTTCGCGGAGCTCGCCGCCGCTGGCTTGCAGACCACGCCCGAAGACCTCGCGCGCTTCGCCATCGCCTCACTGGCCCGCTTTGGAGCGAATCCCGTGCTGGAGCCGGCCACGATCGAGCTCATGCAGTCGCCCGCGCCGGCCTCGAGCGGCTACGGCCTGGGCTACGAGATCCGTGATGAGCAAGGCGTGCACCTCGTCGGTCACGGCGGCGCGAACCAGGGCTGGATGGCGCAGCTCGTGCTCGCCCCGGAGAGCGGCGACGCGCTCGTGATCCTGACCAACGGCACGAACGGCAACGCGCTGATCCGGCCGCTCGAGCAGGCCTGGATCGCCAGCCTCGCCGCGCGCAAGGCGGCGCAGACAGCGCGCTGAGGCGCTCCGCAAGGCAGCGAGTTCGAGTCAGGGCAGCTTCGCCGCGAACTTGGCCGGATCGGTCCAGAACTCCTTGGGGCAGTTCGGGCAGCAGAAGCCGATCACGCGGCCCTCGTGCAGCACGGCGTACTTCGGGTTCACCGGGCTGCCGGAGACCGGGCAGGTGGCGTTGATCGGACGCAGGCTCTCGGGCACGAGCTCCGCGCCGGGCAGCGCGCGCTCGCTGCTGAAGGCGAGCTCGCCCTCGCTCTCCAGCGGCTCGGCGGGCGGCTCGTCGCCGGCGTTCACGACGAGGCCGGCGCGCGCGCGCAGGCGCGCCAGGCCGGCGGGGCTCACGCCCGAGTTCCACAGCGCGACCTTGGCGAGCTGCGGCAGGCCGAGCAGCACGTCCACGGAGGCGTCGGAGAGCTTCGTCTGCGCCAGGACGAGCTCCGCCAGCGTCGCGTGGCCGGCCAGCGCGGCGAGGCCCGCGTCGGTGACCTGCGTGGCGCGCAGGTCGAGGCGCACGAGCGCCGGGAAGCGCGCGATCGAGCTCAGCGCCGCGTCGTCCACCGCGCTGCGCGCCAGCACCAGCTCGACCACGTCGGCGGCCAGCGGCACGACGAGGCGCTCCAGCTCGGCGTCGCCGAAGCTCGGCGCGACCGCGGCCACGTCGAGCACGAGCCCGTTCGCGCCGGCCTGCACCGGCTCGTGGTGCACGAAGGCCGCGTCGAGCGCCGCCAGAGCCGCGACGCGCTGGACGTTCGCCGCCTCGGCGTGCGCCTTCGCGCCCTCCGTCTTCGTGGGCGCATCCACGGGCGTGGCCTCCGCAATGGGCGCCGCTGCCGGCGCGGCGCGGCTCGCCGAACCGAACGGCGCGCCCGCAGCAACCCAGCTCTCGAGCGCCGCCAGCTCCGCGGCCGTCGGCTGCGGCTTGCCCTCGGGCGGCATGTGGTCCTCGTGCTCCAGCGGCAGCCTCGCGCGCAGCAATAGCGGACTCGCCGCGACATCGCCCGGCACGAGCACGGGCCCGTCCTCGCCGCCGGCCAGCAGACCCGCGGGCGAGTCGAGGCGCAGCCCGCCCTTGTGCTTCTTCGCGCCGTGGCATCTCGCGCAGCGCTCGGCGAAGATCGGCGCGACGACCTCGGCGTAGGTCTCGGGCTGCGCCACCGGGCTCGGTGCCGCGCTGTCCGGCGCCCCCACCGTCGCAGCCATGTCGCCGCTCACCTGCGCCGTCACCGGCACGACCTCGAGCGCGCGCGGGCGCGGCCCGTCGAGCCAGTCGTCGCCATGTGTGAGCGTAGAGCCTAGGTGCCCCGCGGGCAGCAAGAACGCACAGCTCGCCAGCAGGCACGCGCGCGCGAGCCCGAGGCGCAGGCGGGAGCGTCCGCTCGGATCGTGCAGCAACGCCGCGACCAGCGCGAGCGCGGCGAGCGCGATCCCGAGCTGCTCGTGGCGCTCCAGCGTCGCGGCGTCGTAACCCTCTTCGTGTCCGAGCACCCAGCCCGCCGAGGCCGTGAGGCACGCGCTGAGCGCGGCGCCCCACAGGTACAGCGCGAAGGCGCGACGCTGGAGCATGCCCATCGAGGTCAAGAGCTCGAGCAACAGCGCGCCGAAGAGCAACCCGATCGGCAGGTGCAGGAGCAGCGGGTGCAGACGCCCGAAGACTTGCAGGATCGGACTCACGCCAAGAGTTCCGGCACCACGCGCCCGAACACGTCCGTCAGGCGGAAGTCGCGGCCCTGGTGGCGGTAGACGAGCTTGTCGTGCTGCAGGCCGAGGCAGTGCAAGAGCGTCGCGTGCAGGTCGTGCACGGCCAGCGGGTTCTCGACGATGTTGTAGCTGTACTCATCGGTCTTGCCGTAGCTCACGCCCGGACGGATGCCGCCGCCCGCGGCCCACACGCTGAAGCAGCGCGGATGGTGGTCGCGGCCGTAGCTGGTGGTCGAGAGCTCGCCCTGCGAGTACACCGTGCGCCCGAACTCGCCGCCCCACAGCACCAGCGTCTCGTCGAGCAGCCCGCGCCGGCGCAGGTCGGTGAGCAGCGCCGCCTGCGGCTGATCGACCGCCGCCGCCTGCAGGCGGATCTCGCCGGGGAGGTTGCCGTGCTGGTCCCAGCCGCGCATGTACAGCTGGATGAAGCGCACGCCGCGCTCGGCCAGGCGCCGCGCGAGCAAGCAGTTGGCCGCGAAGGAGCCGGGCGTGCGCACCTCCGGCCCGTACAGCGCCAGCGTCTCCTCGCTCTCGTCGCGGAAGTCGGTCAGCTCGGGCACCGACATCTGCATGCGATAGGCCATCTCGTATTGCGCGATGCGCGTGCGCACCTCGGGGTCGAGCGAGCGCTCGGCCTCGCGCTCGTTCAGTGCGCTCACCAGGTCCAGCATGTGGCGCCGATCCGTGCGCGTGACGCCCGGCGGATCCTCGAGATACAGCACCGGATCGCCGGCCGAGCGCAGCTTGCAGCCCTGGTGCTCGCTGGGCAGGAAACCCGAGCCCCAGAAGCGCGCCGAGAGCGCCTGCATGTTGCCCTTGCCCTGCGTGATCATCACCGCGAAGGCCGGCAGATTCTGGTTCATGCTGCCCAGGCCGTAGCTGCACCAGGCGCCGAACGAGGGTCGGCCTGGCTGCTGGTTGCCGGTCTGGAAGAAGGTGATGCCGGGCTCGTGGTTGATGGCCTCGGTGTGCATCGAGTGGATCAAGCACAGCTCGTGCGCCACCTTGCCGGTGAAGGGCATGAGCTCGCTGATCCACACGCCGTCCTGGTTGTTCTTGTAGCGCGTGAACTTGAAGATCGAGGGCGCGACCGGGAAGCGCGTCTGGCCCGAGGTCATGCCCGTCAGGCGCTGGCCCTGGCGGATCGAGTCGGGCAGGTCCTGGTTGAAGCGCGCGCGCAACTCGGGCTTGTGGTCCCACAGGTCGATCTGCGAGGGCGCGCCCTCCATGTGCATGTAGATGACGCGCCGCGCGCGCGGCGCCAGCGCAGTGACCGGGTCGAGGCCCAGGCAGTGCCCGAGCGCGCTCGTGCCCAGCGCAGCGCCCAGCGTGCCCGCGCTGCGCGCGAAGAAGCGCCGGCGTGTCAAGGTCAGGCCCAGATCGAAGAGCGGGTTTGTGGGTTCCATGGTCAGCCGCGCGTCAAGACCTCGTCCAGGTTGAGCAGTGCATTGGCGAGCAGCGTCCAGCTGGCCAGTTCGACCGGATCGAGCTCGGCGGGTGTCATGCTCTCGCCCACCTCGAGCAGCGCGCGCGCGTCGTCGGGCGCGGCCGCGTAGCGCGCGCGGAACTCGGCCAGCGTACGCGCCAGCAGGGAAAGCTCGTCCGCGGCGGGCGCGCGCGCCGCGCAGCGCGTGAAGAGCCGCGCCAGGCGCGCGCCCTCGTCGGCCGCGGGCTCGCTCAGGGTGCGTGCGGCCAGCGCGCGCGCGGCCTCCACGAACTGCTCGTCGTTCCACAGCGCCAGCGCCTGCAGCGGCGTGTTCGTCGAGGCGCGGCGGATCGTGCAGAACTCGCGCGTGGGTGCGTCGAAAGTCAGCAGGGACGGCGGCGGGCAGGCGCGCTTCCAGTAGGTGTACAGGCTGCGTCGCCACAGCTCGTCGCCCATGCCGCGCACGTACTCGCGCGTGTTCGACTGCAGCATGGCGACCTCCTGCCACAGGCCGTCGGGCTGGTAGGGTTTCACCGAGCGGCCGCCGAGGTGCTCGACGAGCAAGCCGCTCACGTACAGCGCCTGGTCGCGGATGGCCTCGGCCGAGAGGCGCTTCTTGGGTAGGTAGGCGAGCCAGCGGTCGTCGGGATCGCGCTCCTTGAGTTCGGGGCGCACGCGCGAGCTCTGGCGGTAGGTGGCGCTCTCCACGAACAGGCGCAGCATGTGCTGCACGTCCCAGCCGCTCTCGCGGAACTCGAGCGCCAGCCAGTCGAGCAGCTCCGGGTGCGAGGGCCACTCGCCCTGCAGTCCGAAGTCCTCGCTGCTGCGCACGAGCCCCGTGCCGAAGACGAGCTCCCACAGGCGATTCACGGCCACGCGCGCCACCAGCGGGTTTTCGGGCGCCGTCATCCAGCGCGCCAGACCCAGACGGTTCTGCGGCGCGTCGGCGGGCAGCGCGCCGAGCGCGGCCGGCACGCCGCGCGTCACCGAGCGTTTCGGGTCGGGGTGGTCGTAGGCGCCGCGCGTCAGCACGAAGGTCTCGCGCGGCATGGCGAGCTCCTGCATCACCATCGTGCGCGGCGTGGCCGCCTCGAGCTCGGCGAGTTCCTTCTGGGCGGCGGCGATGCGCTCGCGGTGCGCGCGATAGTCGGCCGAGAAGGCCAGGCGCCAGGCCACGGCGAGCGCGCTCTCGCGTTCGCCCGAGCGAGCCGTGCGCGGCAACAGCGCGACCAGGAGCTCGCCCGTCAGCTCCGTCTCGCGCCGCGCGGGCTTCCAGGTGAAGCCCGCCTGACCACCCGTGTTCACGATCTCGAACACCAGCGTGTGCGCGCCGGCGGCCAAGGTCAGCTCGACCTGGTCCTGGTCCGCGGCAACGGCACGGTCCACCTGGCGCGAGCTGACCTCGACGCCGTCCAGGAACAGGCGGTAGCCGTCGTCGCTGCCGAGCGCGACCGTCTGCCTGCGCGCGCTGGGCACGAACAGCTTGCGCCCGAGGTAGTGCACGTTGACGCCGTCGGCGAGCTCGCCGTTCACGCGCCCGTCGGGGAAGCGCTGCTCGAAGCGCCAGCGCTGGCCGGCGAAGTCCTTGGAGCGATCCAGGGCCAGGTCGAGCTCGGGCCCGAAGCTCGCCGTGTAGCCGGCGGGGTTGGGCTCGGTCGCGAAGGGCCCGGCCACGAGCCAGTCGCTGGCCGCCGCGGGCAGCGCGTCGAGCCCCGCCGCGGCGAGCGCGCCGAGCGCGAAGCGCACGCGGCCGAAGACGTGCTGCGCGTAGACCGAGCGATAGACGAGGTGCACGACCACCTCGGTGCCGCCCGCGAAGCCGAAGGGCTCGTCGGCCAGGAACAACGCCACGCGACCACCCGGCACGCGGTGCGCGTCCACAGCCCAGCCGTTCTGGTCTGGGTCGAGCGCGGCCGTGATGCCGAACTCGCCGTCGGGTTGCTCGTGATCGGCCCAGGCCCAGCCAAAGTGCAGCGCCTGCCGTTTCTTGGGATCTCGAATCGAGACCGCCTCGGCCGTGATGCCGGAGAGCACGGCGTTGCCGTTGTCGGAACGGCCCACGCGGCCCTCGAAGAAACTCGGATCGCCCAGGGCCTCGAGCGCCAGCAGCCGCAGTCCGGTGGCGTTCGTGCGCAGCTTCAGCTCGTGCTCGTCCTGCGCCGGATTCGCGCCCGAGACGAGCACCGAGCCGTCCGGCTGCGGCGTGAGCGTCGCGCCCTCGGCCGAGGTGGCCGCGTTCAGCGTGCTCGCGGCCCACACCAGCCCGCTCGAGCGCTCGAGTTCGGCGAAGAACGCAGCGCGCGCCTCGTCCTCGCCCGGCGCCGGTCGCTCCAGCGCGGCCTGCTCGCCCGCGATGCTCGCGTCGAGCTCGCTGCGCCGCGCCGCCTGCTCGGCCGTGGGCACCACCAGGAACGGCTCGAGCGCGCGGTTCGCGTCCGGCACCTGCGAGTACAGCCCGGGCTCCTCGTTGGAGTTGAAGAACGCGTAGAAGCGGTAGAACTCGTCCTGGCTGACGGGGTCGAACTTGTGCTCGTGGCAACGCGCGCAGCCCAGCGTCAGGCCCAGGAACACCGCGCCCGTCGTGGCCGTGCGATCGACCGCGTACTCGACCTTGTACTCCTCGTCGATCGCACCGCCCTCGTCGGTGGTCACGTGGTTGCGGTTGAACCCGCTGGCGATCTTCTGCGCGACCGTGGCGTCGGGCAGCAGGTCCCCGGCCAGCTGCTCGGTCAGGAAGCGGTCGAAGGGCAGGTTGTCGCGGTACGCGGCGAGCACCCAGTCGCGCCACAGCCAGGACTGGCGCCCGGCGTCCATGTGGATGCCGCTGGTGTCGGCGTAGCGCGCCTGGTCCATCCACGGGGTGGCCATGCGCTCTGCGTAGCGCGCCCGGTATGGCTCGGTGGTGAAGAGGCGCGTGAGCTGGTGCTCGTAGCGCGCGGGATCCGCGTCGGCGAGGTAGGCGGCGAGTTCTTCGGGCGTCGGCGGCAAGCCGGTGAGGTCGAGGAACAGACGCCGCAGCTGGGCCTCGGGGCTCGCCTCCGGACTCGGCGCGACGCCCTCCTGCTCGAGCTTCGCGCGCACGAAGCGATCGACGACGTTGCGCCCGCCGTCGCGCGGGCTCGGCACGCTCGGGCGCACGGGCGCCACGAAGGCCCAGTGCGGTTCGTACTTCGCGCCGTCCTCGATCCAGCGCCCGATGAGCTCGCGCTCGCTCGCGCTCAGCGGCTTGCGGCTCGAGGTCGGCGGCGGCATGTGATCCTCGGCGTCGTCGGTCGTGATGCGCCGCCAGGCCTCGCTCTTCTCCGGGGCGCCCGGCACGATCGCGGGACCGTGCTCGCGCGCCGCGGTGGCGGTCTCGAACAGGTCCAAGCGCAGATCCGCCTGGCGCTTCCCCGGATCCGGCCCGTGGCACACGAAGCAGCGGTCGGACAGGATCGGGCGCACGTCGCGGCCATAGCGCACGGGCACCGGCGCGCGCTCGTTCTCGGTGCCGCCCGCGTGCGTCAGCGACGCCAAGAACCCGGCCAACAGCCAGGTGCTCGAGCGGACTTTCGGGAGGGCGTACATCGCCGACGCGCGATCGTACCGTCGAGCAAGCAACTAGGGTACGACCACGGGCAATTGAGGCGCGTTCGGAACCGGAGCGCGCACGGCGGTAGGAAGGAGGAGCCTGCGCCCTGCGGCACGGGCGGCGCACGACCCGCGATCGCCTCGAATCCCCGGCGGACCCCGCTCCGGCTCAGCCTCCGAGGAACCCCAGCACGGCTTCGAGGTCGAAGCCGTGGTGGCGGTGCCAGCGCAGCACGAGCGCCAGACGGTCGAGCTCGCGCTCCGGGAAGGCGAAGGAGTCGCCCACGCGCTCGCCGGGGCCGAGCAGGCCGTGCGCGAAGACCGCCTCGATCGTGCGCAGCTCGACGTGATAGCACTCGGCCGCCGTCGCCAGCGTGACGAACCACTCGCCGTGGATCTCGAGGCGCGTGCTCATCGCTTCGGCCTCGCTTCGGCGGCCTCCCGCCCGGCGAGTTCGCGCAGCAGCTCGCGCTGGCGGGGGCTGAGCGTCTTCGGCAGCACCAGGCGCACGACGGCGAAGAGATCGCCGCGTCCGCCCTCCGCCGTGGCCAGGCCCTGGCCGCGCAGGCGCAGGCGCGTCCCGGCGGGCGTCTCGGGCGGCACCGTGAGCGTGGCCGTGCCGAGCGGCGTCCTCAGCTCGGCCTTGGTGCCGAGGAGCGCATCCCAGGGCGCGACGGCGAGCTCGGCCTCGAGGTCGCTGCCCTTCACCCGCAGCGCGTCGTCGGAGTCGATGCGCAGCATGAGGTAGAGGTCGCCGGCCGGCCCGCCCTCGCCCGCTTCCCCCAGGCCCTTCAGGCGCAGCTCGAGGCCATCGCGCACACCCTCGGGGATGGCCAGCTCGACGCGCTTGTCGCTGTGCACCTGGCCCACGCCGGCGCAGGTCGGACAGACGTGCTCGCGGCCGCCGCTGGCGCCCACGAAGCCGACTCCGCCGCAGCGCGGGCAGGCGGCGGCGGCGGGAATGGTGAACTCGTGCTTGCCGCGCTCGACGGCCTGGGTCGCGCTGAGGTGCAGCTCGCCGCGCACGTCCACGCCGCGCTGGCGGAAGCGCGCGTGGCGCGCGCCGCCGCCGCTGCCGAAGTCGCGCCGCAGGTCCTCGCCGAAGAGGCTGGAGAAGAAGTCCGAGAAGCCGCCGCCGCTGCCCGCGCCGAAAGAACGCTCGAAGTCCTCGCGGCTCATGGTGCGCTCGCCCGGCGGCGGAGCGAACTCCTCGCCCTGCTTCCAGTGCTCGCCGAAGCGATCGAAGCGCTTACGCTTCTCCGGGTCGGAGAGCACCTCGTAGGCCTCGCTGATGTGCTTGAAACGCTCCTCCGCTTCCGCGCGCTTCTCCTCCTTGTGGCGGTCGGGGTGCCACTTGAGGGCCAGCTTGCGGTAGGCCTTCTTGATGTCCTCGGCCGAGGCACCGCGCGCGACGCCCAACGCTTCGTAGTAGTCCTGGAATTTCACCGTGGGCGGATTCTATCTCGCGGAGCGCAGGCTGGCGGCGAGCTCGCGGACCTGGGCGTTCTCGTCGTGCGCCAGCAGCTCGAGCGGGAGCGCGGACCTCAGGCCCGCTTCGTCGGCGGCGACCTGCAGCGCGTACAGCCGCGCCCACCAGCGCGGATGGCGCGCGAGGACGCCGAGCTGCGTCACGGCCTCGGGCGTCGCGCGCGCGAGTTGGTCGGCGCTCACGAAGCCGTGGCTGCGCTTCCACAGCGCGTCGGCGACGGCGTGCTCGGCCCACAAGAGCGCGCGCAGCTCGCGCGGGTCGGCCGGGTCCCAGTGCACTGCGCGCGTCAGGGCCAGGAAGCCCGCGCCCGGATCGGTCTCGAGCAGGTAGCGCACGAAGCCGTCGGAGGGGCCGGCCGCGAGCAGCGCGCGGTAGACCGAGAAGTCCGCGCCGTGCTCGCCGCTACGCTCCTCGTACTCGCTCAGCACGCCGCCCAGCGCCGCGCGCAAGGCCGCGTCCGCGCCGTCGAACAGCGGCACGAGCGCGTGGATGACGTCGTCCGCGGGGACCTGCAGCTCGGCCAGCACGACGCCCTCGAGCATCGCCTCGCGCGTGTCCGTCGCCAGCTGCGCGAGGCGGAAGAGCTGCGGCACGAGGCGCGCGTGCGCGGCGCCGGCGTTCGCACGCAGGAACTCGAAGGCCTGACGCTGCTCCGCAGCGCTGGGCGCGTCCAGCAAGCGCTGCAGCCCGGCCTGCAGGGTCGCATCCGCGGCCGGCAGCTTCTCGGGTGCGACCTTCTGCGCGCTCGCGATCCCGGTCAGCAGCAGCAGCGCGGCGATTCTCGTGGCGATCATGGCAGGCCTCTTTCGTGCTCAGCGCCCGACGCGCGCTTCCAGGTCGGTCAGGATGTAGTCGCGCACCTGCGCGAAGTCGTCGACCACGAAGTGCGTCGCGCCCACGCCCCAGAAGATCGTCTCGACGTCGAGCCCGTTCGGCGCGGGCACGGAGCCCGGCACCGCGCCGCCGTCCAGGAAGAAGTCGGCGAAGGTCCCGTGCTGGAAGTGGTTGACGTGGTGCGCGGAGGAGGGCGGCTTACGCAGCTCCATGTCCACGTCGACGTCGGAGTCGTTCTGCACGCCGTCCACGTAGGAGCTGCACTGGATCGCGAAGGTGCCGATCCCCCCGCGAAGGGTGTTCAAGCGATCGCACAGGTCGTAGGTCGAGCCACCGCCGTGGCTGTAACCGAAGATGCCCAGCTCGCCCACTCCGCGGTGCTGGATCGCGTTCACGACCTCGGTGTAGACCGGGCCCGCGCCGCTGGCGGCGACCTCGTCCTCGTCGCGCATGAGCACGTCGTAGCCGCGCTCGTAGAGTTCGATCGCGACCAGGAACGTGCCGTGGTTCGGATCGACCGGCACCTGCGGCACCTGGCTCTCACCGCCGAGCGCGACGACGAGGCCCTGGAAGGCGTGGAACACGAGGCGATCGACGAGCGCGTCGGGCTCGAGCGCGCGCAGCGACAGTGAGTCGAGCATGGGCGTCACGGCGGTGCGCTCGACCCACAACGTCAACGCGTCGGCGCCGGCGAAGTCGAGCGGTGCAGAGCGGTTGGCGGTGAAGGTGAGCGCGCTGCCCGCCTGCTTGTTCCGCGTACGCCACACGGCGAGCTCGCCGCCGCTGCGCTCCAGCACCAGCGTCGCATTCTGGAACGCACGGCCGACCACCAGCTCGATCAGATCGTCCTCGCCCGCGGGATCGAGCTCGCCCGCGCCGTTCACGCGCATACCCGGGCCGAAGGCGGGGTCCTCCTCGAGCGCCTCGGGCACCCTGGTGCGCGTGAAGGGGAAGTACGCGGCGCCGTGCTGCGGGCGGTACGCGCTGAGCCCCTGCGGCGCGGGGCGCCCGTTCTGCGCGGCGAGCGCGCCGCCGACGAGGAGCACGAGGCACGCGAGGGTCGCGAAGCGTCTCATGCGCGCGATGGTAGCTCCCCCTGGGAGCGCCAGGCTCCAGCCCGGCTCTTCTCTTACTGACTCGGCAACCCCGCAGCCCGGAGCCGGGCTGGAGCCCGGCGCTCCCGGGGCGAGCGCGTTCCGCGCAAGGCGTTCAGTTGAGGATCGGCCGCAGCTTCACCTCGCGGAACTCGATCGCCGCGCCCTCCGACTGCAGACAGATGTTGCCCGCGACCTCCTGGCACCACGAGGCCGTGTTCTGCACGACGCCGTTCACCTCCAGCGTGAGCGCGCCGTGGTCCAGACGGATGCGATAGCGGTTCCACTCGCCGAGCGGCTTCTCCGCGCACGGCGCGCGGCGCGCGGTGTGGCGGCCGTCGGTGCGCTCCTCGTCCACGGCCATCGGGACCTCGTCGATGTTCCAGATGTCACCGGCGTTCTGGTACTGGAGCTGGGCCTCGATGCTCTTCGGCCAGACCTTGTCGGCCCCGACCCTGCGCAGCAGGACGCCCGAGTTGCCGGGCCCGAGCGCGGGGTCGAAGCGCCACTCGAGGGTCAGCTCGAAGTTCGTGAACTCGGCCTCGGTGCGCAGGTACCCGACCGGGTTGCCCTTGCACACGATCGCGCCGTCGTGGATGGACCACACGTCGGCGAACGTCGCGCCGGGCGCGTCGAGGAGATAGGTCCAGCCGGCGAAGGACTTGCCGTCGAAGAGCGCCACCTCTGGGCCGAACTCGGGCGCGCGCGTCGGATCGTCGCGCAGGAAGGCGACCAGGTCGGCGAGCTCCTGATCCGAGAGCCCGGCGGCGACGCCGTCGGGCATGACCGAGAGCGTCTCGGGCGTACGCTCGGCGATGTCGCGCGCGGCGAGCGCGTGACGCTTGCCCTGCGTGTCCTTCAGGATCACGGTGGCGCCGTCGGCGAGGAGGAAGCCCGAGACGAGCTCGCCCTCCTGCGTCTCGATGCGCCAGGTCTCGAAGCCGTGCGCGATCTCGGCGCTCGGGTTGAGGATCGCGTCGAAGACCTGCGCGGCGGCGAACTTGGCGCGCACGCCCGTGAGCTCGGGGCCGACGTCGCCGCCCCGGCGGCGGCCGCCGAGCTCGAAGGCGTGGCAGGTCGCGCACTGCGCGCGCGGGTCGAGGAAGAGCTCGCGGCCGCGCGTGGCGTCGCCCTTCAGCGCCAGCAGCGACGCGAGCGCCGGCCGTGGGCGGTCGCCGGCGCGCTGGAAGACGGCGCTGGCGCGCGCGCGCACGCCGAGGTCGGGGTTCTGGAAGATGCGCTCGGCCACGGCGGCGCGCTGCTCGCTCGTGAGCTCGGTGCGCTCGGCCTTCTGGATCAACAAGAGGCCGCCCTCGGGGTCGAGCGCGAGCTCGCGCAGCGCGCTGGCGCGCTCGTCGGCGCCGTGGCGCAGGCCGAAGGCGGCGGCGACGAGCTGCTCGACGCGCGCGCGCGTCGGCGGGCGCTCGAGCCACACCTGGAACTCGAGCTCGTTCGTCGAGCCGGCGCGATTGGAACCCATGTCGTCGGGCGCGGCGATGGCCTGGAAGCGCTGCGCGTCCTTCGGGATCGCGTAGGCGATCTCCGAGCGCGCGTGCGTGCCGAGGCCGTCGGTGTACGTCTTCTTCTCGACCACCAGCGCGCCGCCCTCGGCGCTCTTGCCCTCGTAGGTTCCGCCCCAGCCCGCGCGCTCCTCGAGCCAGTCGAGCTCGAGGAGCTTCGTGTCGCGGTGCGCGCCGATGAAGCGCGGCGTCAGCCAGTCGGCCCAGTCGTAGGAGTTGCCGTGCGCGCCCTCGGTGACGACCAGCCACAGCTTCGTGGCGCCGCTCACGTCGACGTCGACCTCGTGGAGCCCCGTGCGCACGACGCCGCTCGACCAGGCGAGCTCCGCGTCGGCAAGGGTGCCGCCGAAGCCGCGCGCGTCGACCCAGCCCGCCCAGTCGTTCGTGGCGCGGTTCTCGAGCCACCAGCGCGCGTAGGGGCGCAGGTCCTCGGGTGAGGCGACGGCGAGGTTCGCCATCGCGTCGGCCGCGTCCTTCGTCGTCGAGAAGGCGAGTGCGTCGAGCGCTTGCTTGCGGGCGTCCTGCGCCAGCGAGGCGTCCATCGCGCGTGCGGCGAAGGCGGGCACGGCCAGATGCGAGTGCAGGCGCCACGCGAGGCCGGCGAAACGCGCATCCCATTGCAGCGGCTCGCCGAGTCCCTTCTCGAGCAGCGCGTAGACCACGTCTTCCTTTCCTTCGCAGGCGAGACCGAAGGCTTCCAGGTAGACGCGGTCCGCGCCGTCATAGCCGGCGGCGAGGTAAGCGAACTCGGCTTCGTTGCCCGCGAGCGGCAGGGAGCGCGCGGCGCGCAGACGGGCGAGACGCGGGTCCGCCGGCACCGTGGTAGGCACGACCTTGTCAGGCTGGAGCAAATCGAGCCACCGCTTGTTCTCTGTCTGAATCCATTGCCCCTGGCCACCGCGAGGGCGCTCTCCGAGCGCGATCCGCAGGATGCGCCCGTTGCACTTCGGATCCCCCATCGCGTGGCCGCCGACGCCCGGGTCGTACCAATCGGCGACGAAGAGCGAGCCGTCGACGCCGACGCACACGTCGCTCGGCCGGAACCAGCGCGCGCTCTCCGTCTCGCGCTTCGCGCTTGAGGCGATCAGCGCCGGGCGCGGCTCGAGCTCGATGCCCGCGCCCGCGGCGCGCGGCTGGAAGGCGAACACGGTGCCGCGGCCCGCGTCCGCGGCGAGGAATTGTCCGCCGAACCAAGGGCGCAGCTCTTTGTGCTCGTACACGAGCACGCCCGTCGGCCCGCCGCCGCCGGTGAGCGTGCCGCTCGTCACGACGCCCGGATCGTCCTGGTGCCACTGCGCGACGAACGTCGCTTGCCCCGGGCGCGCGTCCGCGCGCCAGGTGCGCGAGCCGTCGGCGGAGAAGAAGCCGTAGTTGCCGCCGGGCAGCACCCACGAGACGCGACAGGTCACGACCTCGTCGTCGTTGTCGAAGGTGTAGATGTTCCCGGCAGGGTCGAGCGCGAGCTCGTAGGGGTTGCGGAAGTTGTGCGCCTCGACGCGGAGCTTCGTGCCGTCGGGATTCACCGACAGCATCATCCCCCCGGTGTAGACGCGCCCGTCGTCGCTGACGAGTCCGGGCTTGTTGTCGGCGACTTCGGCACCGCCATCGCGATACACAGAACCCGAGCGCAGCGTCCAGCCGCTCTTGTCGGTGACGATGTGCGGGCCGGCGTTGCCGGTCGTGAAGTAGAGGCGCCCGTCGTAGCCAGGGACGAGCGAGTGCACGCCGTGGTCGTGGTCGTGGCCGCCGAAGCCGGTGAGGAAGACCGACTTCTCGCCCGCGTCGAGCGCGTCGCCGTCCCCGTTCCTGTCCTGGAACTCGAGGATCGAGGGCGAGCACGACACCAGCACGCGCTCGCCCAGCACGCAGATCCCGAGCGGCGCCACGAGCTCCGCATCCTGCGCGAACACCCTCGACGAATCGCAGCGCCCGTCGCCGTCGGTGTCCTCGAGGATCACCACGCGATCGCCGCCCGCGCGCGTGAAGCCGGGATTGCGCCCGTCCCAGCGGCGATAGTTCACCGCCTCGGTGACCCACACGCGCCCCTGCGCGTCGACGTCCATCGCGGTCGGGTTGTAGAGCTGCGGCGTCTCGGCCCACAGCGTGACCGCGAGGCCCTCGGGCACCTCGAAGTCGGCCGAGAGGTCGGAGGGAGCTTGCTGCAGGATGGCGAGGGTCAGGGCGAGCACGCCCGAGATCCTACTCGCGCTCAGCGCGCGCCGGCTTTCTCCGCCGGCCCGGCCTTCGCCGCCACGCCTGCGAAGAACTCCGCCAGCTTCGGCCCGAAGTCGCGCAGCGTGGGGTAGGCCTTGCGCTCGTTCTCGTACTGCTCGAGCAGCGCCGCCAGCTCGCCGGTCCAGCTGAAGCCGCGCCCGATTTCCTCGGCGCTCTGGCGCTTGGCGGCCTCGGCGCCCAGCTTCTTCGCGGCGTGGCGCACGACGCAGGCGCGCACGAGCGACTCGCACGCGACCGTCATGGGCGAGCCGTACGCCTGGGCGGCCATGACGTCCTGCACGCTCGGAAACAGGCGCTCGAAGGCGGGCGCGAGCCGATGCCGTGCTCCGCACGCAGCTTCCGCGCGCGCTGGAAGACCTCGTGCTCGAGCGCGGGCTGATACAGCTCGTCCGCCTCGCGCGAGTAGGGCGAGCGCGCGCCCGGCTGGTCGTACTCGCCTGCGCCGATCAGGCGGAAGACGAGCGTCAGGAGCTCGACGCGGCTATCGACGCGCACGGGCACGCCGTCGCCGGAGGAGAGGACGAGGGGCAGAACGAGGAGCGCGGTGAGCATGGCGGTCGAGGATAGTGGGTCGTACCGGCCCCCTAAACCCCGGCCAGGCGCAGAGCAGCAGCTCCATTACGCAGGCCTTTCGGCGCCGGGCTCGGCGCTAGGATGGAGCGCCCGAGGACAACGATGAGCCCCGCCCCCGCCGACGACCGCCGCGACGGCCCGCGCTACCGCGTCAGCGCGGAGGAGAAGGAGCGCTTCGCCCGCGACGGCTACGTGCATCTCTGCGGCGTGCTCTCCGACGACGAGCTCGGCGCGATCGAGGCCGTCTACGACCGCTTCCTGAAGCGCGAGATCGTCGTGCCCGGCAAGGATCTGTGCGACATGTCCGGCGACTACACCAAGACCTTCGAGCAGTACTCGATCGTCAACGTGATGCTGCCGCGCAGGTACCACCCCGCCTGGCAGGGGAACCTCTACGAGCAGCGCGCCGCGAGCATCGCCGCGCAGCTCCACGGGCCCGGGATGGTGATCGACTACGACCAGCTGCTCGCCAAGCGCCCGTTCAAGACGGACGCGGTGTTCGAGTGGCACCAGGACCAGGCCTACTGGCCCGTGCTGCCGGACTCGCGCACGGCGACCTGCTGGCTGGCGATCGACGACTCGACGCTCGCCAACGGCTGCATGCGCTTCGTGCCCGGCACGCACCGCGGGCCGCTGCGCCCCCACCGCCCGCTGAAGAACGACCGTGGCGAGTCGCACACGCTGCTCACCGACGTCGATCCGGCGCGGGACGAGATCCGCCCCGTGCCCATCCGCCGCGGCGACATCACCGTGCACAACGAGCGCGTGCTGCACGGCTCCGGCGGCAACTCGACCTCCGGCTGGCGCCGCGCGTACATCGTCGCCTTCCGCGCCGCGCCGACGGTCGTCGAGGAGCGGCGCCTCGGCTTCACGCACTCGCACAACGACGAGAAGACCGTGCTGGAGCAGGTCGGGTTCGCCGACGGAGACGCGCAGTAGTGCCGGCGCGAGCCGCGGGCAGAGTACGCTGGTCCTTGGAATGGCGCTGACCGAGAAGGACCAGCCCGAAGGGGGCTCGCTCTCGTTCTTCCGCCGCAAGGGTGGGGAGGCGAGGCCCCAGCCGGCGCAGGGGCTCGCGGCTGGCAGGACCGTCGGCGACTTCAAGCTCGTCGCGCTGATCGGTCAGGGCGGGATGGGCCAGGTGTGGGAGGCGGAGCAGCTCGCGCTGAAGCGGCGCGTGGCCGTGAAGTTCGTACGCCCGGAGCGCGTGACGGCGCACCAGCTCGAGCTCTTCGCGCGTGAGGCGCGCGCGGGCGGGCGGCTCTCGCATGCGGGCATCGTCTCCGTCTACGGCCACGGCGAGGCGGATGGCTTGGCGTGGATCGCCATGGAGCTCGTGGGCGGCACCTGGACGCTCAAGGACTTTCTGGACGAGGTGGCACGCGGTGAGGAGCTGCCAGCGGGCTACGACCGGCACGTGGCACGCTTCGTGGCCGAGGTTGCCGAGGCCATGCAAACGGCGCACGACGCAGGCGTGATCCACCGCGATCTCAAGCCGCAGAACGTGCTGATCACGAGCCAGGACCATCCGAAGGTGACCGACTTCGGTCTGGCGCGCATCACGGACGAGACGGCGCTGTCGGTGACGGGCGATTTCGCGGGCACGTACCTCTACATGAGCCCCGAGCAAGCGATGGCGAAGCGCATGGGCCTCGACCACCGCACGGACATCTTCTCGCTGGGGGTCGTGCTGTACGAGCTCCTGGCGCTGCGCCGGCCGTTCGTCGGTGACACGACGCAGCAGGTGGCCGAGCAGATCGTGACCAAGGACCCGCCCGACCCGCGCACGATCCGCTCGAAGGTCCCGCGCGATCTGGCGGTGATCGCCAACCACGCGCTCGAGAAGGAGCGCGAACGGCGCTACCAGACGATGCAGGAGTTCGCCGCGGATCTGCGGCGCTTCCTCGCGCACGAGCCGATCCACGCCACGCCGCCGACGCCGCTCGATCGCGGCCTCAAGTGGATCCGGCGCAATCCGGGCAAGAGCTCGGCGGCGGCGATCGTGAGCGTGGCCGCGGCGACGATCGCGGTCCTCCTGTTCGTCAACGTGCGCACCAACGCCGCGCTGAGCGTCGAGCGCGCGAAGCTGGCCGAGGCGAACACCTCGCTCGAGGCGACGACGGGCGAGTCGGAGAAGCGGCGCGCCGCGGCCGAGCTGGAGACGGAGCGCGCCGATCGCGAGGCGCAGGCCGCCACGAAGCGCGCCGACGAGGTGCTGCGGCTCTCGGCCATGCAGAAGCTCGAAGACCTGGTGGCCGAGGCCGACCGCCTGTGGCCCGCGCAACCTCAGAACCTCGCGCCGTACGAGGCCTGGCTGGCACGGGCGCAGGCGCTCGTGAGCGAACTGCCGGTGCACGAGACGCAACTGGCGGCGCTGCGCGCCAA
>SIAI01000079.1 GCA_009691855.1 Planctomycetota bacterium | reverse complement strand
TCGGATTCCAGCCGGCTGAACACCGGAGGCCCATGCTCTTTCCTTCTCCGCGAGTCTCCGCGCTCTCCGCGTCTCCGCGGTGCGCTTTCCTCCACTCCAGGAGTCTTGGGCGGCCGACAAATAGAAGAGCAGGGGACCTGGGCAGCCTGCTCTTTCCTGACCAGGCCCGCCTGGGGCGGGTAAGCGGCTCAGAACCAAGCCCGCAACCCCAGGCTGAAGCTGTCCAGCTCCGCCGAATCGAGGCCCCACGCGTCGTACGCCGCGTAGAGCTCGAAGCGCTCGAGCACGAACCCGAGCGAGGCGCGCACGTGGCGCAGGGTCGCGTCGCCCAGCGTGCCGAGGTCGCCCTCGAAGCCGAGCGTGACGCGCTCCGCCGGCAGGAACGTGGCCGCGTAGGTCGAGTTGAAGCCGTAGTCCTCGCCGAAGGAGTCGTTGAGGTAGTTCACGCCGAGCCCGGCGCGAAACGCGGCGCGCGGGCCCTGCGCGAAGCGGAAGACAAGGTTCGCGTCGGCGAGGTCGAGCTCGTCCGTGACCGCGCCCAGGTCCTCGCGGAAGCGGCTCCAGGCGAGGTCGAGGCCGAAGCGGTTCTCGTGCTCGAGCTCGAGCGCGAGCCCGGTGCGCTCCAGGTCGTCGAAGTCGCTGCCGAGCTCGGCGCGCGGCCGGAAGGACCAGCGCTTGTCGACGTGCACGTCCTCGGGCGCGAGCCAGTAGCCGGGTCCGCGGCGCCCCGGATACTCCTGGAAGCGCGCCGGCGCGAAGCCCTCGTCCGCTAGCCCCTCGCGTGGCCCGCGGAAGGGCAGCAGCACCAGGAACGCGAAGGCGCCGCCGACGTTCTCGCCGAACCAGTCGTCCTCGACGGCCTCGAAGAGCGCGTCCTCCCAGTCGTAGTCGTCGTCGTAGTCGTGATCGTGCTCGTCCCCGTGCTCGTGGTCGTCCCCGTCGCGCACCGCGTCGCGCACGTCGTCGAGCTTGCCGTCCTGCGCCGCGAGCGCGCCGCCGCCGGCCAACGCCAGTACCGCGAGCCACAGGCCCGTCGCCACGCGCTTCACCCGCTCCCCTGTCACGGATCCGATTCTGTCCTGCGACCGCGAGCGGCGAAAGGGAGGACACGCCTGCGGCGCCGACGGCGTCTGGTCGTCTGTTCGCATATCCTGTCGAGATGGTCCGTCGACTCGCCTGCGTGCTCGCGTTGGCGCTGGCGTGCTGGCTCGGCTGGCGCGCGGCACTCGCGCCGCAGACCGCACAGCAAGCGGCGCTCCCGGTCGAGCCCGCACCGGAAGCGCGCTCGACCGTCGTGGCGGAGCCGGAGCCGGTGAGCGCGCCCGCGCTCGCCGAGTCTAGCGACTCCGCACGCGAGCCGCTCGCCGCGACTGCGCCGCCGGAGAAGAAGCGTCGCCTCACGCCGGGCGAGGCGACGCTGTGGGTCGAGGTGCGCAGCGCGGACACCGGCGCGCCCGTGGCCGGCGCCCAGGTCGCCATCACGAGGGCCGGCGTGCTGAGCGACAGAGGAGACATCGTTCCGGCCCTCGAAGGCGAGCTCGGAAAGATCCCGAGGACCGGCGCGGACGGCCTCGTGCGCTTCCACCTGCGAGCGAGAGCCTATCTCCTTCACGTGTCGTGGGGCGCGATGCTGCAGGCTCGCAAGGAGGTCGAGGTCGCGGAGCTCGCCGACGACGAGGAGCGCACGCTGCGGATCGAGATCCCGACCGGCGACGAGGCCGCACGCTTTCTCGGCCGCGTGCTCGACCAACGTTCGAGTGCACCCATCGCGGGCGCGGAGGTGCTGCTGTTCCAGGGCGAGTCGTGGGGCGTACCGTGGCCGATCTACCAGGACTCGCGCGTGGTTCGCGAGTTAGCGCAGACGACGACGGACGCCGAGGGCCGGTTCGCCGTTCTCTCCTCATCGTCGGAGCACACCATGGTGCGTGTCCGCGCCCCGGGCTTCGTGTCCGCGTACTTGCCGGTCGTGCAGCGCCATTCCGAACTTGCACACGAGGTGGAATTGCGCGTGGCCCGCAGCGCCAGCCTCATCGGTACGG
The DNA here is from genome assembly GCA_009691855.1 of Planctomycetota bacterium. Classification (GTDB taxonomy): domain Bacteria; phylum Planctomycetota; class UBA1135; order UBA1135; genus JABFRZ01. The sequence goes on along the minus strand of SIAI01000079.1, from coordinate 11,640 downwards.
TCCTGAAAGACGGCGGTCCTGCGCCCGGAATCGACGTCTGCCTCTCGACCGAGACGGGTCAACTCGTGCGCCACGCGCGCACGCAGTCCGATGGTCGTTGCCGCATCGAGGGTGTGCCGGCCGAGGTGTCGCTCCATGTGCGGCTCGATCGTTCGAAGGAAGGGTTCGAGACTCCTCCGGCGCTCGTGAACAGGAACAACCAGGACAGCGCCGAGGTGCTCGTGCTCGCCCCGGGCGAGGTTCGGGAATGCAGGTGGACTCTCGGAGCCCTCTGCACCCTCCGCGGAATCGCCCACGATTCGAGCGGCCGCGCCGCGCCGGACTTGTGGCTTCACCTTCGGCATGACGACCCCGCTCAACCGGATGAGGAGCCCGTGTTCTTCATGGTGGGATCGGAGAAGTACCCCGACCTCACTCGAACGGATGCCGAGGGTCGCTTCCTTATCGAAGAACTCGCCAGCGGAACCTGGTGGCTGGCGCCGGAACCGGAATGGACGCGTGGACGCCCGTCGCAAGACGCGATCGTGCCGCTCGCGCAGCGCATCTCGATTCCGGAAGGTGCGACCGAGGTGGAGGTCGAGCTCGAGATCCACCGCGGGCTCTCCATCGAGGGAAAGGTGGTGGCGAACGGCGCACCGATCGAAGGCGCCATCATCGCGAGTCCAGCCTTCAGTGCCTTCATCTCGAGCGATGCAAGGGGAGACTTCCGCTTCGGTCCGCTCGTGCCGGGCGAGTACGAATTGACCGCAGACAAGTCTGGCTTCGCCTGCACGGATCCCGCGAGTTACAGAGCGGGCGACTCCGGCGTGGAGCTGCGGCTGGAGCGCGGAGGAACTCTGAGGGTACGCGTCGTCGATGGAACGGGAATCCCCTTGCCGGAGTTCCACAAGACGTTGCTGCTTCGCGAGGAGACGGGCGCGCCGATGGGTTTGGGCAAGCGTGTGGGCGAGTTCCAAGTCTGGTCGGAGCTGCACGCCGCGAAGTACTCGCTCGTGAGCACTGCCGAGGACCGGATCGGTTGGTTACGGAACATCACGGTCGAGGCCGGGTCCGACGCCGAGCAGACGCTTGTGGTCGCCGAACCGGCAGCGCGCTTGCTCGTTCGCTCGGCCGACGAAAAGCTCCCGTATTGCCAGCTCAAGGTCCTTCACGATGGCGTTCCGGTCGGATGGAGAACCATGAGCGGGAAAGACCCGGGCAGCCTGAACGTCCCGCCTGGCCCGTGTGAGCTCGTCCTCGTCGAAGGCAAGACGGCCAAGTGGAAGCAGACTCTCTCCGCCATCGCCATCGCCGGCCAGGAGACCGAGATCGTCTTCCCGCCGCGCTGATCTACCCGAGGGGGAAGTCCGACAAGCGCACCGGCGTCGGCAGCTCTCCCGCCAGCGGCCGCACGTACTCGAGGAAGCTCGGGTCGATGTCGTTGTCGCCCTTCAGGAAGCTCGCCTCCATCGCTCGCGTGTCCTTGGCGACGTTCTTGAGCTCGGTGTGCTCGAAGCGGATCGCGTACTTCTCGCCGGGGGTGCGGATGAGCGCGACCGAGCCGTGGCGGTGCTTCTGCGCGAGCTTCACGGCGGTGCGGCCGGCCTGGCGCGCTTCCTTGGCGTCGCTGGGCGAGATCACGCCGGGGAAGGAGCGCTGCAGGTAGCCGAAGGTGTCGGCGCGCACGCGCAGCTTGTCGCCGAGCTTCTGCTTCAGGTGCGCGGCCAGGAAGTCGCCCAGCGCGCCCGAGCCGGAGAGCTGCGCGTTGCCGTGCGAGTCCTTCTCCTTGCTGTCCACGAGCGTCTTGCCGGCGGCGTCGTGGATGCCCTCGGAGGCGGCGACCAGGCAGCGACCGTGCTGCTTGTAGACGCGCTCCACGTCGGCCACGAAACGCTCGAGCGAGAACACCTTCTCGGGCACGTACACGAGGTGCGGCCCGTCGTCGGGGTGCACGCGCGCGAGCACGCTCGCGGCGGTGAGCCAGCCCGCGTTGCGGCCCATGACGATGTCGATCTTGATCCCCGGCAGGCTGCGGTTGTCGAGGTTGTCGCCCATCATCGCCTGGGCCACGAAGCGCGCCGCCGAGCCGTAGCCCGGGCAGTGGTCGTTCACGCGCAGGTCGTTGTCGATCGTCTTGGGCACGTGGAAGACGTGCACGTCGTAGTTTTCGGCCACGGCGAGCTCGTTGAAGATGTGCGTGGTCTCCGCCGAGTCGTTGCCGCCGATGTAGAAGAAGTAGCGGATGTCGTGCTTCTTGAAGAGCGCCAGAGCCTGCTGGCACTCCTCGCGCGTCGGCTTCTTGCGCACCGAACGCAGCGCCGCGCAGGGCGTCCGGGCGACGCCCTCGAGCGTCTCCTTGGACTCCTTGCCGACGTCGATCAGCTTCCCCTCGAGGATGCCCTTGATGCCGTGCAGCGCGCCGAAGACGCGGGTGATGTTCTTCGAGGCCTTGGCCGCCTCGACGATGCCGACCAGGCTCTGGTTGATGACGCAGGTCGGTCCACCGGACTGACCGATCAGGGCGTTGCCGCGCGGGGCCTTCATGGACTGCTCCGGATCGAGGGAAAGGGGCTCGTGGGCCGCGAACCGTAGCGCTCCCGCGGGGCCAGCTCAATGCACCCGCGCGAGCCCTTGCCAGGGCCAGGAACGCTCACTACACTCCCCGCCCCCGCGGGTGGAGCGATCCATCCAACCTCACCGTGCCCGGGTGGCGAAATTGGCAGACGCACTAGCTTGAGGTGCTAGCGGGTAACACCATGCTGGTTCGAATCCAGTCCCGGGCACCATCCGCTCCGCGAGGCGCGTCGCATGTTCGACCGCGCGCAAACAGGAGCGCGCCTCGGACCCGTGGCGGGCGCCGGCTGGTCCTCTCTGCGGTCGCCCTGAGCGCGCTCGCCTCGGGCTTCTCCTGCACACGCTTGGAGCCCCCCGCCCGCTCCGCTCCGCCGCTCGAAGGCTATGACCTCGCGCGGCTCGAGGAGACCCTGGGCAGGCACGCGCGCCTCGTCCTGGATCCCGTCGCGGGCGAGCTGAACGAGCCGAGCTGGCGGAGCAAGTTCCCCTGGACCGAGCATCCCTCGGGCTCGATCCTCCGCCGCATCAACGCGCAGGGTTTCAACGAGGACGAGCCAACGGAAGCCGTCGCGACGCGCCTGCGCATCCTGGTCGGAGGAGACTCGCACACGGCCGGCGTGGTGTGGAACCCCGAGAGCTTCACGAACGTCGCCGAAGCGAGCCTGAACGCGCTGGCGCTTCCATGCGAGCTCATCAATGCCGGCGTGGGCTGCACCGGCCCGCGCCTGTACCTGGGCTCGTTGCGCAAGCACCTCGCGCTGGCACCGCGCGTCTACGTGGCGGTGCTGTTCGCGGGCAACGACTTCATGGACGACCTCGTCTTCGAGCGAGGCATGGACGCTCGGCCGCTGCCGCCCCGGCCCGAGGGATACCACGAGCGGCTCGAGCGGGCGACCGAGCGCTTCGCGGGCCCCGTGACCCAGGGCATCAACCAGGCGTACCTGTTTCACTATTGCCCCGAGCTCACCGAGGAGGCGCGCGCGGCGGTCACCGAGTCGATCCTCGGCATGCGGGAGCTGTGCGAACGGAACGGCATCGCGTTCCTGCTCGTGCTCCTGCCCACCAAGATGGACGTGGACGAAGACGACCGCGACTCGTGGCGCGCGTGCTGCACCGAGCTCGGGCTCGCCCCCGCCGATCTCGAGCTCAACCTAGCCCTCGGGCGAAGGGTGCTCGCGGACGCAAGCGCCGCGGGCGTCGAGTGCCTCGACCCGACCGACCGCATGCGAGCCGAGCCGGCCCCTCTTTACTGGGTGAAGGACTACCACCTGGGCTTGGCCGGCCACGCCCTGCTGGGCGAGCTCCTCGCGCAGCGTCTGCAGGAGCTCGTGGAGCACCTCCCGCCTCGCTGAGCGACGACCGCCCGCGCCTGCACTTCGGGTGAGCTCCGGGAACGCGCGCTACTTCGCCTGGAACAGCCGGCGCATGTCGGCGAAGGCCTTGAACTCGAGCGCGTTGCCGCTCGGGTCGCGCACGAAGAGCGTGGCTTGCTCGCCGACCTCGCCCACGAAGCGCACCTTGGGCTCGATCAGGAACTCGACGCCGGCCGTGCGCAGGCGCTCGGCGAGCGCGTGCCAGCGCTCCATCGACAGCACCACGCCGAAGTGGCGCACGGGCACGGCGTCGCCGTCGACCTCGTTGGTGGCGAGCAGGTCCTCGTCGGCCATGTGCGCCGAGAGCTGGTGCCCGAAGAAGTCGAAGTCGATCCAGCGCTCGGCCTCGCGCCCGACGGGGCAGCCGAGCACGCCGGCATAGAAGGCGCGCGTGGACTCGACGTCGCGCACGGGGAAGGCCAGGTGGAAGGGCGGCGCGGAGCTCACGCGCCTACTGTAGCGCTCACTGGCGCAGCACGCGCGAGGCCGGCCAGCACAGCACGAGGTACGCCACCCCGGCCGCCACGGCGGTCGCCGTGAAGCCTAAGTGGATAGCGAAGATCAGGCTGAAGATCGAGCCCAGGATCGAGGCCGCGCTGTTGGCGCCCCAGGCCCAGGGCACGAGCTCGGGCGCCGCGCGCTCGACGAGACGGATCCCCTGCGGGAACAGCAGCCCCATCAGGAACGCGAGTGGCAGCACCAGGAGGATCGTGAGCACGATCTTGGCCGCCACCGGCCAGGCGATCGCATCCGAGTGGAACAGCGCCGGCAGGCATTGGTTGTAGAGCAGCAGCACGCCGGCGAGCAGCAGCAGCGTGCGTCCGAAGGACAGGCGCCCGGAGTCGAAGAGCTTGCTGGAGGCCATCGAGCCCAGGCCGCTCGACAGCAGGAAGGCGAGCAGCACCACGGAGATGGCGTACACCGGGTGCCCGAGGAACAGCGTGAAGCGCTGGATGAACGAGATCTGCACGGCGATGTAGCCCACGCCCAGGCCCGAGAAGTAGCAGAGCACGGCCAGTCCGCGGCGGCGGTTGCCGAGGCCGCCGCTCTTCCACGCCAGCGGCGCCAGGATCAAGAGCGCCACGAGCACGCTGAAGACCACCGCCATCCAGAACAGGAGGATCACCGTGCCGCCCAGGATCTGCACGCCGTCCGTGTCGAAGTACAGGCCGAAGTCCTTCCAGCTGGCGAGGCCGGTGAAGAAGTAGTACGGCCGGTCGTCGGTGGGCGCGGACACGTCGACCAGGTAGCGCTCCTGGAAGGCCTGTGGATCCGGGCTGCGCACGTAGGCCGTCTCCAGGGTCTCGAACTCGAGCGGGTTGCGCACCGTCTGGTACAGCTTCGCGACCGCGTCCATGGTGAGCGTGCCGTTCGCGCGCAGCTCCGCCAGGCGCTGCAGATACGGGTTCGGCGGCCGCGGGCCGGGCGCGCCGCTCGGGCTGTAGAGGATCTTCAGGCGCAACTCGTCGCAGGCGCGATCGAGTCTCGCGACCTCTTCGTCGCTCAGGGGCGAGCGCGCGATGAGCAGGATCGTGCGGTTCTCGGTGTTGATCGCCGCGTACAGGTGGCGCGTGATGTCGGTGATGCCGAGGCGGCCCAGGGCGGCGCGCGCCATCGAGATCAGGCGCAGCATCTCGTTGCCGCTGTGGCGGTAGACGTAGAACAGCCCGTCGTCGTCCAGGCGCTCGAGGAACTCGCCGAAGGCCTCGACCGTGAACAGGTTCGCCTCCGACAGCGCGAAGGCCGCCGAGCCGCTGGTCACGCCGGTCTGGATGAAGGTGATCGTGACCGCGTCGAAGCGCTCGTCGCTCGCGCGCGTCCAGCGCCGGCCCTCGTCCTCCACCAGCCGGAAGTCCGGATCGGCCGCCATGCGCGGACCCACGCCGAAGCCAGGAAAACCCGACATCGTCGCGGCCACGATGCCCGGGTTGATCTCCACGCCCACCACGCGCTCGGCGCCCAGGGCCTTGGCCAGCACCATCTGGCGCCCGCCGCCCGCGCCGATCTCGAGGTAGCGGCGGTGGCGCTCGAGGATGAAGGGCAGGCGCTCGAAGGTGCTCGAGCGCACGATGCCGGCCTCGAACTTCGGATCCAGCGAGGGAATCCCCGTCTGGCAACCCGAGTCGATGCGTACGTAGAGCGAGGAGCCGTCCTTGAGCTCGAAGATGCCCAGGCGCGACAGCGGGTTCCAGATGCGCGCCAGCTCGTGCTGCTCGTCCAGCGAATCGCTGATGCCGGGGACGCCCGTGCCGTGCGAGCGCACGTCGACCAGCGCGCGCCCGCGGTTCAACCACGGCCCCGTCAAGCACAGCGCGAAGAGCGCCAGGCCCAGGCCGCGCAGCCCGCGCGCGCCGCTCGAATGCGCGAGGAAGATCGCGCCGGCGCAGGCCAGCGCGCCGATGGCGAAGATGCCGTCGTCGCCGCCGACCTGGTTCATCAGCGGCAGCACCAGCAGGCAGCCGATGCCGCCACCAGCCAGGTCCGCCCCGTACAGACGGTGCACGTGCGCCGCGTTGGCGCGCAGCACGAGCGCGATCACCAGGCCCACCAGGAACATCGCCGGCAGCATCCACAGGCTCGCCCCGAGCACGCCCAGGACCTGGGCCTGCAGCGACTCGCGGCCCTCGCCCGTGACCGCGCGTTCGGTCGCCACCAGGGCCACGAACCCACCCACCAGACACAGGCCGTAGAGCAGCGCCAGCAGCGGCACCAGGCGCGGCACACGCTCGACCGCGAAGGCGCGCGGGAAGGCGTACACGGCCATGCCCGCCGACCCCAGGCCAAGGAAGGTGATGGAGATCGCCAGGAAGGCCAGCCCGGCGTTGAACTGGATGCTGTAGATGCGCGTCAGGAACTGCTGCACGAGCAGCATGCTGCAGGTCGTGAGCGCGAGGCCGAGATACAGCGCCCAGCGCCGGCTTCCACCGCCCGTTCCGCCTTGTTCCAAGTGCATCACCCCTGAGACATCACCGCCCAGTCCTGGCTCGAGCTCATCAGGCTACCGTGCGCGGGTCGAGAACGGATCGGCCATCTGACGCCCGGCGCATGGACGAACACGGGCCCGCAGCGCTCCGCGCCGGAGAACTCGGAGCGGGTTCCGCCGACCTTCCGCGCGGTCTCAGGTGGAGCGCAAAAACGACATCGGGCGCGGAGAGCTCCGCGCCCGATGCTCCCGAGACCTCACGGCGCCCGCGCGCCGGAGCGGCTCAGCCCTTGGCGCCGGCGACCGCGGCCTTGATCTCGGTCGCGACCATGTCGCCGACCTCGTTGCACTTGTGCAGGCCGCTGTTCACGCCCTTGATGCGGCCGGCGCGCAGCAGCGACACGACCGTGCCCTCGACCGCGTGCGCGGCCTCGGTCAGGCCCAGGTACTCGAGCATCATCGAGCCGGCCATGATCGCGGCCACGGGCGAGGCCGTGTTCATGCCCGCGTACTTGGGGGCCGAGCCGTGGATCGGCTCGAACAGCGCCTTCTTGCCCGGGTGGATGTTGGCGCTGGCGGCGATGCCCAGGCCGCCCTGCAGTACGGCGCCGAGATCGGTGAGGATGTCGCCGAACATGTTGGTGGTCACGGCCACGTCGAACCACTCGGGGTTCTTGATCATCCACATGCAGGCCGCGTCCACGTAGGCGTGGTCGGTCGAGATGTCCGGGTACTCGCGCGCGACCTCGGCGAAGGTGCGCGTCCACAGGTCGTGGGAGCGCATGGCGTTGGCCTTGTCGATCAGCGTGACCTTCTTCTTCTTGTTGCGCGTGCGCGCCAGCTCGAAGGCGTAGCGGATGGCGCGCTCGACGCCGGCGCGCGTGTACACGAGCACCTGCGTGGCGACCTCGTTGGGCTGGCCCTTGTGCGTGAAGCCGTGCGCGCCGACGTAGGCGCCCTCGGTGTTCTCGCGGATGTAGACCATGTCGATGTCCTCCGCCTTCTTGCCCTTGAGCGGGCACAGGCGCTCGTCGAACACCTTGATCGGGCGCAGATTCACGTACAGGTCGAGCTCGAAGCGCATCTTGGCGATGATGCCGTACTCGATCAGCCCCACCGGCGCGCGCGGGTCGCCGATCGCGCCCAAGAGGATCGCGTCCAGGCCCTTGACCTCCTCGAAGGCCTTCTCGGGGAAGATCTCGCCCGTCTTGAAGTAGTGCTCGCTGCCGAACGGATACTGGTGGTAGTTCAGCTTGAAGCCGTACACGTCCGCGGCAGCGTCGAGGACCTTGAGCTCCTCGGCCGTCACTTCGGGACCGATGCCGTCGCCGCCGATCACTGCGATGTCGAACGTCTTCATGGGAGAGCTTGGATGAGCTGAACGAGGGGGGAGGTCGTCTGGAATCAGGCGCGAGCCTTGGCGCGGAACATGCCCGGCTCATAGGCCACGATCTTGCCCTCGATGGCGCTGGCGGCCACCGTCAAGGGTGAGGCGAGGTAGAGCTTGCCCGGGCCGCTGCGGCCCTGGAAGTTGCGGTTGATGGCGCTGACCGTGACCTGCTCGGCCTTGTCGGACACACCCGGTCCGCAGCCGATGCAGGCGCCGCAGCCGGGCTGGATCACTTCCACGCCGGCGCGCTCGAACAGCTCGAGGTAGCCCTGCGCCGCGGCGTAGTCGCGCACGGCCTCGGACCCGAACTGGATCAGCATGCGCACGCCCTTCTTGACGCGTCGGCCGGCGTCGAGCGCCTCGCCGATCACCTGCGCGTAGAAGTCGAGGTCGCGCTCCTTGCCCGCCGTGCACGAGCCGGCGTAGGCGATGTCGATCTTCGTCTCGCCGAGGTCGGCGATGTTCACGCCGTAGGTCGGATCGCCGGGCTTGGCGACCATCGCTTCGACCTGGGCGAGGTCGAGCGTGTGCACGCCGCCGTGGTAGTGCGCGCCAGCGTCAGGGGCCACGAACTTGGCCGCGACGGAGCGCTCGTCAGCGCCCTTGCGCCGCTTCGCGATCCACTGCGCCGTCGGGGCGTCGCCCTCGCAGATGCCGGTCTTGGCCGAGCACTCGGTGGCCATGTTCGTGAGCGTGGCGCGCTCGTCCATGTCGAGCGAGGCCAGGCCCGGCCCGCCGAACTCCATCACGCGGTCGAGCGTGTCCTCGTTCACCGCGTGCGTGGCCAGGATCTGCAAGATCACGTCCTTGGCCGTCACGCCCGCCCGGAGTCGTCCGACGAGCTCGAAGCGGATCGACTCGGGCACGTTGACGATCGTGAAGCCAGCGTGCACCAGGCCCGCGTACTCGGTCGCGCCCACGCCCCAGGCCAGCGAGTTGTTGCCGCCGCCCATGCAGGTGTGGCTGTCGGTCGCCTGCACGAAGTCGCCCGGGTCGAGGAACTGCTCGCGCGCCACCTGGTGGCAGATGCCGGGCGAGATGCCGTTCTTGGCCGAGTAGTCGCGCACCCCGGTGTGGCGCTGGAACTCGCGCTGTAACACGCGCAGCGTCTCGATCAGGCTCGCGAAGGGCGCCATCTTGGGCACGCCGTCGGCGTACAGCAGGTGGTCCTCGAAGACCGCGAACTTGTCGGGGTTCGTCACGCGGTAGTCGGCGCCGTACTCCTGGGCCAGGAAGTGGTGCACCTGCGCAGTAGTGAACTCGTGGCTGTAGCCCGCGTCCACGCGCACGAGTGCGCAGTCGCCCGGCTTCACGTGCGCGTTCTGCGCCCCCACCAGGTGCGAGGCCAGGATCTTCTCGGCCATCGTCATCGGCCGCTTGGCCGTCGCCGGCACGGGCACGCGGATCTCGCCCGCGCGCACCTTGGCCGAGAACGGGAACAGGCCGCCGGCCTCCAGCATCGCGCGCGTCACCGGGTCGTACTTCGCGGTGAACTCGGCCAGCGGGATCTCCTCGCCCTTCTGCAGGCGCACGAGCACGTCGTAGCCGGCCATGAGCTGGCCCAGATTGACGTTGTTGCGCTCGTGGATCGGCGCGAAGCTGGCCGCGATCACGAGCTCGATCCCGCACCACTTCTCGGCCTGCGGCGCGGTCTCGCGCGACGAGCCCGTGCCCTTGCGCTGGCCGCTGACGATCACCTGGAACTCGCCGTCGAGCAAGGCGCGCGTGCCGAACACGCGCTTGCCCTTGGCGTCCATCAGCCCGGCGTAGGCGTCGAGCGCGATGTCTTCGGGCTTGTGACGGAAGCACACCCAGGCCGGCGTCATCACATCGGTGTTGATGTCGTCCAGGAGCTCGGAAGGATCGACCTCGTTCATGGCGAGGTCGAGCTCGCCGTTGAGCTGCTTCTTGATCGCGACGAGGTCCTTGGTCAGGAACAGGACGCGCTTCTTGGGATCGAGGCGCACGACCCGCGTGCCATCCTTGCGCGTGTGGACCAGGGAGTTCATCGCGGGGCGGGGGTTGGGGAGTGCGCTCAGGCGCGCGGGTTCTCGAGCAGGATGGCGATGCCCTGGCCGCCGCCGATGCAGGCCGAGGCCACGCCGAAGCGCTTGCCGCTACGGCGCAGCTCGAGCATGAGCGTCAGGATCAGGCGCGCGCCGGTGGCGCCCAGCGGGTGGCCGAGCGAGATCGCGCCGCCGTTCACGTTGACGCGCTCGCGATTCAGGCCGAGCTCCTTCTCGCAGCCCAGGTACTGGGCCGCGAAGGCCTCGTTGATCTCGATGCGCTCGACGTCGGCGAGCTTCACGCCGCCGCGCTCCAGGCACTTCCTGATCGCCGGCACGGGGCCGATGCCCATCTCGGAGGGATCGACGCCGACCGAGGCCCAGCTCTTCACGCGCGCGAACACGTCCAGGCCGTCGGCCTTGGCGCGCTCGGCCGTGGTCATCAGCAGCGCCGCCGCGCCATCCACGATGCCGCTGGCGTTGCCGGCCGTGACCGTGCCCTCCTTGCCGAAGGCGGGGTTGAGCTTGGCCAGCGCCTCGAGCGTCGTGTCGGGCTTGATGTGGTCATCGGTGTCGATGACGAGCTCGCCCTTCTTCGTGGCGATCTTCACCGGCGCGATCTCCTCTGCGAAGCGCCCTTCCTTGACGGCCGCGGCGCCGAGCTTGTGGCTGCGCAGGGCGTACTCGTCTTGAGCCTGACGCGAAACGCCAAGGCGCTTGGCGATCTTCTCCGCCGTCTGCGCCATGAACAGGCCGCACAGCGGGTCCTTGAGCGCCGCGAACAGCAGGTCCTCGAGCTGCGGCTGCGTGCCGAAGCGGAAGCCCTCACGCGCGCCGCGCAGCACGAACGGCGCCTGGCTCATGTTCTCCATGCCGCCCGCGAGCACGGTCGTGGCCTCGCCCAGCTGGATCAGGTGGCTCGCCTGCACCGCCGCCTCGATGCCCGAGCCGCACAGGCGATTCACGGTCAGCGCCGGAGTCGCCTGCGGAGCGCCGGCCTTGATGCCGACGTGGCGCGCGCCGTAGATCGCGTCGGCCGAGGTCTGCAAGGCGTTGCCGAACACCACGTGCTGGATCGACTCGGGATCGATCTTGGCGCGCTCGATGGCGGCCTTGGCCGCGTGCGCGCCGAGCTCGATGGCCGAGAGGTCCTTGAGCTTGCCGTACCCGGGCGTGCCCGAGTACTCGCACATCGGGGTGCGCGCTCCACCGACGATGACGATGTCCTGCATGTGCGTCCCCTTGCTCACTTGCCCTTGAAGGTCGGCTTGCGCTTCTCGATGAAGGCGCGCATGCCTTCGTGCATGTCCTCGGTCGAGGCCGCCAGACCGAACAGGTCGCTCTCCAGGATCTCGCCCTCGCGTTGCGGGATGTTCGCGCCGCGGTTGATGGCCT
>SIAI01000006.1 GCA_009691855.1 Planctomycetota bacterium | reverse complement strand
ATGCGCCCGCGCTGAGTTCTTGTTGGCGGGGGAGGCAGACCCTCCCCCACGTCGGCCGCGACACGCGGCCTCCCCCTCCTCGCCGCTTGATGAGCGGCGCGGCGCCGGCGGCGCCGGAGCTACTACTCCCGAGAGTCCGCGCGCGGCGCTGCGGACTCTCGAACCTAGTAGCTCAGCGCGGCTTGAAGCGGAAGGCCGGCACGCTCACGACGCGCGGCGCCTTCGCGCCCTCGACGATCGCGAGCCTCTGGTCCGCGGCCACGTGCTCGAAGACCTGCGTCGTGGCGCTCTTCGGCCAGCTGATCTCGAGGCGCGCGACCTCGCTGGCCTGCCCGAGACCCAGGTGCTGCTCGAGCGGGTTGCAGCCGAAGCTGCCGCCGGAGTTGACCCAGCGGTAGAGGTGCCGGCGCTTGCCGTGCTCCTCGAACTCGGCGTGGATGCGCGTGCCGATGGCGGAGCGGTTGCTCTGCACGCCGACGAGCTCGAGCGCGAGGTAGTGGTTCCCGAAGCCGGGGTTCTCGAACAGCGTGTCGCCGAAGCCATCGCCGGGGTAGGCGCCGCCCATCTGCTCGAAGAGATCCAGGTCACCGTCGCGATCCAGGTCGGCGAGCGCGACGCCGTGGCCCTTCTGCAGGTGGCCGACGCCGGCCGCGGCCGACACGTCGAGGAACTTCTCACCCGCGCGGTTCCAGTACAGGACGTTGGGGATCAGCCCGTCGTAGGCCGGGTAGCCGGTGCCCAGGTAGAAATCGAGGAAGCCGTCGTTGTCGAGGTCGCCGAAGTTCGAGCCCATCGGCAGCGTGAGGCGCTTGATGTTCTTCTCGACGGCGACGTCCTTGAAGCCGCCCTTGCCGTCGCCCCGGTAGAGGCACGCGAGCTCGCCCTCGAAGGGCACGCCGAGGTAGCTGGCCGCGACCGGCGTGAGCCGCAGACTGGCGTTGAGGTCCACCAGCTCGTAGCTGGAGACGAAGATGTCGAGCACGCCGTCGTTGTCGAAGTCCCAGAACCAGGTCGGGAAGCTGTTCTTCGGGCCGGTGACACTCAGCGTCTCGGCCCTGTCCTCGAAGGTGCCGTCGCGCTGGTTGCGGTAGAGCCGCTCATTGCCGCCGAGGTTCGAGCAGTAGAGATCGGGATAGCGGTCGTCGTCGTAGTCGCCCCAGCTCACGCCCTTGCAGAAGCGCACGTTCTCGACGCCCGCGGCCTTGGCCACGTCGCGGAAGGTGCCGTCGCCCTGGTTCTGGAACAGCTGCCCGGGGAACGGGCTCTCCATGTTCGCCTCGGAGCCGAGGTACAGGTCGAGGTCGCCGTCCAGGTCGTAGTCGGCGAAGCCGGCCGCCTGCGAAGGGTAGAAGGCCTCGTTCAACCCGGCGTGGATGGTCACATCGAGGAAGGTCCCGTCGCCGCGGTTCGCCAGCAGGGACTTGGGGATCTGCCCGCGCGGCCCGAACAGCCACGCGCCGCGCAGCACGAGCACGTCCGTCCAGCCGTCGCTGTCGTAGTCGGCCTGCACCAGGTTGAGCCCGCCGTAGAGCCCGTCGAGGTTCGCCGTGTGGCTGCGGTCCGTGAAGGTGCCGTCGCCGTTGTTGTGCTTCAGGTGCAGCGCGGTGCTGGTGTTCCAGCTCGAGGTCAGCACGTCGATGCGCCCGTCGTGGTCGAAGTCCTCGAGGATCGCACCGCCGGAGAGGTCGAAGTCGTTCAGCCCGAGCGCGGGCGCGACGTCGTGGAAGCGCGGGAACTCGGCCTCGCTGGCGAAGACCTTGGGGTCGATGCGCTCGTCCTCCGTCAGACCCGCCGGGTACTCGCCCACGGTCATGGCGGCGATGTTGAGCAGCCAGCGCGCGCACAGCTTCACGTCCTCGTCCGGGGAGGTCGCGCGCGCCTCGCGCAACCACTTGAGCGCCTCGCGCGAGCCGGCCTGGTCGGCGTGCACGCCCGTGCCCTCGATCGGCAGGAGGCAGCTCTGCGCGCTGTGCTGCGCGACGCAGTTGTCGTTCTCGCCCTTGCGCATGGCGGCTACGCCGAGGTCGTAGCACAGGCGCTCGGCGAAGGGCGGCCAGTCGGCGCGCGGGAGCGGGCTCAGGCGCGCGTAGCTCTGGCGCAGGCTGGTCATGGCCTCGTCGTTCCGGCCGAGGCGCAGCAGGTTCATGCCGATGTCGTAGTCGTAGCGCGCCAGCGTCTTCTGCGGCGTCTTGCCCTCCTCCAGAGCCGCGCGGCCCTCCAGCAGTTTTTTCAGCGCCGCATCGCCCAGATAGGCGTTCTGGCGCGGCGTCTTGGCGCGCACGTCCTCCAGCAGCGCCAGCATCTGCGCATGGCCGGCGCGCTGCTCCTCCGTGGGCGGCGGGTACACGGCACGCGCCGTAACGGCGCCGTCCTGGGCCAGCGCCACGAGCAGCAAGGGGGCGAGAACGACGGACATCCGAGCACTATAACGGCAACGGACGCGCGACCTCCGGCCCGGATCCGCGCCTTGCGCGGCGCGCAGCTGCGCCGGAGGATGGCGCGCGAGGAGGCGAATGGCGTGCGCGTAGTTCTGTGGATCATGGCGGCCTGGACCCTGGTCGGAGCGCTCGCCGCGGCCCAGGCCGCGCGTGAGTCGTCTCCCGCCTACGACTTCGAGCGCGCGCTGGCCGCCCACCCGTACTTCGGGCGCCTCGCCCTCGAGCGCGTCGAGCGCGGCCCCTACCTCTTCCTGTTCCAGAAGGTCGCCGGAGCGAGCCCGCAGCGCGCGACGCTGTACGTCGATCAGCTGGCGCCGGTCCTCGACGCCACCCTGGAGGTGTTCACCAAGGACGTCGCCGGGGCGCTGAGGCTCGAGCCGCGCGCCGACCACCGCCGCTTCGCGCTCGTCGTGCTCGCCTCGCGCGCGGAGCTCGAGAGCTGCCAGCGCACGACCAAGCTCCCCTGGCACGGCGGCGCGTGGGCGCTGTACGACCCGGGCCTGCGCGTAGCCGTCGTGTACGAGGAGGCCCTCGGGCAGCCGCGCTCCTGGAGCGAGCGCGCGCAGGCGGCGCGCCACGCGTTCCTGCACGGCTGCCAGCAGGCCTACTGCGCGCTCGACGCGCCGCCGCCCCTCTCCGGCTGGCTGCTGGAGGGCATGGCCGAGGCGCTGGCGTGCACCACGGCCGACCCGCGCGCCACGCGGCCGGACGCCGACGCGTTGCGCGAGATGGTGCGCGACGCGCAGGACGAGCGCCGCGCCTTCGCGCATCTGCGCACGCTCGAGGAACTGCTCGAGCTCGACGAGCCCGCGCGCCTCGGCGAGTACTTCAAGGCGAGCACGCCGGCCGCCTTCGTGCCGCTCGACGTCTCGCGGTCCTGGCAGGCCTTCTACCGCCAGGCGGCGCTCCTGTTCGCCTACCTGTGGGCGGACGGCAACGGCGCGCGGCGCGGCGCGCTGGTCGCCTACCTCGGAGCGGTGCTCGGCGGCAACGGCGGAGCGGCCGAGTTCGAGGCCTGCTTCCTGGGCGCCGGCGCGGCCGAGATCGAGCGGGGCTTTCTCGACTGGCTCGTGCGCGAGCACCAGCGCGCCTACCCGGTCGAGCGGATCGACGTCGAGCGCGTGCGCGCCGCCCTGAAGCGCGGTGGCAAGGGCATGGAACCGCCGCCGCCGCCGCTCGCCCTCGCCGACCTCACGGGCGAGGAGCGCCTCGCGCTGGCGCTGGCGCAGTGGGCGCACGGCGACGAGCGCGTGGCGGGCGCGGCGCTGGAGGAGCTCGGCGCGGCGGACGCCGACGCGAGGCTCGCGGCGCCCCTGCGCGAGCGCGTCGAGCGCGAGCGCCGGCGCTTCTCCCGCTGGACCGCGCAGCGCGACGCATACCTGAGCTCGTTCGTGGGCGGCACGAGCTCCTTCGCCTTCAAGCTCGACGGCAAGGGGTTCAAGGCGAAGGTGCTCGCCTTCGCCGACGGCGTGCTGACGCTGGAGGCGAACCGCTCGGGACGCGAGCGCCTCGCCGTCGCGGAGATCGACGCGCTGGAGCTGGCGCAGGCCATGCCGCGCGCCGGCCCCGAGGACTGGGCGCGGCTGCTGCCCTACGTGCTGCGCGAGGACGCGCGCGCGAAGAAGCTCGTGAAAGAGGACGGCGGCGAGGGCTCGGCGCTGCTCGCGGACGCGCAGGCGGACTATCCCGCGCGCCTCGCGCTGGGGCGCGTCGCCGCGAGCCTCCTGGCGCTGTCGAAGGCCCCCGAACCGCGCACCGAGGAGGCGCTCGAGGCCTTGCTCACCGAGGCCCGCACGGTGCTCGCCCAGGGGGCAAGCCTGGCGCTGCTCGAGCGCAAGCGCGCCGCACTCCTCGGCCGCGTGCGCGCGTGGCTGGAGACGAAGTACGAGCTCGGCGGCCCCGCCGCGCTGCTGGCCGGCAAGGTCGAGACGCTGGCGGGCGAGCGCGTGCGCATCACCTACGCCTTCGACGATCCACGCGAGCTCGAGGACTTCGACCCGACGCTCTACCCGGTGCTCGCCACCAAGGGCTGGGGGGTGCTGAAGGCCCCCGACCAGCCGTTCCGCGTCGAGGGCGGGACGCTCGTCGGCCAAGGGCGCGCCACGCTGCACAGCTGGCTCGACCTCGTGCCGCCCTACACGCTCCGCTACGACCTCACCTTCGTGGACGGGGAGGAGAAGGGCGCCACGCGCTGGTTCGCGCTGGGCGTGGCCGACGACCGCCGCGAGCGCTTCGCCTGGGGCGTCAACCTGGACGTGCTGCAGGTGCAGGACGGCGAGAGCGAGGCCCAGGCCCGCGGCGGGATCGAGCGCTGGTTCATGGACTCGGCCTACGCCATGGAGCTCGCCCACGACGGCAAGCAGATCACCCTGCGTTGTGAGACGAAGGAGTGCTCGCTGCCCGCCGGCGCCCGCCGCGAAGGCGGGTTCTTCCTCTACGTCCACAGCGAGTACCCGGTGCGCCTGGCGCAGCTGGAGGTCGAGGCGAAGCTCCTCCCGAGCTCGCTCAGGCGCCTGCGCGCGCTACGCGTCGAGCGCGATCTGGCCGGGTATTGAGCGCCGCGGACGGGCGCGCCCTTCCCTTCGCCACGCGCGAGGCGGAGGATGGCGGACGGATGCCCGAGCCCGCTTCCCCATCGTCCGACCCGCGCATCACGCACTGGCGCGGGTTCCAGCTCTCGGCCTTCCAGATCAAGGCCATCGAGGCCATCCGCGCGGGCTCGAACGTGCTGGTCTCGGCGCCCACCGGCGCGGGCAAGACGCTGGTGGCCGAGTACGCCATCGCCGACGCCGTGCTGCGCCGTCGGCGCTGCGTGTACACGGCGCCGATCAAGGCGCTGTCGAACCAGAAGTACCGCGACTTCCGCGATGTGCCCGAGATGGACGTGGGCCTGATGACGGGCGACGTCACCATCCGGCCCGAGGCGCAGGTGCTCATCATGACCACCGAGATCCTGCGCAACTCGATCTTCGAGGACCCGCGCGCGCTGGCCGACGTCGACTACGTGATCTTCGACGAGGTGCACTTCCTGGACGACGCCGAGCGCGGCACGGTGTGGGAGGAGAGCATCATCTTCGCCCCGCCGCAGGTGCGCATGATCGCGCTCTCGGCCACGATCTCGAACCTCGATCAGCTGGGCTCGTGGCTGCGCGAGATCCGCCCACAGGCGCTGGAGGTGGTGCAGTCCACCACGCGCCCGGTGCCGCTCAAGCACCGCCTGCACAGCACGCGGCGCGAGCTCTTCGACGCGCAGCGCCTGCAGTGGGTCAAGAAGAACGCGGCCCAGGCCGCGCAGCGCGACCAGCGCCGCGGCCGGCGCGGCAAGCGCGGCTCCCGCCCGCACATGGGCCTGGTGCCGGGCGACCTCGACGACCTGTTCGAGCACCTGCAGAAGGACGAGCTCCTGCCGGCGCTGTGCTTCTCCTTCAGCCGCAAGGACTGCGAGCGTCTGGCGCACCGCAACCAGAATCGACGCCTGCTCGCGCCCGCGGAGAGCGAGCGCATGCGCGGCCTGTCGCGCGAGCTCGTGCGCCTGTTCCAGCTCGAACCGGACGAGACCCAGAGCGAGCTCTTCGCCCTGGCCGAGCGCGGCGTGGGCTACCACCACGCGGGCATGCTGCCGATCCACAAGGAGGTCGTGGAGCGCCTGTTCACCTCGGGCCTGATCAAGCTCCTGTTCACCACCGAGACCTTCGCCCTGGGCATCAACATGCCCGCGCGCACGGTGGTGTTCTCCTCGCTGCGCAAGTTCGACGGCGTGAGCTTCGACTGGCTGCGCACGCGCGACTACCTGCAGATGGCCGGGCGCGCCGGGCGCCAGGGCATCGACGACGCCGGCCTGGTCATCACGCACCTCGACGAGCGCGACCTGGCCGACGCGCCGATCGAGCGCCTGTTCAGCGGCAAGAGCGAGCCGGTGCAGTCGCGCTTCCGCCTCTCTTACTCGTCGATCCTGCACCTCTCCGGACACCTGGGGAAGGAGCGCGTGTTCGAGGCCTGGGACAAGTCCTTCGACCAGTACCAGCAGCGCGCAAAGTCGCGCAAGGCGCGCGAGTTCCACCGCCAGCGCAACGGCGAGGAGGTCGAGGCGCACCTGGCGCTGCTCGCCGAGCTCGGCTACCTCGAGCCCGACGGCCGGCTGACCGCGCGCGGCGAGGTCGCGCGGCTGCTGTACGGGTACGAACTGGTGATCACCGAGCTCGTCTTCCGCGGCGTGCTCGACCGCCTGGCGCCCAAGGCCCTGGCGGTCGCCTTCGTGGGCCTGGTGCACGAGGAGCGCGGGCGCGGTCCGGCCGAGCACGTGCCCGCGCGCCTGCACGGCAACCTGCGCCGCGCGATCGACGAGGTGGCCGAGGAACTGCTCGAGCGCGAGCACGCGCACGGCATCCGCACGCCCTCCAAGTCGCCCTCCTGGGGGCTCACCAGCGCCATCGACGCCTGGTACGACGGCCAGTCCTTCGAGGCCATCGAGGAGCTCACCCCCGCCACGCCGGGCGAGATCTGCCGCAACTTCCGCATGGCCCTACAACTGATGCGCTCGGTGCGCCGCACCCTCGGCCGGGAGGCCGGGGGCGCGGACCAGAGCCTCAGCGAGCGGATCGATGAAGTCTGCGAGCGAATCAACCGAGAAGAGGTCGATGCACGCCGGCAGCTGGCCCTCGGCTAGGCAGCCCGGCGCGGCGACCAAAAAACCAACCGCCGGTGGTAGCCGGCGCGAGACGAGCCACTAGGAGGGGCTTGCGAGCACCATGGGAAGCCGTAGATTGCTGCACCTCCTGGGCGAATCGAGACAATCCGAGCGCCGCTCCTCGCCCCTGTCCCCCGCACCCGCTCCCCTCGGGAACGCGCAGCCCTGCACCGCCGCCGTGCCCGAAAGCCGGTTCGCCCGCCCGCGAACGGACCCCTGGTTCCGCTCCACTCGCGCCGTAGGCGTCCGGTGGGAATCCCCCTCCTCCAGTCCTCCGAAGAGCATGCGCACAGCCCTGATCCTGGTCGCCGCCCTGGCGGCCCCGATCGTCTCGAGTGCCTCCTCCGCCCACTCCCCCGGCGGGCACGGGCCCGCCGTGGAGAACGTCCACATCAAGGCCAAGGACGAGGTCGCGCTGGAGGGCTCCTTCTACAAGCCCACCGCCGCCCAGTCGCCGGCCGTGCTGCTGATCCACGATGCCGGCGCGAGCCGGGCCCAGCTCGATCCCCTGGCGGACAAGCTGAACAAGCAGGGTTTCGCGGTCCTGACCCTGGACCTGCGCGGACATGGCGCCAGCAAGGCCGGCGCGCTGGACTGGGACAAGCTCTCGGACGTCGAGAAGAAGGGCACCTGGTCGAGCGCCGCCCAGGACCTGGATGCGGCCGCGACCTGGATCCTGTCGCAGACCAACGTGCGCAGCACCAGCCTCTCGCTGGTCGGGTACGGCGCCGGCTGCGCGCTCGCGGTGCGCCACGCCAAGGGTGACGAGAACGTCGTGTGCATGGCGCTGCTCGCGCCGAACGCGGCCGACTACGGCATCGACGTGCGCTCCGACATCCAGACCCTGGCTGGCCTACCGACCTACGTGGTCACGTCGAAGGACCACGAGGGTGAGCGTCTGGCGCAGGAGGCCAACGCCTCTTCCGGCAACCCCTACGTCGAGCTATTCATCTCCCCGCCCAAGGTCGCTTCGCCGCTGGAGGACAAGAACGTCCCCGCCAAGGTGGCGAAGTGGCTGGCGGACAAGGTGCTGCCAAAGAAGGGCCGCTGACAGCTCCGCGCACGCCAAGGCGCGGACAGCTGCGAGGTCGAACGCCACCGGGCGCGCCGCAGGGCGCGCCCGGTGGCGTTTCCGGCCTTCGATTCCGACGCGCGAGCGCCGCGCAGAGTCGGCCGACGCGCCGCGGCAGAACGTACGGCAGAACGGGGTAGGTTTCGGCTGATTCGCTGGAGCCGGCCCCTTCCCTGGTCGGACCGCCCGGCGTCCCGGTTACCCAAGGAATCCCCGGAGTCCCTCCCATGAAACGGCTTCTCTCTCTCGCGCTCTTCACCGCCCTCGCCGCGGGCATCGTCTCCGCTCAGGCGACGGGCATCGGCGGCGGCACTGGCATCCGCCCCAGCGACATCGGTCGCAACTCTCCGCCCGTCACCAACCCCGAGCCCATCACGCTGATCGCCCTGGCCGGCGGCGCCGCGGTCGCCGGTGGTCTGCTGCGGCGCAAATCCAAGCAAGCCAAGTAGTCCCCGTGCTCCCCGCCCGGGCCACCCGCGGGCTGGAGCTGGCACTGTTCTTCGCGCTCGTCTCGCCGCTCCTCGCCGAGTGGTTCGAGACGACCAGTGCCTCCTCCCGCCTGAGCTACGCGCTGCTTGTCCCAGCGCTGGCGCTCGTCCTCGCCCTGCGCGAGCGGCGAGCGGGCCCGGAGTTCGCGCCCGCCGCTCCCCAGAGCCTGAGCAAGAATCCCCCGCCAGCCGAGAGCCAGCCAGACACGGCAAGGCTAGGCGCGACGACGAGGCGTATTGGCGCAGGAATACTCCGAGGAGTCGCAACGATGCCACGGCGCGCCTGGCTGAGCTCGCGGGCGGCGCGGGATTCTTGCTCGGGCTCTCAATCCCGAGCGGCCGGCGCGGAAGCCCTGGCGGCGCTCTTCGCGTGGCTGGGCGCGGCCGCCTTCGTGGGCGGAACGCTGAGCGGGATCTTCACGCTCACCTTGTGCGGCGTGCCGCTCGCGACGTTGGCCTACGTCGCGCGCCTCGGCGGCCGAACGGCGCTGGTGCGCTGCGCGCCCGCGCTGGGGCTCCTGCTGCTGATGGTCCCGCCGCCGATGCCGCTGCTCGACCGCGTCAACCCGCTGCTGATCCGCGCCTCGGGCCAGACGGCGCTGAAGCTGCTCACGCTCTTCGATCCCGAGGTGACCTGGTCGAGCCCGATGCTCGTGTTCCAGGGCTGGCGCCTGATCGTGGCCGAGGCCTGCAGCGGCTCGGGTACATTCCTGATGCTGTTCGCGCTGAGCGCGTTCCTGGCCGCGCTCTTCCGCCTGGGTCCGTGGCGCGCGCTGACGCTGATCCTGTGCTCGTTCCCGCTCACCCTGCTGGTCAACGGCGTGCGCATCGCCAGCTCGGCGCTGGTCATCGCGCGCTTCGGTGCCGCGGCCGGCGAGGGTCTCGCACACGAACTCCTCGGACAAGTCGTGGTGCTGCTCGGCGCGGCCCTCTTGGCGCTGAGCGTCGCGCGCTGGGCTCCGCGCGCCCGCCTGGAGGTCGTCGCATGAGGCTGCTCACGAGCGCCGCCTGGCTGGCGCTGTTCGCGGGTGCGGGCTTCACCTTCCTGGTCGAGCGCGGCTACCTGGGCGCGGCCGTGGCGCCGGACCTCGCGCTCCTGCCGGCGCACATCGGCACGCTGGAGGTCCTGGAGGAGATCCCGCTCGAACCCGGAAGCCTGGGCACGCAGCCGCCCGAGCGCTACGCCTTCCGCCGCGTGCTGGACGCGCGCGGCGCCGAGGGACGCCTGTTCGTGGCCTACTACGCGCGCGCCCAGCGCTGGAGCGGGCGTCCGCACGACGTCGAGAAGTGCTACGCCGCTCTCGGCTGGCAGGAGCTCGAGGCGCGGCGCCTGGTCGAGGCCCATCGCCCCTGGTCGCGGCTCTTCGAGCGCGAGGGCGAGACCATCCGCGTGGTGCACTGGCTCGAGCGTCCGGGTCCCGACGAGGACCAGCTCGAGTGGCGCCAGCTCGGCTCGCGCCTGAGCTCGCTACGCGGCTTCCGGCCCGACGTGGCTTCCGTGTACCTCGAGTTCCCGGCCGCGGCAGCACCGAGCGACGCCGAGGCCGAGCAAGCCGCGGACGAACTCTCGCGCGCGCTCGAGCAGCTCTGGTAGGCACACCCGCGCTGGATGCGTAGAATCCGGCGCGCCGATGCAGACCGCGCTCCTCGCCGCCGTGCTCCTGGCCGTCCCGCTGCACGCTCTGGCCCAGGAGCGCGCGCAGGACGGCGCCGCTCCGCAGGCTTTCGTGGGCGCGCGCCTGGTCACGCTGGCAGGGGCCGAGATCGAGAACGGCATCCTGGTGGTGCGCGACGGCGTGATCGCCTACGTCGGTCCGCTCGAGCGCACGCCGGTGCCGGCGGGAGCCGTGATCCATGACGTCAGCGGGCGCACGATCCTGCCCGGCCTGGTGGACACGCACAGCCACATCGGCGCGGTCGATGGCGGCGATCGCTCGCAGCCGCTGCAGCCCGAGGTGCGCGTGCTGGACTCGATCGACGTGCTCGATCCGTCGCTGGCCCGCGCGCGCGCCGGTGGGATCACAACCGTGAACGTCATGCCGGGGTCGGGGCACCTGCTCTCGGGCCAGACGGCCTACATCAAGCTGCGCAAGGGGCACACGATCGAGGAGCTCGCCATGCGCAACCCCGACGGCACACCGGCCGGCGGGATCAAGATGGCCAACGGCACGAACTCGCGCCGCGATCCGCCCTTCCCCGGCACGCGCGCCAAATCGGCCGCGCTGGTGCGCGAGAAGTACGTCGCCGCGCAGGAGTACGCGCGCAAGCTGGCCGACCCCGATCCCAAGAAGCAGCCCGAACGCGACCTCGGCCTCGAAGCGCTGGGCGAGGTCCTCTCCGGGAAGCGCATGGTGCACCACCATACGCACCGTCACGACGACATCTTGACCGTGCTGCGCCTGCGCGAGGAGTTCGGCTTCCGCGTCGTGCTGCACCATGTGAGCGACGCCTGGAAGGTGGCCGACGAGATCGCCGCCGCCAAGGTGCCCTGCTCGCTGATCGTGATCGACAGCCCGGGCGGCAAGCTCGAGGCGCGCGACATGCGCTGGGAGAGCGCGCGCGTGCTGAGCGAGGCCGGCGTGGACGTTTGCTTCCACACCGACGACCCGATCACCGACTCGCGTCTGTTCCTGCGCTCGGCGGCGCTGGCGGCGCGCGCGGGCTTGGCGCGCGACAAGGCCCTGGCCGGGGTCACGCTGGCCGGCGCGCGCATGCTCGACCTGGCGACTCGCGTGGGCAGCCTGGAGGTCGGCAAGGACGCCGACTTCGTCATCCTCGACGGCGACCCGCTGTCGGTGTACGCGCACGTGCTCGAGACCTGGGTCGAGGGCCAGAAGGTGTTCGACCTCAACGATCCGCGCGACCGCCTGTTCGCGGTGGGCGGCGTCGGGGCCGGCAGCCCGCGCGCGCTGTCGTGCTGCGAGGGCGAGGAGGAAGAGGTTCGATGAGGCTCGCCACCCGTCTCCTGCCGAGCGTCCTGCTGAGCGTGTTCGCGCTGGCCTCGGCCGCGTTCGCCCAAGACCTGGCCGTGCGCGGACGCATCGTGCACACCATGGGCGGCGCGCGCATCGAGGACGGCGTGGTGCTGGTGCGCGGCGGCAAGATCGCCGCCGTCGGACGCGCCAGCGAGGTCGCGCTCCCCGCCGGCGTGCAGGTGCTCGAGGCTGCGGTGGTGACGCCGGGCCTGATCGACGCGCACAGTTCGCTGGGCCTGGCGGGTTGGCTGAATTACGCCCACGACAAGGACGAGCTCGAGCGCTCCAGCGCGCTGCAGCCCGAGCTACGCGCCATCGATGCCTACAACGCGCGCGAGCCGCTGATCGAATGGGTGCGCGGCTTCGGCGTGACCACCGTGCACACCGGGCACGCGCCAGGCGCGGTGATCTCGGGCCAGACCATGATCGTCAAGCTGCGCGGCGAAACGCTGGACGAGGCCGTGCTGCAGCCGCTGGCCATGGTCGCCGCCACGCTGGGCGAGGGCGCGACCTCGGAAGACGACAAGGCCCAACCGGGCACGCGCGCCAAGGCCGCGGCCCTGCTGCGCGAAGAGCTGGTCAAGACCCAGAGCTGGATGGCGAAGCGCGCGCGCGCCGTGGAGGAGAAGGAACCGCTCGAGCGCGATCTGCGGCGCGAGACGCTGGCGCTGGTGCTGGAGGGCAAGGTGCCGCTGCTCGTGACCGCGCAGCGTGCCCAGGACATCGCCACGGCCCTGCGCCTGGCCAAGGAATTCGACTTCCACCTCGTGCTCGACGGCGCCGCCGAGGCACCCCTGGTGCTGGACGCGATCCGCGCCGCCCAGGTGCCGGTGATCGTGCACCCGACCATGTTCCGCGCCGTCGGCGAGACCGAGAACCTGTCGCTCGAAACGCCCGGCGCGCTGAAGAAGGCCGGGATCCAGGTGGCGCTGCAGGGCGGCTACGAGAGCTACGTGCCGCGCGCGCGCGTGGTGCTGTTCGAGGCCGCCGAGGCCGCGGCCTACGGCCTCTCCTTCGACGACGCGCTGGGCCTGATCACGCTCGATGCCGCGCGCCTGCTGGGCATCGAGCAGCGCGTCGGCTCGCTCGAGGTCGGCAAGGACGGCGACCTCGCGCTCTACGACGGCGATCCGTTCGAGTACACGACCCACTGCGTGGGCGTGGTGATCGACGGGCGCGTGGTGAGCAGCGAGAAGCGTTGATAGCGCTCAGATCCGCAGCAGCTGATACGCCAACCATCCGGCCATGCGTGCGAACCGTGAGCGCTTCATCCAGCGCTCCAGGCGCACCTCCTGCGCGCCCTCGAGGTCGCGCAGGAACTGCTGCTCGAGCTCGCCGGCAGCGCCGCGGTCGAGGACGCTGACCGAGACCTCGAGGTTGCGGCGGTCGGACCAGTAGTCGAGGTTGAACGAGCCCACCGAGGCGTACACGCCGTCGATGGTGACGGTCTTGGCGTGCAGCACGCGCGCCTCGAGCTCGAAGATGCGCACGCCCGCGCGCAAGAGGTGCCCGTACAGGTGCTGGCTCGCCAGGCGCACGATGGGCACGTCCGAGCGTCCGGCGGTGAGCACGCGCACGTCCACGCCGCGCCGCGCCGCGTGCACCAGGGCGGTCTTCAGGCGCTGCGGCGGGACGAAGTACGGCGAGGTGAGATAGCAGCGCTCGAGCGTGCGCCCCAGCGTGAGGCGCAGCGCCTTCTGGATCTGACGCCGCTGGCGGCGCACATGCGACTCGAGGATCAGCACAAGGCTGCCGAGGCCCTGCGAGTCGATCGTCCCGTGCGCGCGGGTCACGGGGCCCGCGCTCGCCTCGCGCTCCACCAGCTCCGCCAGGTCGCGCGCGCACGGTCCCTCCAGCACGAGCTGCGTGTCGCGGAACAATCCCGAGCCGTGGCACGTGCCGGCGTACTCCTCGGCCAGGTTCATGCCGCCGCAGAAGGCCAGGCGTCCGTCGAGCACCAGGATCTTGCGGTGGTTGCGCACCAAGCGTGAGAGCGGCGCGCTCCAGCGCACGATCGGGTTGAAGGCGATCACCGTGGCGCCCGCCGCGCGCAGGGCGCTCAGGCGCTCGTCCGCCACGCGGTGCGAGCCGAAGGAATCGAGCACCACCAGCACGCGGCAACCGCGCGCGGCGGCGCGTTCTAGCTCGGCCAGGGTGCGCTCCCCCACCCGATCCGGTTCGAGGATGTAGGTGGTCAGCACCACGCTGCGCTCGGCCGCGGCGATGGCGGCCCACATGGCCTCGAAGACCTCGTCGCCATCGATCAGCACGCGCACGCGGTTGCCCTGCGAGACGGCGCCCAGGGGCCGCAAGAGCCGCAGGGTCTTGCGCCAGGCCTGGGCGAAGAGCGCGCCGCGTGGCCGCAGGAGGTGCGGCGCGAAGACCTGGCGGATGGCTTCCTCGATCCGTTCCGCCGGCGTCGCCCCCGCGCTCGCTCCCGGGCCCGGCTGGGCCGCGCGCGGGCTTGTTCGCCGTCGGGACATGGTGGAGAATCCGAGAGGATGCGCGTCCTCTCCCTGCATGTAAACGGCGACCGCGTGGAGCTCGCCGCGCCGGACCACTGGACCTTGCTGGAGGTCCTGCGCTACCGCCTCGGGCTCACCGGATCCAAACAGGGATGTGACAAGGGCGATTGTGGCGCTTGCACCGTGCTCGTGGAAGGCCAGCCCGTGCTCGGCTGCCTCACGCTGGCCGCGAGCTGCGGCGAAAAGCCCATCACAACCATCGAGGGCCTGATGCCCGCGCACCTCGCCGCCGGCGGCACGGGCCCGGATCCGGTGCAGGCCGCCTTCGATCGCTGCGGCGCGCTGCAGTGCGGCTTCTGCCAGCCGGGGATGATCCTCTCAGCGCGCGCGCTGCTGAACCGGAACGCGCAGCCGACGCGGCCCGAAATCCGCGCCGCGCTGTCCGGCAACCTGTGCCGCTGCACGGGCTACACGCAGATCGTGCAGGCGATCGAGCTGGCCATCGCCGAGTCGCTCGGCGTCGAGCCCTGCGCGCCGGCCTGGGCTCCGGGTACGAACCCGTGGAAGCTCGCGGCGCCCGCGGAGCCGGGCGCATGAGCGCGCGCGACGTGCGTGGCCCCGGCGCGCCGTGGCCCGAGGGCTTCCGCCTGGTGGGCAAGGCGCAGCGCAAGATCGACGGCCTGTCCAAGGCCATCGGCGCGGCGCTGTACACCGACGATCTCGTGCTGGCGAACATGCTGCACGCCAAGATCCTGCGCAGCCCGCACGCGCACGCGAAGATCCGCGCGATCGACACGCGCGCCGCGCAGGCGTTGCCCGGCGTGCACGCGGTGATCACGGGTGAGTGCATGCCGGTCAAGTACGGCGTGATCCCCTGGACGCCGGACGAGAACGCGCTGGCGCTCGACAAAGTGCGCTTCATCGGCGACGAGGTCGCGGCGGTGGCCGCGGTGGACGAGGACACGGCCAACGCCGCGCTCAAGCTCATCCGCGTGGACTACGAGCCGCTGCGCGCGTTCCTGGATCCAGAGGAGGCGCTGCGCACCCCCGAGCCGCAGATCCACGAGCAGACGCCAGAGCAGAAGCTGAAGGAGCACAAGGGCAACGTCTCCAAGCACGTGCGCCTCGAGTTCGGCGACGTGGACGCGGCCCTGGCCGGCGCGGACGTGGTCGTGGCCGACGACTACGAGTTCCACGGCACGACGCACACGCCGATCGAGCCGCATTGCGCGCTGGCGCAGTTCGCGCCGGACGGCGTGCTGACGGTGTGGTCCTCGACGCAGATCACGCACTACGTGCAGAAGGCCCTGGCACAAGTGCTGGAGCTGCCCGAAGCGCGCGTGCGCGTGATCCAGCCGTGCCTGGGCGGTGCCTTCGGCGGCAAGAGCGACCCCTTCGCGCTGGAGTTCGTGGTCGCCAAGCTGGCCATGCTCACCGGTCGCCCGGTGAAGTGCCTGTGGACGCGCGAGGAGGTCTTCTACGCGCACCGCGGGCGCCACCCGATGAAGCTCGCCTACCGCACCGGCGCACGGCGCGACGGCAAGCTCACGGCGGTGGACGCCAAGATCCTGATCGACGGCGGTTCCTACTCCTCCTTCGGCCTGGTCACGACCTACTACTCGGGCCAGCTGCTCACCGGACCCTATCACTTTCCCGCCTACCGCTTCGACTCCACGCGCGTCTTCACCAACAAGCCGCCCTGCGGGCCGAAGCGCGGGCACGGCTCGGTGCAGCCGCGCTTCGCCTTCGAGGTGCAGCTCGACCAGCTGGCGGAGAAGCTGGCCCTCGACCCGCTCGAACTGCGCCGGATCAATTTCCAGGGCGAGAACGTCAAGACCGTCAACGGCCAGCGCGTGACCTCGAACGGCTTCCTGCAGTGCCTCGACGAGGTCGAGCGCGCCTCGCAGTGGAAGGCGCGCCGCGGCAAGCTGCCGCGCGGGCGCGGCCTGGGCGTGGCCGGCTCGATGTACATCACGGGCACGAACTACCCCGTGTACCCGAACCCGATGCCGCAGGCCGGCGTGCAGCTCAAGCTCGACCGCTCGGGCCTGGTCACCGTGTTCACCGGCGGCAACGACATCGGCCAGGGCTCGAACTCGATCGCGCGCACGATCGTGGCCGAGGAGCTGGGCCTCGATCCCGCCGACGTGCGCGTGGTCGCGGCCGACACGGACCTCTGTCCCGTGGACCTCGGGGCCTACTCCTCGCGCGTCACCTTCATGGTCGGCAACGCGCTGATCGACGCCTGCCGCAAGCTGCGCGTGCAGCTCGTCGCCGCGCTGGCCGAGCACTGGGAGGTGGACGAGGCGCGCATCGGCCTCGGCAACGGCCGCGCCTTCGAGCGCGGCGCGGCGCGTACGCTGACGATGCGCGAGGCCTTCCAGCTGACCGAGGCACGCTTCGACACGCTGGGAGCGACCGGCGCCTACAACACGCCCAAGCTCGGCGGCGACTACCGCGGCGGCACGATCGGCGCCTCGCCCGCCTACTCCTTCACCGCGCACGTGGTCGAGGTCGAGGTCGACGAGGAGACCGGACGCATCACGGTCGCCAACTGCTGGATCGCACACGACTGCGGGCGCGCGCTGAACCCGATGCTGGTCGCTGGGCAGATGGAAGGCTCGGCGTACATGGGCCTCGCCGAGGCGCTCATGGAGGACCATAAGGTCAACCGTTTCGGGTTGCACGCCGGGCCGTCGCTGCTCGACTACCGCATCCCCACTGCGGTCGACACGCCCGAGCTGCACGCGCTGATCGTCGAGAGCCTTGATCCCGAGGGACCCTACGGGGCCAAGGAAGCCGGCGAGGGCCCGCTGCACCCCTCCATCCCGGCCATCTCGAACGCGGTCTTCGACGCGCTCGGGATCCGCCTGCGCGCGTTGCCGTTCACGCCGGCCAAGGTGTTGCGCGCGCTGCGCGAGCAGGCTACGGCGGGTCGTGGTGGATCGAGCGTGCGCCCCGCGCGCGTGGCCAGCGAGGCGGAGCCGTCGTGCTGAGGCTGCCGCAGTTCGAGCTGGCCCAGCCGCGCACCCTGGACGAGGCCTGCGCGCTGCTCGTTGAGCACGGCGAGGAGGCACAGCTCGTCGCCGGCGGCACGGACCTCGTGCCCAACATGAAGCACGAGCTGTTCACGCCCAAGGTCGTGATCTCGCTTGCGAAGGTGGCCGAACTGCGCGGCGTGCGCCAAGAGGCCGACGGCGCGCTGGTGCTCGGCGCGCTGACCACGCTCGAGGCGCTGGCGCAGGACGAGCGCGTGCGCGCGCGCGCGCCGGCCCTCGCGCAAGCAGCCGGGCTCGTCGCCGGACCGCAGCTGCGGCGCATGGGCACGCTGGGCGGCAACGTGATGCTCGACACGCGCTGCCAGTGGTACAACCAGACCTACTTCTGGCGCCAAGCGCTGGGCTTCTGCCTCAAGAAGGACGGCAGCGCGTGCCACGTCGTGGCCGGCGGCGCGAAATGCGTGGCCGCGGCCAGCAACGACACCGCGCCGGCGCTGCTGTCGCTCGACGCCGAGCTCGTCTTCCACGGCCCCGCGGGAGCGCGCCGGATCGCGATCGACGCGCTCTACAGCGCCGACGGCATCTACAACAAGACCGTGCGCGGCGAAATCCTGGTCGAGGTGCGCGTGCCGGCCACGCCCGCCGGCCACCGCGGCGCCTACGGCAAGCTGCGCGAGCGCGGCTCGATCGACTTCCCGCTGCTCGGCATCGCCGCGCGCCTGGACCTCTCCGCAGACGGCACGGTGGCGAGCGCCGCGCTGTGCGCGGTGGCGCTGCAGGCGCGCCCGCTGCGCCTCAAGAAAGCGGCCGAGGTGCTGCTCGGCACGCGCCCGGGCACGGCGGACTTCGAGGCGGCGCTGCAGGAGGCCGGGGCGCTCGCGCAGAAGCAGTGTCACCCGCTCGACAACATCCCCGGCGACGCCGACTACCGGCGCGAGATGGTGCCGGTCTACGTGCGCCGCACGCTGCTGGCCGCGGCCGAGGGCAGCGGGCCCGTGCACCACGTCTGAGCCGCCCGCGGGGCACGCCATTCTTTCCGCCCTGCGTCCCGTGCCGCGCGCTCGAACGAGGCCTTTCCAGATTGCGGTTGGGACGCACGGCCCGGCCCGACCGATAGGTGAGGATCCCCCAGGGGCTCCCCACTGGACCCTTCACTCCGCGCGGACCTCTCCTCGGAGACGCTGGCGCGCGTGGTACTGCGCTGCCGCGAGCTGGCCGGCTTCCTCGAGGAAGCCCTGCCGCACTTGCCGGCCCGTAGCGACTCACCGTTCTTGCACGGTCAGCTCGATGACGTCCTGCGACGGCTGCAGCTCGCGTTGCGCCCTCTTGGCGTCGAAGAACGCACGCCCACCGAGAAGAGCCCCTCGTTTCTGAGCCGCCTGGCCGGCAAGAAGCAGCCGCCCAAGGGGCCGAGCGCGCCGCGCTACGACATGGAGGGCAACGCCTGGACGATCCCGGCCACCGAGGTGGTCGGCTTCCTGTCGCACTCGTGCAAGACCGGCCTGCTGTGGGTCCTGGCACCGTCGGAGACGTTCGTGCTCGAGTTCGCGCGCGGCAATCTGGTGCACGCCACCAGCAACGCGCCGCCGGCCGCGTTCCGGCTGGGCGAGATCCTGCTGCGCGAGAAGCTGCTGGAGCCGACCGAGCTCGCCCAGCTGATCGATCTCGCCAAAGCCGCCGACGACCTCCTGGGCAGCTACCTGATGCGCAGCGGGCGCCTGCAGCACTCCGAGCTGCAACGCGTGCTCACACTGCAGGTGCAACAGCTCTTCCACCGCCTGATGGACGCGCAGGACGCGCTGTTCCGCTTCCAGGAAGGCGGCCAGCTGCTGCGCAGCCAGGGCCTGGAGGTGAACATCACCCACCTGTTGCTGGAGAGCGCGCACCAGAAGGACGAGGAGCGCCAGGCGCGCGAGGGCACGCGCCGCGGGGTTGCGGACCTGTTCGACGCTATGGCGGCGGACTCCAGCGAACCGGATGCCGCGCTGCCGCGCTCCGAGGGCGAAGCGCAGGCGGCCGAGCCTGTCAGCCCGTCGAGCAGCAGCTCCTAGCCGCGCGCGCGAATCCCGCGCGAGACTGTGCGCGACCCTGCTCGCCGACCGATAGAGCGCAGCCGAGCATCATGGTGCAGAACGAGCGCGAATCCCGGTTGGAACCACAGGCCTCCGAGGAGCTCGCGCGGCTCGTTCTCGCCTGCCGCGACCTCGCGCTGCGCATCGATGCCGTGGTCGAAGACCTGCCCGCGCGGGCGCTGGCTCCGTTCCTGTACGGCCAGCTCGACGCCGCCGTCGACGGACTGCGCCACGTGCTCACGCGCCTGTCGGCACAGGAAGACGAGCGCCACGGTCTGCTCCACCAGCTGCTCGGAACGCGCAAGAAGCGTCCGACGCCGACCGAGGCGGGCGCCGACCTGCAGGGCAACGCCTGGACGATCGCGGTGGGCGAGCTGGTGAACTTCCTGGCCCACGCCGAGAAGACCGGCGTATTGCACGTGGTCGCGCAGGGCGAGACCTTCTTGCTGGAGTTCGCGCGCGGCACCCTGGTGCACGCCTCCAGCAACGCCGCCCCGAAGGAGCAGCGCCTGGGCGCGATCCTCGAGCGCGAGGGCCTGCTCGTTCCCGACGAGCTCGAGGCGAGCCTGCTGGCTGCGGCCGAGGCCGAGGACCTCCTGGGCAGCTTCTTGGTGCGCCGCGGACGGCTCTCGAGCGAGACCCTTGCGCGCGCGCTGGTGCTGCAGACCCAGGAGCTGTTCCACCGCCTGATGGACGCCGACAACGCCGTCTACCGCTTCCAGGAAGGCGTGCGCCTGCTGCACAGCCAGAACCTGGAGGTGAACATCGTGCAGCTCTTGCTGGAGAGCGCGCGCAAGAAGGACGAGGGCGCTCAGGCGCGCGTCACGGCCGATCTCGACGCGCAGCCCTCGCTGCTGCCGAAGGACGGGGCGCTTCCCGCCACGGCTGAACTCAGCCCCACGGTCGCCATCACGACGCCGGCCGCGGACGAGACCGACTTCACGCCCAGCCCGGCGATCGAGCCGACCCCGACCGAGCTGGAATCCTGATCAGCGGCCCCAGCCGGGCTTGCCCATGCGCGTCGGCGGCGACGCGGGCCGCAGCGCGGCCTCCACGACGCGCGCGTTCGTGACCGTGCGCCCGGCGAGCGGCACGCCGCCCCAGCCGGGCTTGGAAGCCACCGCTGGAACGCTCGTGTTCGGACCGACACAGGCGCCGGCCGCAGAGACGAGCAGGAAGAGACCGAACGTGCGTACGAGTTTCACCATTCCACCTCCAGCGTACCCGAGGGTCGTCGATCCGTGGCGGTAGTTGTCAACGATTCTGAGACAGCCTGCATGTGAGATCACTGAGCGGCGAGGTTGTCCTTCGCCGGCGGTTGATCCAGACGGCCTGCGGGAGTGCCGCGGGCTTGGGTGAGTTGCGCACGAAGCGCTCGGGGTGGAGCAAGAAGGCAGCGTCGAGAACGCGAGCGCGTTGGGCGCGCTTGGTCTCGGCGCGGCCGAAGTGGACGTCGGCGGGCGTCATCCAGCCGATGCCGGAGTGGTGATGGCGGTGGTGGTACCAGTCGAAGAAGGGCCCGAAGTGGGCGCGGCAGTCCTCGAGGCCGCCGAAGCGGTCGGGGAAGTCGGGGCGGTACTTGACGGTCTTGAACTGAGCCTCGGAGAAGGGGTTGTCATCGGACACGTGGGGCCGACTGAAGCTCTGCACGACGCCGAGGTCGGCCAGGAGGAGCGCGAAGCTCTTCGCGCGCATCGGCCCGCCGCGGTCGGAGTGGAGCGTGAGCTGCCCGGGCTGGATCCCGTGCTTCTTCAGGCTCTCGCCGAGCAGCTTGGAGGCGAGCGCGGCGCTCTCGCAGCGCGCCACCATCCAGCCGACGGCGTAGCGACTGAAGATGTCCAGGAGCACGTACAGGTAGAAGTAGGTCCACTTGGCCGGGCCGCGCAGCTTGGTGATGTCCCACGACCACACTTGGTTCGGCGCAGTCGCCAGGAGCTCAGGCTTCGTGTAGACCGGATGCCGCAGCTGGTCGCGGCGTTCGCGCACCTCGCCCTGTGCATCGAGGATGCGGTACATCGTGCGCGGCGAGCACAAGTAGCGGCCCTCGTCGAGCAGGGTCGCGTAGACCTGCGGCACGGCCAGGTCCACGAAGCGCGGCTCGTGCACGAGCTCGAGCACGACCCGGCGTTCGGCATCGGTGAGCGCTCTCGGCGAGGCCTTGCGAGGGCGTGTTTCGCTCGCCGAGGCCGGGGGCGGAGACAAGATAGGGGCCTGCGAGCGGTAGTAGGTCGCGCGCGGCAGACCCAGCGCGCTGCAGGCCTCGACACGGGGGAGGGCGCCGCAGGTCTCCAGCACGGCCTTCACGAGTCGTCCTCGTCGAGCTCGTGGCTCTTCAGGGGGATCCCCAGCAGCGCGTGCACTTTTTTTTGGAACTCGATGATGAGCTCGGCCTTGGCCAGCTTCTTCTCGAGCTTCTTCTTCTCACGCTCGAGCTGGAGCTCGCGGGCACTCGGCTTCGCCTCGGTGGCCGGGCCGCGCTTCCTCCGAGCCAGTCCACGCACGCCGTGCTCGCGCAGTTGCCGGCGCCAGGCGACCAGGTGCGACGAGTACAACGCCTCGCGCCGCAGTAGCGCGCCCACCTCGCCCGGAGCCCGACACGCGTCGGCCTCGCGCACGATGCGCTCCTTCTACTCTGCGGTGAACTGCCGGCGCCGCGCGCGCTCGGGGACCTCGGGGTCGGGCTCGGCAGCTCCCCGGGAGGGGGCCCCTTCGCTTCGCTCCGGGCCCCCCTCACGGGGAGCCGCGGGCTCTTCTCTTCGTTGTCTCGTCACTCAAGATCATCCTTCTGCCCTCCACACTAAACTCGGGGTCGAAGGCTGTCTCAGCCACGTTGACACAGAGGGGGGCGTCGATCCGTGGGCCCGCGCGTGACATCCGATCTCTCGTCTCGCGAGTATCGAGAGCAAGGTGCCGTGTGTGAGACGGGACACGACTAGAGCCCCCAGGCCGCGCCGAGCGTGAACCACATGCCAGAGTCCTCGAGCCCGCTTTGGCGCAGCGAATTCGACAGCTCGTCGTCGGGCACGGTCACGCCCGCGGCCTCGAAGAACAGCGACGTGTTCGCGTCGATGGCGTACGTCAGCGAGCCGGTCAGCAGTAGGTCGGAAAAGCCGGAGCGCTTGGTGCCGAAGTAGAACTCGGCCTGCGAGTCGCTCATGTAGCCGAGCATGAGCTCCAGCGCCGCGTTCCAGTGCTCGTCCAGCGCGAAGCCGCGCGTGGCCTGGTACTGCAGGTAGTAGTCGTCGAGCAGGTCGAGGTCGTAGTAGGCCGTGACCATGTGCGTCAGCCCGATCGCGTCCAGGCCCAGGCCCAGGTACGTCTCGCGCGTCGAGGGCGCGACCTGCGGCAGGCTGTAGCCGATCCCACCCCAGGTGATATCCACGCGGCCGACGCGCCGCGAATAGCTGAGCGCGAGGTCGATCTCGGTCACCTGCCCGCCGAGGCCGTCGGGGAAGGCCGCGTCGCCCGTCTTGTTCGTCAGCTGGAGGTTGAACCAGGTCGTGAAGGTCAGGTTCCCGCCGACGGCGAGCGGCGTATCGATCACGAGATCGCCCTGCGTGACTGGCTGCAGGCTGCGCGGCACGCCGCGAAACCAGTAGGACGAGGCCACGTTCTGCGTGGTGCTCACGCGCGAGCCCTCGGAGCCGCGCAGGTCGGCGCACGCGGCCGTGAGGCAGCAGACGCTGGAGAGGAGCAAGAGCGGGGGGACGCGCATGGATGCCCGCCGGGGGCGGAAAGGCCTTCGGTCGATCCCCCGGAAAAGTTGAGCACCCCCCCGCCGGCGGAGCTCCTGGTAGCCTTCGCGGCCGGATGACCCTCTCGACACTGGTGCCTGTTCCGACACTAGTGCTCGTGCCGACCGAGCTCGAGCAGCGCGGGCTCCTCGAGCTGGGCGGCCTGCCGGAAGCCCTGGGTGGCCTGGCGCTGGTCGGCTTCGGCCCCGTGGCCGCCGCAGCGCGCACGGCACAGCTCCTGGGCGCGCGCCGGCCGGCGCGCGCGCTGCTCCTGGGTCTGGCGGGCAGCTTTCGCGCGCACGACGCGCCGCCGGGCAGCGCGCTCGCCTTCGCGCGCGTGGGCCTGGAGGGCGTTGGAGTCGGCGGCGGCGAGCAGGCGCGCGCGGCCTCGCAGATCGGCTTCGCGCAGTGGCACGACGAGCGCGGACGCGTGCACGAGTCCCTGCCGTTGTGGGCCGCGCAGCGCGGCGAGCTGCTGAGCGTGTGCAGCGCCTCGGCCTCCCGCGACGAGGCCCGCGCGCGCGCCGCGCGCCATCCGCAGGCCTTGGCCGAAGACATGGAGGGCTTCGGCGTGGCCCTCGCCTGTCACCTCTTCGGCGTGCCGCTGGCGATCGTGCGCGGGATCTCGAACCTGGTGGGCGAGCGCGAACGCGCGCGCTGGGACGTGCACGGCGCGCTGGGCGCGGCGCACGCGCTCGCGCGACACACCCTGCAACGCGCGGACTGGGAGCGCGCGCCGTGAGCCGCGCGCTGCGCGTGGGGCTCTCCACCTGCCCCAACGACACGTTCCTGTTCCACGCGCTGCTGAGCGGCGAGGTGACGGCACCGCTCGAGCTCGAGTTCGTGCTGGCCGACGTAGAGGAGCTGAACGAGCGCATGCTGCGCGGCGAGCTCGAGCTCTCCAAGGTCAGCGCCCACGCCCTGCTCGCGCTGGCCGAGCGCACCTGGGTGCTGCACTGCGGCGCGGCGCTGGGCTTCGGCGTGGGGCCGCTGCTGCTGGCCGCTCCGGGCCGCGCGAGCGAGCTGCCGCTCGCGCACGCTGCGCACGTGCTCACGCCCGGGCGCTGGACCACGGCGGCGCTGCTGCTGGAACTCCTGGAGCTCGCCCCGCGCGCGCGCCTCGAGCACACCGTGTTCGCGGACATCCTGCCGCGCCTGGCGGCCGGCGGCGCGGATTACGGCGCCTGCATCCACGAGGCGCGCTTCACCTGGCGCGCGCACGGCGTGGGCTTCGTGGCCGATCTCGGGCAGCGCTTCGAGCAGCGCGCGGGCGGCGCCTTGGCGCTGGGCGGGCTGTGCGTGGCGCAGAGCGTCGGCCGCCCGACCGCGCTCGCCCTGCAGCGCGCCGTGCGCGCCTCGCTCGAGTGGGGTCTCGCCCACCGTTCGGCCTGCTTGCCGACGATGCGCCGCCACGCCCAGGAGCAGGCCGACGAGGTCCTGTGGGCCCACGTCGAGCTGTACGTGAACGAGTGGACGCTCGATCTGGGGCCGGTCGGACGCGCGGCCCTGTCCGCTCTCATGCGCCTCGCGCGCGAGCACGGCGTCGTGGCGGCGCGGGGCGAGCTCGAGCTGCTCTGAGCCCGCCTCGAGGTCCCGACATGAACACGGACCGCGACTCCCGAGGAGCCGCGGTCCGTCGATTCGAAGGCGAGCAGATCTGGACGGGCCGCCGATGCCGCCCTTCTCGCGGGTCCCAGCCTCCTCAGCGCTGAGCGCGGGGGCCGAGGCCGAGCCCCAGGCGACCCGTGCTGCGCCGCAGCTGGGGACGAGGGCCCTACGTGGTGCCGCCTGCGTCGCGCATCTCGAGCATCTCCTTGCGGATCTCCTGCGCGATGGCTTTGACCTCTTGCATGGACTTCCGCACCCGTGAGGTGGCCGCCTTGTTGCCCTTGACTGCCTTGTCCACGTCATCGCGGACGGCTTCGACGGCCTGGCGCAGCTTCTCGTAGTTCTGAGTCATTGGGTAGATCCTTGGGGTTCGGGAGGCTTCGGAGGTTCCTGGCGCCTCCGCGGGGGCACTGGAAAACCACATTCCGGGCCCCGGATCAAGCCTGAGGAGCCCTTCCTGGGCCAGTGCGGGCCGTTGCAGGGGCCCGGTTTGGGCCCAAGCAGGCATTCTCAAGCTGTTGTTTGGAAAAGGGTTAGAGCTCGAGATCCGCCCCGATCGAGGCGCCCAGGCGAAGCACGGTTCGCCACTCGGTCCGCGCCACGGGCTGGACCGACAGGCGGCTGCCGCGACGCAGGAGCTCCATGCCCTCCAGGCTGGCCTCGGCGCGCAGTTCCGCGAGCGTCACGAAGCGCGCCAACGCGCGCACCGCCTGCACGTCCACCGCGAACCAACGCGGCGCCGCGGGCGAGCTCTTGGCGTCGAAGGACTCGTCGCGCGGATCGAACTGCGTGGGGTCCGGGTAGCCGGCGCGCACCACGCGCGCGACTCCGGCGACGCCGCTGGGCTCGGCGTTGGAGTGGTAGAAGAGCACGCCGTCGCCCACGGCTAGCTCGTCGCGCAGGAGGTTCCGCGCCTGGTAGTTGCGCACCCCGCCCCAGGCGGTGGTGCGCTTCTTGGCGCGCCACAGGTCCGCGAAGGAGAAGACCTCTGGCTCGACCTTGAGCAGCCAGTGGCGCGCGCTCACGCGCGCAGCCTGCGCTCGCCGACCGGAGGCCCGAGGATCTCGGACAGGATCAGCGCGCGGCGCAACTCGCCGGGGCGCAGCCGGAAGCCGCGCTCCGGCACCTCCGCGAAGACGGCGCTTTCGGACAGCGCCGCGGGCTGGCCCAGCGCGGAGAGCGGCAGAGGCTCCGCTTCGCTCTCGAGCGAGACCGCGCTCACTCCGCGCGGTTCGCTGACCTCACCCAGGACCGCGAGCGGCGCGGGCTCCTCCTCGCTCTCGAGCGAGAGGCCTTCCTCTTCCTCCTCGTCCTCCCGCGAGCGCATCGGCACGGGTGCCGGCCGCATGGGCGGCGGCTCGGCGACCTCGCCGCGCGCCAGACGCCGCCACAGTTCCTCGCCCTCGACTTCGGCCCGCTGCTGGGCCTCGCGCGTGGAGCGCGGATCGGCCTCGAACGCACTCTGCGCGGGCGTTCCCTGACCGGCGCGCTCCTTCAGCCACTTGAGGAAGCGCGCCAGGAACGGGAAGCCGAAGAACAGCCCGAACGCGATGAGCTTGCCCCAGTTGACCTCGTCGGCCACGAGCAGGAGCGCCATCATTTGCCGGGCTCCGCTTCCTCGCCCTTCTCGCCGCGCGCCAGCGAGTCGCGCATGCGCGTGTCGGACTGCAGGTTCTGCATGCGATAGAGGTCCATCACGCCCAGGCGTCCGCTCTTCAGCGCCTCGGCCATGGCCAGCGGCACCTGCGCCTCGGCCTCGATCACCTTGGCGCGGTTCTCCATCACCTTGGCCTTGAACTCCTGCTCAGCAGCCACGGCCATCGCGCGGCGCTTCTCGGCCAGGGCCTGGGCCACGCGCTTGTCGGCCTCGGCTTGGTCGGCCTGCAGGCGCGCGCCGATGTTGTTGCCGATGTCCACGTCGGCGATGTCGATCGAGACGATCTCGAAGGCGGTTCCGGCGTCCAGGCCGCGCGCGAGCACGGTCTTCGAGATCGAGTCGGGGTTCTCGAGCACGTCCTGGTGCGAGTTCTTGGAGCCGATGGTCGAGACGATGCCCTCGCCCACGCGCGCGATGATGGTCTCCTCGCCAGCGCCGCCCACCAGGCGCGCGATGTTCGTGCGCACGGTGATGCGCGCCTTGGCCAGCACCTGGATGCCGTTCTTGGCGACGGCCGCGATCTCGGACTTGCCCGAGGCCGGATTGGGGCAGTCGATGACCTTGGGCGTCACGCTCGCGCGCACGGCCTCGAGCACGTCGCGCCCGGCCAGGTCGATGCCCGCGGCGGTGCGGAAGTCCAGGCTGATCCCGGCGCGGTCGGCGGCGATCAGGGCGCGCACCACGCGCTCGAGGTTGCCGCCGGCCAGGAAGTGCGCCTCGAGGTCGCGCTTGTCCACGTCGGCGACGCGCGCCTGCACCAGGTTCACGCGCGCGTTGACGATCGTGGCCGGGTTCACGCGCCGCAGCGACATGGCCACCATGTCGAGCAGGCCCACGCCGGCCTTGGTCAGCACCGAGCGCACGTACAGGTTGGCGTAGCGCAGGAAGACGAACAGGAAGACCAGCAGGCCGATGCCCAGCGCCACCAGCCCCACCAGCTTCGGCAAGCTGACGCCCGAGATGTCCTGCAGCAGTGTTGCGATCATCGATACCCGCTCCGGTTGAAGCTCTGTTCCCGGCGTCGGCAAAGTGCCGCACCGGATGGATTCTCGCGTGCTTCGCTCACGCGCGCGTCTCGCTGCGCGTGACCACCACGCGGTTGCCCTGCACCTCGACGACTTTCACCTGGGTGCCGGCCGCAAGCCACTCGCCGCGCGTGACCACGTCCACGCGCCGGCCGTCGAGCCGCGCCATGCCCGCCGGGCGGCAGTCGGACTCGATCGTCCCTTCCTTGTCCAGCAGGACGAGATCGCGCGGGTCGAGCGAGGCCGTGCTCTCGAACGACAACCCGCCGGCCACCATCTTCTTGCCGAACGGGCTCTTCGGGAACAGCTTGAAGCCCAGCAGGATCACCCCCGGCACGAGCACGGCCGTGGCGATCAGGAAGTTCACGCCCGCGGTGCTGCTCTCCTGGAAGGCCATCGCGATCGCGCCCACGACCGCGGCCGTGGCCAGCACCGCGAGCATGCCCAGGCTGGGGAAGAAGATCTCGGCCACGATCAGCCCGAGCCCCAGCACCAAGAGCAGGATCGCGGCCGTCACGCGCTGGCCTCCTCCGCCGCCACGACCAGGCGCCCCGAGGCCTGCACCTCGATCACGCGCACGCGCGCGCCGACGGCGATCTCGGGTCCCTCCGAGCGCGCCTCGAAGTCCAGGCCGCCGTCCTCATCCAGGGTGACCTTGCCCACCGGGCGCAGGGCCGTGAGCGCGTGCCCGCGCGCGCCGACGCGCGCCAGACCGGCGCGCTTGCCGGCCGCGTCCGGCATGGATCCAGCGGTCGCGCTCGCGCCGCCCGCCAGCACCATGCGCGACAGCCCCGGCGTGTACGGCAAGACGCGCGACAGACCCCAGATCAACAGCAGCGCGATGAAGCCCGCGCTGACCACGCGGAACGACTCGTCCACCAGGATCTCGCGGTCGAGCCCGTACTCGGAACCGATGCGCGCCACGCCGAAGGACCAGATCAGACCGCCCAGGATCGCCGCCGCCCCCAGCAGGCCGGGCCACAGCGTGCCCGGCGCGAGGAACAGCTCGGTCGCGATCAGCGCCGCGCCCACGGCGATGAGCAACACCTGCGGGATGTCCGCCAGCCCCACGAGGTAGCGTCCGAACAGCCAGATGCCGAAGGCCACGATCGCCAGCACGCCGGCGAGGCCGAAGCCCGGCGCCTTGAGCTCGAGATACAGCAACACGAAGCCGGCGATCAGGAATAGCGGCGCGAGCTCGGCCAGCCACGCCGCCATGTCGTCGGAGCGCGTGCGACGCACCTCGCTCGGCAGCACGTTGGGCAGGCCGATCTTTCCGCTCAGCTCCTGCAGCGACTCGGCCAGACCGTCGGCCAGCCCCAGCTCGACCGCCTCGCTGCCCGTGGCGTTGAACAACTCTTCCCGCGAGTCCACCGTGCGCAGGAACTCGTGCTCGACGCCGCGCTGGCGCAGGTCGTCGAGCTCCTTGGCCGAGACGAGCTTGAGCTCGCCCTCGAGGCGGATCTCGAGCACCTCGACCTTCTCATCGACCATGGCCTCGGCGAGGAGTCCCGGGCGCCCGCGCTTCTGGGCCCTGCCGCGGAAGTCGCCGCGCAGGGAGGAGGAGAGCTTCTCGCGCACCTCCGGATCCTCGGAGGACGGCAGCAACCCTCCCGGGCCGACCTGGACGGGCAGCGCCGAGCCGATCGTCGCGTGGGAGCGCATATAGACGCGCTCGCACGAGAGCGCGAGCAGGGCGCCGGCCGAGAGAGCGCGGTCGTGGACCCACGCGACGGTCGGCACGCCGGCGTCGATCAGCGCCTGGGACAGGAGCCACATCAGCGTGATCTCGCCGCCCGGGGTGTCGATGTCGATCACCAGCTTGTCCCCGCGCTCCTTCGCGCCCGCCAGCGCGCGCGCCAGCAGCGCCTGCGTGCCGACGTCGAGCTCGCCCTCGATGCGCACCAGCGTCAGCCCCTCCGCACGCACGGGCTCGGCCGCCGCCGTCGCGCCCGGGAGGAGCGCCAGGACCAACGCGAGCAGGGACATCAACGCCAGAGCATAGCGCATGGGTGCCTCACAGGAACAGCGCGTCGGCCAGCGTGCTCCACCACGCGTCGCGCAGCCACAGCATGTCGAAGCGCCCCACCGAGCCGCGCACGAGCTGGACGTGCGCCGTCGGATGGTGGCGAAAACCGCGCTCCTGGAAGTCGAGCGACCAGGCGGACCACTCCGGGAACGCGCCCGCCAGCGCCACCGCGCCGTCGGCGCGCGCGCAGGCGAGCACGCCCTCGAGCAGGAGCGCGGAGGCCTCCTCGTCGCCCGGCAGGACCAGCCAGTCGACCAGCAGGCCGAGGCGCGGCAAGAGCTCCGGCCCGAGACGATAGACGGCATAGCCGCGCAGCGTGGCGCCGCTCACGAGCCCCAGCACGCGATAGCGGTGGAACGGGTTCTCGGCGAAGCGCCAGCGCAGGAAGGCCGCGTCGCGGAGCGCGCTGGCGTTCCAGTGCGTGGCGCAGCAGGCGTACAGGAAGTCCGTCTCCGCGCCGAAGCGCGTGAGCTCGCTCACGCCGGCCGGCAGCGTGCTCGGCCCTTCCCCGACGGCGCGCGCCAGCAGCGCCGAACGCCGCAGCGTCTCGAACTCGAGCGCGCGCTCCAGCGCGGCGTCGCGCCCCACCGGCCAGCCGTACAGCACCAGATCGCCCTGCGGGTTGCCGTGCGCCTCGACGAAGGCCTGCGCGGTCGCGCGCAGCGTGGCCTCGTCCTCGTCCGGCGCCAGCCAGGCGTCGAGCACGTGCGCGAAGGTGCGCGGCTCGCCGACCACGCGCGTGCGCACCGGCAAGGCGGCGTAGCGCGCCACGACGCGCGCGCCGCGCGTGGCCACGAACAGCCGCGTGCCCGCGGGGTTGGCGCGAAACGCCCACACGAACTGCGCCGCGCTGCGCGGCTGCAGCAGCTGGCGCGCTGCGGGCGCGGGCTCAAAGGCCGCGAGGCACGGCGCCTCGCTGGCGCTCCAGGGCCGGATCTCGAGCGCGCTCATGCGAGGTCCGTGTCCCCCAGCGTGTAG
Source organism: Planctomycetota bacterium (assembly GCA_009691855.1). GTDB lineage: Bacteria > Planctomycetota > UBA1135 > UBA1135 > JABFRZ01. The sequence goes on along the minus strand of SIAI01000006.1, from coordinate 114,849 downwards.
TACCAGTGCTGCGCCAGCCACTCGAGGTCGTGGCGCGCGGAGAAGCTCCAGGCCACCAGGAAGTAGCGCGTGGCGTGCACGCGAAAGCCATGCTGCTGGAAGGCGAGCCACTCGGGCGCCGTGTCGGCGAACAGCGTCGTCAGCCGCGCGCAGCCCTCGGCGCGCGCGGACGCGGCGAGCCAGGCGAGCAAGGCCAAGCGCGCGGCCGCGTCGTGCGCGGGCACGATCCAGTCCACCAGCAGTCCGTCCTCGGCCTGGTCGAAGGCGCCCTTGCGGTACAGCGCCAGCCCGACGAGCGCGCCCGCACGGCGCACGGCGGCGATGCGGTAGCGGTGCTGCGGGTGCTGCTCGAAGCGCCAGGCGAGCTGCGCGCGGTCGCGCACGGCCAGCGCGCGGCGCTCGGCGGCGAAGCGCGCGAACAGCGCGTCGGTGTCGGGCGGCAGCGTGGCCGGCTCCTCGGCCACCAGCTCGCTCGCCGGCAGCGTCAAACGCTCCAGCGCGACCGAGAGCTTGTGCTGCTGGCGCACGAGCTGGTACTTGAGCTGCTTCTTGCCGATGCGGTACGCGACCGGCACCGGCAGGCCCCACATGAGCATGTCCTGCCCCGCGCCCTCGCCGCCGTAGGCCGCGTCGAAGGCGCGCCCGACCTGCACGAACAGCGGCTCGCGCGCCAGCTTGCGCGCCTCCGGATCGGCCATCGAGTCGACCGACTGGCTGAAGCACGTCGGCTGGCCGTCCACCAGCGCGCGCTGCGGGAGGCCGGCGTACTGCGCCAGCACGCGACCCTCGGGCGTGACGGCGAGTTGGATGCGCGTGCCCGAGGGATTGCGCGCGTAGCTCCAGCGCCACTCCTCCAGCGTGCGCGGCGTGAAGCTCGGATCGACGCGCGCGAAGATGCGGTTGAAGGCCTCCAGGATCGCGAGCTCGTCGCCGGGCTGGTAGGCGCGGATCGTGTAGGGCGCGCTCGAACTCATGGGCAGGGTGGCGGGAGTGCATGGGAATCGAACCCACCGACCCCGCTGTTCACGAGGTCCCACCGGCTTTGAAGACCGGGCGGCACACCAGCACCGATCCACTCCCGACGTGTTGTTGCGGGCGGCATTGGATGCGCTTTGCGCTCGCCGCTCAAGCGCGACCCAACAAGAACAGGCGCCCGGGCGCGCCGGAACCGAGACCGTACGGCAGCCCGCCGGACCAGCGGCGTAGCACGCGGTGCCCGCTTTCGGGGTCCGTGCCCTCGAAGGCGAGGCAAAAGGGCGCGCCACCCGGCTCAAGCTCCTCCGGCAGGCGGATGCGCACCCCACGCCGGCCGCTGCGCACGCGCGCGGCCACGCGGATGCGCGCGCTGACCTCGGTCAGGCCGCCGGCGTCCTCCACCGCGGCCACCAGCTCGTCGCCGCGGCGGCGCACGGCCATGCTGGCCTCGCGGTCGCTGGCGCGCTCGCGCAGCAGGCGCACGCGCTGCGTGCCCGCGCCGAGGTGCAGCGTGCGCACGCGCTCGAGCGGCGCGTCGAGGACCAGCGCCTCGTACCCGCGGCCCTTGCGCCAGGCGAAGCGCAGCACCACGCTCGGGTCCTCGAGCGGCGACCAGGAGCCACCCTTGAGCGTCACGGCCAGCTCGTGGCGCGCGTGCCCGTCGAGCGCGAGCGTGGCCGGCAGGCCCGTGACCTGGAACGCGCCGCCGCGCGCCACGAACCCCAGCGCGACCTTGACCGGGAAGACGAAGGGGTTGCGCACGCCGACGCGGAACTCGAAGCGGCCCGACCACTCGCCGCGTTGCGGCTCGCCCTCGAGACGCTCGGCGGCGGGTCCGACCTCGAGGCGCGGCACCTCGAGCGGATAGAGCCCCCGATCCGCGGGCACGAGCTTGGTGAGCGCGCGCACGGCCAGCGCGCGGCGCGGCTCGTTGGTGTTGAAGGCGAACAGCGGCGCGCGACAGGCTTCCAGCAGGTCGGCGGGCTCGTCCACCGACCAGGACCAGCGCTCGCAGCTCCACGGCTCGCGCCCGGCCGCGGTGTGCCAGCCGAAGGGCGCGGTGCCGTAGGCCGCGATGCGCTCATCGCGCACGAAGCGCCGGTCGTCCTCGCTCGCCTCCTCGGTCAGCAGCATGCTCGGCAGGTGCGCGTCGCGCGCTTCCAGGCACACGCTGCGGTGGAACGAGGCGATGCGGAACGGCAGCGGCCGCGCCAGACGCGCCAAGGCCTGGGCCACGGCCCCCACCAGGCTCGGATCCTTGAGCTCGATCATGTGGTGCACGGCGCGCTCGCCGCTCCCGGCGGAGGAATCGAGGTCGAGCGCCTCCTCGAGCAGCGGCAACGGCTCGCCGCTGAAGCGCTTGGCGAACCAGCCACCCGCGTCGGCGTGCACCAGCTCGGACAGCGGGAGCTCCGCGACGGGCCCGCAGAGATTCGTGGTGCGCTCCAGCGTCTCGTCGTGGATCAGCAGCGGCTCGCCCGAGGCGCACGCGTGCACGTCATACTCCATCCCGTCCAGGCCGAGTTCGAGCGCGCGGCGCAGGCTGGAAAGCGTGTTCTCGGGGGCTTCGCGCGGTGCGCCGCGGTGCCCGAGGATCCACGGCGGGCCGCCGATCTGCTCGCCGTGCTCACCCGAGACCTCTGCGTCGTCCATGGGCGGCGAGGATGGCCGCGCGGAGCTCACGGATCCATGACTTCCTTCGCTTCCCCCCCGAAGGAACAATCTCGCGCCCGTGACTCCCAACCCGCACACCGAGGCGCGCCTGCTCTTCTGGGGCAACATCCTGGTCGTCGCCGCGGTCGGCGCCTACCTAGGCTCCGTCTACATGCACTCCGGCAGCGAGGGTGTGGCGCGAGTCGCGGGCCTGGCCGGACTGTCGCTGGCGGTGGCCGGCAAGCTGGTCATCTTCGTGGGCCTCAAGGAGGGCGCGCCCTCGGTCTGGTCGCTGGCGTGGATGTCCCTGCTGATCGACCTCGTGTTCGCCTTCGCCCTGGCCAGCGGCCTGCACCAGCTGGAGCGCGCGCCGGTGATCGGCGGCTGGCTGCACAACGGCCGCACGCGCGCCAAGCAGGTGCTGGCCGAGTACCCGGGCCTGCGGCGCCTGGCGTTCTTCGGCGTGGTCGCCTTCGTGCTGCTGCCCATCGCCGGCACGGGCGCGATCACGGGCTCCATCGTGGCGCGTTTGCTGGGTCTCTCGCGCCTGGCGGGGATCGGCGCCATCGCCCTGGCCTCCGGCTGGGCCGCGCTGGGCTTCGCGCTGCTGGCGACCCTGCTGGGCGAGCAGGCCGAATCGCTGGTCAAGAACCCGCTGCTCGTGGGCGGATTGGTCGCGCTCGCCTGCACGCTGGGCTGGCTGCTCTACAAGCGCTTCCTGCAGGAACTGCGGCGCAAGGCCTGAGCGCCGCGCACGCCACGGACGGCCGGCGGCTGCCGCAACTCAGCGCAGCAGGATGCGCTTCTCGCGCCGCGCCTCGAAGCGGCCAATGCGCACGACCGGCAGGTCGCGCGCGTTCAGCTCGCGCTCCAGCGCCGCGGCGTGCGCCTCGGGCAGCACGATCAACAACCCGCCCGAGGTCTCGGCGTCGAACAGCAGGTTCACGCGCGCCTCCTCGAGGCCGCCGCCGACCTCGACCTCGGGCGCGAGCGTCGTGCGTCCGCGCTTCGCCCCGCCCGAGAACAGGCCCTTGCGCGCGAGCTCCAGCGCGCCGGGGAAGAGCGGCACGTCACCGACGCGGATCTCGAAGGCGAGCTCGCTGGCGCGCGCGATGTTCATCGCATGGCCTACGAGCCCGAAGCCGGTGATGTCCGTGCAGGCGTGCGCGCCGGCCGCGTGCATGGCCTCGCAGGCCTTGTCGTTCAGCGTGGCCATCTGCCGCGCGGCGGGCTCGAGCTCACGCCAGGTGATCTTCTTCAGCTTCGCGGCCGTGGTCAGGCAGCCCATGCCGAGCGGCTTCGTCAGGTAGGCCACGTCTCCGGCCTTGGCCCCGGCGTTGGTGGTCACGCGCGCCGGATCGATCAGGCCCGTGATCGAGTAGCCGAACTGCACCTCCGACTCGACCGTGTGGCCGCCGCACAGGATCGCACCCGACTCGCGGATCTTGTCGTAGCCGCCGCGCAGGATCTCGGCGCGCCACTCCTTCGGGAAGTCCTTGGGGAAGCCGGCCAGCGAGAGCGCGGTGAAGGGCTTCCCGCCCATCGCATACACGTCCGAGAGCGAGTTCGCCGCCGCGATCGCGCCGTAGAAGCGCGGGTCGTCGACCACCGGCGGGAAGAAGTCCACGGTCTGCACCAGCGCCAGGTGCACGCCGCTCGGCAAGCCCTCGCGCGCTCCGAGCACGACGACGCCCGCGTCGTCGAGCGTCTGCGGCCCGACGATCATGCGCTCATCCGCGCGATCCGTGACCTCACGCAGCACCTGCGCGAGCTCGCCTTGCGGCATCTTCGCCGCTCAGCCGGCGCAGTCGGAGTAGTCGGTGAGTCGTTTCTGGGTGAAGAGAGACATGGCGGCAGACTATCAAGCCATCGCGGGTGCCCCTACTCCGGCTCCGGTCCCGCGCGTGCAATGCCATTCCTTCCGCCCGCGCGCCGAGGGTTCCCCCGACCCGGTAAGAGGCCGGTTGCCCGCGCGAGGAGCCGCGAGCGGGCTCAATCCCGCGTGCGCGGCCTACCGATCAGCCGCCACCGAGGTGGGTAGGTAATGGTCTCTCGTCCCGCATTCATCGATCGCATCCTGAGTCGCTTTCCTGATCCGTTCTCGCTGCGCGTGCAGACGCTCGGTTGGACCGGTGCCCTGGCCGGCTCGTTCGGAGTGCTGCTGGTGGTGGCCACGACGCAGCTCGACGCGCGGCGTTGCGCCGAGGTCGCGCGCGCGCGAGCCGAGACGCTGGCGCTCACCGCCGGCACCTGGCTCGATGGCGACGCGCACGCGGGCCTCGGACAGGAGCCCGAGAAGCGTCTGTCCGATCTCGGCAGCACGCTGGCGAAGCTGCTCGAGGCCAGCGAGTTCGACGGCACGGTGCGCACGCTGCGCCCGACCCCCGCGTACAAGGCCGAGCTGGCGGAAAAGCCGCAGCACGCGCGCCCGGGCGCGCTCGAGGTCGTGATCCAGAGCGGCACGGCGCACATCAGCCAGCCGGTCGACTACCGCCCCGAGATGGCCGCGGCCCTGTTCGAGGGCCACGTCGCCACGGTGCTCGCCGACGGCCGGGTCTCGGCCTACGCGCCCGTGCCCGACTCCTGGGGGTCGGCTCCGGCGCTGGTGTGGGTCGAGACCTCCGCGGTCGCACCGCTGTGGCGGCGCATCGTCTTCCCGCTGAGCGCGGCGCTGTTCACGGGCTTGCTGGTGAGCTTCGCGGTGTACCTCGCGCGCCGTCACGCCAGCTGGTACGCGACCCACGCGGCGGTGCTCGCGGCCGGGGCCGAGCAGCTCCGCGACGGACACATGAGCGGCTCGGTGGCGCTGGCTCCGCGCGCGCCGAGCGAGCTCGCGCGCGTGGCCGAAGCGCTGGAAGAGCTGCGCATGCGCTCGCAGTCAGGGGTCGGCGGCCAAGCCCCGTCGAGCGCGGAGGAAAGTGAGCTGGAGCCCGAAGTGCCCGCGCACGCGGCCCTGGGCGAGCCCAGCGAGTTCGATCTGGGGCTGCTCCTGCAGCAGCTCATCGATCCGGCGCGCAAGAACGCACAGGCGCGCGGCGTCGACGTGCAGCTCGTGTTCCCCGACAACCTGCCCCCGCGCCTGAGCGGCCATCCGCTGCCGCTCTTCCGCGCGCTCGACGGCCTGCTGCGCAACTCGCTGCGCACCACGCGCGAGGGCCAGGTCACGCTGCGCGTGAGCCGCGCCGGCGACGGCGCCGAGGGCCTGCGCCTGCGCTTCGAGGTGGCCGACACGAGCCCCGGCATCGCCTTCCGCGAACAGCAGGAGCTGGTCGTGGCCCTGGCCGAGGCCGCCCAAGCCGATCCGGCCCAGCTCACGGATTCGCTGCAGCTCGCCAGCGCCTTCGCCTGCGCGCTGGGCAGCGAGCTCGCCTTCGAGAGTCAGCCGGGCCAGGGCAGCCGCTTCGGCTTCACCTCCCTGTTCCAGGCCAACGAGCCGAGCGCGCCCACGGCCTTCCAGCCGCGCACGGCGACGGCCTTCACGCCCGAGCCGCGCTCGCCCTTCCCGAGTTCGTCGCCGCACGGCATCGGACCGCCGATCTCGTCCTTCACGCCGCGCCAGAGCATGCGCTTGCGTTGAGCTTGCGCAGCGCGAGCGGCCCGCGCTCACTCCCAGCGGAAGATCCGCAGCGCGAGCGCGAACGAGAGCACGCCCCAGGTCAGCAGGATCGCCAGCGGCGCCGTGAGTTCGACCAGCGCGCTCCCGTCGAGGCACACGCCGCGCAGGGCGTCGTTGAGCGCCGTCAGCGGCAGGAGCTTCAGCAACGGCTGCAGCGCGACGGGGAAGCGCTCGTAGCTGAAGAACACGCCCGAGCCGAGCCACATCGGCATCATCACCACGTTCATCAGGCCCGAGACGGCCTCGATCGTGCGCGCGCGCGCGGCGGTCAGGATGCCGATCCCGGCGAAGGCGCCCGCGCCGAGCAGGCTGACCAGCGCGAAGGCCGCCACGCTGCCGCGCAAGGGCACACCCAGGATCCACGCGCCGAAGCTGCCCAGCACGGCCAGCTCCAGCACCAGGAACACCGCGCGCGCCAGGATGAACGACAGGAAGAACGACGAGCGCCGCATGGGCGTCACCAGCAGGCGCTTCAGGAATTTTCGCCGGCGCACGTCGGCGATGGCGAAGCCGATGCCCCACATGCCCGTACCCATCAGGTTCATGCCCAGGAGCCCGGGGAACAGGAAGTCGATGTAGCGCGAGCCCGTCTCCTCGACCGGCGCGAGCGTCACCGGCGCCGCGGCGCGGCCCTGGGCCAGATCCAGCGCGCGCAGCACGCGCACGCGCGCGTTCTCGCCCTCGGGGCGATGCGCGTCGTAGGCGAGCTGCGGCACGCCGTCCGCCTGCGGCTCGAGCAGCACGTCCAGCGCCGCGCGCGCGAGCTTCTTCTCGGCCTCGGCGCGCGCGACGAAGCGCACGAGCTCGACGTGCTCGTCGCTCGCCAGCGCGCGCGCGAGCTCGTCCGCGCCCGGGCCCTCGAGCAGGCCCACGCGCGCCGGCTCGATGCCCTTGGAGCGGAAGGCGAAGCCCAGCACGCCCGCCAAGACCAGCGGGAACACGAACACCCAGAAGAGCGCCTCGGGTTCGCGCAGGAACAGGAGCACGCGCACGCGCGTCAGCTCGTACAGCTCGCGTCCCCTACTCATCGCGCAGGTGCTTCCCGGTCAGGCTCACGAACACGTCCTCCAGCGTCGGACGGTGCGTGCGCAGGTCCTCGAGCTCGAGCTTGCGGCGCGCGCACAGCGCGAACAGCCCGGCGATCGCGTCCTGCGTGCGCGTGACCGACAGCACCACGCGCTCGCCCTCGTGGCGCACGGCCGAAACGCCGCTGAGCGTGAGGAGCTCGGCCTCGTGCTCGGGGCGCGCGCCGCCCACGGGCGTGAACTCGACCACGCTCTCGGCGCCCAGCGTGTCGATCACCGCGCGCGGCGAGCCGCGCGCGATCACCTTGCCGTGGTCGAGGATCGCCAGGTCATCGGCCAGACGCTCGGCCTCCTCCATGTAGTGCGTGGTCAGGAGCACCGAGCCGCCGCTCGCCTTGAAGGCCTCGATCGTCTCCCACACGCGCCGGCGCGCCTGCGGATCGAGCCCGGTCGAGGGCTCGTCGAGGAACAGGATGCGCGGCCGATTCAGCAGCGCGGTGGCCAGCGCCAGGCGCTGCTTCTGGCCGCCCGAGAGCGTGCCCACGCGCGCGCCGCGCTTCTCCTCGAGGCCGACCCAGGCGATGACCTCGTCCGCGCCGCGGCTGTCGGCGTAGAAGGCGCGGAACAGGCGCAGGGTCTCGAAGACGGTGAGCTTGTCCTGGAACTCGGTCGCTTGCAGCTGCACGCCGATCAGCGCGCGGATCTGGGCCGCCGAGGTGCGCCAGTCGAGCCCGAGCACGTGGATCTCGCCCGCGTCGGGCGCCTTGAGGCCCTCGAGCATCTCGATCGTGGTGGTCTTGCCCGCGCCGTTCGGCCCGAGCAGACCGAGACAGCGCCCGGCGACGAGCTCGAGCTCGAGCCCGTCGACCGCGACGACCGCGCCGAAGCGCTTGACCAGCCCGCGCGCGCGCAGGACGACCTCGCCGGTGGTCATGGGCGCGCGAGCATACGGTCCGGAGGCGAGAAGCGCGCGCGGGCGGCTATCCTTCCGCGCTCGATGCAACCGCACCGCGTCCTGCGTCCGCTGGCCCTGGCCCTGATCCCGTTGCTGGCTCTGCTGGTCGCGCGCCAGGGCGGCGCGGCGGGCGTGGTCGATCTGGCCGGCGTGCCCCAGGTGGCCGAGCTCGACTTCGAGGTGCGCGCGCCGGGCGGCGCCACGATTCCCGCACGCCTGACCTTCGTGTCCGCGGACGGCGGCGCGCGCGAGCTGTTCCAGAACGTCGCGGCCGCACCGCAGGAGTTCGCCGCGCGCGCCAACGTGCTGTACGCGAAGCGCGGCACGGGCCTCGTCACCGTCCCGCCCGGGCGCTACGCGATCTACGCCTCACGTGGCCCGGAGTGGAGCCTCTCCAGGACCGAGCTCGAGCTCGTCGCCGGCCAGCGCGCGAGCCTGCGCGTCGAGCTCACGCACGAGCTCGACACGCACGGCTGGATCGGCGCCGATTTCCACCTGCACACGCTGACGCACTCGGGCCATGGCGATGCGAACCTCGAGGAACGCCTGCTGGCGTGCCTGGGCGAGGGCCTCGAGCTCGCCGTGGCCACGGATCACAACCACAACACCGACTACCGCCCGGCGCTGCAGGCGCTGGGCGTGACGGACGGGCTCTGCACCGTCACCGGCGACGAGGTCTCGACGCCGCTCGGGCACTTCAACGCCTTCCCGCTCGATCCGGCGCGCGCGCCGATCGACGCGACCCTCGACGACGGGCACGAGCTCTTCCGCCGCACCCGCGCCGAGACCAACGCGCAGGGCGTCGTGCCGCTGATCCAGCTCAACCATCCGCGCCTCGCGGACATCGACTGGTTCGGCCATACGGGCCTGGATCCGGTCACCGGCACGAGCGCCGACCCGCGCTACGCGCCCGACTTCGACGCGCTCGAGATCCTGAACGAGAACCTGGGCCTGGGCTACCACGACCCGGTGACCGACGGCGTCGATACCCACGGCCACGCGCACTCAGCGCTGGTCGACTGGTTCCACCTCTTGAACCGCGGCGCGCGCTACGCGGCCGTGGGCAACTCCGACAGCCACCACGTCGAGGCCATCGTCGCCGGCTATCCGCGCAACTACGTGCGCGTCAGCCACGACGACCCCGCCACGGTCTCGGTCGCCGAGGTGGCCGCCGCCGTGCGCGCCAAGCAGCTCTTCACCACGACCGGCCCGTTCGTCGAGTACACGGTCGAGGGCGTGCCGATGGGCGGCGAGGCGCGCGCGCGCGACGGCCACGCGACGCTGCACGTGACGGTGCGCGCGGTCGCGTGGGTCGACTGCGATCGCGTGAAGGTGTTCGTGAACGGCGACCTGGCCGCGACCCTGCCGATCGGTGCGGCGCGCACGCTGACGCGCCTGGACCAGGATCTGGAGCTGTGCTTGCTCGGCCAATGCGCGCGCCACGCGCACAGGAACGCCTTCGCGCCAGGCGCGCACGATGCCTGGGTGGCCCTGACGGTCGAGGGCGACGACGCGCTCGTGCCGCTGTTGCGCCCCGGGGCGAAGCCACTGGCCATCGCCAACCCGCTGTGGATCGACGGCGACGGCGACGGGCGCTGGCGCGCGCCCCACGAGCGCATCACGGCCGAGCTGCGCGCGCTGCCCACCCCGGCCCTGGCCGAGACCTGGTTCGGCACCCTCACGGCGGAGGAGCAAGGCCTGGCGCTGGCCGAGGCCCAGCGCGGTCCGTTCGCGGGCGTGCTGGCCGAGGCCGGCCTGGCTTCCGCCGTGCGCTCCGTGCGTCTGGCCGCGGCGCGCGCGGCCGAGCGCACCGTGCTCGCCGGCGCCCTGCCGGTGATCCAGCGTCTGTGGAACGAGACCCACGACGATCCCTTCTTCGGCGCGCTGCTGGTGCGCGTGCTGGCGGGCGCACGGCGCGATCAGGCGGGCGCGAGCGTGTTGGCCTACGCGCAGCGCTTCGGCGACGACAACGTGCGCCGCTACGCGGGCGAGCTCTTGTCGCTCTTTCCCGCCGGCGCGATCCCCGCCTGGCAGGTGCTCGGGCCGCTCGGCGTGCCCGCCGAGCGCCACGCGGCTCCCCCGCCGCCCGCAGGCGCCGAGCTGCGCGAGCGCTCCGGGCGTGCGCTGGAGTGGCGCGAGCACGCGCCGAACGCCGCAGGCTTCGTGGACCTCGAAGGCCTGGGCGGCGAGAGCACGGACGCGACACTGGTCTACGCGCAGGCCTTCCTGCGCGCGGAGCAGGCGCGCGGCGTCCTGTGCGCCTTCGGCAGCGACGACGGCGCGCGCGTATGGCTGGGCGAGAAGCTCGTGTACGAGAACCGCGCGGCGAAGAGCGCCAACCCGCTGGAGGCGCTGCTCACGCTCGAGCTCGTTCCGGGCTGGAACCGCCTCACGCTGGAGATCGAGAACGGGACCGGCGGCTTCGGCTTCTACTGCCGCTTGCTGGAGGCGGGCCTGGAGACATCGGGAGCGCCGCGCTGATTCCCGGAGGGCTGGAACGAGCGCGCCGCGCTCACTTCGGCTTCTTCGGCTTGTCCTTCTCTTCGCGCGGATCCTCCGCGCGCAGCTTGAGCCCCTTCTGCGGCGCGGCTTCGGGCTTCTTCGGGCGCATCCCCTCGAGCCACGCCGGCTGTAGCGTGCCGTCTGCCAGCGTGCGCGCGGCCTGCAGCGCGACGCGACCGGCGGCCTCGAGATGCGCATAGTCGAGCGTGTCCGGCTCGTCGCGCGGCGTGTGATACTCCTTGTGCATGTTGAAGCTCGACAGCGATTGCGCCACGACGCCCTCGAGCGCGAAGGCGTAGTTGTCGGAGCGACTGAAGAAGTGCTTTTCCGGGCGCGGGTCGGCGACGATCGGCAGACCTTGCTCGCCCCACGCGGCGCCCAGGTTCGAGTGCTCGAAGCCCGTCAGCCACAGGTGCCCGGCGCCGCCCACGAGTTCATCGGGTCGGCCCAGCATCTCGAAGTTCAGGTCCGCCACCGTCTTCGCCAGCGGTTCGCTGGGCGCCGCCAGGTAGCGACGCGTACCCGTGCCACCCGACTCCTCACCCGTGGCGAAGAAGAACACCAGCGTGCGCGCGGGCTTGGGGCCGGCGGCGAAGGCCTGCGCCAGCTCGAGCAGCACGGCACAGCCCGAGGCGTCGTCGTCGGCGCCGTTGCAGATGCGATCCGCTCGCTCCTTGTCGCGCCCCTCCGCCACCAGGCCCAGGTGATCGTAGTGCGCGCTGAGCACCACGACCTCCTGCGCCAGCTCGGGGTGCGCGCTCGTACCCACGCCGCGGATCCGCCCGACCACGTTGCCGTCCACAACCGGGCTCAGGCGCTCGTCGATCAAGAGTTGCACATGCGCGAACTCTCTCTGCTCGAAGGCCACGCGCATCGGCCCGCGTATCTCCACCAGCTCGCAGGCCTCGGGCTCATCGACGGTGGTGACGCGTGGCAGCATCGCTTCCTTGGGCGAGCCCGCCTCGAGCCCCTTCTCGCTCAGCAGCACCTCCAGCTCGAGCCCCCAGTCGTCGAGGCTGTGGATGCCCTTCTTCTCCAGGATGCGTTGCTTGTCGAGCTTGCCGGCGCTGAAGTAGATGGCCTCGGTCGATGTGCCGGTGAGCGGCATACGCGAGTGGTTGTAGTCGTAGAAGAAGGTCAGCGGCAGCTTCTCGGTCGAGTGCGCCGTGCCACGCACCTTCAAGGTGAAGTCGACGCCGTACTTCGCCTCGACACCGATCCCGTCCTTGTCGAAGAACAGGAGCCGCGGCACGCTCGAGTACTCGTAGCGCTTCAACCCGGTCTTCTGCAGGAAGCCACCGTCGTCGCCAGCCGGCTCGAGCCCGGCCTGCGCCAGAGCCTGGGCGAGATAGCGCGCGGCGCGCTCGATCCCCGGCGTGCCCGGCTTGCGCCCGGCGAGTTCGTCCGCGGCCAGGACGCGCACGTGGTGCTCGAGCTCGGCGCGCGTGACCTCGGCCACGGCCGTGGGCAGAGGATCCTCGGCCGGAGCAAGCTGGAAGCCGGGCACAACGAGCAAGAAAGGCAGGACGAGCATGGTTTTCCTGGGTCGAAGGGAGGCGGGATCTTGCCCCTCGAGCGAGGATCCGTCCAGCGGCGACTACGCGGGCAAGCCGCATCCGGTTGGCACGACCTTCCTGGAGCCGCGCCTCATTCGGCTCGTCGCTCTAACGGGCGGGCGCCGCGGTGAGTATGGTCTGCCCGCCCATGCCTTCGCGCGCGGAGTTTCTCCTGCTGGTGTTCCTCCCCGGCGCGCTGGGCGGCTGCGGCCCCTCCGCGCCCCCGCGCGCCGTGGTGCTGGTGACGTGCGACACGCTGCGGGCCGATCGCCTGGGTTGCTACGGCTACGAGCGTGAGACGAGCCCGAACCTGGACGCCCTGGCGCGCGAGGCGCTGGTGTTCGAGGCGGCCTGGTCGACCGCGCCGCTGACCGGCCCCGCGCTCTCCGCGCTCCTGACCGGGCGCATGCCGGAGGAGCTGGGTCTCTCGGACAACCGCAACGTGCTCTCGGGCGCGGCGACGACGCTGGCCGAGCGCCTGTCCGCAGCGGGCATCGACACCGCCGCGGTGGTCTCGAACTGGGTGCTGCGCAAGCGCGCGGATCTGCCCGAGGCCGGCGTGCAGCAGGGCTTCGCCGCCTTCGACGACCGCATGACGGCGCGCGAACCCGCGCGCCCCGACCTGAAGGAGCGCCTGGCGCCCGACACGACCGACGCGGCGCTCGCGTGGCTCGACGCGCACGACGCGCGCCGGCCATTCTTCCTGTGGGTCCACTACCAGGATCCGCACGGGCCCTACACGCCGCCCGCCGATTGCCTTGCGGCGCTGGCGCGCGCACCCACGGACGAGCCCGAGCTCGCCGTCGGTCCGGACGAAAAGGGCCGCGGCGCGCTGCCCAAGTACCAGGTCGTGGACGCCGAGCGCCGGCCCGAGGTGTATCGCGCGCGCTACGACGCGGAGATCCGCTTCTTCGACCGCGAGTTCGGGCGCCTGCTGGAGGGCCTGCGCGCGCGCGGCGTGCTCGATTCAGCACTGCTCGTGTTCACGGCCGACCACGGCGAGTCGCTGGGCGAGCGCGGCTACTACTTCTCGCATGGCCAGCACCTGCACCGCGAGCTCGTCCAGGTGCCGCTCGTCGTACGCGCGCCGGGCGGCGTGCGCGCGCCAGGGCGCATGGCGGCACCGGCCTCGCACCTCGATCTCTTCCCGACCACGCTGGCCTTCTTCGGGCTCGACTCCGGCCCCACGCGCGGGCGCGACCTGCTGGCGGGCGCGCTGCCGGCCGAGCGCGTCGTGCCGCAATTCCTGCGCGGCGCGTGGAGCGCCAGCGGCGCCCACGAGCGCGTGCTCCTGGAGGATGGCGCGTTGCGCCTGTACGACCTCGCACGCGATCCGCACGAGGAGCACGACCTCGCCGCCGAGCAGCCCGCGCGCGCGCAAGAGCTCGCCGCCGCGCACCGCTCCTTCGCCGCGACGCCGGCGTTCGCGCCGATCCCGGCTGCGCAGCCCGCGCACGACGCGCAGGCAGAGAACGAGCTCGACGCGCTGGGCTACGGCGGTAGAGAGACGAAGCCCACGCTCGAGGCCCTGGTCGTCAGCGTGGACGAGGGGCTCCGGCTCGTCGTCCTGGACAAGGGCCAGAAAGACGGGGTCGCGCGCGCAGCCGTCTTCGACGTCTACCGCGGCTCGCAGCGCAAGGGTCGGATCCAGATCCAGAGCGTGCAGGACGGCGCGAGCACGGGCCTGATCCTGAACGAAGAGGTCGCGATCTCGGCCGGCGATTCGGCCAGGCTCTCCGCCGGCGACCGCGATCATTGACGCCGCGCGGCCGCGTCGAAGCACGCGCGCAGGCGCGCGACGCGCTGCTCCTCCACCGGCTCCCCGCTCTGGCCGTCGCGCTCCAGCGCCGTGCCCACGAGCGCGCCGTCGGCCACGGCCAGGAGCGCACGCGCGTTGTGCTCGTCGAGGCCCGAGCCGACCAGGAGCGGACACTCGCCCACGCGCTCGCGCACGGCCAGGAACGGCTCCGGGGCCGGCGCCACGCCGGTGCGCGAACCGCTCAGGATCAGCGCGTCGGCGAGGCCGCGTTGCGCGGCGTCGAGCGCGGCCTCGAGCAGCGTCTCGCGCCCGAGCGGCGTGGCGTGCTTCACGTGCACGTCGGCCCACAGGCGCGCCTCGGGGCACAGCCGCGCGCGCTCGCGCAGTGTCTCGGCTGCGCGGCCCTGGATCAGCCCCTGGTCGGTGACCATCGCGCCGGTATGCACGTTCACGCGCAGGAATTCGGCCCCGGAACTCGCGCACAGTCCCAGGGCAGCGCGCGCGTCGTTGCGCAGCACGTTCACGCCGACCGGGAGCTCGCCGGCCACGCCGCGCACCTCGTACAGCGCCAGCGCCAGCGCGGCCACGGTCTCGCTGGGTACGCTCGCGGCGAAGAACGGCGCGTCGCCAAAGTTCTCGACCAGCAATGCATCCACGCCGCCGTTCACCAGCGCCTGCGCGTCAGCCGCGGCGCGCGCCAGCAGCGCCTCGAGCGAGCCGGCGTAGCGCGGCGCGCCAGGCGTCGCCAGGAGGTGCACCACGCCCACGAAGGCCGGGCGCGGCCCGCCGAACAGCGCGCTCACGCTCATCGCTTCTTCTTCTCCTTGAGCGAGTAGTTCTCCTGAACGAAGACGCGCCACAGGTCCTCGAACTGGAACGGCGAGATCTGCAGCGCTTCGGCCAGCGCATCTTTGAGCGGCTTCTTGGCCTTGATCGCCCGCGCCAGAGGCCCGAACTGCGCCTTGTGGGCGCGCAGCACGAAGTCCACGTAGGACCAGGCGAAGAGCTGGTCCTCGGGCGTGAGATCGGTGGTGTTCTTGCCGGCCACGCCCATGAAGCCGGGCGCCTTGCCGTCGTCCACCGCAGCGCGCACGAGCGGCTCCCAGGCGCCGTGGTTGAGGTCCAGGATCGTGTCGGCCTCGACGTAACAGTAGTGGCGCACGCTGCCGAACTGCGCGAGCTCGTAGGCGTGGCTCAGGCCCTCGTCGATCCAGCCGCCGTGGATGTTGCCGGGCCAGATGCCGTCCCACACGTTCGAGAGCAGACAGTGCGTGACCTGATGCACGACGGCCTGGTGCAGCTCGGGCTCGTCGTGTAGCCAGGCCTTGTCGTAGAAGATCGTCACCACCGGCGCGCGGCCCATCAGCTTGGCCTCGGTGTCCGAGCTCTGACGCGCGAAGACTGCCGAGGCCTTCTGCTGGTCCTCCTTGCGCGACCATAGGAGGACGTGCGTGGGCGCGGAGAAGTCGGCCTCCTGCGCGCCTACGTCGCTCTGGAAGCGCGCGAAGACGCGCTCCATCCGCTCGAGGTAGAGGTGCAGCCCGCCGTGCAGCGTCTCGCCGCCGGCGACCTTCAGCGCGGGAATGTCGTAGGTCAGCAGGAAGTGCGCGCTCTTCGCGTGCGCCAGCGGGCGCGCGAAGGGAGCCTCGATCGGCTTCAGCTCCTCCAGGAAGGCACGATTCGCGGCCTGTGCCGCGGCGTACTCGGGGCCGGACTCGTGCTTGCACTTCGGGCACGGCACCTGGTGCGTGCCCACGCACAGCGCGCAGCGCGCGGCGATCGAGCAGCGCAGCGTCGCCGCGCCGCTGCAGGCGTGACGCGCCTCCTCGGGGCAGGGCACGAAGCCAGTGTCACGGCACTTCTTGCAGTCCGGCGGCTGCTGCAGCGAGCCGAGCAGGAGCAACAGGCCGAGAAAGAGCTGCGCGCCCATGGGTCTATCTTGCCGCCAGGAGGCCGCGGCGTGCGAGTTCGAGGGCCAGATCGGAGGCGCCGGTGAAGCACACGGCGTCCATGCCGGTCCGGCGCGCGGCGGCGCAGTTCGACTCGCGATCGTCGATCAGCAGGCACGCGCCCGGCTCGACGCCGAGGCGCTCGGCCGGGCCGGTGAAAGCGCGCTCGTCCGGCTTGCGCACGCCGGTGTCGCAGGACACGAAGCTCCAGGCGAGGTAGCGCGAGAGCCCGAGGCGCGCCTCGATCTCGCGATACCAGAACGGGTAGTTCGAGAGCGCGTGGATGCGCTCGCCCTGCGCGGCGAGCTCGCCGAGCAACGCATCCATGCCTGGCAGCCAGCGGTAGGCCTCGATCACGACGCGCTTGAAGGCCGCGTGATCGAAGACCCGTCCATCGCGGAAGAAGGTGCGCAGGAACCCTTCTTCGCTCAGGTGCCCGAGCTCGAACTCGACCCAGGCGAGGGGATGCTTCGCGGCCATCAGCTCGTCGAAACTCAGGCCGAAGAAGGCCGGCATTTCGCGGTGGAAAGGCTCGTACACGAGCGTGTCCATCACGTCGAACAACAGCACAGGGCGCGACACGCAGAGTTCCTCGAGCCGGGAGCGAGCGCTTCGCCCTCGTGGAGCCAGAGACGGGATTTGAACCCGTAACCCCCGCTTTACGAAAGCGGTGCTCTGCCGTTGAGCTACTCTGGCGTCGACGAGTCCGCGCGCGGCGGACTCGCTGGGTTCAGTCTACCTTCCAGCGCCTAGCGTGCGAGGATCGCGCGCATCAGCTCGACGCGCACGTCCTTGGCCAGGTTCAGACGGCCGAGGGCACCGGCAGTCGCCGCGCGCACGTCGAACGACGCGTCCTTCATGGCCACGTCTTGCAGCACCTTGATGATGCCCGCGTCGGCCGAGCCGGTGCGCGAGAAGATGCCGGCCAGAGCGTGGGCCGCGTGCACGCGCACGGGTTCGCTGCGCTCGCCGTTGGAGAGCACGCCCGCAATGCGCTCGACGTGGCTCGCGCCACCGACGAACTCGAGCACGCTGAGGGCCGGGGCCACGACCGCGTCGGGGCGATTGGCCAGCGTGGCCGCCAGCACCTCGCCCGCGCCCGCGACGTCCGTCTTGGCGCCCGAGGCGAGCTTGTGCAGCGCTCCGGCCGCGCGTGCGGCGAGGGCCAGGGCTTCCTCGCGGTCGCGGTTGAGCGGCTCCTTGGCGGCGGCTTCGGCCGTGGCGGCGATGTCTGCCCCCGGACCGAGCAAGCCGTTGACCTTGTCGCCGTACACGGACGCGTCCGCATCGGCGCTCGAGGTGCGCACGTAGATCTGGGTCTTGGCCAGGCGCGGGTCGGAGCGCAGCTCGTTCACGACCTGACGCGCGGTCAGGTCGCTGAGCTTGTCGGCCACGACGATCAGGTCCACACCCGGCAGCGAGCGCAGGGACACCAGGCCGCGGATTCCGGTGGACCACCAGTTCGTGTGGTAGCCGAGGTCGGAGAGCTGGGCCGCGAGCGCGCGTCCGCTGGCCTCGTCGCCGCCGATCACCGCGCCGATGCGCAGCACTTCCGTGCTCGCGGCGGTGGTCAGGGCCGCGACCGTGTCGGCGTCGGCCGCTTCGCGCAGGCGGTAGGCGATCGAGGCGAGGGCCACGGCCGCTTCGCCTTGCACCGAGCCGCTCTTGGAAGCCGTCAGGGCCGCCTTCAGGTTGGCCGTGGCGCTCTTGCCCGAGGAAGCCAGCAGTCGGCACAAGCCCGAAGCGGCGATCCAGTCGTCCTTCGAGAGCGCCACGCCCAGAGCGTTGTCGAGCGCGTCCGGACCCGCGAGCTGCGCCGCGAGTTCGTCGTTCTTGAGGCGCTCGCCCCAGCCGCCGACGTCCTGACCGGCGGCTTGCCATTCGTCGAGGCGGCCGATCTCGGTCACCGCGCAGCGCGCGATGCCGCTGAGGGCCGTGCCCGGGTCGTTGCTGAGCGCCAGGGCGCGGTAGTAGGCCTTCTTGGCCATCTCGGGTGCGTACAGGAAGCGCGGCACCTCGACGGCGACGAGCCCGTTGCCTTCCCAGTGCCAGACCACGTCCGAGTACTGGTACGGCGCGAGCACGGTCGGGTCCTCGCGGTAGAACGCGTCGCCCTGCGTGAGATAGAGCTGTCCGGCGTCGCCGCTCGGCCCCATACGCGCGAGGGCCTGGCTGGCCGCGTTGCGCACACCCGCGTCGGCGTCACCGGCCGCGGCGCGCGCCAGCGCGGGCAGCGAGCGCGCGTCCTTCATGTAGCCAAGCGTGATCGCGACGTTGCGTCGCAGCACCGCGTCGGTCGCGTCGAAGCACTCGACCAGCGGCGCGAGGACGTCCGAACCCATGTGGGTCAGGGCGCGGATCACGTTGCCGCCGCGATTGGCGTCGGCGCCGTCGGCTAGTGAGTAGATCAGGATCGGCACGGCGAACTCGCCGTAGTCCGAGGCCAGCTGGTTCACGACCTTCGTGCGCGCGAGCACGTCGTCGTTGGCGAGCTGCTTGGTCAGCTCCCGGATCGCGTCCGGGTTGTTCTGGCGCTGCTTGCGGCCGAGCTTGGCTTTTTCGACCAGCTCGCGCGCGACGAGCTCGATCTCGCCGCCCTGGGTGAGCAGCTTGAGCCACACCTTGTTCTCGGTGTTGGTCCACAGCTCGTACGCCGCCTCGTTGGAGGGGTCGGCGTTGAGGACTTTCTGCAGCAGCGAGAGGGCTTCCTCGTTCGCACCACGAGAGAGCGCCTCCACCGCCGCCTGGAAGTCTTCGGTTTGCGCCCGAGCGGGCGTGGTGAGGAACGCGGCGGCGAACGCCAAGAGGCAAAGTGACCGGCGGCGGATCATGGCGAAGGCGATGAAGGACTCGTGAGGTCCTCGATGCAGGGGAGGAGAGACCTAGGGATCCTGGAGCAACGGACGTTTGGATGACCCCAACCCCTGTCCGGAAACAGGGTCGCGGGATGATACCGAGGGTCCCCTGTGGATCAAGGAACCGGGCTGAAGAGCCTATCCATGTTCCGGCTCCTGGCTACGGCCGAGGGGCTGAATCCGCGCTCGAGGCGAGCGGTGGGAGGCTCAATTTGCCCAGCACCCCGCCGCGCCGGGCGCCGGTGACCCGCGGCTCGGTCGAGGGCCGCGCCAGCACGAAGCGCACCGCCAGATGGGCGAAAAAAGTGGCCTCGCGGGCCTCCGGAGCCAGGCCGTGGACGGCGCTCGAGCGCGCTTCGAGCCGCGTGCGGAGCGCGAGTTCGCGACACAGGGACGGGTTATTGGCCCCCCCGCCGCACAGCACGAGCTCGCGCGGCCGCGCGGGAAGAAATCGCTCCAGGGCGCGCGCGACGCTCTCCGCGACCAGCGCCGTGGCCGTGGCCAGCACGTCTTGCGGGGCGAGCTTCATGGCCTGCGTCCGGGAAAGCACGCGAGCCACGTGCTCGGCGCCGAAGGTGTCGCGCCCGGTGCTCTTGGGCGGCGCGCGCTCGAAGAACGGGTGGCGCAGGAACTCGGTCAGCAGCGCGCCGTTCACGCGCCCGCGCGCGGCGGCGGCGCCGTCGAGGTCGCACGGCTGCGCGAGCAGCGCGCGCGCCAGGCCGTCGAGCAGCGCGTTGGCCGGCCCGGTATCGAAAGCCAGGGCCGGCGCGTCGGCCGCCAGGAAGGTCACGTTGGCCATGCCGCCCAGGTTCAGGATCGCCAGCGGACGGGGTGCGTCGGGAAACAGCTCGCCGTCGAGCACGCCCGAGAGCGGCGCGCCCTCGCCGCCCGCGGCCAGGTCGGCGCTGCGGAAGTCGCTGACGGTGAGCGCACCCGAGGCGGCGGCCACGAAGTCGCCGTCGCCGAGCTGCAGCGTCGCCGGCCCGGTGGGCTCGTTGCCGTCGTGGTGGTAGACGGTCTGACCGTGGCTGCCGACGAGCTCGAGCGCCACGCGCTGCTCGTCGGCGAAGGTGCGCGCCGCGCGGCCGAAGGCGCGGCCGAGATCGCGCGTCAGACGCGCGATCTCGCGCGCGCCGAGCGCGCGACCGTCGAGCACCGCGCGCAGCTCGCCCGCCAGATAGGGCGGGAACGGGCGCGTGGCAAAGGCCAGCGGCTGCGGCCGGCCGGCCACGCCGAAGCGCAAGAGTGCGATATCGATGCCGTCGGCCGAAGTGCCCGAGAGCACGCCAGCCACAACCGCCTCGCCGCGCGCCAGCGCCAGCCACAGGCGCGAGAGCGGGTGCTCGGGAACGAACATGGCGCGCTATGGTACCGAGCCACGGCACGGCTGCGGCTGCGCGGAGCATGGAGAAGCGGATGGAGAAAGAACGAAGCGTGACGGACGGCGAGCGCGCCAAGACGCCCACGATCGTGATGGTCGTCGACGACGACGCGGACATCTGCGTGGCGCTCGAGATGATCCTGCGCTACGAGGGCTTCGAGGTCTGGACCGCGCCGAACGGCAAGCAAGCGCTGGCGCGCCTGGAGAAGGAGCAGGCCCTCGGCCGGCGGCCGGAGCTGATACTCACCGACGTGAAGATGCCCGAGCTCGACGGGCTGGCGCTGCTGGAGAAGGTGCGCGAGCGCCCCGATCCGCCGGCGGTGGTGATGATCTCCGGACACGGCGACGTGGCCACCGCGGTCGACGCGGTGCGCCGCGGCGCGCAGGACTTCCTGGAGAAGCCGCTGGACCAGAACCGTGTGCTGGTGGCGCTGCAGAACGCGCTGCGGCAAACGAAGCTGGCGCGCGAGAACCGCGTGCTT
Source organism: Planctomycetota bacterium (assembly GCA_009691855.1). Classification (GTDB taxonomy): domain Bacteria; phylum Planctomycetota; class UBA1135; order UBA1135; genus JABFRZ01. The sequence continues at coordinate 94,141 of SIAI01000006.1, read as the reverse complement.
CGCCGCCAGCTCTCGGGCCGCTGGGAACTGCGCGGCAAGAGCGAGCCCATGCGCCGGCTGAAGGCCGAGCTGGCGCGCGTCGCGGCCTCGGACGCGCCGGTGTTGATCACGGGCGAGAACGGCACCGGAAAAGAGGTCGTGGCGCGCGCGCTGCACTTTGCCTCGGCCGTGAGCGCGGGCCCGTTCGTGCCCGTGAACTGCGCCGCGATTCCCTCCGAGCTGATCGAGTCCGAGCTCTTCGGGCACGAGAAGGGCAGCTTCACGGGCGCCCACGAGCGCCGCATCGGACACTTCGAGGCCGCCAGCGGCGGCACGCTGTTCCTGGACGAGATCGGCGACATGCCGCTGGCGGCCCAGGCCAAGGTGCTACGCGCGCTGGAGACGCGCGAGGTCACGCGCGTGGGTGGCTCGAAGCCCTTCGTGGTCGAGATCCGCGTGGTGGCCGCGACCAACGCCGACCTGAACCAGGCGGTGAAGGACAAGACCTTTCGCATGGACCTCTTCTATCGGCTCAACGTGGTGCCGCTGCGCGTGCCGCCGCTGCGCGAGCGCCTCGATGACGTGCCGCTCTTGTGCGAGCACTTCCTGGCCGAGGTCGCCGCACGCACCGGACGCCGGCCGCGCGAGCTCGAGCCCGAAGCCCTGGCCCTGCTGCGCGGGCTCGCCTATCCCGGCAACGTGCGCCAGCTGCGCAACCTGCTGGAGGCGGCCAGCGTGCTGGCCGAAGGCACGATCACGCGCGCCGATCTCGAGCGCATCCTGGAAAACGGTCCAGGCCTGAGCACGCTCCAGGGCGGCGTGGCCGCGCGCGCCGACGATCCGTTCACCGCCAGCACCTTCGAGGAGTTCAAGGAGCGCAGCGAGGCGCTCTTCTTCCGCCTCAAGCTGGCCGAGAACGAGGGCAACGTGAAGCGCACGGCCGAGCGCCTCGACATGCAGCGCAGCCACCTCTACAAGAAGCTCGAGCGCTTCAACCTGAAGTAGCGGCGGACCCGCGCCGCTCGGCAGAAAACAGCACGGCCGGCGCCCCGCATCGCGGAGCGCCGGCCGTGTTCGTGCGGACGCGGAGCGAGCTCCGCGCCGGGAGGGCTGGCTGCTAGAGCACCTTCTTCTTCTTCGGCGTGGCCGCGGCGGGCTCGCTCTTCTGCGCCGTCTTGGTCTTGGGCTCGCTCTGCTTCACCGGGGCCTTGGTCGCGCCCGCGGCCGGGAGCTTGCCGCCCTCGGGGATCTTCAGCTTCATGCCGACCTTGAGCGACTCGGGCTTCGAGAGCTTGTCCTTGTTGGCCTCGAGCAGCTCCTTCCAGCGCGTGCTCGTGCCGAACACGGCCAGCGAGATGTCGGACAGCGTGTCACCGGACTGGACCTCGTACTCGAGCAGCTTGCCGGTGGGCGCGGGCGTGGTGCCGGTCGACGGCGTGAGCGGCTGGGCGTCGGCGCTCAGCGAGCCGACGGGCGCGGCGGTCGTCGTGAAGCTCGCCAGGGGCTGGCTCAGACTCGTGCTCGCCTGCAGCCCGGCCTCGGAGGCGATCTCGTCGAACACCGGCACGAGGATCGGCGTGCCCGCGGTGGGCGAGGGCATCTCGTCGTTCGCGCGCAGCAGATTCCGCGTGTAGCGGCCGTCCTGGTAGAAGCGCTGCGCGAGGCTGGCCCAGGTGTCGCCCTCGACGGCGGTGTACACCATGTAGTTGTCGCTGAAGGAGGGGCGCAGCGCGGTTGACTCCCTGAGGATCGGGCGCGAGGGATCGCTCTGCGGCTCGAGCGTCAGCTTGGGCGTGGGCGCCGCGGAGAAGCCCGACTGGTCGCGGCTCTCGGGGCCGGCGTTGAGCAGCAGGCTCTTCTCTTGGGGGTCCTTCTGCGCGCTGGATTCGCCTGCGGCCGGAGTGCTCGGCGCGGTGCTCGAGTTCGGCAGAGGCGTGCCCTCGCTCAGGGTTTCCTCCTGCCCAAGCACCCGCTCGGCGCCTGCGAGCGGATCCGAGGCCTGGGCCTCCTTACCGCCGCGGTTAAAGGAGATGGCCAGGACGATCGCGACGGCAAACAGCACCGTCAACACGACCAGCTTTTCAAATTTACCCATCGGGCGATGACCTAAGGTCTGGTTTGGATTGGACTTAGCACGGAGGGGTGGACTTCGGCGGCGGGGGATCGCGCTCCGAACCCGCATTCCTCCAAAGGGCGGGTTCGTTTTCAAAGGGAAAGGAGGACAAATCCTAAGAAGGGACACGAAGGGAAGGGTACCGAGGTCCGCCCCACACACCCGGCTGTGGCCGACTTCGAGACCTGCCCCTGATCTCCAGGGCGGAAGATTGTGGCGCCGCGCGAGCGCCGTTATCCTCCCCCGGTCCAGGGCGCGGCCTCCCCTTCGGAGCGCTGCTTTCGGTCGCTGGACGGACCCTGCCATGAGCCGATTCCAGCGCTTTCTCGCTTCCTTCGTTGGCGCCTTGCTCGTCGCCTGTGCCAGCACCGGGGCCGGCCGCGGAGCGCAGGACGACGCGCCCGGGGAGTACCTCGTCACCCTGCGGAACTTCAAGACGGGCGAGCGCTTCGAGCTCGCCAGCGAGTCCCACACCGACCGCGTCTCCTACTACTCCGAGACGCGCGCCGACGCGACGCGCAAGGTCCAGGCGGACGAGGTGATGGAGGCGTTCGTCGAGGAGCTCGGGGACCAAGGCTTCGACTCCAAGGCTCAGGTAGGCAAGGCGCCGGGCGTTGCCTCGGGCGACGTGATCCGCTGGGGCCTGGAGATCGCGCACGGCGAGACGCGCCGCCACTGGCTGGTGGGCACCGGCTCGCAGGCCGCGGACTGGCAGACGTTCCAGAAGTGCCGCGACACGTTCCTGCAGCTCTACAACATCACCGTCTCGTACCAGACCGTGCAGAACCAGAGCGGACGCCAGTTCTTCCAGGACCAACCGCAGGGTGCCGGGGCGCCGCAGAAGCCCTAGCCCGGATCATTCATGAGCACCAGTCGCGACGTTTCGCTCGAGACCTCATGAATAACCCAGGCTAGATGAGCGGCGACCAAGCCCTTCCCCGCGGAGCGCGACTGCGCGCGCTGGCGGTCGTACCCGCGCGCCTTGGCTCGACGCGCCTGCCGCGCAAGATGCTGCTGCGTGACAGCGGCCAGTACCTCTTCGAGCACACGGTGCGCGGCGTGCGCCGTGCGCGCACGCTCGAGCTCGTCGTGCTGGCCACCGACTCCGAGGAGATCCAGCGCGCTGCGCGCGAGGTCGGCGTGGAAGCCGTGCTCACCTCCCCCACCCACACCAGCGGCACGGACCGCGTGTGCGAGGCCTTCGAACAGCTGCTGGCGCGCGGCGCCGGGCCCTTCGACGTGGTGCTGAACGTGCAGGGCGACGAACCCGAGATCCGCGGCGAGGCGCTGGATCCGCTGATCGCCGCCTTCGCCGCGCCCGAGGTCGAGCTGGCGACGCTGTGCACGCCGCTGCCCGACGCGCGTGAGGCCCTCGACACCTCGGTGGTCAAGGTGGTGCGCGACCGCAACGGCGACGCGCTGTACTTCTCGCGCGCGCCGATCCCGGGTCTGGCTCCGACGGCGCGTGAGGGCACGAGCGCGCCGTTCCAGCGCCACATCGGCGTGTACGCCTTCCGCCCGGCGGCGCTGCGTGAGTTCTGCGCGCTGCCGCGCGGCGCCTACGAGGTGCGCGAGAGCCTGGAGCAGCTGCGCTGGCTCGAGGCCGGCCGGAAGATCCGCGTGCTCGAGGCCAGCGAGGGCTCGGTCGGCATCGACACCCCCGAACACTACGCTCAGTTCCTGGCGCGCGAGCGAGCGCGCGCTGCCCCCCAGACGAACATCACCCCCGTGCGGAGCCAGGCATGACCAAGCACATCTTCATCACCGGCGGCGTGGTCAGCAGTCTCGGCAAGGGCCTGACCTCGGCCTCGATCGGGCTGATCCTCGAGCGCCGCGGCCTGAGCGTGTCGATGCAGAAGCTCGATCCGTACATCAACGTCGATCCGGGCACCATGAGCCCGTTCCAGCACGGCGAGGTTTACGTGCTCGACGACGGCACCGAGACCGACCTCGACCTCGGGCACTACGAGCGCTTCACGCACGCCAAGCTGACCAAGAACTCCAACTTCACCACCGGCAAGATCTACCAGGCGGTGATCTCGAAGGAGCGCCGCGGCGACTACCTCGGACGCACCGTGCAGGTCATCCCGCACATCACCGACGCCATCAGGGAAGCCATCCACGCCGGCGCGCGTGACGCGAACGAGGGCGAGGTCGACGTGGCCATCACCGAGATCGGCGGCACCGTGGGCGACATCGAGAGTCTGCCGTTCCTGGAGGCCATCCGGCAGTTCGCGCTGGAGAGGCCGCGTGGCGACTGCCTGTTCGTGCATCTGACGCTGCTGCCGTTCCTCAAGGCCTCCGGCGAGCTCAAGACCAAGCCCACGCAGCAGTCGGTGGGCAAGCTACGCGAGATCGGCATCCAGCCCGACGTGCTCATCTGCCGCACCGAGAAGCCGATGGACGAGGAGATGTCCAAGAAGATCTCGCTGTTCTGCAACGTGCGCCGCGAGCAGGTGATCGAGGAGCGTGACGTCGAGTTCTCGATCTACCAGGTGCCGGTCATGCTGGTCGAGGCCGGCCTGGACCGCATCATCGCGCGCCACCTCTCCCTGCCGGCCGAGGGCGCGACCGACCTCTCCGACTGGGAGGCGATGGTGGCCGAGGTCAAGAGCGCCAAGCGCAAGGTCGAGATCGCCATCGTCGGCAAGTACATCGAGCTGCACGACGCCTACAAGTCGATCTACGAGTCGCTGTCGCACGCGGGCATCGCCAACCACGCCAAGGTCGTGCTGCGCAAGATCCGCGCCGAGGACGTGCTCGACCAGGGCCTGTCCTTGCTCGAGGGCGTGGACGGCGTGCTGGTCCCGGGTGGCTTCGGCGAGCGCGGACTGGAGGGCAAGATCGCCGCCATCCGCTGGGCGCGCGAGAACCGCGTGCCGTTCTTCGGTATCTGTCTGGGCTTGCAGTGCGCGGTGATCGAGGTCGCGCGCAACGTGCTCGGCCTGACCGACGCACACACGCTCGAGTACACGCTCGACACGCCGTACCCGGTGATCCACCTCCTGCCGACGCAGCACGGCGTGGAGGACAAGGGCGGCACGATGCGCCTCGGCGCCTACGAATGCCGCCTGCTCGAGGGCTCGCTGGCGCAGCGCCTGTACGGCGCGAACTCGATCTCCGAGCGCCACCGCCACCGCTACGAGGTCAACAACGCCTACCGCGAGCGCTTCCGCGCCGCCGGCTTCGTGCCCAGCGGCATCAACCCCGAACTCGACGTGGTCGAGATCATGGAGCTGCGCGACCATCCCTTCTTCGTCGGCGTGCAGTACCACCCCGAGTTCAAGAGCTCGCCGCTGCAGCCGCATCCGATCTTCCGCGGTTTCGTGGCCGCCGCGCTGGGCTCGCGCTCGCGCGCCGGCAAGCCCGACCTCGTGCCAATGGAGAGCGAAGCGTGAATCAGACCGAGTCCACCCGCCGCACCGCCGAAGGCCTGCCCATCCCGGGCGGCAACTTCACGCTCTTCGTGCAGAAGCTCGGCTACCAGGCGCTCATCACGCTGGGTGTGGTGGAGAACCCGCTCACGCGCCGCAAGGAGCCGAACCTCGGCCACGCGCAGGGTGTGATCGACGATCTGATGATGCTGCGCGAGAAGACCGCCGGCAACCTCGACACGGCGGAGAGCGAGCACCTGACGCGCGTGCTCGGCGAGCTGCAGCGCCACTTCGTGCAGCTGAAGCAGCAGTCGCAGGGCTGAGCGCGCGCGCTCACGCGCTGAAGTCGCCGGCGCTCCTGCGCCTCGCGGGCACGTTCAGAACGCGTCGGCGGGCAGCGTGCAGAGCGTCTCCTCGCCCGCGCGGATGTCGAGCTCGTCGAGGAGTCGCCACGGCTCGTCCTCGCCCGCGCTGAGCTCGAGCCGGCCCCGGCCGGCGGGCACGTTCACGAGCCAGTCGTTCTCGAACGCGAGCAGGGAGATAGCGGCGCAGAAGCTCGGCCTCCCGTCCTGCACGAAGCGGAGAAAGCCGTGCGAGGTCGGTCGGCCGCGCTCGTCCGTGGGCGGCGCATCCGGCGGGTGCACGCGTAGCGTGCAGCTCTGGCGCTCGAGCGACCACGCCGTCTCGCCCACTGCAAGCTCGACCTCCGTCGAGAAGCTGTGCCCACCCGCCGTGAGCTCGAGCGCGTAGCGCCCGGGCCGACTGAGCGCGAGGCGAAAGCGCCCGTCACGCTCGAGCTCGACGTAGGCGCGCAGCGCGCCGCTCTCGGGCTCCGTGAGCCGCGCGGTCCAGTCGCGCGGGTCCTCCGCTCCGAAGGCGAAGCGCCCGACGAGCACGCACGAGCCCTCCTGTGTGAGGTCGAGGTCGAAGCGCGTCGTCTCGCCCGCACGCACCGTGCAGTCCCACGCGAGCGGCTCGGCGCGCTCGTCGCCGCCCCACAGCCGCTCGCGCGCGCCGGCCGGCGGCGCGGACGGGCGCACCTGGTACGGCCCCGGCGCGAGGTCGTCGAAGCCATACCCGCCGCCCGCATCCACGGGGACCGTGTGCGCGTAGCCCCAGCCGTCGGAGACCGCCACGAGCCGCTCGCGCGGCGCGGCGCCGGGCGGGAGCAGCACGCGGCCCTTGAGCGCGCCGCCGTGCTCGAGCTCGAGCTCCAGGCCATCGAAGCCCGCCTGCGTGAGCTCGAACGGGCCGCGCACCGTCGTCGGGAAGCCGGCGGCGTCGATGCGCACGTTCTGCCAGCCCGCGCGCGCGACGCCGAGCACGAACTCGCCGTTCGCGTCGCTCGTGCCGTCGGCGGCGCCGAACGAGATCGTGCCGAGGAACGTCCAGGGTTGCTCGGCGGGCGCGACGCCATGCGCCTCGTGCCATTTGCCTTGCTCGTTCGCGCTGCCGAGCGCGAGCGTGGCGCCGGCCACGGGCACGCCGGCGCAGGTGACGCGCCCGCGCAGGGCCTGACCGCGCTCCAGCGTCAGCACGAGCTCATCGCCGAGCTCGTACGGCTCGAACGGGCCGAAGGTCTGCGTGACGAAGCCCGGCGCGCGCGTCTCGACACCGAAGCGCTCGAGCGGACGCTGGATCCACAGCACGCCCTCGGCGTTCGCGTCGAGCGGCGGGAAGATGTTGCGCGCGTCGCGGCCGTCCTTGAGGCCCTTCGCGTGGCCCCAGGGAGCGGGGCGTTTCTCTGTGTCGCGCAGCACGATGCGCACCCAGTCCGGCTCGCCGAGGCGCACCTCCACGTCGCGCGCGCCGGGCGCGAGGCCCTCGACCTTCAGCGGCGCGTAGCGCTGCTTCGGATCGAAGGCGACGAGGTCGACCGAGCGCTGCCAGTCCTGCTCGAGCGTGAACGAGCCGTCGGCCGAACAGGTCGCCCAGCACCTGAGCTCGCCGCTCCACGCGCTCAACGTCGCGCCCTCGAGCGGCGTGCCGTCCGGCGCGCGAACGACGCCGCCGATCCAGCGACTGCCGAGCTTCCTCGATGGGGCGACCACGCGAATCTCGGGCACGACCGCGGTGAGCTCGAACAGCTCGCTCCAGCCGAACGGGCTGCCCGGCGTGGCTTGCACGACGACGAAGCGCGGACCGAAGGGCGCGCCGGGGATCCGGAAGCGGCCGTTCGCCTCGGAGAAGAAGACGGGGGTGCGCTCGTGGACGTCGAACTCACCCGCGCGCGCCGCGTCGGCGTCCTTGGGAAAGCTCTCTCCGGGATACGCCGCGACGGTGGCGCCCGCGACGAGCCGCCCCGACTCGTCGACCACGAGCCCGGCGATGTCGCCGCCGTCGGCGAGCACGATCGTCCCGAGCTGCAGCGCCTCCCTCACGCCGGGGCGCGTGCGCATCTCCACCGCGGCGTGTCCGGCCGCGAACACGAGGAACTCCTGGAACCCTGCGCCCTTCTCGCACTCCCCCGCCAGCGTCCCGTCGGCGAGCGAGCGACACACGAGCACCGGCGGCGTGGTCTGGCCGCTGCCCCAGCCGCACGCGCACAGCTCCGCGCCTTCGATCGGCGCGCCGCGCTCGTCCACGACGCGTCCGAAAACCTGCATGCGCTCGACCCTCGGCGCGGGGAACAGCGCCGCGAGCTCCGCCGCGCTCGGCGCAACTCGCGTCGTCGTCGTGGCCGCGGTCTCGGCACTCGCGCGCGTCGCCAGCGCGCGCTCCGGCGCGGCGAGCGGAGCCTCCTCGGAAGCTCGCGCGCCGCCCTCCGCGAGCGACGAAGCCGCGCTCTTTCCGCGCTCCACCGACGCCAGCACCGCGGCGAGCGCCACCAGCGCGCCCAGCACCGCCAGCAGCGCCAGTCCCCGCGGCGTCCACGTCCTCTCCATTCGTTCCGATGCTCGCAGGGTGTACCCTCTCGCGCAACCGGAGGTCCCCTGCCATGCGTCTCGTCCGCTCCTTGTTCGTCGTGCTCTTCGCCGCCGCCGCCCTGTCCGTCGCGCGCCAGCAACCCGCGCCGATCCGCTTCCAGGCGGGCGCACATACCTACGAGTGGGTGCGCGGCTGGGGGACGCTGCCGGGCGGGAAGACGCTCGGCAACACGCACGGCTGCGTCGTCGTCGACAAGCAGGACCGCATTTACCTCTGTACGGACACGGAGAACGCGGTCGTCGTGTTCGACAAGGACGGGAAGGTCGTGAAGACGTGGGGCAAGGAGCTCGCCGGCGGCCTGCACGGGCTCGCGCTCGTCGAGGAGGGCGGGAAGCAATTCCTGCTGATGGCGCACATCGGTCGCCACCAGGTGCTGAAGGCCACGCTCGACGGCGAGATCCTGTGGACGCTCGACTACCCGAAGGAGTCTGGGATCTACGAGAAGGCCGAGGAGTACGCGCCCACGAGCGTGGCGCCGCTCCCCGATGGCGGCTTCCTGGTGGCGGACGGTTACGGGCGCTCGTGGATCCACCGCTACGACAAGGACAGGACGTACGTGAAGAGCTTCGGCGGCCCGGGCACCGAGCTCGGAAAGCTGCAGACTCCGCACGGCATCTGGCTCGAGACGCGCGGCAAGGAGCCCGTGCTGCTCGTCGCCGACCGCGAGAACCAGCGCATCCAGGTGTTCGACCTCGACGGCAAGCCCGTGCGGGAGGTCAAGGATCTCGAGCACGACCTCCTGCGCCGTCCCTGCCACATGCACCCCTTCGCGGACGAACTCGTCGTGGCCGACCTGGCCGGACGCGTGACCGTGCTCGATTCGGCCCTCAAGCTCGTGGCCCAGCTCGGCGACAATCCCGACCCCGCCAAGCGCGCGGACAACGGCGTCCAACCCGCCGACTGGAAGGACGGCGAGTTCATCGCCCCGCACTGCGCCAACTGGGACTCGGCCGGGAACCTCTACGTCACCGACTGGGTCTCGAGCGGGCGCATCACCAAGCTCGCGCGCGTGAAGTGAGCGCGCGCGGCGCGAGGGCGCGCCGTTCCGATCGTCCGAGACCGAGGAGGCTCCCATGCTGCTGAGCTCGCTGACGCTGTGCTTGGTCGCGCTGTCCCAGGACCCTCGGCCCGACGCGCGCCTCGCGCTCGGGCCGCTGACGCTCGAGGTGTACGTCAGCCGCACCGCGCACGTGTTCCACCTCGTCGACCAGCTGTCGCGCTGGGACGACGCGTGCCACGGGCAGTATCGCGAGCACCTGTCGCTCTCGGCCGGGGACGAGGCCGCGCTCGCGCGCTACGCCGCCGTGCGCGCGAAGCGGCGCTGGGGTCAGGGGTTGGAGCAGACCTTCTACGTCGCCGCGGGCGTCGAACAGGCCGCCAAAGCCGGCGAGAAGGCGAAGCAGGTCACGCGCGCCGAGCTGGACGTGATCCTGCCCGTGCTGGAGCGCTTCGCCGCGCGCGCGGACGAGCTGCTCGAGTCGAAGCGCGGCGTGCTGGAGCACGCCTTCGACGGCCTCGATCGCACGCGGCTGACGAAGGCAGCCGACGACCTCGCGCGCTTCACCGGCGTGAGGAAGCTCGTCGTGCCCGTCTTCCCGCTGGCCAGCCCGGCGCCCGGCGGCGGCGGCATGGACGGTGGGCGCCTGCGCTGGGAGCTGAGCGACGAGCGCGTTTCGAGCTCCGTGCTGCTGCACGAGTGCACGCACGGCTTCTTCCAGCAGCGCGAGGAAGAGCTGCGCGCGCTGGTCGAGCGCACGCCCGGCCTGTCGATGACGCTGCTGGGCGAGGGCTTCGCATACGCCATGGCGCCGGGGCTGTACTCGGACGGCGAGGGCGACAACCTCGCGCGCAACGTGGGCCAGGATCTCGCCCAGCAGCCGTCGTGGAAGGAGGGCAGCTACGAATGGCAGCGCGCCTACGGCCTCGCGCTGCGCCCGCTGCTGGCGGAGGCGCTGCAGGCGCACACCGAGCTCGAGGCCTTCCTGCCGCGCGCGCGCGACGCGTTCCTGGTGCTGCGCGAGCTGCTCGTGTCGCGCGAGAACCGCGGCCCGCCCAAGCTCGCCATCGCCGGCCCGGCGGGCGCGCTCGTGCGCGAGCGCCTGCTCGACTCGAAGTTTCACCTGTGGATCAGCTGGTTCGACCACACGGTGGAGCACTACGCGAAGTACCTGCCCGAGCTCGGCCCGGGCGACCTGCTGGTGCTCACTCTCGCGCTGGACGATTCCCAGAGCATCCCGGCGGCCTTCGCGCACCTCTCGCCGCTCGCGCCCGACGAGCTCCAACGGCGCCTGCGGGCCGGCGACTCGATCGAGGAAGAGCGCGCCGAGCCCGGGCGCTTCCGCGTGGTCCTGCTGGCGGCTCCGACGCGCAAGGCGCTGGACGAGCTCGCCCGGCGCAGCGCATTGGTGCACGACTGAAGGAAGGCCGGAGCTCGAGCGAGCGCGGCGAGCGCTTCAGCCGAGCTCCACGGCCAGCGCCAGCGCGTTGTTCAGCGCGTGCGCCACGATCCCGGGCACCAGGCTGTCGCTGCGCGCACGCAGCAGGCCAAAGACCAGGCCCGCGACGAAGCGGTGCGGGTACTCGAGCCAGCCTCCCCCGCCGAGGCCGTGCAGGAGCGCGAACAGGGCGGCGCTGAGGAGCGCCGTCCCGCTCGTGGTGAGAGCGCGGCGCAATGCGCTCCAGAGCACGCCGCGACAGAGCCACTCCTCGACCAGCGGCGCGAGCACGACGAGCTCCACGACGCGCGTCGAGCCGAACGCCTCGTGCGCGATTTCGCCGCCCAGGAGTGCGCGCAAGGCACTCACGAAGAGCCAGCCGGCGCAGAAGGCGCCGAGTCCGCCCAGCACGCCAGCAGCGATCCATGGCGCGCGGATCCCGTGCGCCAGGCTCGCGCGCAGCGCCTCCGGCCCGAGCCAGCGCGCCGAGCCCAGCCCGACCACGGCCAGCAGCGCCGGCGTGAGCAGGCCCTGGCGGACCGGGAAGTGGGCGCTGGCGAGCGCGCTCAGACTCACTGCGGCCAGGGTGCCCAGGAACAACAGCGCGATCGCGCGCACCAGGCGCCGCGCCGTGTCCAGCTCGCGCGCGCGCTGCACTTCGGCCCGCGCGCCACCGAGCGCACGTCCGCAGGCGACGCAGTAGCGCGCGGCACGGGCGTTGGCGGCGCCGCAGGCCTGGCAGCGCGCGGGGCTCATTCTGGCGGATCGAGCGTCACCAGCGCCCAGCTGTCGTCGTCGCGCACGATCCACTGGGTGAGGAAGCGCTCACCCGCGGTCTGGAACCACACGTCCGCGGAGCGCGCGGTGAGGGGCATCACCTGGCTCGAGCGGATCTGCGGATAGCCCGCGGACCATCCGCGCTTCGCCACCAGGCGCTCGAAGTAGCCGCGGAAACGGGCTCGCGAATCCTCGCGATAGAGCGCGGCCAGGGCATCGGGGTCTGCGCGATTCCAGGCCTCGCTGAAGGCCTGCACGACCCTGTCGATAGGGGGCGGCGGGAGGTCGAGGGCGGCAAGCGTCCAGCTGCGACCGTCGCGGACCCAATCCAGCACGAGGCTTCCGTGCCCGTCGGCGAACGGCAGGGCGGTGCTCAACTGCTCCCCGGGCGCCACCTCCAGCTCGGGCGCAGGAGCGAGCTCGGGGAGCGCGTCCCAGTGACGGCTCTTCTGCGCTTGCTCGAGGCGACCGCGCTCACTGCCGGCGCGCGCACGCTCGAAGAACGCCACGACCTCGCCCACGTCCGAGCGATTCCATGCGCGTACGAACGTTTTCAGGCTCCGCTCCAGCGGCTGCGGCCGGAACTGCGACCAGACGAGCGCCGCAAAGAGGACGACGATCCCGAGCGCGCACCCCGCGTACAGCGCCGAGCGCTTCCAGGCGGCGGACACGGCGAGCCGGTGGAGTTCGTCCGCGTCGATGTCACGCCCGGCCACGACGCCGAGCAGGCGCGCGAACCGTAGGCCCCTGGATGGCGTCGGACCAGCGAACGAGCGCGGACGGTGGGCACCACGGAGGCCCAGAGGCCTCCCGCGATCGCGAGCGAGAGCAGCCCGGGAACGCCGCCGTCCAGCAGCGACGCCAGCAGGTTCACGCTCCACAGCGAAGCCATCGCGAGGGACCACGCGAAGGGGTGTAGCGCGACTTGCGCGGCGGCGATCGCGCTCAGCACGAAGAACCCCAGCGGCCACGCGGCACCTGCGGGTCCACCAGCGCGAAGAGCAGGAAGAGCGTGAGGAAGCCGAACACCGCCGCCTGCATCCAGAAGACGCTGCGAACGAAGTCGACAGCGCGCTGAGCTGCGCGCAGGTCCCGCGCCGCGAGGCGGCGCTCGCCGGCCGATGCGTCTTCGACCGGCGCCGACGCACGCGACACGTCGCGGCCACACTCGGGACAATGGCGCGCGTTGCGCGGCAAGACCGCAGAGCATGCCGCGCACGTCCCGGACGTCTCGCTCGCGGGCGGAGGCTCGCGCTCGGCTGCGACGCGCACGACGCCGCCGCACTTCTTGCACGTGTAGGTGCCCCCCACCGAAGGCACGCGAAACGCGGCACCGCAACCAGTGCACAGCGCACGATGCATCGTCCTCTCCTCCATGTCGCGGGCTCCCGACCCGTGGAGGGCACGATATCCGCCCCGCGCGAGCATGTCGATCGCAGGGTTGCGTCCGCGAGCGGGGCGCGCGCAGCCCTACCAGCCCAGCGTGCCGCTCTCGTGCTTCTCGTTCAGCTCCAGCGCCGCGCGCACGGCTTCCTCGCGCGTCGGGTAGAGCTCGACGCGTTTGGTGTTCAGCGCGTTCGAGGACTTGTGGGCCTTGTCCTTGCCGGCCTGGAAGGCGTAGTCCTGCTTCGCCTGGGTGTCGTGCACGGCGAAGGTGAAGCCCAGGTCGCTGACCACGAAGCGTCGCTTGCTCGGTTTGGAGACCATCGCGCCCGAAGGATCAGCGGTAAGCCGGGATGTCGGTCAAGGCCTGGCCGATAGCGAGCGTGTGGATGTCGTGCGTGCCTTCGTAGGTGTACACCGACTCCAGATTGCACATGTGCCGGCCCGTGTGGTACTCGAGCGTGATCCCGTTGGCGCCCAGCATGTCGCGCAGCACGCGCGCGGCGTTGAGCGCCATGGCGACGTTGTTGCGCTTGGCCATCGACACGTGCCAGTGCTTCATGCGCCCCTGGTCCTTGAGACGACCGAGGCGTAGCGCGAGCAGCTGCGCCATCGAGATGTCGGTGGCGATGTCGGCCAGCTTCTTCTGCGGGATCTGGAAGCCGGCCAGCGGCTTGTCGAACACGATGCGCTCCTTCGAGTAGCGCAGGGCCTCGTCGAAACACGCCATGGCCGCGCCCACGCCGCCCCAGGCGATGCCGTAGCGCGCCTGCGTGAGGCAGCCGAGCGGACCGGAGAGGCCCTTGGCGTTCGGCAGCAGCGCCTCGGCCCCGACGCGCACGTCCTCGAGCACGAGCTCGCTGGTGATCGAGGCGCGCAGGCTCCACTTGTGCTTCTGCTCGGGCGCACTGAAGCCCTTCGAATCGCTGGGCACGATGAAGCCGCGGATCACGTCGTCGAGCTTGGCCCACACGATGGCGATGTCGGAGTTCGTGCCGTTCGTGATCCACATCTTGCGGCCGTTGAGGACGTAGCCGCTGCTGTCCTGCCTGGCGACGGTGGTCATCCCGCCCGGGTTCGAGCCGGCGTCGGGCTCGGTCAGTCCGAAGCAGCCGATCAGCTCGCCCGCGGCCAGCTTGGGAAGGTACTTCTTCTTCTGCTCCTCGCTGCCGTAGGCGTAGATCGGGTACATGACCAGCGAGCCCTGCACCGAGACGAACGAGCGCAGGCCGGAGTCGCCGCGCTCGAGCTCCTGGCAGATGAGGCCGTAGGCCACGGAGTTGAGCCCGGCGCAGCCGTACTGCTCGGGCAGAGTCGGCCCGAAGACGCCCAGCTCGGCCAGCTCGGGCGTGAGCTCGCTCGGGAAGGTGCCGGCCTCCCAGTGCTTCATCACCAGCGGCATCCAGCGCTCGGAGACCCAGCTCCGCACGGTGTCGCGTACCATGCGCTCGTCTTCCGAAAACTGGTCGTCGAGCTCCAGGAAGTCCAGCGGGCGATAGGGATCCATGGCCATTCGAGGGGGTGCTGCCGAGGCGGGTGCGGAGAAGCGCAACGAGGCTCGTGTCGATTCTCCACGGCCTGCGGAGGCGAGCTTTGGAGCGCGGGATTCTAGCCAACGGCGTGAGCCTTCGCGCTCGTCGTTCTGGCTCGCCCCGCGCCCATTTGTTCCACTGACCTGTCCTCTGGCACGGGGGTCGCATCGCCGGGCGCGCTGGCAGGTGCCTTCGCAGCGACCGCGGCGCCACGGACAGGCCCCCTCCATGAAACTCGGCTCTCACCCTGGTGCCCGGCTCGCGGGCGTCGCCACGGCCTTCCCGCCCAACGTCGTCGACCAGGAAGTCACCGCGCGCGGCTTGGCGCAGCTCTTCCCACACGAGAACCCGGCCTTCATCCGCGGGCTCGTACTCCGCTCGGGCGTCGAGACGCGCCACATCACGCCGAGCGTGCCCGAGGTGCTCGCGCCCTCCGACTTCACGCAGCGCAACCAGCGCTACGTGCGCGAGTCCCAGGCCCTGGCGCTGGCCGCCGTGCGCAAGCTGCTGGCGCAGACGCGCACGGAGGCGGAGCGCATCGACGTGATCATCGACGTGTCCTGCACCGGCCTGGTGATCCCGGCCCTGGACGTGGCCCTGGCCGAGGAGCTCGGCCTGCGGCCGGACGTGCGCCGCATCCCGATCACCGAGGCCGGCTGCGCGGCCGGCGCGCTGGCGCTTTCGCTGGGCGGCACGCTGTGCGCCGGCGGAGCGGTGGTGCTGGTGGTGGCCGTCGAGCTGTGCGCGCTGACCCTGTGTCCGGGCGACATCTCGCGCACGAACCTGGTCTCGGCCGCGCTGTTCGGCGACGGCGCCGGCGCGGCGCTGCTCGTGCCGGGCGGTGCGGGTCCGCGCATCTCGGCCGTGGGCTCGCACCTCATCCCCGGCTCGCGCGCGGCGATGGGCTTCGACGTCGGCGCGCATGGCCTGCGCATCCTGCTGCAGAAAGAGCTGCCGGAGCTGGTGCAGGACCAGCTCGGCGGCGTGATCGAGCGCTTCCTGACGCAGCACGAGCGCACGCGCGCGGACGTCGGCCTGTACCTCTTGCACCCGGGTGGCCGGCGCATCCTGGAGGCCTACCGCGACGTGCTCGGCCTGGACGAACAGGCGCTGCGCTTCTCGCGCGAGTCGCTGCGGCGCTATGGCAACCTCTCGTCGGTCTCGATCCTGACCGTGCTGGAGCTGGCCTTCGCGGAGGGCTTCCCGCTGCCGGCAGGCAAGGACGCACTGTTGATGGGCGTCGGCCCGGGGCTGTCGCTCGAACTCGCGCTGCTCACCAACGAGCCCGCATGAGCGCGCTGGCCGTGTTCCAGATCCTCGTGGCGCTGACCGCGCTGCAGCGCTTGCTCGAGCTGCTGCACTCGCGTCGCAACCTCGCGAAGCTCTCCCGCGCGGCGCGCCCGGCCGATTCGAGCGGCAACTGGAGCGCGCTGGTCGCGCTGCAGGTCGCGTGGCTCGGCGCGAGCGCGCTCGAGCCGTGGCTGCGCGGCAGCGTCGCGCAGCCGGCGCTGTTTGCCCTCGGAGCGGCGCTGTTCCTGGCGGGCGAGGCGCTGCGCTGCTGGTGCATCGTCTCGCTCGGCAGCTGGTGGAACGCGCGCGCGCACGTCGATCCGGAGTTGCGCGTGGTGAGCCAAGGTCCCTACCGCTGGATTCGCCACCCGAACTACCTCGGCGTGCTGCTCGAGCTCGTGGGCTTGCCACTCGCGGGCGGCGCGTGGTGGACGCTGGCGCTGCTCGCGCCGCCGCACGTCTGCGTGCTCCTGCGCCGCATCCGCGGCGAGGATCGGCTGTTGTTCGCGCTGCCCGGCTACGCGGCAGCGATGGGCCACAAGGGCGCGCTCGTGCCGCGCTTCGCGCGCCGATGAAGGCCGCCTTCGACCTGGCCGTGGTCGGCGGCGGGCCGGCCGGAGCGGCCGCCGGGCTGGGCGCGGCGCGCGCGGGACTGACGGTCGCGCTGTTCGAGCCACAGGCCGCCCCGATCGAAAAGCCCTGCGGCGAGGGCATCCTGCCGGCGGGCGTCGCGGCCTTGCGCGAGCTCGGACTCGGGGACCTGCTCCTGCGCGGCCAACCGCTCGAGCGCATCGGCTACGTGCTCGCCTCGGGTCGCGAGCTAGAGATCCCCTTCGCCGTGGCTGGCTGCGCGCTCGAGCGCGGGACGCTGTCGGCGGCGCTCGACGCGGCGCTGGCGGCCGAAGCACGCGTCACGCGCATCCCGCGCCGCGTGCGCACCGAGTCCACGCGCCCCGGCTTCCGCCTGCGCTGCGGCGACGAGAGCTGGTCGGCGCGCACCCTGATCGCGGCCGACGGTCTGCAGGGTGAGGCGGCGCATTGGCTGCGGCGCGAGCGCACGGCTGCTCGGCGCTACGGCCTGCGCGCGCGCGCGGAGGCCCGCGGAACTCTGGCGCGCGTCGAGGTCCACCTCGGACGGCACAGCGAGGTGTACCTGACGCCGCTCGCGGGCGGGCGCATCAACGTGGCCGTGCTGCGCGACGAGCCGCGCGGCGACGCGCGCGGCAGCGAGGCCTGGCTGGCCGCGGCCCTGGCCGAGCATCCGCGCGCCGCGGCCGCGCTCGGCGCCTGGGTCACGCCACCCGAGGCGCGCGCGCTCGAGCGCGCGCGGCCGCGACGGGTCGCGCACGAGGGCGCCTTCCTGGCCGGCGACGCGGCCGGCGGAGTCGATCCGGTGCTCGGCTGCGGTGTGGCCATCGCGCTCGTGACCGGCCTGGCCGCGGCGCGCGCGGCGCGCGCCGTGCTCACGCACGGTTCGGGTGCGCCCGAGCGCTCGTACGCGCGCTGCGTGCGCCGCGAGACGCGCCTGCGGCGCATCGTGGCTCGGGCCCTGACCGCGCTCGGCGCGCATCCCCGGCTGCAGGAAGTGGTGGCCGCCGCGCTCACGCTCTGGCCCGGAGCGGCGACGGGCCTGGCCGCGCGGGTCGCCGGCGGCTGAGCCGCGTGGATCGCGCAGGGCGAGACCGTAGGATGCGCGGCGATGCCCCGCACTCTCGTCACCAGCGCGCTGCCCTACGCCAACGGCCCGCTGCACCTCGGACACCTGATCGGCGCCTACCTGCCGGCCGACTGCTACGTGCGCACGCTGCGCGCGCTGGGCGAGGAGGTGCTGTACGTGTGCGGCACCGACGAGCACGGCGTGGCGATCACGATCGGCGCCGAGCAGGAGGGCGTCGCCTACCCCGAGTACGTCGCGCGCTGGCGCGCCTCGATCAAGGCTGCCTTCGACGCCTTCGGCATCGTCTTCGACGCCTGGTCGGGCACCAGCATCTGCCCCGAGCACGCGGCCACCAGCCAGGAGTTCTTCCGGCGCCTCGACCACAACGGCTACCTGCAGAAGCGCACCGAGGAGCAGCTCTACTGCGAGCAGGACGAGATGTTCCTGGCCGACCGCTACATCCTCGGCACGTGCCACGAGTGCGGCTACGAGGAGGCGCGCGGCGACGAGTGTCCGCGCTGCGGCAAGTGGCTCGATCCGCTGAAGATGCCCAAGGTCGCCTGCAAGGTGTGCGGCACGGTGCCCGTGCGACGCTCGACCTCGCACTGGTACCTGGACCTGCCCAAGCTGCGCGACGACGGCGTCGGCGCCTGGTTCGCGAGCCATCCATGGAAGCCGAACGTCAGCGCGTTCATCGGCAACCAGCTCGAGAACATCCGCGCGCGCCCGATCACGCGCGACATGCGCTGGGGCGTACCCGTTCCGGCCGACGTCGCCGGCGCGGAGGAGGGCAAGGTGCTCTACGTGTGGTTCGACGCGCCCATCGGGTACGTGTCGTTCACGCAGCAGTGGGCGCGCGAGCGCGGCCAGCCCGACGAGTGGAAGCGCTGGTGGCTCGAGCCCGACTCACGCCTGGTGCACTTCATCGGCAAGGACAACATCCCGTTCCACTGCCTGGTGTTCCCCTCGATGCTGTT
The DNA here is from genome assembly GCA_009691855.1 of Planctomycetota bacterium. Lineage (GTDB taxonomy): Bacteria > Planctomycetota > UBA1135 > UBA1135 > JABFRZ01. The sequence goes on along the minus strand of SIAI01000006.1, from coordinate 75,696 downwards.
CGGTCAGCAGCAGAGCTGGGTCCTGCCCTGGCAGGTGCCGGCCAACGAGTTCTACAACCTCGAGGGGGCCAAGTTCTCCACCTCGAAGAACTGGACCCTACCGCTCGACGCGCTGGCACAGCGCTACGAACCCGACCTGGTGCGCTTCTACCTCTTGTCGAGCGCACCCGAAACGGCCGACTCGGAGTGGCGCTGGGAGGAGTTCCAGCGCTGCGTGAACACCTCGCTGGCGGACACGATCGGCAACCTGGCCACGCGCGTGCTGCGCTTCGCGGCCAAGCACTTCGAGGGCCGCGTGCCGGCGCTCGACCCGGCCATCGAGATAGAGCTCGATCGCTCGCTGCTGCTGGAGTGCGGGCCGATCGCGGATCCGTCGCGCTCGGTGCTCGAATTCCGCTTCCGGCGCGCGAGCGAAGAGCTCGTGGCGAACGCCGTCGTGGCCAACGTGTTCATCGATCGCCATGCGCCCTGGTCGCTGCGCACCAAGGACCCCGTGCGCGCAGCCGCGGTGCTGAACACGGCCTGCAACTGGCTGGCGCTGCTCGCGCACTGGATGGCGCCCTTCCTGCCACGCAAGGCGCAGCAGCTGTGGAGCATGGTCGGCGGCGCTGGCCAGATCGAAGCGCGCCGTTGGCCGGCCGAGCCCGCGGACGGCAGCTGGCGCCTGCTCGCGCCGGGGACGCCGTTCGGCACGATCGAGGGCCCGTTCCCAAAGATCCCCGACGAGGTGATCGAGGGCGAGATCCGCGAGTTGCACGAGCGTGGCAAGCCCTGACGGGCGACGAGCGCTCTCCTGAAACGACAAAGGCCGACTCCGCGCTGCGGAATCGGCCCATGCAAACGCTCCCCGTGGAGCTGCCAGTGGCGCGTCAGGCGAGCTGCTTCAGCCCCTTGCCCACGCGGAAACCCACGCGCTTGCCGGCCTCGATCTGGATCGGCTCCCCGGTGTGCGGGTTACGGCCGACGCGCTGCTTGCGGTTCTTCACCTCGAAGGTGCCGAAGCCGGTGATCGTGACGGTTCCCTCCTCGCGCAGCCCCTTGCGGATGCCGTCGAGGACCGTATCCAGCAGTGTCCCTGCGGCGAGCTTCGAGGTGTGCAGCTCGTGGGAGATCTGTGTGATGAGGTCGCTCTTGTTCACGGTGCTCCAGAGAATGGTCCTGAAAGGAAAAAGGCCTGGCCCCCTCGGACCGGGGACCAGGCCTGTTTTCGGACTAGGCCTTCTTGCGACCCTTGCGTGTAGCCTTTTTGGTCGCCTTCTTGGCCTTCTTCTTCCGTTTCGCCATATGTAGAGATTCCTTCTTGGGCTTGTCCCAGTTGGGCGCAACTTTGTGCGCCCTCACCACGACATCAGGCTTTCCATCGGCGAACTTCCCCCGCATCTTTCCCTCCTTCCACGAGTTTTTTCTCCTGACGACGCACGAATCCGAGTTCGCGCGCTGCTCTTCGCGCTCGTGGACGAGCGGCTGCGGGGGCCGCGTGCCGTCCGGAGAAGGCGCATTAACTGCCTAGGCCCACAGGAACTTAGGGACCGTCGCGTGACATGCTCGCAGGCCGTGCAGGAGCAACATGCACGGACGCCGACGCGCTCGCGTGCGTTTCCGGCAGCCGCTCGAGATTCTTCTGCGCGCCCAACCTGCGTGCGCTCCTCGCGAGCCCTCAGGCACCCGCGCCGAGTTCCGCTTGCAGGCCTTCCCGCGTCAGCGTCAGGCGTCACTGCAAAGCCGCGTTTCCGGCGGCGCGGTTGCGTTCGACTCCTCGCTCGTTCGAACGCGAGTTGGATCGAGCACGGGTGCGCCTCAGCCTCCGACTCACACCCGAGCGGCGTGTGCTTCCAGCGGCGAGCGACCGCGGCCCGTGGCTCGAGCAGCTAGCTGGCCTGGGCGCGGATCGGCTTCTTGATCCGGCCGCTCTTGATGCAGCGCGTGCACACCGTCATGCGCTTCACGCCCTTGCCCTCCTGCACCTGGATCTTCTGCAGGTTGGGGAAGTACTTGCGCTTCGTGTGCCCGGTCGTCTTAAGACCGACGCCGCCCTTGCGCTTGGGCAAACCGCGCCGGGCGATCGAACCGCCGACGTGCGTTCGCTTCTCACAGATGTCGCAGACTCTGGCCATGTAAGGGACTCCGCCGTCTTTCGGGCACGAAACGGGGGGGACTCTAACGGAGGGTGACCAGGGGCGCAAGGGCGACCGCCCTGCGTCCTTCTGCGCCGGCCTGCTGGCCGTCGTCCGCTGCAAGCAACAGCCGAGGGTTCCTCGGCCCAGGTCCGGTCGCCAAACACCCCCTGACCGCCCGGAGCGCCGCAGCCCTCGGCGCGGCGTTCCGCGCCGGGCTCTAGAACAACTTGTCGAGCGCGTCCTCGGCGCGGCTGCCGAAGTCCTCGTTCAGGTCGGCCTTGCGGTCCTGCGTGTGGATGTCATGGAGGATGTCCGTGATGCGCCCGGCGGTCTCCTGGGCGTAGAAGCGCACCATGCCGAGGTTCGTGCGCCCGTCGAAGAGCGTGGCCAGCAGCGTGCGCTCACCGATGAGCTGCAGCTGTATCGAGTCGCGCGTTCCCTGGTGGAACAGGATCGCGAACTCGTTCTCGCCTAGGAGGCGCGCCATCTCGCGCGTGGCCGCGAAGGAGCCCGCGATCAGGGCCGAGATCGTGTCCTCGGCCGTCTTCACCGGCTCGCCGCGGCGCGTCACCAGGTGACCGTCGCGGTCCACCAGCAGCGCACAACGCGCCTTGGACAGCTCCAGGAAAGTGTCGATCTCCGCGTTCAGCTTCAGGACGTCGTTCTCGTAGAAGACGAGGCGTGACTTGCGCAGGTTCTCGTCACGGGAGTTGTTCTTGTTGCTCATTGGCATTCGATCCTTAGAGAACGTTCATCAGCACCCAGGCGAGCACGGCGCCGACGCCGACCCCCGCCACGATGAAGACCGGAGTCAGCTTGCCGCGCGAACTCTTCGGCGGCTCGGCCGCCGGCTGAGGCTTGGCAGCCGCACGCGGTTTCGCGTGAGACTGCTGCCCAGCGCGCTGCGGACGCGGTGCGGGAGCCGCCGCCGGCGCGGGCGCCGGGGCAGGCTTGTGCTGTTGCTTCGGCTGCGCCGCGGGCCGCGGCTGGGAGCGCGTCTGCGACAGCTGCCCTCCGCGCGGCATCTGCGGCTGAGCGAGCTGCAGGCCGCCCTGCATCGGCGGTGCGGGCGCCATTGATCCGAGGTTGGCCGCGCCCTGCGGCCCGCCGGCGAAGAAGCCGCCGCCGGCGGCGGGTTGCCCTCCGACCTGCGGATAGGAGGGCTGTCCGTACGCGGGCATCGCGGGATGCGGCTGGTGGTGCGGCGCAGGCTGCTGGTACTGCGGTGCGCGCGCGGGCTGGGCGGGTTGCGGCCGCGCGGGCGCAGCCGGACGGGGCTGCGGAGCCGCAGCGGCCTGCGCGGGATAGGGTGCGGACTTCTGCCCGCTCTCGCTCATGATGTTCTTGAGCACGCTCGCGGCCAGGGCCTTCAGCGTCGGGAACACGCCCTGCCCGCTGTTGGCGATGGCCTCGAACAGCGGCGCGTTGTGCGTGTTCATCAGGCGCCCGAGCTCTTCGACCGACATCGCGTCGGGCAAGTCGCGCTTGTTGAGCTGGATCACGTGCGGCAACGTCGCCAGCGACTTGCCGTACTCGTTGAGGTTCTCCTCGAGGTTGCGCAGGGACTCGAGGTTCTGGTTGATCATCGCGGCCGAGGAGTCGGCCACGAAGATGATCCCGTCCACGCCCTGCAGCACGAGCTTGCGCGTCGAGTTGTAGTACACCTGACCGGGCACGGTGTAGAGCTGGAACGCCGTGCGCATCCCCGCAACCGTGCCGAGGTCGAGCGGCATGAAGTCGAAGAACAGCGTGCGATCGCCGTCCGTGCTGATGCTCGTCAAGTCGCCGCGGTTGCCCTCCGGAGCGCGCTGGTGGATGATCTCCAGGTTGGTCGTCTTGCCCGACATCCCCGGTCCGTAGTAGACGACCTTCAGGTTGACGGACTTATGCGCGAAGTTGATCTGGACCATGGTTCAGGTTCCCGGAGGACGGCCAGGGGCCGGGCGTAGCTGTTCTTCGACAAGCGGTGCGTCGTTCCGGTAGGGAATCGGGCCCGCAGGTTCGGACTCTTGTGCGGTGACGAGCGCTGCGCTGGGCGCGCCGGGCGCCAGGGGTGCGTGCGTACGGCCGTGGCGCGCACGCTCGATGCGCGCCAGCGTGCCGTCCATCGACAGGCGCACGTCCTCGGGCGCAGCTTCGCGTCCGAGGCGCACGACCAGGCAGGCGCTCTCGGAACGCCGCATCACCAGCGTTCCGCGCGCCGCGCGCAGACACACGCGCTCGGGTGCGTGCCAGCCGAGCGGCGCGACCGCCTGCGTGACGTCGTTCAACCACGACGCCGCCAGGGCCGCCAAGCTCTCTTCACGCGCGCTCTCTTCCGTGCCGCCGGCGTGGGCGATGGGCACGCCGTCGTGCGAGATCAGCATCACGAACTCGACGCCGGGCAGGCGCGCAAGGGATTCGAGGTAGGCGATCACGACGGTACTCCTTCGCCACCCGTGGCGGCGTTCAGACCAGCCATGCCGAGCAGGGCCTCCTCGCGCGAGCGCCCCAGCGGACCGCTGCACAGCAGCGCGCCCGCATCCTGCTCGCCGGGTGCGATCGACAGGGTGCCGAACGAGCCCTCGAGCTGGATCTGGAACACCTGGCCGAGGCCGAGGCGGCGCGCGGCCGAGCGCGAGCCCGACAGGATCGTCTGCACCGAGCGCGCGGTGCGCTCAGCGGTGGCCCCCTTCGGACCCTGGACCAGCGCGGTCGAGCCGCGCACGTACAGCGCCGCCTGGACATCGGGTTGCCCGGCGAGTTCGCGCAGCAGCGCTTGCACGCTGCCAGTGGAAGCGCGCGCGCCCGCGCCACCGTCCTCGCCCGGCAGCTTGCCCGAGCGCTCGACCTCGTGCAGCGCGCGCTCGAAGCTGGGCGCGTCCTCGGCGCGCGCCGAGAGCGTGCGGTAGCGGCCTTCCAGCTCGAGCGTCCCGGGCTCGACCGCCAGGCAGCGCGCGGCGCAGTCGCGCGCGTCTTTCCAGGCGCCGATGCGCGTCAGGAAGTCGAGCTTGGCGCGCAGCGGGCGCAGATCGTGAGGCAGGTGCGCGATGGCTTGCTCCAGGGCCGCCCACGCCGCGCGCCCCTGGTCGCGGCCACGGTCGGCGAAGAAGCGCGCCAGGTGCACGCGCGCCAGCAGGTAGTAGGCCTCGGAATCCTTGTCGCGCGCCAGCCAGCGCGCCAGCTCTTCCTCGGCGCGCACCAGCTCGTCGGACTCGATCAGGATCTCGCACAGCTCGCGCCACAGCGGCGCGCGCGGCGCCTCGGCCAGCTCGCGGTGCAGCTCTGCCAGACGCGTCTCGCGCTCGGAGCGCCGGGTGCGCTGGTGGTAGCGCGAGAGCTGGATGTTCGCGGGGAAGGCCGCCAGGCCCTCGACGCAGGCGCGCTGCGCGGCGTCGGAACGCCCGGCGAGCGAGTACTGCTGGGCCAGCGCGAGGTAGTTGCGCGGCGTGGGGTCGGCGACGAGGGCGCGCTTGGAGCGGCGGATGCGGCCCAGCGACAGGAAGCGGTTCAGAAAGTTCATGGCTGTTGCTCGAGGCTCGCCTCCAGATCGGAGATGTCGCGGGCGACGCGCTCGCGCTCGTTCCAGTCGGGCCCGCCGTAGTCGAGCGCCTCGCGCAGGGCCACCACGGCCCCGCGCAGATCGCCGCCCTGGGCGAGCAGCAGACCGCGTTGGCGGCACAGCTGGGCCGACTCGGCGCGTTCGCGCAGCGCGCGCTCCGCGGCCTCGTGTTCCGCGCGAGCCTGCTCGTCGAGCACGGCCATCTGCACGCGCAGCTCGGCGCGCTCGGCGAGCACACCCAGGGCACCGTGCCACAGCGGGTGGCGCTCGACGAACTGCTCCAGGTCGGCCAGACGTCGGTGCAGCGCGGCGGAATTGCCCGCGGCGACGGAGGGCAGCGCGCGAAACTCCTCGCGCACGCGGAACTCGCGCAGCCCGAGGTAGGAGAGCCCCCCGGCCAGTACCAGGGTCACGACGAGGTAGCCGTGGCCGCCGCGCTTGCGCTCCGTGCCGGTGACCTTCTTGAAGCGCAGGTCGCGCACCATGCGCGCCGCGTCCTTGCGCGTCGGGTCGAGCTGCAGCACCTCGCGCAGCCAGCCCGCGGCCTCGCTGGCGCGCCCCTCGCGCAGCAGCTTCTGCGCGCGCTCGAAGTAGCGGTCGGTGAGGTCCTGGACGGTGCCCTGGCGGCGCTCGAGCTGCGCCAGGTCACGCTCCAGCGACTCTTGCGCCGGGAAGTGCTCCGTCAGCAACTCCAGGATGGCCTTGGCACGCTCCAGGTCCGCGCTGGCCACGCGCGCGGCGAGACGCCGGCCAGTGGCGACGGTCGGCAGCTCGAGCTCGCTGGCCACATCGGCCCGGGCCAGGGCCACGATCACCAGCGCCTCGAGCACGTCCGGATCGGCCCCGTCGCCCTCGGCGACCGAGCTGAGGACCTCGACGCACTCCGTCGCCGCGCGGTGCTCGAGCTTGGTCACCTCGGCCACGCGCTCGCGCAGGTGCACGCGCGCCTCGGGGCGCTTCTCGGGCGCACCCTGTATGGCCAGCAAGGCGTCACGAACGATGAGCGTGGTCGTCATGGTGAGGCAGGATTCGCGGGCGTCCTCGCGCGGGCAGGGACGGGGCGAAAAAGACGGCTTCGTATCGTCGCCGTAGAAGTCGAGCCTGAAGGCAATCCTCCCGCTCGTACCGATGCGTCGGGAAGTTCCTTCCGCGCAGGCGGTCAGAGCAGCTCGAAGCGCAGCGCCGCGCCGAGGTGCGCCACGCCCGCCGAGCTCCACGCCGCCTGCACGCCGAGCGGCACACCGATCCAGGCCGCATCGGCCGGCAGGGCCAGCTCGGCATCTACCCGCTGCGCCGTGCTGCGCAGGCCGCCGAAGACCGACCAGGGAGGACGCAACCACAGCTCGCCGAAGGCCAGCAGGCGCGGAGTGGCGCGCGGCAGTCCGAGGGCGAAGCGCACGCCGCTGGCGTCGGCCGGTACGCGCAAGGCGAGCTCCAGCACGCCGCCTGGGCGCGGGGCGGCGCGCAGGACGAGCTCGCGCTCACCGCTTTCGAAGCGTTCCAGCGCGCCCTCGCGCGTGAACTCGGTGGCGTGACGCGCGCGCCGCGCCACGCACAGGCACGTGCCGCTCGCGTCCAGCGCCAAAGCGTCCACGCTGCCCGCGAGGTCCAGGGAGAGCAGCGGCGTGCCGCGTCCGCGTTCGAGCAGCAAGGCCTCGGGGCGCTCGTCGCCCTGCCCCCACAGGCCGAGCGCCACGCGCAGCCCGTCGTCCGAGAGCAGCAGGGCGCTGGGAAAGTTCTGCGCGGCGCCGGCGCGCGCGCGCTGCTCGTGCAGCAGGCTGCGCGTCCCACGCAGCGTGTCCACGAGCTCGAGGCGCACGCTCGCGCCATCGAGGGCGTCCCACCAGGCGAGCGCCAGCGTCGCGCCGCTCGCCGACAGCGCGGCCGCGACGGGCAGCTCCGCACCGGCGCCCGCGAAGCGCCCGGCGAGTCCGATGCCCGCGCCCGTGTCGTGCCACAGCTCGACGCTGCCCTGCGCACCGTGGGCCAGCCACGCGCCGTCGGCCGACAGCGCCAGGGCCGTGGTCGAGGCGCCGAGCGCGTGCGTGGCCAGCTCGCCGCCGTCGCCTGTGAGCCAGCGCACGCTGCTGCCCGCCGCGACGGCGAGCCGCGCGCCGTCGCGCGCGAGCGCCAGCGCCTTCAGGCCGTCGGCCGCGAACTCGCGTCGCAGCGCCGGGTTGCCCGTGAGGGGATCGAGCCACTCGAGCGAAAGGCGGCGCGCCCCCGCGTCGTAGGCCGCCGCGCACAGCGCGCTGCCGCTCGCATTCGCGACCAGCAGCGCCGGGCCATTGCCGCGGTCCCTGAGTTCGTGCTCCCAGCGCGGCGCGAAGCGCTGGCCCTTGGCCGCGCGGCGCGCGTCGTAGCCGCGCACCAGGGTCGTGCGCAGCGCAGAGCCGGTGGGCGCGAGCTGCACCAGGGCGAAGAGCTCGTCAGGCGTGTCCCCCGCCGCCACCAGCGGTGCTCCGACCAGGCCGTCCAAACCGCCTGCGTCCGAAGCCAGGAGCGTGCCGCCTGGATCCGCGCTGGCGCCGGCGCACAGCGCGAGCTCCGGGGCGGCGCCACCGGCCCCGCTCCACACCAGTTCCTGCCCCACGCACGCGACCGAACGCGGGATCCAGGCCGCGGGCGCCTGCGGAGTGCGACTCCAGCTGCGCGCGGCAACGAACGGGTCGTGGCCCTGGGCACGAGCGGCTCCCGCCAGCGCGAGCAGGACGCCGAGTGCCGGAAGCGGGGCAAGAGTAGGAGCCAAGGGTGCGCAGGAAACCTACCCCGTCCGCGCGCCCTGGCTTGGAGGTGGAAGGCTCTTCCAGTAGAGTCCGCGCCCCGTTTTCGCCCCGCCCGGACCGCCGGGACGCGGCGGGATCCCGATGAAGCAGACGCCCCTCCATGACGTGCACGTCGCGCTCGGCGCACGCATGGTCGAGTTCGGCGGCTGGCACATGCCGCTGCAGTACGGCTCGATCCTGGAGGAGGGCAAGATCGTGCGCACGGCCTGCGGCCTGTTCGACCTCTCGCACATGGGTCGCTTCCAGGTGCAGGGGCGCGACGCGGTGGCGCTGGTCGATCGCGTGTGCACGAACCACTGCGCCAAGATCCCCACCGGCAGCATCCGCTACTCGCTCCTCTGCAACGAGGAGGGGCGCCCGCTCGACGATCTGCTCATCTACCGCGACGCGGTCGGCGTGTACCTCGTGGTGAACGCCTCGAACAGCGAGCGCGACCTCGCCTGGATCCGCGGCCACATCGGTGGCCTGGCGGCCGAGGTGCGCGACGAGACGAGCGACACGGCCATGCTGGCGCTGCAGGGGCCGCGCTCGCAGGAGATCCTGGCCAAGATCACGCGCGCCGTGGATCTCGCCGCGATCAGGTACTACGCCTTCGGCTTCGGCACGGTGGCGGGCTTGAAGCAGACGCGCATCAGCCGCACGGGCTACACCGGCGAGGACGGCTTCGAGCTGTACCTGCCAAAAGCCGAGGGCGCGCGCGTGTGGCAGGAGCTGCTGGCCGCCGGCACGCCCGCGGGCCTGAAGCCGATCGGCCTGGGTGCGCGCGACGTGCTGCGCCTCGAGGCCGGCATGGCGCTGTACGGGCACGAGCTCTCCGCGGAAGGCAACCCGCGCGAGGCGGGCATCGAGTTCGCGCTCGCGCTGACCCCGGCGAAGGGCGACTTCATCGGCCGCGCCGGGCTCGAACGCCTGGGCGCCGCGCGCGGCGCGCGCCTGGTGGGCATCACCACCGAGGGCCCGCGCGTCCCGCGCCAGGGCCAGGAGCTGTTCCAGGGTGGCGCGAAGGTAGGCGTGGTGGCCTCCGGCGGCGTCTCGCCCACCCTCGGCACGAACATCGGCTCGGCCTTCGTGAAGCTGGGCCTGGACAAGGAAGGAGTCGAGCTCGAGCTCGACGTGCGCGGCAAGCGTCAGTCGGCCCGCGTGCGCGAACTCCCCTTCTACTCTCGCACCCGCAAGAAATAGGATCCCTGCTCCCATGCGTCCGAACGATCGCAAGTACACCAAGACCCACGAGTGGGTGAAGCTCTCCGGCGAGGAAGTCGTGATCGGCATCACCGACTTCGCCGTGCAGGAGCTATGCAGCGGCAACGAGGGCGACCTCGTCTACTGCGACCTGCCCGAGCCGGGACGCAGCCTCGAGGCCGGCGAGACCTTCGGCGAGATCGAGTCGGTCAAGGCCGTCTCCGACCTGAACGCGCCGGTCGCCGGCACGGTCAACAGCATCAACGTGCAGATCGAGGAGCACCTCGAGATCCTCTCGCGCGACCCTTGGAACGCGGGCTGGCTGGTCAAGCTGGCGCCGCGCTCCAAGGTGCTCGACGGCGAAGAGCTGATGGATGCCGCCGCCTACGAGGCGTTCATCGCCGCCTCGAAGCACTGAGAGGATGAGCGGGTATCCCGCGTCGCTCTGGCGCGGGACTCCTGACTCGCCCTCGAAGCCCCAGGGCGCGAGTTCCTCGCGCCCCATCGCGCCCATGAGCTTGCCCGAAGACGCTGGCGTGCCGGCTGCGCGCGAGCCCTGGCGCCTGCTGCTCACCTGGGACGGCGAGCCGGGCTGGAACATGGCGCTCGACGAGGCCCTGCTGCAGAGCGCCGACCGCCGTGCGGTGCTGCGCTTCTACACTTGGAAGCCGCACGCGCTCTCGCTCGGCTACTTCCAGCGCTGGCGCGAGCTCGCCCCCCAGGCCGGAGCGAACGTGCTCGTGCGGCGCTTCAGCGGCGGCGGGGCGATCCACCACTCCGACGAGCTGACCTTCTCCGTCGCCGCCGCCGACACGCACGCGCTCTTCCACGGCGAGGTGAGCCGCTCCTACGAGCGCATCCATGGCCTGCTGGCGCGCGTCTTCGCGGAGCTCGGCGTGCGCGCGGCGCTGCGCGGAGAGCAAGCGCTGCTCTCCGAGCGCGCGGGCACGGGCATGTGCTTCCACCACTCGACGCCACTCGACCTCGCCTGGGACGGCAAGAAGGGCGTGGGCTCGGCCCAGCGGCGCCGCGGCGGGCGGGTGCTGCACCATGGCTCGATCAAGCTGGGCGCGAGCGCGCTCGAGGAAGGCGTGGCCACGCTACGCGCACGAGTGCCCGCGCTCGAGCCGGCGGCGCTGGCCGAGCGCGTGCGCGGCGAGTGGGAGCGAACCCTCGGCTGCACGTTCGCGCGCGAGGAACCCTCAGCGCTCGAGCTCGAGCACGCGCGCGCGCGCGCCGCGTTCTATCGCTCGGACGAGTTCGTGCGGCGCCGGTGAGGCGCGTGAGCTGGTTACCCCGCCTGGATTCGAACCAGGAATGACTGGACCAAAACCAGTTGTGTTACCGTTACACCACGGGGTAGCGGCGCCGGTTCGCACGAGCTCGGTCGAGCTCGTTCCGGCGGCGCACGAGGGCGAGGACGATACCAACGCCCCTCGGGAGGGTCAATCGGCCGTGCACACGCGCTTCCAGCCGAGGAACAGCGCCATGCGCGCCGCCCAGCGGCGGATGGAATCGCGATCCGAGGGTGGGAAGCGCCGTTCGACGCTCTGCACCCGGCCGCGCAGCGCGCTCGCGAACCAGACCAGGCCCACCGGGCGCTCGCTGGTGCCGCCGTCGGGTCCGGCGATGCCGGTGATGGCCAGGGCGAGCTCGGCGCCGCTCACGCGTGCGGCGCCCAGGGCCATGGCCTCGGCCACCTCGCGGCTCACCGCGCCGTGAGCGCGCAAGAGTTCGCTCGGCACGCCTAGCGCACTGCGCTTCGCCTCGTCGGCGTAGGTTACGAAGCCCTGGGTGAACACGCGGCTGATGCCCGGCACGCGCGTCAGCAAACCCTGCGCGAGACCTCCGGTGCAGGATTCGGCCAGGCTGATCGTGACGTTGCGCGCGAACAGCTCGCGCGCCAGCGCGTGTTCCATGTCCCACTCGTGCTCGCTGTAGACCTCGGCCGAAAAGCGCGCACGAAACTCCGCCACGCGCCGCTCCAGGGCCGCCAGCGACTCCGGGCTGTTCGCGCGCGCGCGGAGCACCGCGGTGAGCGTGCCGTCGCGCACCGTGCAGCCCATGCGCGGCTCGGCCTCGCGCGCCATCCACGCGCCCGCGCGTTCGGCGAAGGTGCTCTCCGGGATCCCGAACAGGAAGAAGCGGCGCTCGTCGATCGGGGCGCCGAGCCAGCCACGCGCACGCAACCAGGGCACGAGCTCCTCGGCCCACACCACCCTCAGTTCGCGCGGCGGACCGGGCAGTGCGGCGACCGCGCGGCCCTCGTGCTCGAGCAGGAAGGCCGGCGCGGTGCCGGCGCGGTTGGGCAGGATGCGCGCGCCGACCGGAAACAGCGCCTGGCGGCGGTTCGTGTCGCTCATCGGCACGCGCCGCAGCTCGAACCACGCGCGCAGCGCGGCCAGGGCCTGCGCGTCCTCGTGCAGCTCGCGTCCGAAGGCGGCGGCGATGCCGTGGCGCGTGACGTCGTCCAGCGTCGGCCCCAGGCCCCCGCCGACCAGCACCAGCTCGGCGCGCGCGCTGGCGCGCAGCACGGCGGCGGCGATATCGGGCTCGTCGTCGCCGACGATCTCGATCGAGAGCACGGCGATGCCCAGCGCTTCCAGCTCGCGCGCGAGGTAGCTCGAGTTCGTGTCGCTCTGCGAGCCCGAGAGCAGCTCGTCCCCCACCGCGATCAGCGCGGCGCGCACGGACGCGCTCATCGCGCCACCGCGCTGCGCCGACGACCGGCGAAGCGCGCGCCCAGGATGCCGATCTCGTACAGCAGCACCATCGGCGCGGCCATCGCGACCTGCGAGAAGACGTCGGGGCCCGGCGTGAGGAAGGCCGCGATGGCGAAGGCCGCGACCGCGAAGTACGGGCGCACCTTGGCAAAGCCCTCGGCCGGGACGAGGCCGACCAGACCGACGAAGGTCATCAGGATCGGCAGCTGGAACACGAGCCCCATGCTGAGGCACAGCGTGAACAGGAAGTCGAAGTAGAAGTCGAGGCCCAGGGTGGGCTTGACGAACTCGAGATCCACGCTCTGCAGGGAGTAGAACATCCCGTAGGGCACGATCACGTAGTAGCTGAACAGCACGCCGACCGCGAACAGGAACAGGGCTGGGGGGAAGAAGTACACCACCCAGCGGCGCTCGCGCGAGTACAGCCCGGCGGCCACGAACTGCCACAGCTGCCACAACAAGAACGGCCCGCCGAGCACCAGCGAGGCGTAGCCGGCGACTTTGAGCACGAACCACATCGACTCGGTCGGCGCCAGAGCCACCAGGCGCTCGTCGATCTCGAAGCGGAAGCTGCCGTCGGGCGCGAAGAACTTCTCGCGCTGCTCGGGATGCTGCTGGACGCGCTCCTCGTACTTCGTGCGATAGAAGTCGTTCAGCCGCGCGACCATCTGGTGGTACGGCTGCAGCACCACGGCCACGATCTGCTCGTTGAAGTACAGACACACGCCGAGTGACACGGCCAGGCCCAGGACCCCGCGGAAGAGCCGCTTGCGCAGCTCGTTCAGGTGCTCGCCCAGCGACATGCGCGTGTGCGCGAACGGGTCGTCGGACTGGGCACCGGCAAGGGCGGACATCCGGGGATCTTATGCGAAGGGATCCGCCGAGAACGAAGCGAGCCGGCGTCCGCCGCAGCGGAGGCCGGCTCGAGCGGTTGTCGTCTGGGGAAGGGCTACTGCCCCACGCCGAGGCGGAAGAACTCGCGCAGATCCTGCAGCGGGATGACCTGCACGCCCAGCGACTCGGCCTGCTTGTACTCGGCCAGATCCGAGACCTGCATGGGCTCGGCCAGCGGCTCGCCGGTCGAGGGGTCATTCCACAGCTCGGAGCCCACGATCAGGAAGTGCGTGGTCTTGTCGACCTTCGGCTGCACGTGGATGCCCATCTTCTCGAGCAGGATCTTCAGGTCGGCGTTGTTGTAGCCGCCCGAGAAGCGCCCCACCAGCACGGCGTTGCGACCGCCGGCCGGGTCGAACAGACGGTTGGAGATCACGTCGCCGGCGACCGGCGGGCTGAAGCGGTCGGCGATGGCGCTGAACAGCACCTCGGCCGAGCCGCCCTTGACGCTGGTGACTTCGGCCAGGGCCTTGACCGCGTTGTCGCCCGGGCGTCCGGAGCGGACCTCGAACACGATCCCGCGCACCACGCGTTGGTTCGCGCCGATGTCGATCCACCCGGTACCGAGGCGATCGGAGACCTCGAGGATGCTGCCGTCAGGCTTGGTCCAGTGCGGGTCGCGGGCGAAGGTCGTGTCGCGCGCCAGCTGGTTGATGCGCGCGTCGTCGATGGCCTTCTGGCCCTCGTGCTTGCGGCGCTCGCTGACCGAGTCGTCGCGCGTCTTACGCAGCTCGCCATCGCGTTCGGACAGCTGGGTGCGTGTCTGCTCCAGACTGCTCTCGAGCTCGGCCACGCGACCTTCGGCGTTCTTGGTCTCGTCGGCGATCTGCTGCCGCAGGCCGGCGATGGTCGAGTCCTTCTCGGCCGTGACGGTGCTGGTCGCGCTCTGCGCCGCGCCGACCTCGCTCTCGAGGCCCTTGATGTGCGTCTCGAGCTCGGCGATCTTGCTCGTCTTGACGTTGAAGGCCGCCAGGATCTTCGGCAGGGACGTCTCGACGTCCGGCTCGGAGACGCCGAGGTCAGGGAAGGTGTTCTTGAGCTCCTCGAGCGCGGCCTTGGCCGCCTCGGGGCTGGACTGGTAGTCGTTGGTCTCGCGGTTGTACCAACCGAGCACCCTGGAGAGGTTCGTGCGCGCGTCTTCGAGCTGACGCACGCTGGCCTTGGCCGCCTCCAGCTCGGTCTTGGCGTTGGCAACCTCGGTGTCCTTCTCTTTGACGTGACCTTGGGTCACGAACGCGAGGAAGAGGGCGATCAGGAATAGAACCCCGACCGTGACCATCCAGACGACGCTGACGCGGGCCTTCCCGGCGATACTGCGCACCATACGAGCTTCCGAGGGAGGAAGAAGGGTGAGGCGGATTGAAGATGCGGCCCCGGATCGACTCTCCTGCGCAGCGGGGCCTCTCTGCAGGGGATGGAGAGCGCGACGTGATACCCCGGCGCGCGCAGTTTCCGCAAGGTCCGCATGGGATTTCGCGCCCTTGACCACGCCGCACCGAGCCGTACGCTCGCCATGTCGTCGCCCCCAGGGCTCGAGGTTTCGAGTCTGGGTTCGCGCCCTCTACCCCCCCTTCCGCAGCCGGTTTCGCCCCCCTTTCAGGAATGGCCGTGTCGAGCGAAGACGCCACCGCGCGCGGGCCGCTGATCCTGGGGATCCTGGGCGGGATCGCCTCCGGAAAGTCGGCCGCAGCGCGCCTCCTGGCCGGGCCCGACGGCCTGGTGCTCTCGGCCGACGAGCTGGCGCGCGAGGCTCTGGACGCGCCGGCCGTGCTGGAGCGGGTGCGCGCGCGCTTCGGGCCGAGCTCGATCGGCCCCGACGGACGCGCGGATCGCGCGCTCCTGGCGCGGGCGGTGTTCGATCCGCAGCACGGCGCCGGGCTGCGCGCTGAACTGGAAAGCTGGACCCACCCGCTCGTTCGTGACAGGATCAGGGAACGCTTGAGCCAGGCGCGAGCCGCTGGGACCCCGCGCGTGGTCCTGGACGTTCCGCTGCTGCTCGAGAACGACGCTCAGCACGGACTGGCGCAGCTGTGCGCTGTGCTCGTCTTCGTGGACGCCCCCGCGGAGGAGCGCGAACGACGGGCGCAACGCGAGCGCGGCTGGCCTCCCGGCGAGGTCGCACGCCGCGAAGCCGCGCAGCTCTCGCTGGCCGACAAGAAAAAACGCGCGCACCACGTCCTCCCCAACCATCGCGGCCCAGGCGAACTCGAGCGCTCCGTCGCCGAGTTGCTCGCCAAGCTCACGGTCCGCGACCACAGCGAACACAATCAGGCCCCCTAGATCGAAGCCATGTCGAAGAAGCGCAATTGGCAGAAGAGGAAGAAGTTCCGTCCCTTTGGTAGCGGCGGCGGAGGCGGTGGAGGCTTTGGCGGAGGCGGAGGCGGAGGCCACGGCGGAGGCGGCGGGAGCCCGGCCACGGCCGTGCTCGAGGAGCTGCGCGTGGATTCTGCCGCGCTGCCCGCGGACCTCTCGGAGAGCGAGATCGAGGCGCTCGTGGCGGCCCTGCCCGCGCCGGCCAAGAAGACCAAGATCAAGCCCGTCGACTACGGCGAGCTGATGCGCTCGAACCTGACCGACCTGGCCGAGACGGCCGAGAAGGAGAAGGTCGAGACGGCCGAGCCCCTGCGCCGCCGGCGCGATTTCGTGTGGCACATCACGCTGGCGCGCCTGCAGAAGCACGTGCCCGTGCAGGTCACCGGCCTGTTCGAGCTCACCCGCGACAACCACGCCTTCCTGCGCGAGGGCCAGAACTCCTACCTGGCGACCGACGAGGACGTGTTCCTGCCGCCCTCCATGGTGCAGCGCTACGGCCTGCGCACGGGCATGACCGTGGCCGGCGAGCTGCGCCTGCCGCGCGAGGGCGAGAAGTACTTCGCGCTGAAGTCGATCGCGACCGTGGACGGCGACGATCCGGACGAGGTCCTGAACCGCACGCCGTTCAAGGAGCTGACGCCGCTCTACCCCACCAAGCGCCTGATGCTCGAGGGCGCCGGCGAGAACCCGATGGAGATGCGCATCTCCGACCTGATCACGCCCATCGGGCGCGGCCAGCGCGGCCTGATCGTGGCTCCGCCGCGCACGGGCAAGACCGTGCTGTTGCACCAGATCGCGCGCTCGATCGTGGAGAACGCGCCCGACGTGCACCTGATCATCCTGCTGGTCGACGAGCGTCCCGAGGAGGTCACCGACTTCGAGCGCTCGCTGCCCAAGGGCTCGTGCGAGGTCATCAGCTCGACCTTCGACGAGTCCTCGTCGCGCCACGTCAAGGTCGCGCACATGGTGATCGAGAAGGCGCGCAGCTTGGTCGAGGCCAAGAAGGACGTGGCCATCCTGCTGGACTCGATCACGCGTCTGGCGCGCTCCTCCAACAACGAGGCGCCCTCGAACGGCAAGCTGCTCTCGGGCGGCATCGAGGCCACCGCGCTGCAGTTCCCCAAGCGCTTCTTTGGCTCGGCGCGCAACATCGAGGAGGGCGGCTCGCTGACCATCCTCGGCACGGCCCTGATCGAGACCGGCTCGCGCATGGACGAGGTGATCTTCGAGGAGTTCAAGGGCACTGGCAACATGGAGCTCGTGCTCGACCGGCGCCTCTCCGATCGGCGCATCTTCCCGGCCATCGACATCAACCGCTCGGGCACGCGCAAGGAAGAGCTCCTGTTCACCGAGGAAGAGATCAAGCGCATCTGGATGTTGCGCAAGGTGCTCAACGAGCTCGACCCGGTCGAAGCCATGGAAATGCTCATCCAGAAGATGAAGCGCACCAAGATCAACGGCGAGTTCCTGATGACCATCGGTTCGTAGCGCGCGCGGCGCTCGACGAGCCGGTCGGTCCATTCCACGCTGGGCCCCGGGCCCCTATTCCTCCGGCCGCGAGCGGCGCAGGATCTCGCTGACCGAGAGCAACGCCGGCGGCAGGGTCTTGCGCGAGTCCAGCGCCGCGCGCACGCGGTCGAGCGCGAAGGCCAGCCACACCAGATCCTCGCGCCGGTCCTCGAGGTACGTGTCGAGCGCCCAGCGGTACAGCGCCGCCAGGTGTCGGCGTTGCAGCTCGGGCTCGTCCAAGTGCTTCCAGGCGAACAGCAACCGGTTGCGCTCCACCATCGCGCGCACGAAGCCCGGCGGCACGCGCCGGCCGATCGTGCCGCGGTGCTGGTGCTCGACCACGCTGGCCGGCTGGTACAAGACGCGCTTGCCCGCGCGCCAGCCGACCCAGCTCCAGTCGATGTCTTCCCAGTAGAAGGGCTCGTACAGCGGATCGAAGCCCTGCGCCAGGAAGTCCGCACGGCGGTACAGGCACGCGCCGCCCACCGCGAAGGCGACCGGCGAGAGCCGCAAGGCCCCGGGGTTGGCCGCGCCGGAGAGTGCCGGCTGGTCGAGCTCGAGCAGGCCGTTGCGCTCGCGCAGGAAGGCCCACGACTCGATCTTGTCCTCCTTGCCGCCCAGCAGGATGCGCGGCACCACGGCCCACACGTCGGGCTCCGCCAGGCACGCGACCAGCGGATCCAGGAAGCCGCGGCGCACCAGCACGTCGGGATTCATGGCGAACACGAGCTCGTGGCGCGCGGCCTGGATGCCGGCCGTCATGGCGCGCGCGAAGCCTACGTTCTCCTTGTTCGCGACCACGCGCACGCCCGGCCAGCGCGCGCCCAGCGGGCCGGCCAGCACGTCGCGGCCGGTGTCGTCCACCACCACGACCTCGTCCTTGGCGTCGCGGCGCTCCAGCTCCGCCAGCAGCGCGGGCATGTGGCGCTCGAAGAGATCCAGGTCTTCGAGCGAGGGCATGACCACCGAGACGGGACGGCTCACGGCTGCGGCTCCCGGTTCGGCGGCGCGTCCCACTTCTTCACCTCGCGCCCGAGCGGCGAGAGCGCCAGCGGCAGACGCCACAGCCAGAAGTTCACCAGCATGCGCATCTTCTCCATGCGCCCTCGGCGCCAGTTGAGCTCGTCTGCCAGCTGCCGGCGCCAGGAGACCTCTTTCTCGAGCACTTCCAGCGCGTTGCGCACTTGCGCCAGGGCGCCCAGGAGGTCGACGAAGGGCGTGCCCTGCTTGGGTAGCAAGAGCTCGGTCTGCGGCGCGAAGATGCGGTGCAGGCTGCTCAGGATGGGCCGTAGCGACTCGTTGAGCAGGCGCTCCTGGGCCTGCACGGCCAGCAGTCCGACCTGCGACGCGCTGCGCGCGCTGAGCTCGAGCGAGCGCTCCTTCTGCTGGCCCGCCTCGCCGGCCGCGCGCACGGCGCGCAGCTCCTCTTCCTTGGTGCGTGCGAACTCGGCCGCCTTGTGCAGCTCGCTCTCGACGTCGCGGTACTCCTGCTCCTTGTGGCGGATGTAGCGCCCCGCGTCCTGCAGATGGCCCTCGACCTGGCCGATGTGGCGGTTCTTGTCGGCGATCACCGCCTCGAGCTCGCGCAGGCGCGCGTGGGCCTCGCTGACCTCGCCCTCC
Organism: Planctomycetota bacterium; assembly: GCA_009691855.1. Taxonomy (GTDB): domain Bacteria; phylum Planctomycetota; class UBA1135; order UBA1135; genus JABFRZ01. The sequence goes on along the minus strand of SIAI01000006.1, from coordinate 57,011 downwards.
TTCTGGCGCACGTAGGTCCCGGCCGACTCCAGGTGTTCGGCCTGGCGCTTCGAGCCCGTGCGCGTGTCGTTCAGCAGCTTGTCCAGGTCCTCGAACAGGGTCATCAGCTCTTCGCGACCCTCGTCGAGCTCTTCCTTCTTGGTGCGCAGCCAGGCGATCTCGTTGCGCGCCTCGCGCAGCCGGTCCTGGGCCTCGGAGCCCTCGCCTAGGCCGATGGCCAGGAGATCGACGGCCTCCACCGGGCCGAGCTCGCCGGCCCACTCCTCGCGCAGGTCGTCGAGGCCCGAGAGCACGCGCACGAACAGCTCGCGCGCCGGGAGCGCGGAAAACTCCTCGTAGCGAGCCAGGATCGACACCAGCGAGGGCGGCAGCGTCGTGGCCGCGGGCGGCGCGGCGCGGCGCGCGCGCAGGGCGGCATAGCGCGCGGCAAGCTCGTGCGCCTCCAGTTCCATCGTGCGCCCCGGCGTGATGCCGCGCGCCAGCTGCTCCAGCAGCTCGGGCTCGTCGCAGCAGCGGCGCAGCGCGCGCGCCAGGTCGTCGGCGTCGCCGGGCGCGAACAACAGGCCGTTCACGCCGTCCTGCACGCTCTCGGGCAGAGCCCCCACGCGACTGGCCAGCACGGGCCGGCCGGCGGCGAGGGCCTCGTGGATGACCAGCGGGTAGTTCTCGACCCAGATCGAGGGCACGACCAGCGCATCGACCGTGGCCAGGATCTCGGGCAGCTCGGCGCGCTCGTAGGGGCCGCGCCACTGGGCGCCGACCTCGCCGCAGCGCTGGCGCACGAGTTCCACGTAGCGCTTGTCCGACGAGCCGCCCCACACGGACACCTCCGCGCGCCCGGCGAGCTGCGCGCACGCGTCCAGCAGCACGTGCACGCCCTTGTGCTTGGCCACGCCGCCCAGGAACGCGAAGCGCGGTGCACGTCCGGGCTCGCGGCGCGGCGGCGGAAGGGCGGCGAGGTCGGCGTTGTCGAAGCCATACGGTGCGTACTCGATGCGCTCGCGCGCGAAGCCGCCGCGCACTAGCTCGTCGATCAGGAATCGCGAGGGCGCCAGCACCAGGTCGAAGCCGCGGTAGGCGGCGGCGCGCAGGCGGTCGAGGTCGGCGCGCTGCTCGCTCGCCTCCTGCACGGCCTCGGGCGTGAAACCGGCCTCGCTCGCGCGGTCCGCCAGGATCGCCTGCAGGCCGCTCCAGGCCTCCGCCGAGAGCTGCGCGCGCAGCGCGCCGGAGTGGTAGTCGCCCAGCGCCGGCTGCGCGTTCAGGTGCGACAGCGCCAGGTCGCAGCGCGCGCAGGCGCGCGAGTCGCCGCGCACGTCGCAGCGCGAGAGGTCCGGGCGCAGCAGCGTGTAGCGGTGGCACACGGGGTAGTAGTCGTGGGCCGTGTAGACCGTGGGCAGGCCGCGCTCGCGCGCCACCTCCACCAGCTCGAGACCGAGCTTGATCAGGTGGTGGAAATGCACCACCTCCGGCCGCTCGCGCTCCAGGAAGGCGGCGAAGGCGTTGCGCAGCTGGGGCACGAGCAACGCCTCGCGCGGGCTGGTCGGATCCTGGTTGTTGGTGATCCAGTTGATCGCGTAGCCGCCGTGCTCCTCGCGCCGCAGGGCCAGGTCCGCCAGCTGCGGGTCCTTGCGCGGTACGAAGACCTCGACGCGGTGGCCGGCGCGGGCCAGGGCCCGGCACAGCCCCAGGGTGTACTGCTCCACCCCGGTGCGTTCGACCGGCGGGAACCCGTGCACGACCAGGCAGATCCTCATCGAGCGCAGCAGTATAGGAAGCGGGCCCTCACGGCAGAACGAGCACGCGAGTATCGGTCACTTCCTTCGCGGACTGTGGCGCGCGCGCAAGGGCTTCGCCCTCGAAGGCCTTGCGCCGCAAGGTCAACCGCGAGCGCACGCTGCCCCAGACGCGCCTCTCGAACTCGACCACGCCAGGTCACGACCGTGAAGGGTCTGGCGCCACAGCTGCTGTTCCGCCTGGAGCACGAGCTGGCCAGTGTTCCTTCCCCGCAGTAGCGCCGACAAGGCGCCGTGATGGATCGTCGCTGGCAAGGCGCGCCGACGACGCGTATTCGCTGCAATCCTCGGAGGAGGCGCAACGCCGCCAGCGGCGATTCAGTGCGGCGGATTGTTGGCGCTACTTCGGGGAAGGGACACCAGCGCGAGCGGGGCCGCGCCCGACCCATGGGAGGGCCGACCGCTGGAGCTCAGGCGTGCGGACTGGAATCCGGCGGCGAACCGGTTGCAGGAGCACAGGCCGGGTCGCGCGCGGACTCGCGCGACGCGCGGATCAGTCGAGCGAGAACTTGGTCAGGTCCTCGATCGGCGAGTCCGGCCCGACGCGCAGCACCGTCTCGTCCTTGGTGAGCTTGCCCTCTTCCTTCAGGGCCTTGAACTCGAAGGTCTGCACGCTGCCATCGACGTACAGCACGTTGGTGGTCGTGCGGTGGTTGAGCGTGGGATCGTTGTCGTCGCACACCAGCGGTTCACGGCCCGAGGAGGACAGGCCCTGGCGCAGCGGGAAGCCCTTCAGGTCGCGCCCGGCGTAGGCGGAGTACGTGCCGTCCACGCGCGAGAGGTCGTTCCACCATTCCTGCCATTCCATCGTGCCGATGGCCAGCGAGGACTTGTCGACCGCCTTGCAGGTCAGGCGCTCGGCATTGGTCTTGGTGTTGTCGATCGCGCCCTTGGAGATCAAGGAGGCGAAGAACTTGACCCCGCTCTCGTTGGGGATGCCGCCGTACTTCGTGTTGTAGAGCACCAGGCCCTTGTAGATCTCGCGCAGGTTCGCCTGGCAGCCGGTGACCTTGGCGCTCTCGATGGCGTCGTTGACCATCGGCGTCAGCGTGGCCACGAGGATGGAGATGATCAGGATCACCGCCAGGAGCTCGATCAGCGTGAAGCCGCGGCGAGCGATACGGGCAAGGGAGGACTTCTTCATGGGCGGGGCGACTCCTCGGGGAACTGGAACTCCCTACCTCAGCGCGCGGTGCCGGTCACAGCTTGCCCGCTGCCGAGCTTGGCCACGGCCGCGCGCAGGGCGTCCTTCTTGCCCGTGTCCTCCCAGGAGACGCCGTCGCGGCCGAAGTGCCCGTGGAAGGCGGTCTTGGCGTAGATCGGGCGCTTGAGGTCGAGGTCGCGGATGATGCGCGCCGGGCGCAGGTCGAAGACCTGGCCGATGGCCTCGACCAGGATCTCGTTCGTGGCCGAGCCGGTGCCGAAGGTGTCGACGCTCACCGAGAGCGGCTTGGCCACGCCGATGGCGTAGGCCACCTGCACCTCGCAGCGCCGCGCCAGCTTGGCGGCGACCACGTTCTTGGCCACCCAGCGCGCGGCGTAGGCCGCCGAGCGGTCGACCTTGGAGGGGTCCTTGCCGCTGAAGGCGCCGCCGCCGTGGCGGCCCATGCCGCCGTAGGTGTCGACGATGATCTTGCGCCCGGTCAGGCCGCAGTCGCCGTGCGGGCCGCCGACCACGAAGCGCCCGGTCGGGTTGACGTGGTAGATCGTCTGCGCGTCGAGCAGGTGGCTCGGGAACACGGGCTTGATGATCTTCTCGATCACCTCGCGCCGGATCGTGGCCTGGTCCACGTCGGGGTCGTGCTGGGTCGAGAGCACCACGGTGTGCACGCGCACGACCTTGTCGCCCTCGTACTCGATCGTGACCTGCGACTTGGCGTCGGGGCGCAACCAGGGGATCGTCTTGGCCACGCGCAGCTCGGCCTGGCGCTCGACCAGCTTGTGCGAATAGTAGATCGGCGCGGGCATGAGCACCGGCGTCTCGTCGCAGGCGAAGCCGAACATCAGGCCCTGGTCGCCGGCACCCTGCTCATCCTTCTCCTTCTCCGTGCGCGTGACGCCCTGGGAGATGTCGGGCGACTGGCGGTCGAGCGCGACCATCACCGCGCAGGTCTTGCCGTTGATGCCCCAGTCGTCGTTCGTGTAGCCGATGCGCTGGATCGTCTCGCGCGCGACCTGCGCGTAGTCCACGTGCGCGCTCGTCGTGATCTCCCCGGCGACCACGCACAGCCCGGTGGTGACCAGCACCTCACAGGCCACGCGCGACTCCGGATCCTGCGCCAGGCAGGCATCCAGGACGGAGTCGGAGATCTGGTCGGCCACCTTGTCGGGGTGACCCATGGAGACGGACTCGGACGTGAAGAGGTGTCGGGACATGCGCGGGGCAGCCGGGGCGGTGTCGCGGGAGGGAAGGGGAGTCGCAGAGGCTATCCCGAGCTGTCGCGAGCCGCCAGCGCTTCGAGCCCCAGGTCACGCAAGGCATCCAGCGTGAGCTGCGTGGCCCCGCGTTGGGCGGCCACGGCCGCGATGCCTGCGCAGCCCATGCGCTCGCGCTCGAGGGGATCGGCCAAGAGGCGCGCGAACTGCGCTTCGAGCTCGCGCTCGTCGGCCACCTTACGGCACGCACCGGCGGCCAGCAGCAGCGTGGCCTCCTGGTCGAAGTTCTCGACGTGCGGCCCGAACAGGACGGCCTTGCCCTGGGCCGCCGGCTCGAGCATGTTCTGCCCGCCGTGCGGCACCAGGCTGCCGCCCACGAAGACCAGGTCGGCCAGGGCGTAGATGCGCTCCAGCTCGCCGATCGTGTCCACGAGCAACGGCAGCTGCTCGTCGACCCGTCTTCCCGCACGCAGCTCCGTCAACCTCTGCACGGAGCAGCCCGCGGCCGCCAGCTGCTCGACGATCTCGCCCGCGCGGTTGGGGTGCCGGGGCACGAGCACCAAGCGCGCCTGCGGCACCGCGTGCCGCGCCGCGCGCGCGACCTGCGCCTCCTCGGGCGCGTGCGTCGAGCCCGCCACCAGCACGCTCTGCCCGGCGCGCGGAGCCACGAAGCGCGCCAGCTCCTCGCTGGTCTCCACCGGCCCCGTGCGCAGGCCGTCGAACTTCACGTTGCCGGTCACGCACACGCGCGCCGGATCGATGCCCAGCACGCCGAAGCGCCGCGCGTACTCGGCGCTCTGCACGCAGAACAGCGAGATGCGGTTGAACTCCGGCAGCCAGCGCTTGAAGTACACGTAGCGCCCGTGGCTCTCGCGCGTGATGCGCCCGTTCACCACCGTCACCGCGCGGCCCTGGCGGTTGCACACGCGCAGGAAGTTGGGCCAGACCTCGAGCTCGACCAGGATCACCAGACGCGGATCCACGCGGCGCAGGAAGTGCCCCACGATCGGGCGCAGATCGAAGGGGAAACGCACGCACAGGTGCTGCGGGTACAGCTTCTGCGCCACCTCCAGGCCGGTGTTGGTGGTAGACGAGAGCACGACCTCGAACTCCGGGTGGCGCTCGGCGAGCAGCGTCACCAGCGAGCGCGCGGCCTTGACCTCGCCCACCGAGACACCGTGCACCAGGATGCGTGGGCGCGTCGGGCGCGGCACGCGGGCGAGGCCGCGCCCGAGGCGCTCGCGCACCATGCGCGCGAAGCCCTCGCGGCGCACGCTCATCCACAGCAGCCAGGGCGAGCCCAGCAGCGCCGCCGCAACCCAGGCCGCGTCGTACAGCGCGTGCAACAGCGTGCGCAGCAGGCCCGGATCCGGATCGTGGCGGATCGCCGGCGGGAAGCGCCGCGGCGTGGCCGCGCTCGGATTGCCGGCCGTGGACGTGGCGCGAGTCATGCGTGACGCGATCGTTGCCCCGCGCCGAGGCGAAGTAAAGCGCGCGCGTGGCCGAGGGCGTGCTCACCAGAAGCCTGCGGCCGAGCCGCGCGTGCGGGGCGCGCGGGATTCGCGCCCTGGAACCTTGGCGCCCTTGCACGGCGGCGCGCCGTTCCGGCGCGGCTGCCGCGCGCGGGGGCTCAGGCGCTCTGCCCGTGGCACTTCTTGTACTTCTTGCCGCTGCCGCAGGGGCACGGGTCGTTGCGGTCGACCTTGGCCGTCGTCGGCGGCGGCTCGGGCTTCGGCGCTTCCTTGGGCGGCGGCTGCGCGCGACGCTGGACGTCGAAGGCGGCCGAGGCCGGTGGACGGCGCGTGGCCATGCGCGCGGCCATGAGCTGCTGCGCCTGACGGATCTGCTCGGGCGTGGGTTGCGCCGCGCGGCGCGTGATGGGCGTGCTCGGATCGGCGGTGAAGCCGCCGGCCGCGCCGGGCGGCGAACCGGTCGAACTCGCGCCGCCGGTCGCGATCGGCGCCGCACCGCTGCTGGTGCCGGACGCCGCGGCCGCGGCACCTTGTCCGGACGGCGGACCCTGCTGGACCTTCACGCGCAGCGAGAGACTCGCGACCTCTTCCTCGATCGCGGTCTTGAGCTTCTCGAACAGCTTGAAGCCCTCGGCCTTGTACTCGTTCTTCGGATCCTTCTGCGCGTAGCCGCGCAGGCCGATGCCGTGGCGCAGGGCGTCGATCGCGCGCAGGTGGTCCATCCACTTGGTGTCGATCGCATGCAGCAAGAGGTGCCGGTCCACGCGGCGCTGCAGCTCGGGACCGATCTCCTTCTCGCGCTCCTCGTAGCGCGCGAGCACGGCCGCGATCGTGTCCTTGGGATCCGCCTCCTCGGCCGTGGCCGCCAGGGCCGCGCTCTGGCGCAGCTCGACTCCGAAGAAGCGCAGGAACCAGTGCTGGAACTTCTCGGCGTCGCCCTGCAGCGTCGCCGCCATGCGGCGCACGACGTTCTCGATCCACTCCAGGCTGCGCTCGCGCAGGCCGATGTCGGCCAGCACATCCTGGCGGATGGAGTAGATGGTCTTGCGCTGCTGGTCCATCACCTCGTCGTACTCGAGCAGCTGCTTGCGTACTTCGAAGTGGTAGTCCTCGACCTTCTTCTGCGCCTTGGCGATGGCGCGCGTGACCATCGGCGACTCGATCGGCACGCCCTCCTCCATGCCCAGACGCTTCATCGCGTTCGTGACCCAGTCCTTGTAGAAGCGCCGCATCAGCGGGTCCTGCAGGGAGAGGTAGAAGCGCGACTCGCCCACGTTGCCCTGGCGTCCGGAACGGCCACGCAGCTGGTTGTCGATGCGGCGCGCCTCGTGGCGCTCGGTACCGAGCACGTACAGGCCGCCGAAGGTCAGCACCTCCGCCTCGTCTCTAGCGCATTGAGAGCGCACCTCGGCGCGCACCGTATCGACCTCGACCAGGTGCTCGGGCTCGCCTTCCTTGAGACCCTTCTCCTCCAGCACCTGGCGCAGGCGGTACTCGAAGTTGCCGCCCAGTTTGATGTCCGTGCCGCGCCCGGCCATGTTGGTCGAGACCGTGACCGCGCCACGCTCGCCGGCGCGGGCCACGATGTGCGCCTCGCGCGCGTGGTTTTTGGCGTTGAGCACCTCGTGCTTGATCCCGCGGCGTTGCAGCAGGCCGCTGAGCTTCTCCGAGTTCTCGACCGAGGTCGTGCCCACCAGGATCGGCTGGCCCTTCTGGTGCACGCGCTCGATCTCCTCGACGATCGCCTTCCACTTCTCGGGCTCGGTGCGGTAGACGGTGTCGACGCGGTCCTCGCGCGCGGCCGGCATGTTGGTCGGGACCGAGACCACGTCGAGCTCGTAGATCTTGTGGAACTCGCCGGCCTCAGTGATCGCCGTGCCGGTCATGCCCGCGAGCTTGTCGTACAGGCGGAAGTAGTTCTGGTACGTGATCGTCGCCATCGTCTGGTTCTCGGCGCGAATGGCGATGCCCTCCTTGGTCTCGACCGCCTGATGCAGGCCGTCGGACCAGCGCCGTCCGGCCATCTTGCGGCCGGTGAACTCGTCGACGATCACGACCTCGGGCGGGCCCTCGCTCGCGTCGACCACGTACTCCTTGTCCTTCTCGTACAGCGTGTGCGCGCGGATCGCGTTCTCGATGTAGTGCGGCCAGTCGGTCTGGCCCGGGAGGTAGAAGGACTCGATGCCGAGCAGCTTCTCGGCCTCCACGATGCCCACCTCCAAGAGGTGCACGGCGCGCTCCTTCTCCTTGACCTCGTAGTGCACGTCGCGCAGCAGCTTGCGCGCGACCCCGTCGGCGGCCTTGTACTTGTCCGGCATGTACTCGGCCGGACCGGAGATGATCAGCGGCGTGCGCGCCTCGTCGATCAGGATCGAGTCCACCTCGTCGACGATGGCGTAGTAGAGGTGCTGCTGCACCTGCTCCTCCACGCGCATCTTCATGTTGTCGCGCAGGTAGTCGAAGCCGAACTCGGAGTTCGTGCCGTAGACGATGTCGCCGCGGTAGATGGGCAGGCGTTCGGCCGAGCCCATCTGCGCCTGGATCGCGGAGCAGGAGACCCCCAGGTAGCGGTAGATCGGCCCCATCCACTCGGCATCGCGCTTGGCCAGGTAGTCGTTGACCGTGATCAGGTACACGGGCTTGCCGGCCAGCGCGTTCAGGTACAGCGGCAGCGTCGCCACCAGGGTCTTGCCCTCGCCGGTCATCATCTCGGCGATCGCGCCCTGGTGCAGCACGACCCCGCCCACCAGCTGCACGTCGTAGTGCCGCAGTCCGAGCGTGCGCCGCGAGGCCTCGCGCACCATCGCGAAGGTCTCGGGCAAGAGGTCGTCCAGGGTCTTCTCGCCCTTGGCCAGCAGCTGGCGGAAGCGCGCGGTCTGCTCCTTGAACTGCTCGGGCGTGAGCCCCTTGGCCCAGCTCTCGAGCTCGTTCACGCGCACCACCTGCGGGGCCAGGGTGCGCACCATGCGCTCGTTGCGCGAGCCGAAGAACGACTTGAGCGAACGACCGACCTGGTCCCCGATACCCGAAACGCGATCGCTGAGCGTTGACCAGTCCACCATGTCGCTGTGCTTCTGAAGGGCCGTTCCGCGCGCGGTTCGCCGCGCGGACGAGCGCGACATTAGACGGCCGCACGCCCCGGGGAGAAAGGGGCTACCCCTTCCGCTGCCGCTCGCGCGCACGATTCCGGCCACGGCGGGCCGCCCGCGGGGTCCGGCGGCTCGGGGCGGAGGCCGGGCGCGTGGCGCTCACGGCAGCGCTTCGGCGCGTGGCGCCTCGAGCAGGCGCGCGATCATGGCGAACAGGACGTGGCGCGGGTAGGGCTTGCGCAGGAGGCCCGAGACCTTGCGCAGGCGCGAGAGGTCGATGGTCGAGGCGGTCGCCAGCAGCACCAGCAGGTTCAGCGTGCGCGGGTCGCGCCGCAAGCGCGCCAGGACCTCCTCGCCGTCGAGTTGCGGCATCTCGTAGTCGAGCAGCACCAGATCCGGAAGCGGATCCTGTTCGAGGCGCGCCAACGCCTCCAGACCGTCACGCGCCAGCTCGACCTCGTAGCCGCGCGCGCGCAAGAGCGCCGCCAGCCCCTGGGCCACGTCGGCCTCGTCGTCCACCAGCAGGATGCTCTTGCGCTTCTTCTCCTCGCGCTCGAAGCGCGCCAGCTCCTCCATCAGGACGCGCAGGTCGGCGTGGGTCGGCAGGCCGGCGCGATCCCACTGCTCCTCGATGTCGAGCTTCAGGCGTCGGTTGAAGGTCTTGAGCCGGGTCCACTCGGCGTACTCGGGGTTGTCCGGGCGGATGTCGAGCTGGTCGTGGGTGTCGACCGAGAAGAAGTACTCGCCGTTCACGAGGTGCTCCTGCACCACGAACTTCATGAACGGGTAGCGGTCGTTGCCCAAGCGCAGCGCGTAACGCTTCAGGCCCCCGCCGCCGCCCTCGACCTTCTCGAAGCGCGCAAACAGGCCCTCGAGCTCCGACTGCCCGCGCAGCTCGTCCAGCGACAGCGCGGGCGTCGCGCCCGTGCCGCGCGGCCAGGCCGCGGCCAGATAGATGTCCAGCGCGCGTCGCACATGGGCCGGGGTCAGGTGTTCGAGGCGCATGGACTCCTTCTCAGCTCAGCGCGAGCGAGCGCCCTGCAGGGTCTCGCGCCCGTCGTGGAGCGTGCCGACGATGTCGCCCACGCGCGCGATACCGGCGGCGGACAGCAACGCGCCCATCTCGCGCGCGATGCGCCCGGGCACGGCCGGATCGGAGAACGACGCCGTGCCGATCTGCACCGCGGCGCAGCCGGCCACCAAGTACTCGAGCGCGTCGCTCGCGCTCTGGATGCCGCCGCAGCCGATGACCGGGATCGCCACCGAGCGCGCGCACTCCCAGGCGCAGCGCAGCGCCACCGGCTTGATGCCGGGGCCCGAGTAGCCGCCCTGCACCGTGGCCAGCCCCGGGCGGCGCGTGCGCCAGTCGAGCGCGAGCCCCAGCAGCGTGTTGACGGCCGTGATCGCGTCCGCGCCCGCGCCCTCGACCGCACGCGCGATCTCGCCGAGCTGCGCGGTGTTGGGCGAGAGCTTGGCGAACAGCGGCTTGTGCGTGACCGCGCGCACCGCGCGGATCACCTCGGCGGCGAGCGCGGGACTGGTGGCGAAGGGCAGCTTGCCGCCCTGCACGTTGGGACAGGAGAGGTTGACCTCGAAGGCGTCGGTCGCGCTCTCGCCATCCAGGCGCCGCGCCATCTCGACGAAGTCCTCGACGCTCTCGCCGCCGATGTTCGTGACCACCACGGTATCGGCGCGCGCCATCACCGGCAGGGTGTGCGCGAGGTAGTGCTCGAGTCCGCGGTTCTCCAGGCCGATCGAGTTCAGCAGCCCCGCCTCGGTCTCGCAGATGCGCGGCGAGGCGTTGCCGCCGCGCGGGCGCAGCGTGACCGTCTTGCTGACCCAGCCGCCGAGCTCGGTGGGCGCGGTGAAGAACTCCATCTCCAGGCCGTGCCCGTAGGTACCGGAAGCCGAGAGCAGCGGGTTGCGCAGCTCGAGCGGGCCGATACGCAGCGAGAGATCGCAGGACGCCACGGGGCGACAAGCCTAGTGTCCGCGCGTGGAAGAGAGTAGCGCGGAGGACACGGGGGGAAGACGCGGGGGCTGCGGAGGATGAAGGAGGACGGATGGACCGGAATGAGCACGAACGCGAGCCGTGCGCCCTCGATCAGCTCCCTCCCGTTCCGCTCCGCGCCCTCCGCGTCTTCCCTCCGCCTCCTCCGCGCTACTCCAGTCCTCAGCGGGGCGCAGGCCCCGCTTCGCTAGCCGCGGGCGGCGCCGCCTTGTGCAGGAAGCCAGCCAGAATCCAGGCGCAGGCGCCGACCGTGATGCACGAGTCGGCCACGTTGAAGGCCGGGAAGTGCTCCGCCCAGCCGATCAGCGGCTGGAAATCGATGTCGATGAAGTCGCGCACGCCGAGGAACGGATGGTCCGGCACCGCGCAGCCGGCGCCGAGGTTGTCGATCAGGTTGCCGAAGGCGCCCGCCAGCACCAGCGTCATGGCCGTCAACACCAGGCGCGGGCGCGAGTCGGCGCGCAACAGCAGCCAGCTCAGGAACGCGACCGCCAGCGCGCGCCCGATCACCAGCACGTGCGGGAACTGACTGAACTGCCCGAAGGCGGCGCCGCCGTTGCACGAGCTCCAGAAGCTGAGCCAGCTCGTACCGAAGAGCGGCCGGCGCACGGGCGGCCACTCGAACACCACCGCCTTCGACCACAGGTCGAACACGACCAGCGACGCCACCGCGCCGAAGCGCACCAGCGGCGAGCCCTGCCACAGCGCCATCCTGGGTGCGCTAGCGGCGACGCTCGGTCTTGCGCTGGCACTCCACGCAGAAGCGCGCGTGCGGCACCGCGTTGAGGCGCACCTTGGGGATCGGCTCCGCGCAGCCCTCGCACAGGCCGTAGGTGCCGGCCACCACGCGCCCGAGGGCTTCGTCGATCTCCGTCAGGGTCGCCTCGTCGCGCTGCAACAGCTCGAGGCTGAACTCCTGGGCGAAGCTCTCCGAGCCGATGTCGGCGGGGTTGTCGACCGAAAGGCGGTCGCCGTCGGTCGAGAAGGCGTCGGCTTCGAGCGAGGTGATGTCGCCCGACAGCTCGCGGCGCAGCTGCGTCAGGAGCCCGCGGTAGGTCTCCAGATCCCGGGCGTTGAGCTTCTTGGACATGCGTCGAGGGTGGCTGGCTCGGTGGTCGGCTCGGTTTTGGAGGGGCGGGAGTATAGGTACGGGTGCGCAGGCTCTCAAGCAGATGCTGCTTGTCTCTCGGGGCCGATCCGAGCGAGGGTAGGAGCATGGGTCGAGCGCGGGCGAGCACGAAAGAGACCGCGGAGGAAGCGCTGCCGCCCGAGCTGGCGCGCGGGCTGGACGACTTCCTGGAGGCCCTGCGGGTCGAATCCGGCCTCGCCAAGAACACCCTCAGCGCCTACCGCGGGGACGTGTCGCGCTTCCTGCGCAGCGCCCGGGACGCCGGCGTGCGGCGCTGGCGGCAGGTGGACACGGAACTCGTCGTCGCGCACCTGGAAGAGCTGCGCGCGCGCGGCGCGGCCGAGGCCAGCGTGGCGCGCGCGCTGTCCGCGCTGCGCATGTGCATGCGCCACCTGCTGCAGGAGAACCAGCTCGCGGCCGACCCCCTGGCGCGCCTGGCGGGCCCGCGCCTGCGGCGCAGCCTGCCGCACGTGCTCGACCGCCTAGAAGTGGAACGGCTGCTGGCCGTGCCGGGCAGCTCCTGGCGCGCGTTGCGCGACCGGGCGCTGCTGGAGGTGCTCTACGCCTGCGGCGCACGCATCAGCGAGGCCGTGAACCTGGCCACCACCGCCATCGAGCCCTCGCTGCGCGTGCTGGTGCTGCGTGGCAAGGGTGGCAAGACGCGCGTCGTACCGCTCGGCGCGCGGGCGCGGACGGCGCTCGAGCAATGGCTGCGCGAGGGCCGGCCCGCGGTGCTGCGCGGACGCAAGAGCGAGGCCGTGTTCCTGTCGCGCAGCGGGCGGCCCTTCGACCGCGGCAGCGGTTGGCGCGTGGTCAAGGCCGCGGCCGCGCGCGCCGAGCTCTCGGGAGACGTCTCGCCGCACTGGCTGCGGCACTCCTTCGCCTCGCACCTGCTCGAGGGCGGAGCCGATCTGCGCGCGGTGCAGGAGATGCTCGGCCACGCCTCGATCGCCACGACCGAGATCTACACGCACCTCGACGCCGAGCACGTGCTCAGCCTGCACCGTCTGTATCACCCGCGCGGCTGACGATCAGAACCCGAGCCCCAGCCCGGCCTCGAGCCCGTCGGCTGGCGTGAGCGGGTGCGTGCCGCGCGGATCGAAGCACAGCACGAAGGCGTCGGCCGGCCCGCAGCGCTTGCCGGTCAGGGCGCCGCGCTGGCGCAGCGGGATGCCGGTGGCGAAGCCACACAGGGAAAGCGCCGAGCCGGAGCGATCCATGTGCACGCGGCACAGCTCGTCTTCGCCCTCGCCGCCCAGGAAGGTCGCGTAGAGCGCGGCGCCGCTCTCGGCCGAGAGCTCGACCAGAAACGCGTCCGCGGCCCCCGCCATGCGCCGGTTACGCGCGTCGGCGCTGAGCGGCAGGTCCTCCGAGCGCGTGCAGCCGACGATCCAGGCGGCGCCCAGCGCGTCGAGGCACACGCCGCGCGCCTCGTCGGCGCTGCCGCCGCCCAGCGGCGTGGCGTAGGACAGCGCGTTGCCCGTGCTCGACAGGCGCACGGCGAAACCATCCTTGCGCCCCGGAGCCTTGCGCCCCGCGTCGAAGGGGAAGTCCAGCGACTGCGTCCAGCCCACGACGACCGCGCGTCCCTCGGCGTCCACGGCCAGGTCGGCGCAGGCGTCCTGACCGGTCCCGCCCAGGAAGGTCGAGTACAAGAGCGAACGGCCGCCAGCGGAGAGCTTGGTGACGAAGCCGTCCACGCCGCAGTGCTCGCGATCGAGCGCCGCCAGGGTGGTCGGGAAGTCGCTCGACTGGGTGCTGCCGGTCAAGTAGACGCAGCCCTCCGCGTCCAGCGCCAGGGCGTTGGCCTCGTCGTCGGCGCTGCCGCCGACGCGCGTCGAGAACACCAGGCGCTCGCCGTGCGGATCGAAGCGCGCGACGAAGGCATCGCGCCCCCCGCGCGCCTCGGTTCCGTAGCTGCCCGCGCTGACCGGGAAGTCGCGCGAGCGCGTGGTGCCGGCCAGCGTGGGCTCGCCGCCCGAGGCCAGCTCCAGGCCGGTGACGGTATCGTCGAGCGAGCCCCCCAGCAGCGTGGCGAAGGTGAGCGTCGCCCCGTCGGCCGTCAGCGCGAGCAGGAAGCCGTCCGTGCCACCCCCGAGGCGCGCATCGTAGGCGTTCGAGCTGGTCGGGAAGTCGGCGCTCTGCGTGGTGCCGGCCACGAAGACCTGGCCCGCGCGGTTCACCTGGATCGCCGTGCCGATGTCGTCGCCACGCCCGCCGAGGTAGGTGGCGTAGACCAGCTCCTTGCCATTCGGCGCGAGCTTGAACACGACGCACTCCTTGCCGCGCGTGGCCGGGGGCGTCTGTGCGCCGGGGAAGTCCACCGAGCGCGCCCAGCCGGTGATGTACACGCTGCCCTGCTCGTCCACGAACACGTCGCGCGCCTCGTCGGCGTTCGAGCCGCCCACGAAGCTCTCGTACTCGAGCACGGGGTCGATCATCACCGCCGCGCCCGGCGCGGCGCGCTCGAGGGCGAAGCCGAAGCAGCCGTCGGCGCGGCGCTGCCAGGCGCAGGCCAGCGCGCGGCGCGTGCCGTCGGGCAAGGTCTGCCAGGCAACCGGCGCGCGCTGCCGGAAGCTGCGCCCGGAAAGCGTGGCGACCAGGCTGCCCGACTCGTCCAGCGCGAGCGCGTCCGCGCCCTCGACCTCCAGCGCCACGGCCTCGAGCTCGGCGCCCGGGGCCAGCAGGAGGTCATACTCCAGGCGCCCGTCGCGCTCGTACAGCTCGAGATCGACGCCGCGATACAGGCCCACCAGGCGCACGCGGCCGAAGGTGGCCACGTCGTGCGTGGCGCGCGCGCCGCCCAGAAAGTGTGCGCGCGCGGCGCGCGGCTCGAGGCCCTCGGCGCGCGTCGTGCTCGCGCCGTGGAAGCGCAGCTGCAGCGCAGCCCCGCCCAGTTCGAGGTGCAAGCCGTCGGCCAGCACGCTGACCACCAGGCCGGCCGAGCGCGCCTGGAAACGCACCTCGCTCGAGCACTGGCCCGCGTTGACCGCGAACACGACCGGCGCGCGCGTCAGCGACGGCACCTCGAGCTCGCCCGCCGAAGCGGGCGTCGGCGCGAGGGCGAGCAAGGTGGAGACGAGAGCGAACGACGAGCGGAGCTTCCCCATGAAAACCATGTCCGGTTTGGCGCTTCCCCAGGAACCTCGTCGCGGCCGGTTCCCTCCGCCGGACGAGTCGCCACCCATTTCGGAACCGCTCGCTCCCAAACTCAGCTCTTTCGCGGGATTCGCGCGCCCCGCACACACTCCGAAAGGCCTTCGGCGCCGGCCGTGAAAGCGCTTCCGTGCAGCTATCTGTCTTCTAACCGGGCGCGCGTTGCAGCTCGTCCAGGATCGCGCGCGCCAGCGCGGCCGAGATGCCCGGGACGGTCGCCAGCTGCTCCACGCTGACGGCCTGGATGCCCTGCACGCTGCCGAAGCGCGCCAGCAGCGCCTTGCGCTTGACCGGCCCCAGGCCGGCGATCGAATCCAGGCGCGAGCGCAGCTTGCCGCGCTCCTTGCGGTGGTAGGTGATGGCGAAGCGGTGCGCCTCGTCGCGAATGCGCTGCAGCAGGTGGCGCAGCGCGGTGTGGCGCTCGAGCACCAACGCTGCGGAGTCCGGCGTGAGGTACAGGCGCTCTTCGCTGGCGGCCTTGGTCACGCCGCGCACACGGCGCTCGGAGCGCGCCTTGGCCAGGGAGACGATGCGCACCTCCCAGGCGCCGGCGTCCTCGCGCGCGGAGAGCGCGCTGGCGAGCTGCTGCGCGCCGCCGTCGATCACCACCAGGTCGGGCAGCTCGCCCTCGTCCACCCCGCGCCGCAGGCTGCGGCCCACGACCTCGTGCATGGACTGGAAGTCATTCTGGTTTTGCACGCCGCGCACGCGGAAACGTCGGTAGCCGGAGCGGTCCGGGTGTCCGCCGCGGAAGCGCACGCGGCTCGCGACCACGTGCGCGCCCTGGAAGTTCGAGATGTCGAAGCAATCGATCACCAGCGGCGCCTCGCCGCGCTCCAGGCCGCACAGGCGCGCCAGGGCGTCCTCGGCCTCGTCCGCGTTCTCGCGCGCGGCCTCGGCGCGCGCCAGCTCGAGGACCGCGTTCTCGCACGCCAGGGCGAGCTGACGGGCGCGCTCGCCGCCGCGCGGGACGCAGAGCTCGACGCCGCCCAGCAGCGCGCTCAGCAGCGCATCCTCGACCGGCAGGACCGGCAGCACGATCTCACGCGGTCGCTCCTGGTCCCCGGCGTACAGCGTGGTCAGGACGCCGTGCAGGCACTCCGCGTCGGGCAGCTCGGAGCGGAAGGCGTAGGCGCGGCTCTCGGCCAGCTTGCCGCGACGGATGCACAGGCGGTGCACCAGCACGCGATCGCCGGAGCGCGCCAGGGCCAGGACGTCGCGCTCGGTGCCGGCGGCGGAGAGCACGCCCTGGCGCTCGACCGTGCGCCGCAGGGCGGCCAGGCGATCACGGAAGATGCCCGCCAGTTCGAACTCCTGGCGCGCGGACGCTAGCTGCATGCGCGCGTCGAGATCGTGCTCCAGCTCCTCGATGTCGCCGGCCAGGATGCGCAGCGCGCGCGCGACGTTGGCGGCGTAGTTCGGCTCGTCGATCAAGCCCACGCAGGGCGCGGCGCACAGCCCCAGCTGGTGCTTGAGGCACGGCCGCGAGCGGTGGTTCATGACCTGGTCGGCGCAGTCGCGCAGCGGCACCACATGGTGCAGGTCGGCGATCGCGCGCCGCACCGCGCGGGCCGAGGCGTAGGGCCCGAACAGGCGCGAGCGTCCGGGGGACTTGCCCTCCTTGGGGCGGTGCGCGCGCACGAACTTCAGGCGCGGGAAGCGCTCGTCCAGGTCCACGCGGATCATCAGGAACGACTTGTCGTCCTTCAGGCGCACGTTGTGCAGCGGCTGGTGGCGCTTGATCAGCTCGTCCTCGAGCAGCAGCGCCTCCTGCTCGGTACGCGTCACCACCGTCTCGACCGTGGCCGCGTCGCGCTCCAGGAAGCGCAGGTTGATGCGCCCGTCCCCGCCGGCGCGATAGGTGGCCAGGCGCTGGCGCAGGACGCGCGCCTTGCCCACGTAGAGCACCTGGCCGGCGCGGTCGCGGAAGACGTAGACCCCGGGGCGCTCGGGCACCTCGCCGAGGTCGGTCGTGTTCCAGTCGAACAGGCTCATGGGCAGAGATCAGACGCTATCCGCCCGACTGGGCTCCCGTCGCGGCCGGGGCCCCAGGTCTGGAGTCCCGGGCGACGAACAGCCCCAGGGGAAGGCGCCAGGGGAGCGCAAGGTTTTCAAGATCCGGGCCCCAAAATCGAAGCGGAAACGTATTCTCGGTTGCCTTCCATCGAGTCCTCCATTGCCGTGCGGACCGGCTGCCATCGGTCCGGCGTGGTTTAGGCATGTCTCAGTCCCCTCGCCCCTTGTTCCTGCTCACTCTCGCCCTGCTGGTTTTCTCGGCACCCCTCGCGGCCCAGACCTCGCGCTCGGGCCCTGCCGTGCCCGATCTGCCGCCCACCCCCGGCAAGCAGGTGCGCGTCTGGCCGCTGCGACAGCTCAACGAGTTCTCGCGCCACTCGGTCAACGTCAACTTCGAGGGCTTCGACGCCCAGGGGGACAAGAGCCTGAATGAGATGATCGGGCTGTATGGCCTGCGCCTGCGCCTCGGCCAGGGCGGCACGCCTGGGATGTGGCGCGACTTCAGGCCGCGCAACTTCCCCCCGCTCGGGCGCGCCGCGCTCTCCAACCACAACACACAGGACATCGTCAGCGACCCGCGCGCGATCGTGAAGAACCCGGACGAGGAGTGCGCCCTGGTGGCGACCTTCGCCGTGCCGGTGAACCGCGCGGCCTGGGAGATGCGCCGCACGGACGGCGACGAGCTCAACGTGGTCGTGCACTGCCTGCGCGGCGGCCTCGAACTCGGGCGAGAGTTCTTCGACGTGAGCGCGGACTTCCGCCTGGTCGGCGTGCAGAGCACCGAGCCGTTCGACGAGCTGCGCATCGACCTCACCAACCCCTCGCTGGCGCTGTTCAGCATCGACAACCTGCGCCACGAGCTCGACCAGCGCGACCGCGACCACGACGGCGTGCCCGACTTCGCGGACTTCTGTCCCGATGTCCCCGGCGCGAGCGGCATCGACAGCGACGGCGACGGCCTGGGCGACGAGTGCGACCCGTTCCCGCTCGACGAGGACAACGACCTCGACCACGACGGCCTGGGCAAGCGCAACGACAATTGCCCGCTGCTCTACAACCCCGACCAGCACGACAGCGACGGCGACGGCCTGGGCGACGTCTGCGACGATCTCTTGGGCAGCGACCTCGACGGCGACAGCATCCAGGACAGCCTCGACAACTGCCCGACGACCTTCAACCCCGAGCAGGCCGACTGCGACCTGGACGGCGTCGGCGACGTGTGCGATCCGACCCTGATCGATCCGGCCGCGGTGAGTTTCAGTCTCGTCCCCGGCCAGTGCGTTACCGTGACCAAGAGCGTGTGCCTGCCGCCGGCGCCGCCGGTGGTCGACGTGGCCATCGTGTTCGACACGACGGGCAGCATGGGCGGCGAGATCACGGCCCTGCGCAACAACCTGGTGTCCTTCGTCAACGGCGTGCGCCAGACGCTGCCGCTGTCCGACATCCGCTTCGCGCTGGTGGATTTCAAGGACTACCCGGCGCGCTACAACTCGTGCGGCTACAACGGGCAGTACTCGCTGCCGACCGACGCGCCCTTCACCGTCGTGACGCCGATCGGGGGCACGGACCAGCAGCTCGTGCAGGCCGTGAACTCGCTCGCGGCGCAGGGCGGCCAGGACCAGCCCGAGGCCTATGCCCGCGCCCTGTGGGAGCTGTCGCAACCCGATTCGGGCGTGAACTTCCGGCCCGGCTCGGCGCGCTTCGCGATCCTGGTGGGCGACGCTCCGCCGCACGACTGCAACGTCGGCGCCGGTCTGGCCGGGTGCCTGCCGCAGGCCTCGCTGGGCCGCGATCCCGGTCGCGACGGCCTGCTGTTCACGCCCGACGACGTGGACTTCCAGGACGACGCGCTGCGCGGGCTGGTGAGCTCGCACACGCGCGTCTTGATGCTGTTCACCGGCCTGACCGGGTTCTGCGCCTGGCAGCGCTGGACCCAGGTGACGGGCGGCAAGACCATCGTCGGCAGCCCCTCGGGCGTGCTCCCGCCGGGCACCGACCTGGTGCAAGAGCTGGTCGACCTCATCCGCACGCCCATCGTCAACCAGGTGTCGATCCGCGCCGAAAACCCCTGCGGGCTGGACGTGAGCTTCGAACCGCCGGTGATCCTGGGCCCGATCGACGTCTCCTTCGGGGCCCAGGTGAGCTTCGTGGAGACGATCTGCGTGCCCGCCGGCCTGCCGGCCGGGCCGCTCGACTGCGAGGTGCGCATCTTCGCCGACGACGTGCTGCTGGGCGTGCAGTCCATCCACGTCGACGTCGGCTGTTCGCTGTACACGCTGGACTTCGAGACCGAGGACGATTTCGTCCGGCCGCTCGGCAACGGGCAGACGGTCACGACCCCGCCCGAGTTCGGGCGCCTGGTGCGCATCTCCAGCGCGGGCAGCAACCTCGGCTGCGCGACCTTCGATTCCACGCCCGGCGGACCGAACGACCCGAGCATCAACTCGGACATGCTCATCGGCCACGGCAACCTGCTCTTGCTGCAGGACAACCGCCTGGGGCGCCAGACGGTGCCGGGCTTCTTCGACAGCGTCACGGACGATCCGGACGGCGGCGACATGATCTTCGACTTCACCGCGCCGGTGGATCCGAAGAGCCTGCTGCTGGCCGACATCAATCCCCCGCCGAACCTGGGCGCCAGCGTGACCCTGATCGACGGCTCCGACCGCCGCCGCGTGTATTCGGTCCAGCCCGGCTGGACCGGCACCTACGGCAACGCCGGACCGCACCGCCTCGACCTGACCACGCTCGCCGCCCAACCGGGCAACGGCACGCCGCGCTTCGCCACGGCCTCCGAGGACGAGGGCTTCGCGCAGACCGACGTCGTGCGCATCGTCGTGCACATGACCGGCTACGGGGCGCTGGACGAGCTCGTGTTCTGCCGCTGAGCGGGTGGCCCAGCCGCCTACCGTGCTGGTGATGCCCGAGCGACGGGGCGGCTCTGTTCGTCGGGGATGACGCCTCGGGCCACCCTGTCGATTGGCGCGGGTGGGCGTAGCCTCGGCGCAGCCGACGCATGCCGCGCCGGCGATTCGTTTTCTAAGGAGGCTTGCTTGAAGGTTCTGGTTTCTTCGCTCTTCCTGGGTCTCGTCCTCTCGACACCCGCGGCGACCCAGAGTTCCAGCCGCGTGATCCCCGCGCGCGTCGAGCCGGTCGTGGACTTCGCCGACTTCGGCGCGCACGCGCTGCGCGCAGACTTCGAGAGCCTGCCCGTCGGCACGCTCGTCGGCCCGGCCACGGCGGCGCTGGGCGTGGGCTTCGAGTTCGCCGGCGGCGCGCCGGGTGAGATCTGGCTCGACGGCATGCCGCGCACGGCCAGCGCGCCCTCGGGCCACGCGCTGAACAACTTCCGCTCCGGCACGGGGGGTCACTTCCAGCTCGCGCCGCGCGGCGCCGACGACGCAGGCCTGCTGCGCCTCGCCTTCGCGCTGCCGGTGACGCGCATCGCCTTCGAGCTGCGCACGGTGCGTGACGAGCACGCAAACCTCGTCCTCTCGGCGCTGCACGCGGGCCGGCGCGTCGGCGCGTGCTTCTTCGATCTCGAAGCCGGGTTCCGGGTCGTCGGCCTGGAGAGCTCGCTACCCTTCGACGAGGTACGCCTGGCCTTCACGAATCCGCCGCACGGAGCCTTCAGCCTCGACGAGCTGTGGTTCGAGACCGACCTGCGCGATCGCGACAACGACGGCGTACTCGACTTCGTCGACCTGTGCCCCGGCCGGCGCGACAGCCTGCAGCTCGACGGCGACGGCCTGGGCGACGCGTGCGATCCCTTCCCCGCCGATGCGCAGAATGACCTGGATGGCGACGGACTCGGCGCGGACATCGACGACTGCCCGCTCAGCTACGATCCGCTGCAGGGCGACGCCGACGGCGACGGCATCGGCGACGCGTGCGACTCCTGCCCGCTGGGCATCGACTCGGACGGCGACGGCATCCCCGACGGGCTCGACAACTGCCCCAACACGGCCAACCCCGACCAGGCGGACTGCGACTCGGACGGCGTGGGCGACGTGTGCGACACGACCCTGCTCGAGCCGCAAGAGGTGACCTTCGCGCTGCGGCGCGGCGAATCCGTGACCCTGACCAAGCACGTCTGCATCCCGCGCTCGCCGCCCAAGGTCGACTTCGTGATGGCCATCGACGTGACCGGCAGCATGGGTGGCGAGATCAACCAGATGCAGGAGAACTTCCGGTTCTTCGCGCGGCGCGTGCGCGAGCTCGCGCCCGACAGCGACATCCGCTTCGGTCTGGTGAGCTATGCCGACTATCCGCACTTCTACAGTTCGTGCGGCTACAGCCAGAGTTATGGCGGCGGGATCGACTACGCCTTCCGCGTGGAAGCGCCCGTGGGCGCGAGCGACGCCGAGGTGATCGCCGCGATCAACTCGGTGTTCACGCACGACGGCTTCGACGGGCCGGAGTCCTACTCGCGCGTGCTGTGGGAGTTCAACCAGCCCGATTCAGGCATTGGCTTTCGCCCCGGGGCGCGCCGGGTCGTGCTCAACGCCTGCGACAACATCCCGCACGACTGCCAGGTCGGCGCCGGCCTCCCGGGCGGCTGCATCATCGGCACGACCGGCTGGGACCCCGGCCGCGACGAGCACGTCCTGAACGCGGACGACATCGACTTCCAGGACGACGCGCTCGCGCCCCTGGTGGCGCGCGACACGCGCCTGTTCACGATCTTCAGCGACGCCCAGACCTGCGCCTGGACGCAATGGACGGAGAGCACCGGCGGCCAGCTCGTGCAGGCCAGCCCGTCCGGGATCCTGCCACCGGGGACGGACTTGGCCGCGATCCTGCTGCAGGGCATCGCCGACACGGTCGTCGAACAGGTGAGCTTCGACCCTGGCAACTGCGCCCTGCAAATCACCTTCGACCCGCCCGTCGTGGGCCCGATCGACGTGACCTTCGGCGCGCGGATCGAGGTCGAGGAGACGATCACCGTGCCCCTCGATCTGCCGGGGGACGTGACCTCGATCGACTGCGGTGTGCGCGTGATCGCGGACCGCGTGCTGCTCGGCACCCAGCGCGTCCACGTGGACATCGGCTGCTCCACGCTGACCTTCGATGGCCTCGCCAACGGCCACGGGGTGAGCCCCGCCGACTTCGCCGGCCAGGGCGTGACGATCTCTTCCACGGGCGCGAACGCGGGCGCGGCCCTGTTCGACTCGCAGGTCGGCGGACCGAACGACCCCGGTCTGGATACGGACCTCTTGATCGGGCACGGCAACCTGCTGCTGCTGCAGGACGACGCGCACGCCTCGCTGAGCGGGCCCGGCACCTTCGCCACGCCCGTGGACGACCCGCAGGGCGGCGACCTCGCCTTCGACTTCGCCCCGCCGATCGATCCGCGCAGCGTGCTCCTGACCGACCTCGATCCGCCGCCGAACGCGGGCGCCAGCGTGACCCTGACCGACGGCGCCGGCCGCCGGCGCGTGTACAGCGTGCCGCCGGGCTGGACCGGGACCTATGGGGTGAGCGGATTCCGCATCCTCGACCTCAGCACCCTCGCCGCGCAGCCCGGCGCCGGAGCGCGCCTGGCCACCGCCAGCGAGGACCCCGGCTTCCAGCAGGCCAACGTGGTGCGCGTCGTCGTGCACATGACCGGCCTGGGCGCGATGGACGAGCTGGTGTTCTGCAGGTAGCCACCCGGGCGCTGCGCGCGTGAACGGGATGAACTGCGCCGTGTCGGCGCGGAGTTCTCGTTCACGCGCTCGAGCTCAGCGCGCCAGCTCGAGCTTCTCCAGGCGCTTGATGCGGTCGCGCGTGCGCGCGGCCTCCTCGAAGCGCAGCTCGCTGGCGGCGCGCTGCATGTCGTCGCGCAGGCGCGCCAGTTCGGCGCGCAGCGTGTCCGCGTCCCAGCCGGACTCGGGCTGCACCTCGGCCTCATCGCGCTCCTCGTCGTCCAGCTCGGGACCGCTGTAGTCCATCTCGTACAGCGCCTCGATCGAGTCGCGCACGGGCTTGAGGATCGTGCGCGGCACGATGCCGCGTTCCTGGTTGTAGAGCGTCTGCTTCTCGCGCCGGCGCTCGACGGTCGCCAGCGTGGCCTCGATCGAGGCCGTGCGCGTCTCGGCGTAGAAGATCACGCGGCCCGCGGCGTTGCGCGCGGCGCGGCCGCAGGTCTGGATCAGCGAGGTGGCCGAGCGCAGGAAGCCCTCCTTGTCGGCGTCCAGCACGGCCACCAGCGCGACCTCCGGCAGGTCCAGGCCCTCGCGCAAGAGGTTGATGCCCACCAGCACGTCGAACAGCCCCAGGCGCAGGTCGCGCAGGATCTGCGCGCGCTCGATGGCGTCGACCTCGGAGTGCAGGTAGCGCACGCGAATACCGAGCTCGGTGAGATAGTGCGTCAGTTCCTCGGCCGAGCGCTTGGTCAGGGTGGTCACCAGCGTGCGCCAGCCGGCGGCCGTGGTGGCCTTGATCTCGTGCAGCAGGTCGTCGACCTGCGTGCGCGCCGGACGCAGCTCGATCTTCGGATCCAGCAGGCCCGTGGGGCGCACGATCTGCTCGGCCACGCGCGTGGTCGAGCGCGCCATCTCGTAGGCCGCGGGCGTGGCCGAGACGTACAGCACCTGGCGCGTGAGCTGCTCCCACTCGTCGAAGCGCAACGGCCGATTGTCGAGCGCGCTCGGCAGGCGGAAGCCGAAGTCCACCAGCGTCGACTTGCGCGAGCGGTCGCCCTTCCACATCCCGCCCACCTGCGGCATGGAGACGTGGCTCTCGTCGACCACCACCAAGAAGTCCTCGGGGAAGTAGTTGAGCAGCGTGAAGGGCGACTCGCCGGCCGCGCGCCCGTCCATCCAGCGCGAGTAGTTCTCGATGCCCGGGCACACGCCGGTAGCGCGCAGGAGCTCGAGGTCGTAGCGCGTGCGCTGCTCCAGGCGTTGCTTCTCGACCAGCTTGTTGTCGCGCACGAGCTCGGCCAGGCGCTGCTCGAGCTCGTCCTCGATGCCCTGGATCGCGCGCTGCAGGCGTTCCTGCGGCGTGACGTAGTGCCCCGAGGGATAGATCGTGGTGCGCTCTAGCTCACCGAGGACCTCGCCGCGTAGCGGGTCGACCTCCAGGATGGTCTCCAGCTCGTCGCCGAACAGCTCGAGGCGGATCACGCGGTCCTCCTCGTAGGCGGGGAACACCTCGATCACGTCGCCGCGCGCGCGGAACGTGCCGCGGCGGAAGTCGAGGTTGTTGCGCGAGTACTGCATCTTCGTCAGGCGCCGCAGCAGCGCGTCGCGCTCGAGCGTCTCACCCTTGACCAGCGGCAGGGCCATCTCGGCGTAGCTCTGCGGCGAGCCCAGACCGTAGATGCACGAGACCGAGGCCACGATCAACACGTCGCGGCGCTCGAGCAAGGAGCGCGTGGCGCTGTTGCGCAGACGCTCGAGGTTCTCGTTGCGGCTGGCGTCCTTCTCGATGTACGTGTCGCTCGAAGCCACGTAGGCCTCGGGCTGGTAGTAGTCGTAGTAGCTGACGAAGTACTCGACCGCGTTCTTGGGGAACAGCGCCTTGAACTCGGAGTACAGCTGCGCCGCCAGGGTCTTGTTGGGCGACAGCACCAGCGTCGGCCGGCCCAGCTCGGCCACGACCTTGGCCACGGTGAAGGTCTTGCCCGAGCCGGTGATGCCCAGCAGGGTCGCGGCCGGCGCGCCGCCGCGCAGCCACTCCGCCAGGGCGCGGATCGCGCTGGGCTGGTCGCCCATGGGCTCGAAGGGCGCGGCCAGTTCGAAGGTCGAGCTCATCCGCCCGGCAGACTACCCGATGGGCGGCGCGGGAGGGCCCGCGCGCCGTTGCGCGACGCCGGCCCGAGCGCGTACCCTGCTGCGCTTCGCGCGGCCGCTTTCGTCGAGGTGTCGAGGAGTCCCGGCCCGTGCAGTCTCCGATCTCGCCGCCACCGCATGCTGACCCAGTGCCCGAGCTGCCACGCGCGCGCCACGCTCGCCGGCGACCAGGACGGCACCAAGGTCCGTTGCGCCGAGTGCGGGCGCGTGTACCTCGCGCGCGCCAGCCGCTGGCGCGGTGCGCGCGAGCGGCGCGTGCTGATCGGCGGGTTCCTGTTCGTCGTGGCCCTGCTGCTGCTCCTGTTCTTCATCGATTCGAGCGCCTGCCAAGGCCGTCACCCCTGATCGTCCCCGCTGTCCCATGGAATACCGGATCGGCAAGTGCTCCCAGTGCGGAGCCGAGTACCAGGTGCCCGCCTCGTTCGCGCACAACGTCGCGCGCTGCAAGCTGTGCAAGGGCGTCGTGCACCTCGCCCCGAACAAGGGCGCGAGCGCCGCGGCCGGCGGGGCCGCCAAGGAAACCGCCAGGCCCGCGCCGGCCGCTCCCGGGCGCCCGCCGCGCCCGGCGGCGAGCGTGGAAGCCGAGAGCGCTCCGCGTCCGGCGCCCGCGCGCGCGAGCGCAGCGCCCGCGCCGCGGCCCGCCGTACGGAGCGAGGAGCGCGCCCCCCTGCTCCCGGACGAGGAGCCGCTGGCTCCGCGCCCCGCGCCGGCCCCGGCGCCGATCTCGCGCGCGCCGCTCGGACTCTACGCGCTGCTCGGAATCGGCCTGCTGGCGCTGGTGCTGTTCCTGTTGCGCGGGAAGCTCTTCGGTGGCCCGGCGGTAGAGCCCGCGCCGCACTCGGACGCGCCCGCCGGGAAGCCGGAGCCGGCCGCGACGCCCAAGACAAAGACGGGGCTGGTCCGCCCGCCGCCGGGCGCGGCGCGTGAGGAGCTCCAGAGCGCGCGCGCCGACGGGCCCGCCTCTGCCTCCGCGCAGGGCGATCCGCGCTCGATCGACCTGCGCGCGCTGCCCGCGCTCGAACCGTCTGCCGACACCTCGACCGCGGAGTGGTTGGCGCTCGAGGAATGGGTCGCACAATGGCTCGACCACGATGCCGGGCCGGCCGGTGAACTGGCGCGCAAGGAGCTCGAGACGCAGGGCCGCAAGGCCGTGCCGGCGCTGCTGAATTTCGTCAAACGGCAGAACTTGGCCGGCGAGGAGGGGCGCCACGCCGGCGACCTTGCGCTGCCGTTCCTGAAGCGCGTGTCGAACGGCACAGACTTCGGCTGGCCCGTGGCGCACGCGGCCAACGGCGCCGACGATTACGCCTGCAAGCTCGCGCTCCTGGAGTGGACGCGCGCCTGGCAGCGCTGCACGCAGGACGTGGAGGCGTGGATCACGCTGGCGCGGCTGGACGAACTCGATGCCGCGGAAGCGGCGCGGCTACGCGCGGCCTTCGGCGTCGGCGCGACGGGCAAGTCGTCCTCGCTCGAGCAGGGCGAGTGAGCGTGCGCGCCGCGCGCCGCCTCACTTGCGACGCTTCGCCGGCTCGGCCCGCCGCGCCGACCCGCCACTGCGCGGGTCGCTGACGCCCTGCGGTTCGCCGCCGACCTCCACCGCGATCGCCTGCACGCTGCCCCAGGCACCCTCGAGCTCGAGCTCGTGCCCGCGGTTCTTGAGCCCCTGCATGAGCAGCTCGCTCCAGCCCGGCTCGACCTTCGTGCTGCGCGGACGCCACTGTTGGTGCAGGCGCGGCGCGGCCACGGCGCTGGCGAGGTCCTGGCCGTAGACCACCGTGCGCAGCAGGACCTCGAGCACGGTGGTGATGATGCGCGGGCCGCCGGGGCTGCCGAGCACGTACTTCACCACTTGGCCGCCGTCGCGCACGATCACCGGCGTCATCGAGGACAGCGGACGCTTGCGCGGGCGCAAGGCGTTGGCTTCACCACCCACCAGGCCGTACTCGTTGGGCACGCCGGCCACGATGGCGAAGTCGTCGATCTCGCAGTTGAGCAGGACCCCGGCGCCGCGCGCGAGGATCCCCGAGCCGAAGGTGGTGTTGAGCGTGGTCGTCAGGCTCACCGCGTTGCCCTCGGCGTCGAGCACCGAGAGGTGCGTCGTCTGCCCGCCCTCGCGCGCCGCAGCGGCAGCGACCGGCAGGGGCGTGATGCGCGGGTTGGCTTGCTCGCCGATGCGCATGCGCAGGCGGTTCACGCGCGCCGGCGAGAGCAGGGCCTCGACCGGCACGGAGAAGAAGTCCGGGTCGCCCAGGTATTCGGCGCGGTCGGCGAAGGCCAGGCGCATGCCCTCCACCCACCAGTGCAGCGCGCGGCTGGAGAGCCCCACCGGATCGGCGGGAGCATCGGCGCGCTCACGCACGAGTTCCTCGTCCAGCGGAAAGCCTTGCAGCATGGAGAGCATCTGCAGGAGCGCGATCCCGCCCGAGGACGGCGGCGGCGCGGTGACGACCTCGAGGCCCCGGAACCAGCCGCGCAGCGGCGTGCGCCACTGCGCCTTGTACTCGGCGAAGTCGGCCAGCGTCGTCACGCCATCTTCGTGACCGATCTCGGCCACCACGCGCTGCGCCACCTCGCCCAGGTAGAAACCGTCCGCGCCGTCGGCGGCGTAGCGTTCCAGCGTGCGCGCGAGCTCACGCTGCACCAGCCGCGCGCCCGTGGGCAGGGGCGCCTCGCCGGCGAAGAACAGCGCCTTCGTGCCGGGATGGGCGGCCAGCTTGTCGCGCTCCTCGGCCAGGTCCGCGGCCAGCCAGCGATCGACCACGAAGCCGTCGCGCGCCAGCGCGATGGCCGGCGCGACGAGCTCGCGGAACGGCAGGCGCCCGAGCTTCTTGTGGAACTCGTAGAGGCCGCGCGGACTGCCGGGCACGCCCACCGCAAGCCCGCTCTCGAGCGAGCGCGCGGGCACGCTTCGGCCCTGCTCGTCCAGGAACAGCTCGGCCTTCAGCGCGGCCGGCGCGCACTCGCGGAAGTCGAGGAACAACGGCTCGGCCGTCGGATCGTGCGCGACCCACAGCGCGAAGCCACCGCCGCCGAGGTTGCCGGCCTGCGGATGGACCACGGCCAGCGCCAAGGCCACGGCCACGGCTGCGTCGGCCGCATTGCCGCCGCGCTCCAAGATCTCGACCCCCACCTCGGTCGCGAGCGCTTGCTCGCACACGACCATGCCCGCACGCGGCGGCGGCCACAGCCCGCCCTCATCGAAGCGCGGCCCGCTGCAGGCCGCGAGTGCGCCCGCCAGCAGCAGGGCGAACACGGGCGCCCGCCCGTTCACGAGTTGCGCGCGTCGTCCTCGCCGATCGGCTCGACCGTGACGCCGCGCTCGCGCAGGTAGGTCACCGACTGATCGATCTTCTCCGGCGCGCCCTCGATCTCGACCGCCACCAGGGCCACGTGCTCGGTGATGCTGGCCGCGCGGATGTTAGGGATGACCCCGAACTGCGCGTTCAGGATGTGGCTGATGATCGGTTCCTTGATCAGCTCCTGGGGGAACGTGCAGAAGTACTTGCGCAGGGCCATGATTCGGTGGAGGTGGGCTTCAGCGCGCTGGAACCGCCGCACCGCGGCGCGATGCGAGCCACGCGAGAGCGCATCCCACCACAAGCACCGTCGGCCCCGCAAGGTTTCCGGGGTAAGGCCGGCGCTGGAACCACTCCACCCCCGAACGCGCGTAGATCTCGGGCTGCGCGTGGCCCCAGTCCAGCCCCGCGCAATCGAACACCAGCACCAGCGGCGAGAGCTCGAACAGGCGCGCGGCCGCGTGCGGGTGGCGCCGGGCGAGCTCGGCCCCACCCGCCAAGACCCCGAAACCTGTGGAGGCTCCCGCGAGCAGGAGGCCCACGAGGAACAGCACGCCGGCCGCGCGCACGGGCACCGCCGAATGCGCGCCCAGCGCCCAGCCCAGGGCGAACAGCCCGGCCAGCGCGCAGGCCGCCCACAACGGCGTCTCCGGCCCGCGCGCCGCGCGCGCCACGCTCAGCGTCAGCAGGAACATCCACGCCGCCGGCACGCACAAGCCGAAGGGGAAGAGCGCGATGCGCGCGCCAGCGCACAGGGCGCCTCCGGCCGGGGCCAGGAACGCGAGCCAGCCGAGCAGCGCCAGCGGATCCTCGGCGCCGCCCGCGCCGCTCAGCTCGCCCAGCGCACCGGCCAGCGCGCACACGCCGAGCACGAGGAGCTGCCCGCGCGCGGGAGTCGGAAAGCGCTCGAACACGGCGCCATGGTAGCCGTGGGCAGCGCGCGAAGTGCTAGGGCTCGCGCTTCTTCGGCGGGCTCTCGTCGACGCCGCCGACGTAGCCGAGGGCACGCAGGAACTCGTTCTCCTCGGGCGTGCGCGTGACCTCGCTGGGCGCGCTCCAGAAGCGCACCGCGGCCTCGAGCTCGGCGCGCAGCTCGGCGGCCCGCGCCGGATCGCGATCGATCCGATTGTCGAGCTCCCCCGGATCGGTGCGCTCGTCGTAGAGCTGCCAGCTCGGCCCGAAGGCGGACCAGATCAGGCTCAACCCACCCTTCTCGACGCGCCGCAGGCCGGTCCACTTCTTGTCGGGCCGCGCGTCCTCGACGCGGTCGAGGTACTGCGAGGAGTAGCGCACCGAACGCGCGTGCGCGGCGCCCCAGGCCTCGAAGTCGAGCGCGGGATCGGCAGCCAGATCCTGCACCAGCATGTACAGGTCGCGCGACTCGAGCGCGTGCTCGACGCGCTGCGCGCGCCCGCTCGGCAGGTGCACGAACAGCGGCACGTGCAGGAGCTCCTTATACAGCGAGTGGCCGTGGCCCCAATCGTCGTGCTCGAAGAACTCCTCGCCGTGGTCCGAGGTCAGCACGATCACCTTCGGGCCGGCCAGGGCCTCGTCGAGCTCGGCGAACAGCTGCGCCAGCTGGCGGTCGAGGTAGCGCAGCTGCTGGCGGTAGAGCCCGCGCTTGCGCTCCTCGGGATCGCTCAGCGTGCCCGGCTCGGGCGGCTCGAGGTAGGGCGAGTGCGGATCGAGGTAGTGCAGATACAGGAACAGCGGCTTGTACGGGTCGCGCGCCTCGCTGCCCAGCCACTCGAGCGCGGCCTTGTTCACGCTCGCCGCGCGCGCGTAGGCGCCGCGTACCTCGTTGGCGTCGGCGCCCTCGCCCGCCTGGTCCAGGATCTGCTGGCCGCTCATCAGCTCGTTGAAGTCCTCGCGCGCGAAGCCCTGCGCGAAGCCGGTGTCGTAGCCGACCTGCACCCAGTTGGCGACGAAGGCCGCGGTCTGGTAGCCGGCGGCGGCGAGCTGCTCGGGCAGCGTGACCCAGCTCTCGGAGAGCTTCTCGTGGAAGCGCGCCGCGCCGTGCTCCTCGGGCAGGAGCCCGGTGAAGATCGAGGCACACGAGGCGCGCGTCCAGCTGGCGTTCGAGTGCACGTCGGCGAACACCACCGAGTGCTGCGCGAGCTCGTTCATGGCCGGCATCACGTTGGCCGCGCCGCCGTAGGGCGCCAGCGCGTCGGCGCGCAGCGTGTCCAGCATCAAGAACACGATGTGCGGCGGCCGCGCGAACAGCACCGGCGCGCCCTGGAAGCGCACGGCTTCCTCCTCGGCCGGCTGCGCCAGGCGTCCCTGACGGGTCCACAGGCCGTCGCGCGCGGAAAGCAGCGGCGGCGCGTCGAACCAGTACAGCGGCGTGCCGAACAGACGGTGGTGCGCGAAGAGGTGCCAGCGCAGCTCCGCGCTAGCGTGCGCGCCGACGAGCGTGCTCGCCAGCAGCGCGAACAGCGCGCCGTAGGCCTGGTACAGGAGCCGCGGCGCGGCTTGGCGCGCGCGCGGCGCGCACAGGCGCAGCAGGCCGAAGGCGAGGCCGGCCAGGGCCACGACGAACAGCGCGAACATGGGCCAACGCTGCAGCAGCTCGGCGTCCATGCGCAGCTGCGCCGCGGGTGCCAGAGCCAAGCCCAAGCAGGCCGCGACGCCCGGCACGGTCCCGGCGCGCACGGCGAAGCGCGCCGCGAAGAACAGCAGCAGCGCCAGCTCGCCGTACAGCACGGCGATGCCGCCCAGCGCGAGCGGCGAGTGCGCGAAGGGCGTGGCGCGCACGCCGGTCAGCACGAAGCCGAGGCCGAGCGCGAGCGGCAGCAGCCACTCCAGGCGCCGCAGCCGCGGTGCCTGGGCTGGGTCCAGAGACGGCTTCGGGGACGGGTGCGGAGACGACGGATGGAAAAACATGGAGAGCGAACGTTCTTCGGCATCCGCGCCGTTCCGGGCCAAGGTCTCGTGCCGACCTTCGCGCCGAAAACCCTCCGCGCCAGGCTGCCAAGTTGATTTCGCGCCCGTAGGGCCGAACGATGCTGCGGCCCTTGTCGTCCCCCGCCCCCTCCCCGCTCGCGCCGCGCAGCTCGCAACCGGCCGGCATGCTCGGCCCGCTGCTGGGGCTAGCCGCGGCCGAGCTGGCGCTCTTCGGGCCCACGCTGCGCTGGGAGGCGCTCTCGATCGGCGATGCGCCGCTGGCCGCCGCGCGCAGCCTGGGCCAGGCCTGGCGCCTCGCCGGCCTGGGCGGGTCGAGCCTGTACATCGAGGGCCTGCACGATTCGGCACTCCTCGCGCGCGGGTTCGCCCTGGCTCTGCACGCCGGCGCGAGCGCGCTCGTTCTCGTGCTCTTCCTGCGCCTGGGCTTCGCGCGCACCTTCGCGGCGCTGGGCGCGCTGCTGTTCGCCTGCCACCCGTTGGGCGTCGAGAGCCTGGCCTGGCTGTCGCAGCGCGGCGCGCTGCTGGGCGCGTTCGCGTTCCTGCTCGGCGCCTGCCTGGCGCTGGACCGCGGACGCGCGACGCGCTCCCCGACCGCAAGCGCGGCGCTCTTCGTCGCGCTCGTGGCCGCGCCGCCGCTGGTGTGCGCGCTGCCGTGGTTGCTGGGGCTCGAGCGCCAACACGCACGGGCCGCGGGCCGCGCGCCACGCCGGCTCGGCTGGATGGACGGGATCCTGCTGGCGCTCGGCCTGGCGGGGTTGGCGGCGGGCCTCGGCGGCGGCCGCCCCGCGCTCGACGGGCTCGCGCGCCTGCCGCTCGCGCTGGGCTCGCTGCTCGGTTCATGGCTGTGGCCCGCGGCGCTCACGCCCCAGCGCGCGCTGAGCGAGTCCGTGCCGGCGTGGCTGCTGGGTGTGAGCTGGCTCGCCCTGGCCGGCATGCTCGCACTCGGTTGGCGGCTCGGACGACGTCGCCCCTGGGCGGCGCTGGGCGCGGCGCTGTTCGCACTGGTGGGCTCGGCCGCGGTGCTGTTCCCGAACGGTGATGGCGTCTTCGCCGAGGCCAGCGTACTCCTCGCCAGCCTCGGGCTCGTGCTGGCGCTGCTCGACGCGCTCGCGCCCCTGCGCCGCGCGGGGCTCGCGCTGGGTGCGCTGGCGTTCCTGGCCTGCGCCGCGCGCACGCACGCGCGTCTGGCCGACTGGCGCGACGAACCCTCGCTGCAGGCGAGCGCGCTCGGCGTGAACCCCGCCGACGTGCGCGCGCACGACGCGCTGGGCCAGTGGCACCTGGCCCACGGCCGACTCTCCGCCGCGCAGCGCGCCTACGAAGCTGCCCTGGCCGCGCGCGCCGACGACGCCCAGGCCTGGCTGCACCGCGGCGAACTCGAGCTGCGCCGCGGACTGATCCCGGGCGAGGAGGCGCACCTGCTGGCCGCCGTGCCGTTCCTGCAGCGCGCCGAGGTGCTGCCACGGGCGCGCGCGCGCCTGGCGGAGGTCCACCAGCGTCTGCACGACGACGTGGCGGCACGCGCGCTGCTCGAGAGCGCGCTCGCCGACGAACCCGACGAGCTCCTCGCCTGGACGCGCCTCGGCATGTGTCGGCGCAACCTGGGAGACGCGGCCGGAGCGCGCGCGGCCTTCGCGCGCGCCAGCGAGCTCGATCCGCGCTCCGCGGAAGCCTGGTGCGGCCTCGGCCTGGCCCAGGACAAGGACACTGTGCGGGCGCGAGAATGCTTCGAGCGTGCGCTCGCCCTCGAGCCCGACCACCCCGACGCGCGCTCGGCGCTCGGGCGGATCCTGGAGGACGAGGGCGACCGGACCGCGGCCGAGGCGGCCTACCGCCGGGCCATCGGCGTGAACCCGGACTCGGCCGAAGCGCTGTTCGCCCTGGCCGAGCTGTGCAATCGTTCGCAGCGCGCGGACGAAGCCTTGCGCTATTACGACCGCGTGTGCGAGCTGCCGCGCGCCACGCCGCACTTCCGCGCGCACAACGCCAGCGCGCGCCTGCACATGCAGCGCGACGAGGACGAGCTGGCGCGCGCGCGCCTGGAGGCCGTGCTGCGCTTCAACTCCGAGCAGGCCGAGGCGCGCGCGCTGCTCGAGGAACTCGAGCAACGCCAGCAGCGATGAGCGCGCCGCGCACGGGCTGGGTCGTGCTGGCGCTGGTGGGCGCGGTGGCGGCCGTGTACGCGCAGGTCCTGGGCTTCGAGTTCGTACGCTACGACGACCCCGACTACGTGCTCGAGAACCCGGCCGTGCGCGGCGGCCTCTCCCTGGCCGGGCTGCGCTGGGCCTTCAGCGCGGCCCACGCCTCGAACTGGCACCCGCTGACGTGGCTCGCGCACATGCTGGACGTCGAGCTGTTCCAGCTCGCTCCCGCCGGGCACCACGGGGTCAGCGTCGCCTGGCACGCGCTGGCCGCGGTGCTGTGCTTCCTCGCGCTGCGCGCGCTCAGCGCACGGCCGTGGGAGAGCGCGGCGGTCGCGGCGCTGTTCGCGCTGCACCCGCTGCGCGTCGAGTCCGTGGCCTGGGTCAGCGAGCGCAAGGACGTGCTCTCGGGCTCGGCGTTCTTCGCGCTGCTCCTGGCCTACGCGCGCTACGCGCGCGCGCCGAGCGCCGGCCGCTATGCGCTGCTGCTGGCGTGCTTCGCGCTCGGCTTGCTGGCCAAGCCGATGCTGGTCACGGCGCCGTGCGTGCTGCTCTTGCTCGACTTCTGGCCGCTGGCGCGGCTGCGCGCGGCGGATGGACGCCTGAACGCCAAGGTGTGGCTCGAGAAGCTGCCGCTGCTCGCGCTGGCGGCGCTGTCCTGCGCGGCCACGGTGTGGAGCCAGCGCGCGGGCGGCTCGCTGTACACGCTGGAAGTACTGCCACTCGACGCGCGCCTGGCCAACGCACCCGTGGCGGTGCTGCGCTACCTCGCGCACTTCGTCTGGCCGAGCGAGCTCTCCTACTTCTATCCGCACCCCGCGCTGGTGGCCGCCCGCGCCACGCCGTGGACGCTGGGGGCACTGAGCGCGCTCGGCGGCGTGCTCACGCTGAGCGCGCTCGCCTGGGCCGTGCGCCGGCGCAGCGGCGCATTCTTCTGCGGCTGGTTCTGGTTCCTGGGCATGCTCGTGCCGGTGATCGGCATCGTGCAGGTCGGCGAGCAGGCCCTGGCCGATCGCTACGCGTACCTGCCGCTGGTGGGCGTGCAGCTCGTGCTGGTGTTCGCGCTGGGCGAGCTCGCGCGCCGCCAGACGCGCGTGCGCTTGCCGCTCGGCGCGGGCGCTGCGCTCGCGCTCGTCGCCTGCGGCGTGGCCAGCGCGCGCCAGGCGCGCGTGTGGCACGACTCCGAAGCGCTGTTCACGCACGCGCTGGCGGTCACCGAGCAGAACTATCCGGCCTGGGTCGGCCTGGCCAACGAACGCGCGGCGCGCGGCGAGGTCGCGGGCGCGCGCACGGCCTACGAGGAAGCGCTGGCGATCCGCGCCAGCTACGCGCCAGCGCTGTA
Source organism: Planctomycetota bacterium (assembly GCA_009691855.1). Taxonomy (GTDB): domain Bacteria; phylum Planctomycetota; class UBA1135; order UBA1135; genus JABFRZ01. Next base: position 22,505 of record SIAI01000006.1, on the reverse strand, counting down.
CGGCCTCGGCCTGCTCGAGCAGGAGCACGGCGACGCGGAGCGCGCGCTCGCGCTCTACCGCCGCGCGAGCGAGGCGCTGCCGGGGCTCGCCGCAGCACAACTGAACCTCGGCATGCTGCTCGCGGAGCGCGGCGACGAGGTCGAGGCCGCGCAGGCCTTCGAGCGCGTGCTCGAGCTCTTCCCCGAGCACCCCGACGCGCACTACGACCTCGCGCTGCTGCTGCTGCTGCACCGCCAGTACGAGCCCGCCGCCGAGCACCTCGAGGCCGCCGTGCGCGCGAACCCGGGCGCCGCCGCGGCCTGGGAGAAGCTCGGCGAGGTGCGCGAGGCCCAGGGCGAGCACCGGGCCGCGCTCGCGGCGCTGGAGCGCGCGCTCGCCGATCCGACGCGCACGAACGCCGCGCGCCTCGCCGCCTGGATCCTCGCCTCGGCCGCCGAGGACGAGCTACGCGATCCGCAGCGCGCGCTGGAGCTCGCCCGCCGAGCGGTGCAGGCCACGCAGCGCCGCGATCCGCCGACGCTCGAGGCGCTGGCCGCCGCGCTCGCCGCCGGCGGCGACTTCGAGCGCGCCGTCGCCGTGCAGGAAGAAGCGCTGCGCCTCCTGCCGCCGAACCAGCAGGGCGCGGCGCGCGAACGTCTCGAGCTCTACCGGCGCGACGCGCCCTACCACCACGCTCATTGAGCCCGCGCGCGGCGCGAACGGCGCGGGAGCGACGAGGGCGCATTCTTCCGATGGACGGCGCGCGCGGCGTGTGCTGGAATCCCGGCCCGATTCCAACGCTGCGGGTCCCCTGACGTACCCCGCGAGCCCACGCTGATCGGTCCGGCCCCGCCCCCTTCCCCCGCATGATCGCCGAAGAGACTCCCGCGCGGGGCCGTGTGCTCTGGGCTGCCTTGCTCCTGGCCGCACTGACATTCGTGCTGTACCTGCCGGTCGGCGGCTTCGAGTTCCTGAACTTCGACGACCCGGACTACGTCACCGCGAACCCGGTCATCGCGCGCGGACTCTCGGCCGAGGGGCTGCGCTGGGCCTTCGGCTTCCACGCCGCCAACTGGCACCCGCTGACGTGGGTGTCGCTGATGGCCGACGCGGACCGCTTCCACGGCGCGAGCGGCGCCATGCACCTCGAGAACGCGGGCTTGCACGCGCTCGGCGCGGCGCTCCTGTTCGCCGCGCTCGTGGCGCTGTGCGCGCGCTTCTGGCCGAGCTTCGTCGTCGCCGCGCTGTTCGCCGCGCACCCGCTGCGCGTGCAGTGCGTGGCCTGGGTCAGCGAGCGCAAGGAGCTCCTCGCGGCCGTCTGCTTCTTCGGCCTCCTGCTCGCCTACGCACGCTACGCACGCACGCGCGGACGCGGCGCGTACCTCGCCACGCTCGCGCTGCTGGCGCTGGGCCTGATGGCCAAGCCCACGCTGGTCACGGCGCCGTTCGTGCTGTTGCTGCTCGACCTCTGGCCGCTGAAGCGCACGCAGAACGGCGCCACCTGGCGCGGCCTCGTGCTCGAAAAGCTGCCACACCTCGCGCTGGCCGCGGGCTCGTGTGTGCTGACGCTGCTGGCGCAGCGCGCGGGCGGCGCGGTCGGCGACCTGAGCCAGCTGTCGCTGCTGGAGCGCGTGTGGAGCGCGGGCTCGGGTCTGCTCGCCTATCTGCGCGCCACGCTGTGGCCGGCGGAGCTGACGTTCTTCTATCCGCACCCGCTCTTGATCGGGCAGAACGTGCTCGCGACCGGCGTCGCCGGAGTCGTGCTGGCGCTGGGCGTATCGGCGCTCGCCTGGCGCTCGCGCGCCTGCTGTCCGGCGTTCTTCAGCGGTTGGTTCTGGTTCCTGGGCATGCTCGTGCCGGTGCTGGGCCTGGTGCAGGTCGGCGACCAGGCCTGGGCCGATCGCTACGCCTACCTGCCGACGATCGGCCTGTACGTGGCGCTGGCCTTCGGCCTCGCCGAGGCCTGGCGCGCGCACGAGAACCTGCTGGTGGGCCTGACGCTGGGCGGCCTCGCCATGGCCGGCGCCCTGGCCGTCGTGAGCGCGCGCACCTTGCCGCACTGGCGCGACGATCGCTCGTTGTACGAGCACGCCCTGTCGGTCAACGACCAGAACTGGCTGGCGCACAACAACCTCGGCCTGGTGTACCTGGCACGGCGCGAGACCGCGCCCGCGCGCGAGCACTTCGCCGCGGCCAGTCGCGTGCGCCCGAGCTTCGTGCAGGCGCGCTACAACCTCGGCCTGGCGTTCGAAGCCGAGCGCGAGTTCGGGCAGGCGGTGCAGGTCTACCTGTCCGCGCTGGAGGTCCACCCCGGACACCCCGAGACGCTGCTGCGCCTGGCCGCGCTGGCGCGCGCGCAGGGCAACGTCGAGCAGGCGCGCACGTTCTTCGAGCAGGCGCTCGAAAAGAACCCCGCTCACGGCGGGCTGTGGGCGGCCTTCGCGCGTTTCCTGCTGGAGCAGGGCGATCTGGAGCGCGCGGCGAACCTCGCCACCAGCGCGCTCAAGCTCGACGCCTCGCTGGCCGACGCGCAGGTGGTGCTGGCCGAGATCGCCATGCGTGGCGGCGACGCGGCCGAGGCCAGCCAGCGCCTGCAGTCCGCGCAGGCGCTGAGCGGCGAGACCGCCGAGCTGTGCGCGCTGCGCGGACGCCTCGCGCTGCAGAAGGGCGACGTGCCGACCGCGCGCAAGGCCCTGGAGCGCGCGGTGGCGCTCGACCCGAGTTCCTCGCGCGCGCGCTACGACCTCGGCACGCTGCTGCTCAGCGCCGGCGAGCGCGAAGCCGCGCGCAGCCAGTTCCAGGCCGTCAACGACATCCGCCCCGGCGATCCGCAGGCGCTGATCGCGCTGGCCGCGATCGCCATGGACGAGAAGAAGCCGGAGGAAGCGATCCGGCTCCTGCAGGACGCGCTGAAGCGCCTGCCCGACTTCCCGCTGGCGCTGAGCAACCTGGCCGCGGCCTACGAGCAGACCGGCCAGTGGGCCAAGGCGCTGGAGTGCTACGACAAGGCCTTCGCCGCCGGCACGCCGGATCCCGACGCGGCCTGCGCCGCGGCCTGGATCCTGGCCACGGGCCCGGACGAGGCGCTGCTGGACGGCGCGCGCGCGCTCGAGCTCGCCACCTACGCCATGCAGCGCAAGGCCGCCAACGCGCTGGAGGTCCTGGCCGCCGCGCAGGCGCGTGCGGGCGACTTCGCCAAGGCCGTGCAGGTGCAGGAGCAGGCCGTGCAGGTCGAGCGCAGCGCGGCGCACAAGCAGGAGCAGAGCGAACGCCTCGAGCTCTACCGCGCGCAGAAACCCTACACGCGCAAGAAATGAGCACGGCCGAGCGAGCACGCGGTGCCGGCGCGCGCATCGAGCTCCTCGTCGCCGTCGCTCTGGTGCTGGTGGTCGGCGCGCTGTACGTGCAGACGAGACAGCATGGCTTCGTCAGCTTCGACGACGGCTCGTACATCGCCAAGAACCCGCACGTGAACAGCGGCCTGAGCCTGGAGAACGCGCGCTGGGCCTTCAGCGAGTTCCACTCGGCCAACTGGCATCCGCTGACCTGGCTCTCGCACCAGCTCGACGTGCAGCTGTTCGCCCTGGCGGCTGGCCCCCATCACCTGATGAGCGGCGCGCTGCACGCGCTGAACGCGGTGCTGTGCTTCCTGTTCCTGCGCCGCGCGACGGGCAGTCTGTGGGCGAGCGCGCTGGTCGCGCTGCTCTTTGCGGTGCACCCGCAGCGCGTCGAATCCGTGGCTTGGGCCGCCGAGCGCAAGGACGTGCTGTGCGCGACGTTCTTCTTCCTGACGCTGCTGGCCTACCTGCGCTACGCGCGCGCGCCCTCGCGCGGACGTCACGCGCTCGCGCTCGGCTGCTTCGCGCTCGGCCTCCTGGCGAAGCCCATGCTCGTCACGCTGCCACTGGTGCTCGTGCTGCTCGACCTCTGGCCGCTGGCGCAGACGCCGCCGCGCCCGCTGCGCGCGCGCGTGCTGGAGAAGCTGCCCTTCCTGGCGCTGGCGCTGGCCTCGGCACTGGTCACGCTCTACGCCCAGCGCGCGGGCAACGCCGTGCGCTCGATCGAGGTGCTGCCCCTCGACGCGCGCGTCGCCACCGCGGTGCTGGGCACCTTCGCCTACGTGGGCAAGGCCTTTTGGCCGCTGGAGCTGGCCTTCTTCTATCCGCACCCGGCCTTCGTCACGCCGCAGGAGTTCGCGCCGCTGGGCACGCGCGTGTGGCTCGCCGCGGTCGCGCTCGTGGCGCTGACCTATGGCGCCTGGCGCCTGCGCGCGCGGGCGCCGGCGTTGTTCGTGGGCTGGAGCTGGATGGGGCTCATGCTGGCGCCCGTGATCGGCCTGGTGCAGGTCGGCTCGCAGTTCTACGCCGATCGCTATGCGTACCTGCCGCTGCTCGGGCTGACGATCGCGCTCGTCTTCGGCCTGCGTGAACTCGTGCGGGCCGTGGCCCTGCAGCGCGCGCTGTTCGCGCTCGGCCTCGTCGCCGGCGCGGCCTGCGCGACGCTCACCTACCGTCAGGTCGGGACCTGGAAGGACGACCCGACGCTGTATGCGCGCGCGCTGGAGGTCACCGAGCGCAATTACGTCGCGCACCAGAACCTCGGCATGTACCTGCAGGGCCGCGGCGAGCTGGTGGGTGCGCGCGAGCACTACCAGGCCGCGCTGGCGATCGTGCCCGACCTGTACAGCGCGCACGGCAACCTGGGCGCGCTGTACGCGCAGCAGGGACAGCGCGAGCTGGCCGTGGCCGAGTTCCGTGAGGCGCTGCGCCTGGTACCGGACTTCCTCGACGCGCGCCTCTCGTGGGGCCTCTTGCTGGAGCGCGAGGGCGACCTCGCCGCTGCGCTCGAGCACTATCAGCGCGCCGTGCGCGAGCACCCCGAGTCGGCCGAGGCCTGGAGGCAATGCGGCGGCGTGTTGCTCACGCTCGGACGCCTGGCCGAGGCGCGCACGGCCTTCGAGCGCGCGCTGGAGCGCGAGCCTGGCTCGGCCGAGGCCGAATGCGACCTCGGCAGCGCGCTCGACGAACTCGGTGACGCGCGCGCGGCGCTGGCGCACTTCTCGGCGGCTCAGCGCCGCGCGCCCGAGCTCGCGCGCGCGCTGCACGGCGAGGCCTGGCTGCGCGCGACGCGCGCCGGCGAGCTGCGCGACCCGGCGCGCGCGGCGGCGCTGCTGCAACGCTGCGCGGCCCGCGACGGCGCGCACTGGACGCACCAGCGCGTGCAGGCCGCGGTGCTGGCGGCGCAGGGCCAGTTCAAGCAGGCCGCCGCGGCCCAGGCCGAGGCCTTTGCCGCCGCGCCGCGCGCGCAATGGGAGCGACTGAAGGCCGAGCTCGCGAGCTACCAGGCCGGCCGCGCGCTGGAGCGCTGAGCATGGCCTGGCTGCGCGCCCTCCTCGCACGTCCGGCCGGCCGCGGCGCGTGGCTCGCTTTGCTGGTGCTGGCGCTGTACTGGCGCACGGGTGAGTTCGCGTTCCTGAACTACGACGACACCGACTACGTCACGAAAAACGACGGCGTGCTCGGCGGGCTCTCGTGGGAGGGCGTGCGCTGGGCCTTCACCACCGGCCACGCCGCCAACTGGCATCCGCTGACCTGGCTCTCGCACCAGCTCGACGTGCAGCTCTTCGACCTCAACGCGGGCGCGCATCATCGCGTGAACGCCGTGCTGCACGCGCTCAACGCGGCGCTGCTGTACTTCGCGCTGCGCGCGCTGACGCAGGCGCCGGACAAGAGCGCGCTGGTCGCGGCGCTGTTCGCGCTGCACCCACTGCGCGTCGAGTCGGTGGCCTGGATCGCCGAGCGCAAGGACCTCCTGGCGGCTGGCTTCGCCTTCGCGTGCCTGTGGGCCTACGCGGGCTACGCGCGGCGCGGCGGCGCGCGGCACTACGCGCTCGCGCTCGGGCTGTTCGCGCTCGGGCTCCTGTCGAAGCCGATGCTGGTCACGCTTCCTTGCGTGTTGCTGTTGCTGGACGCGTGGCCGCTGAAACGCCTCGCCGCGAAGCGCGTGTGGCTCGAGAAGCTGCCCTTCCTCGCGCTGGCTGCGGCTTCGAGCGCGATCACCGTCGTCGTGCAGCGCGCGGGCGGCGCCTTCGGCGAGCACGAACGCATCGGATTGGCGGCGCGCGTCGCCAACGCCGTGCACGCCTACGCGCTCTACGTGTGGAAGACCTTCTGGCCGAGCGGGCTCGCGGTGCACCATCCGCATCCGGCGCTGGCCGAGCCCGCGCCGTCGATTTGGACCGCTGGCGTGTTCGTAGCGCTGGCTTTCCTGATCGCCGTGACGGTGTTCGTCGTCGCCGTGCGCCGGCGCGCGCCGTACGCGCTGGTCGGCTGGCTGTGGTTCCTGGGCACGCTCGTGCCCGTGATCGGCCTGCTGCAGGTCGGGCTGCAGGGCTGGGCCGAGCGCTACAGCTACCTGCCCTCGGTCGGACTCGCGCTGGCGCTGGTGTGGGGCCTGGACGCGCTGCCGCGCTCGCTGGCACAGCGCAACGCGCTGATCGCGGGCTGGCTCGTCGTGCTCGGCTTCACGAGTGCGCGCCAGCTCAGCGTTTGGCGCAGCGACCTGAGCCTGTTCGCGCACGCGCTGGCGGTCGAGGAGGCGAACCCGGTCGCGCACGTGCAGCTCGGGCAGGCGCTCGAAGTCGCGCAGGTGCCGGCCGACGCCGAGCGCCACTACCGCCGCGCGCTCGAGCTGCGCCCGTCGCTGGCCGGCGTGCGCGTGAACCTGGCGCGCGTGCTGGAGGCCGGCGGTCGCCCGCAGGAGGCCGAGGCCGAGCTCGCGCGCGCGCTGGCCGCCGACGAGACCCTCGGCGCGGCCCACGCGAGCCTCGGCTGGCTGCTCCAGGCACAGGGGCGCGATACCGAGGCGCTGGCGCATCTACGCCGCGCGCTCGAGCTCGCGCCCGCCGATCCGGTCCAGCTCAACAATCTCGCTTGGGTGCTCGCCACGAGCCGCACGAGCGCCGCCCCGCAGGAGGCCCTGGCCCTCGCCGAGTCCCTCGTGGCGGCGAGCAGCGGCGCGCAGGCCGCCTACCTGGAGACCCAGGCCGCCGCGCTGGCGCGCCTCGGACGCTTCGCCGAAGCCAGCGCCGCCGAGCAGCGCGCGCTCGAGCGCGTGCCGGCGGCGTACCGCGCCGAGCTCGCCCGGCGCCTCGACCTCTACCGCTCCGGCGAGGTCTACCTGAAGTCGCCCTGAGCCCAACGGGACGCGCCGCCGCCCGTAGGCACGCCCACCCGACGAGCGCCACGGGGAACGCGAAGCGCGCGCCGCGTCTCGGTATCCTGCCGGCCCCTCGCCCCGCCTCCGCATGCGCTTCATCTCCGCCCCGCCGCTCGCCCTCGCCCTCCTGCTCGCGCTTTCGCCGGGCTGCGGCAAGCGCGTCGACGGCCCGAACATCCTGCTGATCACGCTGGACACGACGCGCCGCGACCACCTGGGGATGTACGGGCACAAGATTCCGACCTCGCCCAACCTCGACCGCCTGGCGCAGGACTCGCTCGTGTACACGAACGCCTACGCGGTCTCGAGCTGGACCATGCCCACGCACGCCTCGATTTTCACGGGAAAATTCCCGAGCGCGCACGGCGCGAACTACGACCCCCAAGGGCCGCTGATCCTGGGCGAGGAGATCGGCGCGCAGTACGGCGGCTACCGCGCGCGGCCGATCGCCGAGGACGAGACCACCCTGGCGCAGATCCTCTCCGAGAACGGCTACGCCACGGCCGGGATCATCGCCGGGCCGTGGATGAAGAAGCGCTTCCGCCTGAACAAGGGCTTCGAGCACTACGACGACGACGGCGTGACCGCGCTCAACGGTCGCCCGGCCGAGGACGTGACGCGCGCGGCGATCGAGTACGTGGACGAGCACCGCGACGCCGGGTTCTTCCTGTTCCTGAACTACTACGACCCGCACAGCCCGTGGTTCACCGATCCGAAGCTCGACGCCGAAGGCAAGCCCACCGAGCCACCGAAGCCGCTGCAGGACGTCCGCCCCGTGCTGCCGCCGGGCTTCGATCCGTCGCGGATGGACTATCGCACCTTCGCCAACATCTGCTACGACGCCGAGATCCGCCACATGGACGCGGAGATCGGCAAGCTGCTCGACCACCTCAAGCTGAGCGGGCTGTACGAGAACACCTGGATCATCGTGCTCGCCGACCACGGCGAGCTGATCGGCGAGCCGGTGCTCGGCGATCCCAAGGCCGAGGTCGATCAAGGCTTGTGGGGCCACGGCGACTCGCTCAGCGAGCCCGAGATCCACATCCCGTTCTTCGTGAAGGAGCCCGGCGCGAACGCGCGCAAGGGCCAGGACGCGACCTTCGTGCAGCAGGTGGACGTGCTGCCGACGATCCTCGAGCGCCTGGGCATCGAGCTCCCCCCGCACGTGCAGGGCCGGCCCTTCGGCCAGCACCACCCGGTCGTGGCCGAGCTCTACAAGCTGCCGATGATGAGCGTCGGCTCGGAGAAGAACCCCAAGGACTGGCGCAACCGGGGCGACTGGCGCGTGCTGCTCGAGGACCAGCACAAGTTCGGCTGGAGCTCGAACGGCACGCACTACCTGATCGACCTCGCCAAAGATCCGGGCGAGCTCACCAACCTCTACGGCGCGCAGCCTGAGCGCGCCAAGCACATGCTCGACGAGCTCGAGGGCTATCGCAAGCTGTGGCCGAAGCCGGGCGACGTGGGCATCGTGGAGCCGCTCTCGGACGACGAGAAGGAGGCGCTGCGCAGCCTCGGCTACACCGGCGACGATTCCTCGCAGCCGTCCGCCGCGCCGCCCAAGAAAAAAGAGGACAAGAAAGAGGAGCAGAAGGAGGGCGAGTAGCTCGCGCGTCGTGGCGGAGAGGTCGCATCCGAATCCGCTGCTCGTCGCGCTGGCGCTGTTCGGCGTCGCGCTCGCGCTCTACTTCTGCACGGCGGGCTTCCCCTTCGTCGAATACGACGATCCGGGCTACGTGCTGCGCAACACGCACATCGAGAGCGGCCTCACGGGCGCGAGCGTGCGCTGGGCCTTCACCAGCACGGACTACCAGTACAACTGGCACCCGCTGACATGGCTGTCGCACGCGCTCGACGTCGAGCTGTTCGCGTTCGACGCGGGCAAGCACCACCTGGTGAACGCGTTGCTGCACGCGCTCAACGCGGCGCTGCTGTTCCTGGCGCTGCGCGCGCTCACGGGCCGGGCGTGGCCGAGCGCCTTCGTCGCCGCGCTGTTCGCGCTGCACCCGCTGCGCGTGGAGTCGGTGGCGTGGATCGCGGAACGCAAGGACGTGCTCGCGGGGACGTTCTTCGCGCTGACGCTGCTGGCCTACGCGCGCTATGCGCGGGCACCGTCGCGCCGGAACTATTCCTGGGTCGCGCTGGCGCTGGGAGCGGGCTTGATGGCGAAGCCCACGCTGGTGACGGTGCCGTGCTTGCTGCTGGTGCTCGACGTCTGGCCGCTCGAGCGCCGCTGGGGCTGGCGCGCGCTCGTGCTGGAGAAGGTCCCGCTGGCCGCGCTCGCGGCGGCCTCGATCGCGCTCACGCTCGAAGCGCAGCGCGCCGGTGGCGCGCTCGACGCGCCCATCGCGCTCGGCGCGCGCCTCGCGAACGCGCTCGCCGCCTACGCGACCTACCTCGGACAGTACCTGTGGCCGGTCGGGCTCGCCGTGTACTACCCGCACCCGGCGCTGGTCGCGCCGGAGGAGTCGCGCCTCGTGCCGGCGCTGCTGGCGCTCGCCTTGCTCGCGGGGCTGACGTGGGGCGCGCTGCGCCTGCGCCGACGCATGCCGTGGCTGCTCGTCGGTTGGTGCTGGTTCCTCGGCCTGCTCGTGCCGATGATCGGCCTCGTGCAAGCCGGCACCCTGGCCCACGCCGACCGCTACGCGTACCTCGCCGCGCTGGGGCTCGAACTCGCGCTGGTGTGGAGCGCGGCAGAGCTGGTGCACGCGCGGCCCGCTTGGCGCGGCGCGCTCCTCGGCCTCGGCATGCTGGCGCTCGCCGCGCTAACGCTGCAGAGCGTGCGCCAGGTCGCGGTGTGGCAGAGCTCCGAGGCGCTGTTCCAGAACGCCCTCGCGCACACCGAGCGCAACTTCGTCGCGCACAACAACCTCGGCCTGGCCCTGGCGCAGGAGCGCCGTTTCGAGGAGGCCGAGGAGCACTTCGAGGCCGCGGCGGCGATCTCGCCGCGCTTCTTCGAGGCCCAGCTGAACCTCGGCAAGGCGCTCTATCTGCGCGACGACTGGGCGGCAGCGCGGACGGCGCTCGAGCGCGCGGTCGCGCTGCGGCCCGCGAGCGCGGATGCACACCTGAGTCTGGCCTGGGCACTGTTCCGCTCGGACGAGCACGCCGCGGCGGACGCGCAGCTCACGCGCGCCCTGGAGTGCGACCCGCGGCTGGTGAACGACGAGTCCGCGCGGCGCCTGGGGCAGGAGCTCGCGAAGGGACTCGGCGGTGGATAGCGGCGCGCGACAGCGGCGCACGGCGCTGGTGCTCGCGCTGTGCCTGGCGCTCGGCGTGGTGCTCGTGTACCTGCCCGTGGCCGGGCACGACTGGGTGCGCTACGACGACGACGTGTACCTGCTCGAGAACCCGCACGTGGCGCGCGGACTGGACGCGGAGGCGCTGCGCTGGGCGTTCTCCTTCGACGGCTACGCGGCGAACTACCACCCGCTGACGTGGCTGTCGCACATCGTCGACGTGGAGTGCTTCGAGTTTCGCCCGGCCGGGCATCACCTGGTGAGCGTGGGGCTGCACGCGCTGAACGCGGTGCTGGCGCTGTACGTCCTGCTGGCCCTGCTCGGGAACGCCTGGGCGGCGGGCATCGGCGCGACGCTGTTCGCGCTGCACCCACTGCGCGTCGAGTCGGTGGCGTGGGCGGCGGAGCGCAAGGACGTCCTGTGCGCGACGTTCTTCCTGGCCGCGACGCTGGCGTACCTGCGCTACGGGCGCGCGCCGTCGCTCGGGCGGTATGCAGGGATGGTGTTGCTGTTCGTGCTCGCGCTGCTGGCCAAGCCGATGGCGGTGACGTTTCCTTGCGTGGTGGGGTTGCTCGACTTGTGGCCGTTGCGGAGGTTTTCCAGAGGCGCGTGGAAACCGCTCGCGCCCGCCCCATCCCTAGCCCCCACCCACCCAGGGGAGACGCGCGCGAAGGAGCCTCGCGCGCAACTTCGGTACGGACTTTTTCTCGAAAAACTCCCGCTCTTCGCGCTGGCCGGTCTGTCGGCCCTGGCCACGGTCCTGGTGCAGTCGCGCGGCGGCGCGACCAGCACGGTGGACACGCTCGCCCTCGGCGTGCGCGCGCTGAACGCGCTGCGCGCGGTGGGCCTGTACCTGTGGCAAAGCGTGTGGCCCGCGCGGCTCTCGGTCTTCTATCCCCACGCCGCGATCCTCACGAGTTCCCCCGCGCGCGAGCTCGCGCTGCCGGCCGCGGTCGCGAGCCTGGTCCTCCTCGCGCTGCTCGCGCTCGCCTGGCGCTTGCGACGCTCGGTGCCAGCCTTCGCCCTGGGGCTCGTGTGGTTCCTGGTGCTGCTCGCGCCTGTCATCGGAATCATCCAGGTCGGGACCCAGGCGCATGCCGACCGCTACACCTACTTGCCCTCGCTCGGGCTGGTCGCGGCGCTGGCCGGTGCGGGCCTCGCGCTCGGGCCGCGCGCGGCGCGTGCGCTGCTCGCCCTCGGACTCGTGGCCGCGTTGCTGTGCGCCGGACTCACGCGAACACAGCTCGGCTTCTGGCAGGACACGCGCGCGCTCTTCGCGCACGCTCTGGAGCTCGAACCGCGCAACTATCTGGCGCAGATGAAGCTCGGCGAGGTCGCGCTGGCCGAGGGCGACATTCCGAGTGCGCGCACGGCCTTCGAGCGCTCGCTGGCGATCCATGCGGGCTCGCCGGAGGCGCTCAACAACCTGGCGCTGTGCCACATCCAGCTGGGCGAGTACGACGCCGCGCGCCGCGTGCTGGAGCGTGCCCAGCGCATCGATCCACAGGACTACGGCACCTGGATCAACCTCGGTGTGGTCGAGCTCGAACAGCAGAACTTCGCCGCCGCGCGTGCGCTGTTCGCGCGCTGCCTGGAGCGGCGCCCCAGCGACGCCGAGCTGCACTTCGACCTCGGGCACCTGGAACATGGCCAGGGGAACGCGGCGGCTGCCGAGGAGCGCTACCTGCGAGCCCTCGAGCTGCGCCCCGAGTACGCCGAGGCCTGGAGCAACCTCGGCCAGGTGCGCCTCGGCGCACGGCGGGTGGCGGAGGCCCTGGCCGCCTTCGAGCGCGTGGTCGCTCTGACCCCCGCCGACCCCGTGGCGCACTTCAACCTGGGCATCGCGCGCCGCGCGCAGGGCGACGCGGCCGGGGCGCGCGCCAGCTTCACGCGTGCGCTGGAGCTCGACCCCGAGCTCGAGCCCGCGCGCCAGGCCCTTCACGCGGCCGGCTCGGGAGGATAAGTGGAGCGCGTGGGTTCCTCTCGGCTGCGCACGTTCGCGCTCGCACTCGGCCTGGCGCTGGCGGTGTTCGCGCTCTACTGGCCGGTGCGCGGGCACGACTTCGTCTCCTACGACGACGAGGTCTACCTGGTCAACAACCCGCACGTCGCCAAGGGGCTCGACTGGGAGGAGATCCGCTGGGCCTTCGGCTTCGAGCACTATGCGGCCAACTACCACCCGCTGACCTGGGTGTCGCATATGCTCGACGTCGAGCTGTTCGAGCTCGAGCCCGGGCCGCACCACCTCGTGAATGCGGCGCTGCACGCGCTCAACGCGGTGCTGGTGTTCTTTCTGTGCCGGGCGCTGCTCGTGAACCCATGGTCCGCGGCCCTGGCGGCGGCGCTGTTCGCGCTGCACCCACTGCGCGTCGAGTCGGTCGCCTGGGCCAGCGAGCGCAAGGACGTCCTGTGCGCGGCGTTCTTCCTGGCAGCGCTGCTGGCGTACCTGCGCTACGGCCGCGCGCCGTCCGTCGGGCGCTATGCGTGGGTGCTGCTCTTGTTCGCGCTGTCGCTGCTGGCCAAGCCCATGGCGGTGACGTTTCCGTGCGTGCTGCTGCTGCTCGACCTCTGGCCGTTGCAGAGGTTTGGCGGAGGAGTACGGAAACCGCCGGCGCTCGCCCCATCCCTAACCCCCGCCCACCCAGGGGAGACGCGCGCGAAGGGACCCCCGGCGAGTTTTCGGTACGGCCTATTGCTGGAAAAACTCCCGCTGGTCGCGCTGGCCGCGCTGGGCGCGCTCGCCACCTGGTACGCGCAGGAGGTCGGCGGCGCGGCGAGCGGGAGCGGGGCGGTGCCGCTCGGCCAGCGCCTCTTGAACGCGCTGGCCTCCTACGGCGTGTACCTGCGCGAGAGCTTCTGGCCGGCGCGGCTCGCCGTCTACCACCCGCTGGCCTCGATGGTCGAGGCGGACCCGCTGCGCGTGCTGCTCGTGCCCGCGCTGCTCGGCGCGCTGGTGCTCGTCGGCGTCAGCCTCGCGGCCTGGCGCGCGCGCGCGCGTTGGCCCTGGTTCCTGGTGGGCTGGCTGTGGTTCCTGGGCACTCTCGTGCCGGTGATCGGCCTGAAGCAGGTCGGCACGCAGGCGCACGCGGATCGCTACACGTACCTGCCCCTGATCGGGGTGGCCTGGATCGTCGGCGGGCTCGGGCTCGAGCTCGGGCGCGCCTGGCCGCGCGCGCGCTTCGGCCTCGGCGCGCTCGCGCTGGCGGCGCTGGGCATGCTCACGTTCGCCACGCGCACGCAGCTCGCCACCTGGCAGGACACGCCCACGTTGTTCGAGCACGCGCTGACGGTGACGGAGAAGAACCACCTCGCACACGCGGCCCTGGGCGCCTACTGGCTCGAGCGTGGCGATCGCGAGCGCGCCGAGCGTGAGCTGCGTTCCGCGCTGGAGCTGTGCGCGCTCGACCCCAACGCGCTGACCTCGCTGGCGCGCCTGCACATCGACGCGGGCGAGCTGGAGGCCGCCGAGCGCGAGCTCGAGCTCGCCAAGCGCCTGGTGGCCACGAAGTGGGTGCGCTACCAGCTCGGACGGCTGCGCGTGAAGCAGAACGATCTGCCGCGCGCGGCGAAGGAGTTCGAGGCCGCGTTGGCGCTCGATCCGTCGCTCGTGGACGCGCACTTCAACCTCGGGCAGGCGCGCTTCAACCTGAATGACGCGGCCAGTGCGCGGGCGAGCTTCGAGCACGCGCTGGCGCTGGACGCGCAGCACGCCGGCGCCTGGAACGGCCTCGGAGCACTGGCGCTGCAGGCGGGCGACGCCGTGGAAGCCGAACGCTGCTTCCGGCGCGCGGTGGAGCTCGACGCGGACTACGCCGACGCGCTCAACAACCTGGGCGTCGCGCTGGAGCGCCAGGGGCGCATGGAGGAAGCGCGCAGGTGCTACGCCGAGGCGCGCGCGCTCTATCAGGCACAAGGCCGGCAGCCCTGAACCGCGCGCCGGATTCTCAGCGCGGGCCTTGCCCGCAACCCAAGCAGAGGAAAAAGCGCACCGCGGAGACGCGGGGATACGCGGCGTAGGAAAAACGGGGTGAAGCCCGGGAGGCCCTCCTTCCTTCTTCCCTCCTCCTCCGCGCCTCTCCGCGTCCTCCGCGCCTCCGCGGTGCGCCTTGCTCTTCCGGTGCTGAAAGGCTCGCGCCAGACGAGGACTTCCGCGAGCAGAAGCTCAGTCCTGCGCTTCGAGCCAGCGCTCGGCGTCGATCGCGGCCATGCAGCCCATGCCGGCGGCGGTGACGGCCTGGCGGTAGCGCTTGTCGCACACGTCGCCGGCGACGAACACGCCATCGACCGAGCTGCGCGTGCCCTCGTGCACCAGGATGTAGCCGCTCTCGTCCATGGCCAGCTTGCCGCGGAAGATCTTCGAGTTCGGCTCGTGGCCGATGGCCACGAACAGGCCGTCGCAGGGGAAGTCGAAGCTCTTGCCGGTCGCCGTGTCCTTGGCGCGCACGCCGCGGATCTTGCCCTTGTCCCCCACCAGGATGTCCTCGATCTCGACCGGGACCCGGAACTCGATCTTCTTGTTGCGCTGCGCGCGCTCGAGCATGATTTTCGAGGCGCGGAACACGTCGCGGCGGTGGAACACGGTCACCTTGCGCGCGTAGCGCGTCAGGAAGTTGGCCTCCTCCATGGCCGTGTCGCCGCCGCCGACGATCACCAGCTCCTTGTCGGGGAAGAAGGCGCCGTCGCAGGTGGCACAGGCCGAAACGCCGCCGCCGGTGGACATGAGCACGCGCTCCTTCTCCAGCCCGAGCAGCTTGGCACTGGCGCCCGTGCTGATGATCACCGCGCGCGCGCGCAGGGTATCGAACTCGGTCGTGACCACGAACGGGCGCTGCGTGACATCCAGGTCCGTCACCATACCCAGCTGGATCTCGGCCCCGAAGCGCTGCGCCTGGGCACGGAAGTCGTCCATCATCTTCGGGCCGAGGATGCCCTGCGGATAGCCGGGGTAGTTCTCGACGTCGCTGGTGATGGTCAGCTGACCGCCGGGCTGCAGGCCCTCGACCACCACGGGCTTCAGGTTGGCTCGCGCCGCGTACAGCGCGGCGGTGTAGCCGGCCGGGCCCGAACCGATGATCACGACGTCGCGCACTTCGCTCATGGGGTATCGCTCTCGCTTTGGAGGGCGAGCAGTGTAGGGCGAGCATGGGCCCGGTAGAAGCGCGCTTGCCGCGCCGCCGAGCGGCCGCTCTACTCGCGCCGATGACGACCTTCGAGCTGTGGCGGGAGCGGCTCCTCGCCCTGTGCGACGAGCTACGCACGGTGACGCGCGCCGCCCTGCTCGAAGCCGAGGCCGCGGGCACGAGCGCGGAGCTGGCGCGCCCGCACGGCATGGGCCAGGGCGACGTGACCTTCGGCCTGGACCTGCCCAGCGAGGCCCGCATCGAGGAGTGGCAGCGCGAGCAGGCGCGGCGCGAGCCGCTCTCGGTCCTGACCGAGGACGCGGGCTGGCGCCACCTGGGCCCCGACGGGCGCGGCGGCGCGCGCGCGCTCGACGGCTTCGACCACGGCGGCCCGCGCATCGCCATCGATCCGGTGGACGGCACACGCAACCTGATGGCCGACCTGCGCTCGGCCTGGAGCGTGGTCGCCTTCGCGCCGAGCGGCTCGACCCAGCCGCGCCTCGCGGAGTGCAGCGGCGGGATCGTGTCCGAGATCCCGGGCACGCTGGCCGCGCGCTACCGGCGCTTCGTGTCGGACGGCGAGCGCTGTGCGCTGACGCTGCACGCGCTCGAGGGCGGCGCGGCGCTGCGCACGCAGGCGCTGCGCGTGGACGCCGACGACCGCCCCGACCACGGCTACTTCCCCTTCTTCCGCTACGAGCCCGCGCAGCGCCCGCTCATCGCGCGCCTGGAGGCCGATTTCTTCGCGCGCCTGGTGCGCGAAGAGGGCGCGGAGGCGCGCGCGATCTACGACGACCAGTACATCTCCAGCGCCGGCCAGCTGATGCTGCTGGCGCTCGGCCGCTACCGCATGCTCGTCGATCCGCGCGAGCTCGTGCGCCGCCGCTTTCGCCTCCACGGCGTCACCAGCAAGCCCTACGACCTCGCCGGCGCGGTGGTGTGCGCGCGCGCGGCGGGCGTGATCGTCACCGCGGCCGAGGGCGGCGCGCTCGACTTCCCCATCGACGCCACGACGCCGGTGGGCTGGGCGGGCTACGCCAACGCCGCCACGCAGCGACGCCTGGAGCCGCACTGGCTGCGCACGCTGGCCGCAGCCGAAACGGGAGCGTTGCCATGACCTTCGAGATGGTGGTCGCCCTGCACGTGGCCGACGCGCAGGTCTACCAGCAATACCGCGCGGCGATGCGTCCGCTGCTGGAGGCTGCCGGCGGCGGCTTTCGCTACGACTTCGAGGTCGCGCGCACGCTGCGGAGCGAGGCCGCGCACCCGCTCACGCGCGTGTTCACGATCCACTTCCGCGACCGCGCGGCGAAGGACGCGTTCTTCGCCGATCCGGAGTACAAGCGCATCAAGTCACGCTTCTTCGAGACGTCCGTGCACGCGACGACGATCGTGGCCGAGTACGAACGCTGAGCGCGCGTGGCGCAGTGCCAGCGTTTCGAGCGCGGACACTCCGGCTCGCGCGCGAATGACCGCGGCGCGAGCCCCTCGCGCCCCCCGCTACACCAGGCGTTCTTCGCGCCACGGGTCGGCGCCGTTGTGGTAGCCGCGCTGCTCCCAGAAGCCGAGCTGCTCGGCGGCGAGAAACTCGATCGTCGTGACCCACTTGCACGATTTCCAGGCGTACAACGAGGGCACCACGGCGCGCAGCGGCCCGCCGTGCTCGCTCGCGAGCTCCGCGCCGCCGTGACGGTGGGCGAGCAAGCCCTCGTCGAGCGCCAGCGCCAGCGGCACGGTCGTGTCGTACCCCTGCGGGTCCGCGAAGCGCACGAAGCGCGCGCTGGCCTTCACTCCAGCGGCGCGCGCGAGCTCGTCGAGGCGCACGCCCTGCCAGTCGTTGTCGAGCTTGCTCCAGCCCGTGACGCAGTGGAAGTCGGCGTGCAGCCGCGTCTGCCGCAGCGCCAGGAACTCGCTCCAGGAGAGCTCCAGCGAGCTTGCGACCTCGCCGGCGACGCGGATGCGCCAGTCGGCCGCGGGCGTCGTCGGCACCTCGCCCACGTGCAAGAGCGGCCAGCCCTTGGTGACGCCTTGACCCGGCGGAACGCGCTCCTTCGTCATGCGGGCCGAGAGCCTACCCGCGGTCGCGCGCCACGTCGAAGCGCCGCAGCGCGAAGCCGCCCAGGCGCACCAGCAACGCGTCGCCGGCGCCCAGCAACAGAGCCAGGCCGATGAAGCTGGCCACGAGCGCGACGCTCTCCGGCGCACCCAGCGCCCCCGCCACCCAGCCCGCGCCGACGAACCCGGCCCCGCCCGCGCTCCCGAACACGACGGCCAGCGCCGTGAGCAGCGCCATTTGGATCATGCGCCGTCCGGCGTTCTGCACGAAGCCGTCCTGCCCCGGCACGAAGCGCACCGGCGCCACCAGGAACACGAGGTTGTCGAGCCCCACCCAGGTGAACACCGCGAACGGCACGCACAACGCGACGAGCACGACCTGCGTCGTGAGGCCCTGCGACAGTGCGCCCGCGAGCAGCACCGTTCCGGCGACGAGCACGGCCACCAGCACGACCTCGGGCAGGATCGTGGCCAGGAACACGCGCGCTGGCGCGAGCGGCCAGGAGCGGATCACGTCCATGCGTTCGAGCTCCTCGCGGAAGTCGAAGCGCAGGCCCGAGCACAGGTAGACCGTACCCAGCACGCCGATCAGCGCCGGGGCGAGCAGCGCCGGCCCCTCCTCTGCGCCGTCGAGCATCACGCTGACTAAGATGGTGATGAACAAGAGCGCCACCAGCGCCACCCAGAACGCGCCCTTGGCCTTGCGCGCCATGCCCGCGCTCTTGCGCCAGGCGATCGCGCCCAGCGGGCCGCGCCCGAAGAACCAGGGGATGCGCCACAGTGCCGCGCTGGTACTGGCGCGCGTCGCGGCGACTCCTCCGCCGCGGCGCAGGCGCGCCACGCGCGCCGCGGCGCGCACCGAGGTCGCCAGCGAGAGCTCACGGAAGTCGATCGGCACGCGCGCGCACAGCTCCACCAACAAAACGTGCACCGCCAGGCACCCGAGGAACCAGGGCAGGAAGGCGCCCAACGTCTCGGCGCGGATCATGCGTGCCCAGGGCGCCAGCGGCCAGGTCACGAGCTCGAGCAGCGGATGGGCGAAGGGGTCGGCGTCGGGCGCGAAGGACGGCGCGAGCCAGGCGCCGACCAGCGGGAGCTCGGCCATCGGCCGCCGACTGACGAGCGCGTAGGCCACGGCCGCGAGCAGCAGCAGGAAAGCCGTGAGCAGAAAGCTCCCCGCGCGCTTCAGGCGCTGCGCCGTCTTCGGCCCCAGACCCGCCAGGACGATGGCCACGAACTGGTTCACGACCGGCAACGTCTGCATCGCCAGCAGGATGCCCAGGAAAGCCCACACCGGGCCAGGCATGCGGCGCGCGCCGTAGAGGCCGAGCACGAGGCCGCCCAGCAAACTGCGCAGACCATTCGAGAGCAGGCGGTAGCGCACCAGGTCCGCGCGCGACACGGGCGCGCTGAACAGACGCTCGATCTCGGCCTTGGGCAGGAACAGGCCGCGGTTGGAGAGCGCGTTCGAGAGCGAGAACACCACCAGCATGCCGGCGAAGGCGCGCGTGCGCAGCTCGGCGGCCATGGGCGTCAGGGGCGGCTCCGCCCGCGCGTGGGACCAGAAGCTCAGATAGCCGATCCAGATCACGAACGCCGCGGTGCCGATCAGCGTCAGCACGAAGCCCTTGGGCGTGCGCATGCGCCGCCACTGGCGCCGCAGCGCGCCGCGCAGCTTCAGCGCCAGCAACAAGCCCAGCGCCGGCGAGCCGAAGCCGAGGTTCACTGGCCCGACCTATTCGTGAGGTTTCGAGCGAAACGTCGCGAGTGGCTGCAGATGCAGCGATTCGCGACCGAGAGCAGCGCAGACGACCTCTGGCAGGTCGTCGAGACCTCACAGGGAGCAAAGCGCTGCAGATGCAGCCAGTCGCGACGTTGCAGCCGAAAGCTCATGAATAGGTCGGGCTAAGGCTCCGACGGGCGCGGACCGCCCGCCTCGGGCTCCAGCGCGCCGGTCGCAGCCAGGAAGACCTGCTCCAGGCTGGTGCCGGCCGAACTCGGCGAGAGCGTCGCGCGGGCCTCGTCCAGCGTGCCCAGGAACACGCGCTTGCCGCGGTCGAGGATCAGGATGCGCTCGGCCAGAGCCTCGATCAGCTCCAGCTGGTGCGAGGAGAGCAGCACCGCCGTCCCGCCCTCGGCCAGCGTGCGGATCGCCTCGCGCGCGGAACGGATGCCGCGCGGATCGAGGCCCGAGAGCGGCTCGTCCAGCAGCATCAGGCGCGGGCTGGGCAGCCAGGCCTGGGCGCAGGCGAGCTTCTGACGCATGCCGCGCGACAGCTCGCCGCCCAGGGCCTTGCGCTTCTCCACCAGCTCGAAGCGCACCAGCAGCTCCTCGGCGCGCGCGCGCCAGTCGCGCATACCGTACAGCGCGGCGGTGAACTCGAGGTGCTCCTCGACGGTGAGCGAATCGAACGGCTGCGGATCGTCCGGGACCCAGGCGAGGCCGCGCTTGGCGGCGACCTCGTCGCGCGTCACGTCGTGGCCGCACACGAGCACGCGGCCCTCCTGGATCGGCAGGATGCCGGCGATGGAGCGCAGCGCGGTGGTCTTGCCGGCGCCGTTCAGCCCCACCAGCCCGACGATCTCGCCCGCGCGCACGGCGAACGAGAGCCCCGTCAGCGCGCGCGTCTGGTCGTAGGAGCGGCCGAGATCCTCGACCACAAGGGGAGGCGCATCCGCGGCGCTGTACATGAGCCAGAGAGCGTAGCAGGGGGCTCGCCACGCTCCCACCTCCTGCCGCGCGAGTTGCACGGCAGCGCCTTGCCCGCACCCGGTGCCTATGGTGTCCTGCGCACTCGTGTCCTCCCGCTCCCTGCGCATCCTGCTGGTGCTCGCCGCGGCGACCGCGCTGGCCGACCTCGGCCTCTCGACCTTCTTCATCCGCGATGGCCTGCTGTTCGATCGGCCGCTGCCCCCCTTCGGCGCGATCACGCATCCCAAGCAGGTCGAAACGCTGGACAAGATGGTGGCCGAGCCGGTCGGCACGTGGACCTTCGATGCCGAGCTGGGCTGGACCTGGCGCCCCTCCAGCGCCTCCGAGGACGGCCTGTACACGACCAACGCGCTCGCCGCGCGCGGTCCGCGCGAGTACGCGCGCGCGCCGGCCAGCGGCACGCGGCGCGTGCTGACCTTCGGCGACTCCTTCACCTTCTGCGACGAGGTTCCGGCCGAGGCCACCTTCCAGGTGCAGCTGGAGCGGCTCGAGCCCGCGCTCGAGGTGCTGAACTTCGGCGTCAGCGGCTACGGCACGGATCAGGCCCTGCTGCGCTTCCGGCGCGTCGCCCCCGGCCTGGGCGCGGAGGTCGTGTGCCTCGGGCTGATGCTGGAGAACATCGGGCGCAACGTGAATCGCTATCGCCCGCTGTGGGCCACGCGCACGGGCGTGTGCGTCACCAAGCCGCGCTTCGTGCTCGACGCGCAAGGGCGACTGGAGCTCGTGCCGCAACCCTTCGCCACGCGCGAGGAGCTGCACGCGGCGATCCTGGACGGCTCGGTGCTGGAGCGCGTGGCCGAGCACGAGTACTGGCTCGGCCGACCCACGCTCCCGACCGGCAAACTCTCCGCGCTGCTGCGTCTGGGCGCCGGCTACTTCGCCTATCGCGCGCGCACGCCGGCCCTGCTCTGGCAGGAACCCGAGGAAGAACCCTTCCGCGTGACGTTGGCGCTGGTGCAGCAGTTTCGCCGCGAGGCGTTGGCCCTGGGCGCGCGGCTCGCGCCGGTGCTGATCTTCCCGGCCAAGGACGACCTGCGCGAGTACGCCTTGCGCGGCAAGCCCTACTGGAGCGCGCTCTACGCCGAGCTCGAGCGCCAGGAGATCCCCTACCTCGACCTCGTCTCGGCCCTGGCCGGCAAGTCCAGCGAGATGGGCGAGGATCCGCCGGCCAAGAGTCTGTACTCCGGCGGGCACCTCTCGTACAGCGGCAACGCCGTCGTGGCGCACGAGCTGCTGCAGTGGATGCGCGCGCAGGATTGAGAGGCACGGGAAGTCTCGGGCGTTCCCAGGCGAAGCAAAGAAGAAGAAGGAAGAGAGGCGCAGAAGGCGCGAGAGGGAGAGGAAGGGGCCTGCGGGGCTTCGAGTGCCTAAAACTCGAAGCCCCGCAGGCCTTCGCCTTGCTTGCTCCTCTTCCTCTGCACCCTCGGCGCCTCGCTTCACTTTCTGCTCTTCTCTCTACGTCCGATCTTCTCCGCTCCGCGTCACGCTTCCCCACCTCGCACCCGGCGCTACACTCGGGCCCATGAGCACGGCCCACTCCCCCGCCGACGCGGCCTTCCTGGAGCGCCTGCGCGCGCTGCCGGCGGGGCCGGCGCGCGACGATGCCGCCTTGGCACTCACGCTGGCCCATTTCCGCGCCGAATCCGGCACGCTCCACCGCCTGGCGGGCGGCCTGCTCGAGCTCCGCGCACACTCGGCCGGCATGCCGCCGCCGGTGCTGGAGATCATCCGCCGCATCCCGATCGGCAAGGGCATGGCCGGCCTCGCGGTCGAGCGCAAGGCGCCGGTGACGGCCTGCAACCTACAGACGGACACGAGCGGCGACGTGCGTCCCGGCGCCAAGGCGACCGGCCTGCAGGGCTCGATCGTGGTGCCCATGTTGCGGGCGGCGGAGGTCGTGGGCGCGCTGGGCATCGCCAATCGCGCCGAGCGCATCTTCAGCGAGCCCGAGGTCGCGCTGCTGCTCGCCACCGGACGCATCCTGGCCGAGTAGCGGCGCGCGAGACGCCTAGTCCCAGAACAAGCGCTTGACTCCCCAGAGCGCTGCGCTTCGCCCGGACTCACCGCATCCGCGGCCTTTCTCGAACCTTCGAAATGCTCGCGTGGAGGAACCACGCTCCGCTTTCGAAGGCCCGAGAAAGCCCACGGCTACGGCGATTCCAGGCGATCTGGAGAAGCCA
>SIAI01000078.1 GCA_009691855.1 Planctomycetota bacterium | reverse complement strand
GTAGCGCCAACAATCCGCCGCACTGAATCGCCGCTGGCGGCGTTGCGCCTCCTCCCTAGTATTGCAGCGAATACGCGTCGGCGGCGCGCCTTGCCAGCGACGATCCATCACGGCGCCTTGTTGGCGCTACTGCGGGGAAGGAACACTAGAACTAGCCATTGTCCGTGGGACCGCCAGGGAACGACGCGCGGGCGTCAGCCCGCACGGCGATCCGTGGCGCCTCCTGGCGCGCTTGGCGCGAGCGGGAGAGAATGGGCGCCCCCGATGCGCCGCCAGCTCGTCACGAATCGCCGCCAGCTCTTGCAAGGACTCGGCGCCGGCTTCGGCTGGCTGGCGGCTGCGGGCCTGGCACAGGCCGAGGCGCTGCGCGACAACCCGCTCGCGCCGCGCGCGCCGCACTTCGCGCCGCGCGCCAAGCGCGTGATCTTCCTGTTCATGCACGGCGGGCCGTCGCAGATCGACACCTTCGACTACAAGCCGCTGCTGGCGCGCGACGACGGCAAGCCGCTGCCGTTCGAGAAGCCGCGCATCCAGTTCGCGCAGACCGGCAACCTGATGCGCTCGCCGTGGGAGTTCGCGCAGCACGGCGAGAGCGGCGCATGGGTCAGCGCGCTCTTCCCGCACGTCGCCAAGAAGGTCGACGACCTGTGCTTCGTGAAGTCGCTGCACGGCACGAACGAGGCCCACGGCGGCGCGCTGCTCGCGCTGCACACCGGTTCGGCGACCTTCGTGCGGCCCTCGATGGGCGCGTGGATCGTCTATGGCCTGGGCAGCGAGAACCAGAACCTGCCGGGCTTCGTCACGCTGTGCCCGACGCTGGGCCACGGCGGCGTGAACAACTGGTCGAGCGCGTTCCTGCCCGGCATCTACCAGGGTACGCCGATCGGCAACGCCAGCGTGCCGGCCAAGGAGGCGAAGCTCAGCCACCTGACCAACCCCGAGTTCGAGCGCGACTTCCAGCGCGCGCAGCTCGAGCTCGTGCGCGCGCTCGACGCGCCGCACCTCGCCGCACGGCCCGGCGACGACGCGCTGGAGGCGCGCATCGCCAGCTGGGAGCTCGCCTTCCGCATGCAGAGCGAGGCTCCGGGCGTGATGGACCTCACGCGCGAGTCCGAGGAGACGCACAAGCTCTACGGCATCGATGACCCCATCACGGAAAACTTCGGCCGCCAGTGCCTGCTCGCGCGGCGCATGAGCGAGGCCGGCGTGCGCTTCGTGCAGTGCACGCACAGCTACAAGTGGGACCAGCACGACAAGCTGCGCGAGGGGCACGGCAAGAACGCGCTCGAGGTGGACAAGCCGATCGCTGGGCTGCTGACCGACTTGAAAGCGCGCGGCTTGCTCGAGGACACGCTGGTGCTGTGGTCCGGCGAGTTCGGGCGCACGCCGACGGTGCAGGGCGCCATCGGCCCCGACGCCGGCCGCGACCACAATCCCCACGGGTTCACGGTGTGGATGGCCGGCGGCGGCGTGAAGGCCGGCTCCTCCTTCGGCGCCACCGACGACTACGGCTTCTACGCCGCCCAGGACAAGGTCCACCTCCACGACCTGCACGCGACGATCCTGGCGCTGCTCGGCCTCGACCACGAGAAGCTCACCTACCGCTACGCCGGCCGCGACTTCCGCCTGACGGACGTCGAGGGGCGCGTGGTGCGCGAGCTGTTCGCCTGAGAGCCAGAGGGCACGCCGCGCCGTTCCGGCGCAGCGTGCTCTCTGGCTCGAAGTCCCCAGGGCGCGAGTCCTCTCGCGCCCAGAAAAGGGTGGGCGACGGCACGGGCCTGACGGGTTTAGCGGAATCATGCGTCACTGGCGCGAGCCGGGGCATGGAGAGCCTCGTAGTCCCGGCCGGCCCACCACGACGATGCAGCACACCCACCCCGCGACCACGCCCTGGCTGATCCTGTTCTGGCTCCTCACGCTCGGCGCGCGCTCGTCGGCGCAGGGCGAGCGTGCGCCAGAGCTGCCCGAACAACTCGACCCCGACCAGCGGAGCGACGAGCTCGAGAGCGAGGTCCGCGTACCCATCGTGTTCGAAGGCTTCGTGCTCTGTGCGGACGGCAACCCCGCCGAGGGCGCGGTGGTCGTGAGCAGCGCGGGCGGCCAAGCCATCACGGATGTGGCCGGCAACTATCGGCTCGAGCTCGATGTCCCGCTCGAGGCGGAGAGCGTGCAGGTCACCGCGATCGGCCGCGCGGCCGCGAACCTCGCCGCGAGCATGAGCGTGGCGCTGGGCGGGAGGGCGAGCGCGTCGCGCGTGCCGCCGCTTCAGCTCGCGCTCGGTTCCACGTGCTCGCCGAGCTGGCTGCCGACGTTCGGGGAGCAACCGGCGACGGATGGCGAGGTCTCGGCTCTGGCGGTATACGACGACGGCGGCGGACCGGCGCTCTACGCCGCAGGCAAATTTCTGACCGCGGGGAGCGCCTCGGCGATCCGGATCGCGAAGTGGGACGGCTCGAGCTGGTCCGCGCTCGGCAGCGGCGTGGACGGCATGGTCGAGACCCTGGCGGTGTACGACGACGGCCTGGGACCTGCGCTCTACGCGGGCGGCCACTTCACGATCGCGGGTGGCACGTTCGCGAGCGGGATCGCGAGGTGGGACGGCACGAGCTGGTCGGCGCTCGGCGGCGGGGTCACTGGGGGGTCCGCATCGGTCTATGACCTGGCGGTGTACGACGATGGCAGCGGGCCGGCGCTCTACGTCGGAGGCTTCTTCTCGATGGCGGGCCCCATCGCGGCGCGCTACATCGCGAAGTGGGACGGCTCCAGCTGGGCCGCGCTCGGCAGCGGAATGAACAGCTACGTCTATGCCCTGGCGGTGTACGACGACGGCGCCGGGCCGAAGCTCTACGTCTGAGGCGATTTCACCACCGCAGGCGGCGGGGCGGCGAACCGGATCGCGAAGTGGGACGGCTCCAGCTGGGGGGCACTCGGCATTGGGATGTCTGGTGGGCACTTCGGCGGAGACGTCTATGCCTTGACCGCGCACGACGACGGTGGCGGGCCAGCGCTCTACGCGGAGGCACCTTCATGACCGCGGGTGGAGCAGTGGCAAACCGGATCGCGAAATGGAACGGCGCGCAATGGTCGGCGCTCGGCAGCGGCTTGAACCTGGACGTGCGTGCCCTGACCGTGTACGACGACGGTGGCGGGCCAGCGCTCTACGCTGGTGGCTTGTTCACGACTGCGGGCGGAGCAGCGGCCAACCGGATCGCGAAGTGGAACGGCACGAACTGGATGGCGCTCGGCAGTGGGGTGTCCTTCGGCTATTTCCCCAAAGTGAATTGCCTGTTGGCGTACGACGACGGCGGCGGGCCGGCGCTCTACGCGGGAGGCGACTTTGCGAGCGCCCCGGACTCCGGCGACAGCTACCTCGCCAAGTGGGGTTGCCCCCCGGACACGACTCCACCCGTGCTCTCCTGTCCTGCGTCGGTCACCGTGCTCGACCGCTCCTTCGACAGGCAGGAGGTGGTGAGCTTCACGGTCACGGCGACCGACGCACTCGATCCGGCGCCCATCGTCGTGTGCGTGCCGCCCTCGGGGAGCCTCTTTCCGCTCGGCACGACCCTGGTCGATTGCACGGCGACCGACGCCTCGGGCAATTCGTCCACCTGCCAGTTCCCGGTCACGGTGCAGCGCAAGTCGCGGCCGCGATAGGCGCGAGCGCGGCGCCCGCAGCAGGAGCCGAAGAGCGCCTTCTTGCGCGTCCCCTCCCCCGCGAAGGCCTTACGCGCGCTGACGAACATCGAACCGGGACGAGCCCGCCCGACATTCGATAGACTGCCCGGTCGCGCATCTCCCGCGCGATGGTCCACGGATACCCACCATGTTCTCACGCCAACAACAACCTCCCGCCGGCGGCGGCCTGTACGACTCCGCGATGGTCCAGCCGATGCGCGACGAAATCACGCGCCTCGGGGTGACCGAGCTCAAGACCCCGGCCGAGGTCGAGGCGGCCGTGCAGAAGAAGGGCACCGCGCTGGTCTTCGTCAACTCGGTCTGCGGCTGCGCCGCGGCCGGGGCACGACCGGGGCTCACGCTCGCGCTGATGCACAAGAACCGGCCCGACCACCTGTTCACGGTGTTCGCGGGCATGGAGCGCGAGGCGGTCGCCAAGGCGCGCGACTACTTCAAGCCCTACCAGCCGAGCTCGCCGCAGATCGCGCTGCTCAAGGACGGCAAGGTCGTGCACGTGATGCAGCGCCACGACATCGAGGGCCGCGACCCGCAGACGATCGCGCAGAGCCTGGCCAAGGTGTTCGACGAGCACTGCAAGAAGGCCTGAGCGCGGGCCCGCGCCGTCCGGGCGCGGGTGCGTGACTCCCCGCGCGCTCGATCGAGAGCGCAACGCCCTTCGAGCGCCAACGCACGGCCGGCGCCGCCCGAGATGGGGCGGGCCGCGGCCGTGAGCGTTTGCGGACAGCGTCCTCGCCCGGCCTCCGGTTTGCGCCGCGCGCCCCCTCGCGCCCTACCATGACGGCCTCCTCCCGTTCCCCGTCCCCTGCCGAAGCCTCCATGTCCGACCTCGCCCTCTCCGCGCACGTCCTGGTCCGCCTCGAGCGTCTGGAGCGCGACAACCGCCGCTACAAGCTCGCCGCCGCCGCCGCCGGCCTCGCGCTGTTCGCCTGGAGCGCCTGCAGCCTCGCGCCACAGGCCAAGAACCCGCTCACCTCCGACCGCTTCGTGCTGGTCGATGCCGCGGGCAACGAGAAGGCCGCGCTGGAGCTCGACGCGAAGGGCAACCCGATGCTGACCCTGCGCAACGGTCCGTCCACGGCAGTCCTGACCGCCAACGGCCCCTCGCTGCTCCTGCGCGGCCCGGACGGGAAGACGAACGCGTTCCTGGGCATCGACTCCAAGAACACGAGCCGCCTGGAGCTCGCCAGCAAGCGCCTGCTCGACGGTGTGCGTCTGACGGTGCACGAGGACGGCTCGGCCGGGGCCTACGTGCTCGACCTCGATGGCCGCCCGCGCGGCGCGCTCGAGTTCCTGTCCAGCGGCGGCTCGGCGCTGAGCCTGCGCGACGGACAGGGGCACGTGCGCACCCAGCTGGGCCTGGACGCGCACAACCAGCCGAACCTCGTGCTGCTCGACGAGGGCGGCATGCGCCGGATGGGGATGATGGTGCAGCAGGACGGCAACCCGCTGCTCGAGGTCGCCGACGACCACGGCCGGCCGCGCGCGCAGCTCTCGACTCTGTTCGACGGCTCGCCGCGCTTGGAGATGAAGCGCGAGGACGGCGGGTCTGCTTTTCAGGCGCCCTGAAGCAGAGCCCACCGGCCGCCGGAACTTCTTTCCAGCAACGACGTTTCGGCGCGCGGAGGAAACGGCGAGAGGCTATCCACGGCGCGCAAAGTGAGAGTTACACTGGCCGCGGATCTCGCCCTTCCCTTTTCCCAGGGGATCCCCGCTGCCCCGCTCTCGCCCCGATTTGTGTCCATGTCTCGACGGCTTCTTTGTCTGGCGACCTGCATGAGCCTCGCACTCCTGGCGAGTTCGTCGTTCGCGCAGAAGAAGCAGCCGAGCCCGGCCGCGCCGCCAAAGCCCGGCGTGAGCACGACGGTGGACATGACGACGCTCGCCCTCACGCCGCTCGCGATCGACTTCGGCGCCGTGGCCTCGGGTGACGAGCAGAGCCTGAGCGTGACCCTGCGCAACTCGGGCTTCCTACCGTTGTCGCTGACGCGCGTGGGCTTCTGGCTCGGCGGGAGCGGCAACAGCGCCGCCTTCCGCATCGTGATCGACGGACACAGCTACGCGGGCGGGGCGAGCGACGTCACGCGCATGGTCCAGCCGCCGGTGGCGCTGCCCAAAGGCCAGACGCTCGCCGCCACGATCTACTTCGAGCCCACGCTGGAGCAGTTCGACTCCTTCCTGCTGCGCTTCGACTGCCCCGGAGCCTCCGCGGACCTGGCCGTGAGCGGTCTGGGCGGGCACGTCGGCGATCCGTACCTGCACGTCGTGATCGACGGCCCGCGCTGGGTCGTGGACTACGACGGCGACGGCAGCGAGCCGCTCGCGCTCGACGGCACGGGTTCGCACACGCACGAACCGGGGCACACGTTGTCGGCCTACGAGTGGCGCGTCGGTGCGCAGGTGCTGTCCACCACGACCGCGCTGTCCACGACGCTCACGGCGCCGGAGACGCGCATCGAGCTCGAGGTCTTCGACGACAACGTCCCCGCGCACACGCTCGAGGACCACGTGGACGCGCGCGTGGTCGCCCCGGACGAGGTCCCAGGCGTCCTGGCGCGCTACTACGACGCCAGCGCGAGCGGTGCCACGGCGCTGCTCGACGCGGTGCCCAGTGCGGCCGACCACGTCGAGCAACGGCCGTCGCTGAACGTCGGCGGCACGGGCCAGGTCGGCGGCTCGCCCTTCACCGGCAACGTCCTGGTGCAGCTCGACGGCCGCGTGCGCATCGACAAGCAAGACGTCTACACCTTCACCGCGCTCGGCGGCGCGGCGCACAGGCTGATCGTGGACGGCGTCACGGTCACGCAGCCGCTGCTCTTGGTCGTGGGCGAGCACGCGCTCGAGGCGCGCTTCGCGGTGGACTCGCTGGCCGACCTGCCGCTCGACGTGAGCCTGACTTCGGGCGGCGCGGGCGGGCCGCTCGCCGCGGACGCGCTCAGCCACGACGAGACGCAGGTCGCGCCGGTGATCCACGCGATGACCGAGAGCGGCGTCCTGGCCGGCGGCGAGCCGATCACCATCGACGGCTTCGGCTTCTTCCCTCCGGCGCAGGTCGTCGTGCACTGGGGCGCTCAGGACCTGATCGCGGGCGACTTCGCCAGCCTCTCGCCCACGCGCATCCAGTTCCCCTCGCCGCCCGGCGGCGGCGCGATCGCGGTGTCGGTCGAGACCGCCAACGGCGCCAGCAACGTGCGCACGTTCCTGTACCAGCTCAACGGCCCGGCGCCGATCCAGTTCCGCCGCGACCTGATCCTGTTCCTGACCTCGCCAACGGCGGGCGTGTGGGGGCCGGACGGGCGCCTGTACGTGGCCTCGCTCGACGGGCGCATCACGGCCTTCGAGTTCGACGAGGCCTACGAGCTCGTCGCGCGCACGACCTACACAGGCGTCTCGCTGCTCAGCAACCACGAGACCTTGGCGCTGGCGCTCAACCCCTACGATCCGCCCTCCCCGCTGCGGCTGTACGTCGGGCACGGCGACCACTTCGTGAACGGCGGCGCCGATCCGACGAGCTTCTCGCCCTACACCGGCCAGATCAGCGTGCTCGAGGGGCCGAGCTTCGACACGCCGCAGGCGCTGATCACCGGCCTGCCGATCTCGAACCATGACCACGCGCTGAACGGCATCGCCTTCGACAACCGCGGCGATCTGTTGATCAGCCTGGGCAGCGACACGAACGCCGGAGTGAAGGCGCTCAACTCCGGCAACCTGCCCGAGTCGCCGCTCTCGGCCGCGGTGGTGAAGGCGCGACTCTCGAAGTCCGGCTTCAATGGCGTGGTCACCTACGTCGAGACGGTCTCGAACCTGCCCAACGACGACCAGCGCTTCGGCGACCTGGTGGACGTCGCGCCGGGCGTGGACGTCGAGGTGCAAGCCGCCGGCCTGCGCAACGCCTACGGCATGGTGTTCACGACCCAGGGGCGTCTCTACGTCACCGACAATGGCCCGAACATCGGCTTCGGCGCGGCCTCGACCGGGCCGAACACGCAGAGCACGGACCCCTACGACGACGACGAGCTGAACCTGATCGAGTGGGGCAACTACTACGGCTCGGCCAACCGCAACCGCGGGCGCACGGATCCGCGCCAGAACGTCTTCTACGGCGGACAGAGCGGACCGCCGAGCAGCGCCAACAACCTGTTCCAGATGATCAGCTGGCTGCCGCCCTCGAGCGACGGCATCGACGAGTACCGCAGCGACTCCTTCGGCGGGCAGATGCGCGGCAACCTGATCGTGCAGGAGTACCAGAACAAGCTGCGCCGCGTGCGCCTGCGCGCCGACGGTCGCGCCACGGCCGGCCAGAACACGATCGATCCGAACACGCTCGGCCTGGGCTGCGTCACCGTTCCGGACGGGGCGATCGTGTCGCTCGACTTCAACCACGGCGAGATCGAGATCTTCGAGCCCGACGACCTGACAGCGCTCGACATCGTCGTGCACGACATTTTCCCGTGGCGCGCGCCGGCGGAGGGCGGAGCGCCGTTCGTGATCGCGGGTCAGGGCTTCGGCACGCTGGGCACGACCGGGGTCACGATCGGCGGCCTCCCGGCCACGCTCACCGAGGTCAGCTGGGGCCGCATCCGCGGGACCGTTCCGGTCCAGGCGAACCCGACGACGGCGCTGCTCGACGTGGTCGTGAGCGCGGGCGAGAAGTCGGACACGCTCAGCCAGGCCTTCCGCTACCTGCTGCCCCAGGGCGAGGAGCCCGGACGCTGGGAGTCGCTGAGCAACCTCTCCACGCCGCTGGGCGAGGTCGCGGCCGGCGTGATCGGCGGGACGCTGTACCTGGTCGGCGAGGGCTCGAGCGCGACGCTCGCCTACGACGTGCTCAACCGCCAGGCGCTCGCCAACAAGGCCGCACGCACCTACTCGGGCCACCACCACGCGGCCGAGGTCGTGAGCGGCAAGCTGTACCTGATCGGCGGCATCGCCGGCGGCTCCGAGGGCCGGGTGCAGATCTACGACCCGGCCACGAACAGCTGGGCGACCGGCGCGGACCTGCCCTGGAGCGGCGGCTCGTTGAGCACCTGCGTGATCGCCGGGAAGATCTACGCCGCGGGCGGCATCGTCAGCGGCGGCTTCACGGTCAACAACTGCGCCGTGTACGACCCGCCCACGGACGCCTGGACCCCTTGCGCGGCGATGCCCGACGGCGGCCGCAATCATGCTGCCTCCGGGACCGACGGCGCGCTCTTCTACGTCTTCGGCGGACGCCGCGGGGGCAACTTCCCGACCAACGGCTACGACTCGGTGATGGTCTACGACCCGCTGGCAAACTCCTGGAGCTGGAGCGGTGCCGTCGGCTCGACCCTCGCGCCCCTGCCCGAGGCCAGGGGCGGGATGGGCAAGGCGGTCTTCTTCCGCAGCGAGTTCTACGTCTTCGGCGGCGAGACCCTGGACGACCCCGACGCCGATGCGAACGGCGTCTACGGGCGTGTGGACGCCTACGACCCGCTCGCCAACGCCTGGCGCAGCGAGGCCGCCATGCCCAATCCGCGCCACGGCATCTTCCCGGCGCTGTTCCAGGGGCACCTCTTCCTGGCGGGCGGCGGCACGCAGTCGGGCAACTCGCAGTCGACGCGTTTCGACGCGTTCACGCGGCAGTAGCGCGGGAAGAGCTCGCGCGTAGGCGTCGAGCGCCGCGCCGGTCACGCGCCTCTCGCGCGGCGAGTTGTCCACATCCTGGCTCGCGCGCGATTTCAAAAAAGTCCGCGCCTGCCGCTGGAACCGGCGTGCAGGGGAGAGTATTCCGGGCTCCTTCGATCGTGCCGCTGCGCCGCGCGCGCTGCCGATCGGACCGCCTCCCGGTTCAGGCTCGCACGAACCGCGGAGGTCTGTTCCTCACTTTGATTTCGCACCCCGGTCCGATTCGGGCCGGAAACCACTTTCGGTTCCGGAGCCCACCATGGCACGACGCGACCGTGCGTTCGTCCTCTCGTTCGTCCTCCCGCGCGGCGCGCTCGTCGCGCTGAGCGCATTGCCGCTGCTCGCGCCGGCCGTGCCGGCGCAAACGGGCTGCGACTACGCGCTCGAGTACGGCATGAACCCGAGCTTCCAGACCTGGAGCTCGCGCGCGATCGTCTTCGCCGACGCGGCGCAGCGCGTGCGCGCCTACTCGTACTGGGTGAACGGCCAGCCGGCCGCCGACGCGCCCTTGCTCGCGCCGGGGACGCTGGGCGAGGGCTGGCCCGATCCGGCGCAACTCGCGCCGGGCGCGCGCTACGGCGCGTACCTGTTCGGCTCGATGGAGGGCACGATCCCCGACGGCACGCGCGAGCCCTACGTGCTCACCTGGGCCGGCGCCGGCGAGGTGCGCCTCGAGGGCCCCTACGTGAGCGGCGAGCAGAACCGTGCTGCGCAGCGCGTCGAGGTGTGGATCGATCCCGCGCGCGGCAGCGGCAACGCGCCGCTCTCGCTCAGCTACACGGCCAGCTCCGCCGCCGAGCCCGTGCGCGACGTGCACGTGTGGCTGCCGGGCATGGAGCGCGCCAACGCGATCTTCTGGCCGCCCTTCGTCGAGCGCGTGCGCGCCATAGACGCCGGACGCGGACCACACACCTGGCGTTCGCTGGACTGGTCGCGCGTGAACAGCTACGGCCGTGCGCTGGCCCACGGCGGCTTCGTCTTCGTGCGCGACAGCGTGATCACCCCGCGCAGCCCGAGTCAGGGCACGTTGCGCGGCGTGGCCATCGAGTACCAGGTCGCTGCGTGCAACGCGCTGGGCATGAACCTGCACCTGCAGCTGCCGCACCGCACCGACGGCATGAGCGAGGGCGACTACGTGCGCTTCCTGGTCGAGTCGCTGCGCACGGTGCGCGACGGCTCGCCGGGGATCCCGGGGCTGTACGGCGGACGCGCCTTCGAGCGCCTCGATCCGGCGCTGACGGTGACGGTCGAGCTCTCCAACGAGATCTGGAACTCGATCTTCCCCGTCAACGCCTGGATGAACGCCGAGGCCGCGCGCAAGGGCACGACCTTCACGGAGCAGATCGCCGGAGAGCTCCAGCTCCTGTTCGACGTCGCCGGAGCGGTCTTCAGCGGGCCCGACGCCGCGCGTCTGCGTACCTACGTGGCCGGCTTCGTGGCCGATCCCGGCTACACGCGGCGCCTCCTCGACCGCCTGCGCGCCGGCACGCACGTGGACGCGCTCGGGCCCGCCGCCTACGTGGGCCCACGCCGGTCGGACATGGACGCGTGGCTCGTCGGCGCGACGGCGAGCGCGTGCCCGAACTGCCCGGACGAGGCGGGCCTGCTGGCCGTCGCCGACGCCTCGGTGGACACGCTGGCGCCGCTGATCGCGCAGCACCGCGACATCGCCCTCGCCTACCTCAACCCCGACGGCTCGCACCCCTTGCTCGAACTCTACGAGGGCGGCTTGAACCTGAAGGCCGCCGGTGAGCCCTGGGCCGACGCCGCGCGCGCGCTGCAGACGCGGCCCGAGCTGTTCGAGCTCTTCACGCGCCGTTACGTGCCCATGCTGGTGCGCGAAGGTGTCGAGCTCGTGAACTGGTACAGCTTCATGAGCGACCAGGACTCGCTCAGCGTCGACGCCTACGGAGTCTGGAACGACATGCAGCAGACGATCACGCAGCCCGTGACCGAGCCCTACCTCGACGAGGGCGCGCCCAAGGCCGCCGTGCTGTGCCTCGGGCCGCCGCTGGCGAGCACCTGCTCGCTCGCCAGCGCCACGGTGCGCAACGTCGCCGCCAACTTCGACGTCTACCGCGCCACCGCGCCCGCGCTCGGCCGCGTCTTCCACGCCGAGGTCGATCTCGTGCCGAGTGGCAACAACGCGGCCTTCGTGGTCGCGTCGCTACTGCCGGCCTCGGTGCCGCTGCCCTCGGGCCAGACGGTGCTCTCGTCCCTGGGCGGGGCCGAGCTCCTGCCGTTGCGCCTGGGGCCGCTGGCGACCTGGGACGTGCGCCTTCCGAACGACGCGCGCCTGGCCGGCCTCGCGATCACGACGCAGGCGTTCTTGCTGGGCGGTGGGTCGAGCGTGAACCTGTCGAACGCGATGGACCTCGTCTTCGGACGCTGAACCGCTACTCTCGCTCGTGTGACCCGCCGCGACCGCGACGAGCGCCACGCGCGCATCCTGGCCGTGGTGGACTCCATTCCCCGCGGCCGCGTCGCCACCTACGGTCAGATCGCGCGCGAGGCCGGCCTGCCGCGCAACGCGCGCCTCGTCGGACGGTTGCTGGCGAACTTGCCGAGCGGGAG
The DNA here is from genome assembly GCA_009691855.1 of Planctomycetota bacterium. GTDB lineage: Bacteria > Planctomycetota > UBA1135 > UBA1135 > JABFRZ01. The sequence continues at coordinate 2,173 of SIAI01000078.1, read as the reverse complement.
CAAGATCCCCTGGCATCGCGTGATCAACTCCGCCGGCCAGATCAGCCCGCGCCCCGGCTCCTCCATCGCCCGCCAGCGCCGCCTCCTCGCCCGTGAAGGCGTGCGCCTCTCCCCCGCCGGCCGCATCGACCTCGCGCGCTTCCGCTGGCAACCCGCCGACGACGAGCCGCGCGCCGCGCGCTAGACTCCGCGCGACGCGGAAGTGGCGAAATTGGCAGACGCGCGGGACTTAGGATCCCGTGGGGCAACCCGTAGGGGTTCAACTCCCCTCTTCCGCACCAGCCTGGACATCGTGTCCTCTCGTCATGCAGCGGCCCGGTTGATCCAGGGGGTACCAGGCGGGGTACCAAGAACGGAGACCGCGAGCGCGGTCGGTGCGCGCAAACAGACCTCGCGTGCGCACCTACTCCGGACCCAGCGCGCGTTCCGGCTCGAGCGCGGCGTCCGCAACGACCTGGATCTCCTCGCCGCACAGCTCGCTGTGGAATTGACCGAGCTCGCTCTCGCTGAACTGCTCCCAGCCGCCGCAGAAGGGCGAGCGGCATTGGCCATCCGCTTCGAGGTCGCACGGCAGCCGGCCGGCGCGGAGGTTCTGCAACCCGAGCATCCAGAGATTCACCAGGCGCAGCAGCTCGGCGCGCGTCTCCTTGCCCTCGCCTTGCCATTCGAAGGGAATGCGTTGCTCCAGCTCCTCATCGCTCCAGCGCTCGAAGCCGTTGCAGAAGAGCCCGCGACGTGCGGCCACTTGGCACAACGAGCTTTGCTCGTCCACGAGCTTGAGCAGCTCTAGATGCAGATCCTGGATGGCCTGGCTGCGCGTGATGGTCTTCATGGAGCACCTTCAGGAGGGACCGCCTCCATCACAGGCCGAGCGCGTGGTTCCCAACATGGGCCCTAGTCCGCAGGCCGCGGGAGGCAAATGGGCAGGAACGGTTGGGGGGCTGAGGGCAGGCCGCGCGGCGTCGCTGAAACCTTGCCAGCAGGGTCAGAACATCGAAGCCCCGAACGAGCTCCTGACGCGTTGCTCACTCTCCGAACCCGTAGCTCAGCGTCCGGAGAGACCCGCGGCGAGGTCCACGAGCTTCAAAAACTCGCGCCGATCGCCGTCCTTGTCCGCGCCGAGCGCGGGCTCGGCCCAGAGCGTGACATCGCGCAGCGTCGTGCTGCCGCGCAGCTTTGAATCGCGCAGGCACATGCCGAAGGCGGCCACGGCGGCGGCGAAGCGCAGGTCGGGGGCGGACTGGTCGAAGCTGCGGCCCTCGTCGGTGAAGGGCACGCTGAGGAGCTCGCTCTCGTCGGCGCTCGGCTGCTTGTAGCGCAGCTTGACCGTCAGGAGCTCGCTCGAGGCGGAGTCGGCGGCGTGCGGCGTCTCGGTCTGGTAGCGCAGGGTATCGACGTGCGCGAGCTCGACACCGGCCGGCACGATCTCGTACAGCGCGGTCACCGTGTGCCCGGCGCCGATCTCGCCCGCGTCCTTCGTGTCGTCGTTGAAGTCGCGCGCGGCGAGCGCGCGGTTCTCGTAGCCGATCAGGCGATAGGCGCTCACCCGCGCGGGGTTGAACTCGACCTGGATCTTCACGTCCTTGGCGATCGTCTGCAGCGTCGCGCCCAGCTCGCGCACGAGCACCTTGCGCGCCTCGGCCAGCGAGTCGACGTAGGCGTAGTTGCCGTTGCCGTGGTCGGCGAGCTGCTCCATCGTCGCGTCCTTCAGGTTGCCCGTGCCGAAGCCGAGCACCGACAGGAACACGCCGCTCTTCGCCTCGCCCTCGATCAGGCGCAGGAGCGCGTCGCGGTCCGTGACGCCCACGTTGAAATCGCCGTCGGTGGCGAGGATCACGCGGTTGACGCCTTCCTTGGCGAAGTGCTCGCGAGCTGTGTGGTAGGCGAGCTGGATGCCCGAGCCACCGTTGGTCGAGCCGCCGGCCTTCAGGTTCTCGATCGCCGCGAGGATCTGCCCGCGCGCATCGACCGCGGTCGAGGGCAGCACGAGGCCCGAGTTGCCGGCGTACACGACGAGCGCCACTCGATCCTCGGGCGCGAGCTCGTCCACGAGCAGGCGCAGCGAGCGCTGCACCAGCGGCAGCTTCGCCGGATCGTCCATCGAGCCCGACACGTCCACCAGGAACACGAGGTTCTTCACGCACGGCTTCGCGAACTCCGGCGCGCGCCCGCG
>SIAI01000027.1 GCA_009691855.1 Planctomycetota bacterium | reverse complement strand
ACCACCGTCCGACCCGGCTCGCGGCTCAGCCGCACCGCTTCACGCTTGAACTCAGCACTGTGCTTCCGTCGTGATCTGGCCATGGACACTTCCTGCGAGGAGCATCACTGCTCCTTCTCTGGGTGTCCACTTTCTCCGTGGAAGATCACTAGTAGCTCAGGGTTCCAGCGTGCACGCGGTGGCCGTCCCTCTGCTTCGTCCGCTGCGCCCGCGCACCCGCGGTAGACGCGCGAGCGACATGGCGAGCCACAGCACCACGGTCGGCAAGAGCTGCGCGAGGACGCGCGTGAACGAGGCGGCGAGGTTCCACGGGACCTCGAACGGATAGCACGGGTACACGGCCAGCAGTGCGAGCAGCGCGCCCCACAGGAAGAGCGTGAGCGGTCGCCGCTCGCCGCGCAGGGCGGAGCGCGGAGCGAGGCAGCATCCGCCCAGAAAGGCGAGCAGCAGGCCGGCCTGCCAGCGCGGCTGGAGGATGAGGAGCTCGAACGCGCCCTGCAGCGTCTGCGCGACCCGCAGCAGCGTGTAGCCGCCGACGAGTGCAAGCGGGCGTCCCAGCGGATCGCCCTCCGGTGCCGACTCGAGGAACACGTAGGGCCGCAGGCCGAAGCGCGCGTTCAGCCACAGGCCGAGGGCCGCGACGCCGGCCGGGCCGGCGAGCAGTAGGAGCTCGCCGCGTGACGGGCGGCGTCGGGCTCCGAGGAAGAAGAGCGGGACCAGCAGCGCGGCGTAGAGCAGCCCCTCGTTCTTCGTCCACACGAGGAACGTCAGCGCGAGTGCGGCGGCGCGGAACCAGCGTGCCTCCCCGCTGCGGCGCCAGCGCAGCGCGCACTCGCAGCTGGCGAGAGAGACCCAGCGCGACCAGCGCATCCGCGCCCGCTGAGGTCGTGAGCGTCGCCAGCTCCCCGGCTTCGAACAGGATCACGAGCAGTACGGCCGCGACCCAGGGACGCACGCACCGGCGCAGGGCTGCCGCGAGCAGCACGAGCAGCGCGACGGCCCTGAGCTGGATCGGGAAGCGGTTCTCGACATGCACGATCACGCCCGCGTGCGCGTGCGTCCACAGCTGCAGCAGGGGATTCAGCAGCGGATAGTCGGGGTTCGACCAGGGGAAGGCGGCGAGGCGCCGCGCGTACTCGGAGCCGAGCGCGCCGACGTCAGTTCTGGCCCTCGTCGCAGGCGCCCCACATCACCGGCACCCGGGCCGCGTACAGGTCGCGGATCAGCAGCAGGAGCGAGAGCAGCGCGACCGTCGCCCACAGGACCGCCTCGCGCCGCGCCGTCGGACGCGGCGCTCTCGCGCACCCTGCGCCGCGCGCGCCGAGCAGGAACAGGAGCGCCGCCAGCGCCAGCACGGCCAGCGGTAACGCGCTCCCCTCCAGGGGCGCGCCGCACAGCAGCCACACCGTCGTCACGCCGGCCAGCGCGGCGCAGCCCGCGACGTAGGCCAGCGCGGCCGCGAGTGCGCGCTCCGCGCGAACCTCCAGACCCGCGCAGCTCAGTACCGCCAGGCCGAGGACGAGCGGGCAGAGGAGCACCGACAGGAGCTGCAACGCGCTCAGAGTCATCGCCTGGGCTCCACGGACCAGAGCTCGAACTCCGGGCCCGCCTCCAGGCGCTCGGCTCAGGCCACGGGTGGCGCGCCGCGCCCGCGCCCGCAGACGAGCACGAAGCAGGGCCCCGCGGGCGTGAGCGCAGCGCCCGCCCGCGTCGGCACGATCACGCGCGGGAAGAGCATGGCCGAGAGGCCGAGCCAGAGGCGGTGCGCGGCCGGCTGCTCCTCGGCCACCAGCAGGATCGTGGCCGTGGGCGGCGTGCGTTGCTCGAGCAGCTCGAGCAGGCGCGCGCCGAAGGGCCCGAGCGCCGAGCGCACGCGCTCGTCGAGCGGCAGCTCCAGCGCCTGCGCCAGCGCGGGCGCGTCGATGGCGCCGAGTTCGCGCACCAGAGCCGCGGCCGCGACCACGCCTTGCCAGCCGAGCCAGGCGACGAGCCAGAGACCCAGCGCCGCTCGCGCCCACGGCCGGCACCTCGGAACGGGCCGCATCGCCCACGGTCCACCCCTGCGTTCGGCCCGAGGCGTCATGGCATTCGTGCGCGGCCGAGGCGGGCGCCCTCGCCTACGCCTCCAGCAGGCCCTCGCGGATCGCCAGGTGGGCGAGCTCGGCCGCCGAGTTGCACGCCAACTTGCGCTGCAGGTTCTCGCGGTGCTTCTTGGCCGTGGCCAGGGCCAGGCCGAGCTGGGCGGCGACCTCTTTGTTGCTCTTGCCGAGCGCCAGCAGCTGGAACACCTCGCGCTCGCGCTGCGTGAGGCCTTCGAGGCGCGTCTTGGAGGGCGGCGCGCCGTCGCGGCGCATGCCGCGCACGAGGCCGCTGGCGACCTTGGGCGAGATGTAGGGATCGCCGCGCTGGACGGCCATGATCGCCAGCGCCAGCTCGGCGGGCTCGGAGCTCTTCGAAACGTAGCCCTCGGCGCCGCTGCTCAGCGCCTGCTGCACGAAGGACTCCGACTCGTGGTGGGTCAGCATCAGGATCTTGGCGCGCGGCAGCTGCTTGCGCAGCGACGGGATCGCGTCGAGCCCCGAGAGCCCGGGCATGGTGATGTCGAGCACGATCACGTCCGGGCGCAGCGCCGGCATGGCCGCGATCGCCTGGCGCGCATCCGCGCTGTCGCCGACGATCAGGAACTCGGGGCGCGCACCCAGGAAGCTCTTGAGCGCGGCGCGGATGATCGCCTGATCGTCCACAAGGTAGACGCGGATGCGCGCTCTTTCCTCGACCATGCTCTCGCTCCTGAGGTTCTCGTCCGATCCGCGATGCCAGACGCCCCCGGTCGCTCCGTGCTCCGCGAGCTCGTCGCCAGTGTAGGCGCAACGAGGGGCGCGCGCTCGCGTCGAGTGGAACCTCGGACGGCGATCTACGGCCCGATGACCGTCAGCGACGGCACCGAGAAGTCGCGCAAGGCACCGCCGAGCGGTCCGGACACGCTCTGCGCGGCGAGCTGCAGGCCGATCAGCGCGCTCGAGTTCAATACGGGGAACGAGAAGGACGCGACCACGTTCTTGGGCGTGGTGCCGAAGCGCAGCAGCAAGAGCCGCGTCGGGTCGAGCAGTCCGCGCCCACCGAAGCCCGGGTAGGCGTCGTGGCGCGTCGCGTCGGCGATCAGCAGCACGAAGCTGGAGTCACGGCCGTTGCGCAGGTGCACGTCGAGCGTGCCGCCGAGCGGGACGATGCGCGGCTCGAGCACGACCTCGTTGCGCTGCGCGAACGGGCAGTGATCGACGATCTGGAACACCACCTGGCCGCCGATCGAGACCGCGCCGTTGTCGTTGTTGACGGCGTAGAAGCCGCCCGGCTCGCCGCCGAAGGCCGCCACGCCCGTGCCCCGGATGTAGAGCGGGGTGTGCGCGCTCAGGCTGCAGGACTGGATCAGTTTCGGCGCCGGCGGGGTGCGCACCTGATGTACGGCGCTGCCGCCGAACACGCCGTCGCCGCCGGCGAACATGGCTGTTCGCGGCAAGCCGTTCTCGTACAGACGCAGGTGGCAATTGCCCAGCGCGCGCAGGCCATCGCCGCCGCAGCCGAGCGCGGTGTAGTCGTTCATGTACCCGCGCAGGCGTGTGTTGTGGATGGCGCCCGACGAATCGACGAGTTCCAGCGCGCTGAGGCCGTCGTTGCAGCGCGTGCCGACGCACAGCGGGTTGAGCGTGTTGCCGAGGCGGATCGTGTTGGAGGAGATCGCCGAATCGATCAGCCAGAAGGTGGCCGTGTTCTCGATCCGCACCGCGGCCGTGACGCTGGCGTCGAACAGATTGGCGCTGGGCTCGACCTCCAGCGCGCTCAGGCGCACCGCGCCGGCGTTGTTGGCGACGAGCACCGCGGGCGCGAGCTTGTCGGCGAAATCGATGTGCACGCCGTGGATCGTCACCGTGCGTCCGGCGGGCACGTTCTGCACGGTGAGCTCGGGCTGGCCACTCGTGCCGGCCAGCGCGAAGCTCGCGCCCGCGGCCACGATCGAGAGCTCCTTGCCGTCGACCACGAAGGGCGGGTACAGGCCCGGCTCGACGCGCACGAAGTCGCCGGAGCTGGCCGCATTCACCGCGCTCTGCACGTCGGCGAAGGGCTGACCGGGACCGACGCGTAGCACGTTGCCGGCCTGCGCCAGCGGCGCGAGGACGACCGCCAAGAACCCGATGCGAACAGGCAGGCAGCGTGACGAGAGCATGGCGATTCCTCCCAGAACGAGGCGGATCCTCGCGCTTCTGGTGCGCGGGGGGGCTCAATGTAGCTTAGGCGCGGGCGGCCCGGCGGGCAGAATCGGCCGCTGCGGCTTCGCGAGGGCGAGCGCCCGCACACCCCACGGTCGGGAGGTCCACTCCTCCTCCGTGACTTGCGCCCCGGATTCCCGCTCGTCTCGCCGAGCCAGCGGCCAGAAATGCGCCGGCCGCGTCAACTCTTCGAATGATCGCTCAGGAGCCGGCGGCCAGGCTGAGCGCGCCCTCGTCCCAGCCGCCGCCGAGGCTCTTGTAGACGCGGATCAGCTGCGTGGCGATACCGGCCTCGCTGCTGGCCAGCTGGTCCTCGAGCTCGGCCAGGCCGCGCTCGGAGACGAGCACGGTCTGGAAGTCGGCGAGACCGGAGGTGTACTGCGAACGCGCCAGCTCCACCGACAGGCGCGCCTGCGTGCTGGCCTCGAGCAACCAGCGCCGGCGGGCCTGCTCGCGCACGAAGGCGGTCATGGCGTTCTCGCTCTCCTCCAGCGCGCCGAGCACGCTGCGCTCCCAGCGCACCAGCGCTTGCTCGGTGCGCGCCTCCTGGGCCACCACGCGCGCGCGCAGGCGCCCGCCGTCGAACAGGTTCCAGCGCAGCGAGGGCCCGAGGCCGAAGGTGTTGCTGTCGCCGGCGAACAGGTCGCCGAGTTCCTCGGCCGCGAGGCCGAGGTTGCCGGACAGCGTGAGGCGCGGATAGAGCTCGCCCTCGGCCACGCCGATGCGCGCGCTCTCGGCCGCGAGGTGGCGCTCGGCGCGGCGCACGTCGGCGCGCCGGCGCAGCAAGTCGGCGGGCACGCCCACGGCGACGGAGAGCGGCGGCACGGGGATCGGCGCCACGGCCGCGAGCCGTGCGGCCAGCGCGCCCGGCGCCTGGCCCAGGAGCAGTGCGAGGCGGTTCTCGGCCGCGCGCAGGCCGGTCTCGAGCGTGGGCACGCGCGAGCGCGTGGTGGCCACGTTCGTGCGCGCCTGGGCCACATCGCTCTCGCCCACCAGGCCGGCCTCGAAGCGTCCGCGCACCAGCGCCAGCGTCTGCTCCTGCAGCGAGACGTTGTCGCGCGCGATCGCGAGGCGCCGCTGGAAGGCGCGCAACTCGACGTAGTTCAGCGCCACCTCGGCCGTGACGGTCACGGCCACGGCGCGCGTGTCCTCGAGCGTGGCCGCCAGCTCGGCATCCGCGGCCTCGACCGAACGGCGCACGCGGCCCCACAGGTCGAGCTCCCAGCTGGCGTCGAAGCCGGCCGAGTAGATGCCCGTGACCGGCACGAACCCGCCCAGCGGCGTGTTGTCGCTCTCGCCGCTGCGGCGCCAGCCGGCCCTGGCGTCGAGCGTAGGGAAGCGCTCGCCGGCCGCGTCGCCGCGCAGCGCGCGCGCCTCGTCCACGCGCGCCAGGGCCTCGCGCAGGTCGAGATTGGCGCGCGCGGCCTCGGTCACGAGCTCGTCCAGCAGCGGATCGCCGAGCGCTCGCCACCAGCTGGCGAGCTCGGGCGTGCCGGCCGCGAGCCCGGAGTCGCTGGGCTCGTGCCAGGTCGCGGGCAGTTCGCGCGCCGGAACCTCGTAGTCGGGCCCGACCGCGGTGCAGGCCAAGCTGAGCAGCAGCGCGGAGCTCGCAGCGACGAGCGCGCCGCTCTGGAGCCGCGCAGATCTGTGCGCGTTCATGCGACCCCCATGGCCGGCGTGGCCGGCGCGCGCGAGCGGTGTTCGTGCGTGGCGTCTTCGCGCTCGGCCTCGTCGCGCTGCGCGTGCACGCGCTGCGCCGCGATCAACGAGTAGAAGACGGGCACGACGAACAGCGTGAACAGCGTGCCCACCAGCATGCCCGCGACCAGCACGGTGCCGATCGAGTTGCGCGCCTCGGCGCCCGGGCCGCTCACGAACACCAGCGGGAGGTGGCCGAAGACCGTGGCCGTCGAGGTCATCAGCACCGGCCGCAGGCGCGTCAGCGCGGCCTCGCGCAGCGCGGCGGCCTTGGCCAGACCGCGCTCCTGCAGCGTGTTGGCGAATTCCACGATCAGGATTCCGTTCTTGGCGATCAGGCCCACCAGCGTGATCAGCCCGACCTGCGAGTAGATGTTGATCGTGGTCAGGTCGAGGAAGCTGAACAACAGCGCGCCCGAGATCGCCAGCGGCACCGAGCCGAGCAGCACGATCAGCGGATCGCGAAAGCTCCTGAACTGCGCCGCGAGGACCAGATAGATGAGTACCAGCGCGAAGCCCAGCGTCACCACCAGGGCCGAGCCCTCGCGCCGGATCTGCCGCGACTCGCCGGCGTAATCGAGGACCACGTCCGGATCGCCCACGGCGCGCGCGGCGTCCTCCAGCACGCTCAGGCCCTGCTCCTTGGTCACGCCGGGACGCACGCCGCCGAACACGCGCACGGCGTTGCGCTGCTGGAAGCGGTTGAGCGTGCGCGGCGCGCTCGAGGACTCGATGTGCGTGAAGGTCGACACCGGCACCAGCGCGCCGCTCGGCGTCTTGACCTTGAGGTCGAGCAGCGGGCCGAGGGTCGCGCGCTCGGCTTCGCCCAGCTGCGGGATGACCTTGTAGCTGCGGTCGAAGTAGTTGAAGCGATTCACGTAGGCGCCACCCAGCAGCGTGCCGAGTTCCTGACCCACGCCCGCCAGGTCGAGGCCCAGGTCGGCCAGCTGCTCGCGGTCGATGACCACGCGCGCCTCGGGTCGGTCGATCTTCAGGTCCGTGTCGACGTACAGGAATTTTCCGCTCTGCCAGCCGGCGCCGACCACGGCGTAGGCCGTGGACAGCATCTGCTCGAGCGGCGCGCTGCTCTGCAGCACGAGTTCCACGTCGTACTGCCCGGCGTTGGGCAGCGGGGGATCGAGGCGCGGGAACACGCGCAGACCAGGCACCTGCGACACGGCGCCGAAGACCTCGCCGTACATCTCCTCGGTCGAGCGCGGGCGCTCGCGCCAGTCCTTGGTGACCATGCCGCCGAAGCCGCCCCAGCCGGCGGTCAACGACCACATGAAGCGCGCCTCGGGGAAGGCGGTGATCTTCTTCACGACGTCGAGCGAGGCGCGGTCCACGGCCTCGGTGGTCGCGTCGGGCGAGGCGTCGAGGTACAGGCTGATGTGGCCCTGGTCCTCGACCGGAGCGAGCTCGCGCCGCGAATAGGAGTACAGCGGCCAGGCCGAGAGCAGGATCAGCAGCGCGCCGAGCACGATCGCCGGACGCATCTCCAGGGCCACGTCCAGCGCGCGCGCGTAGCCGCGGCGCACGTGCTCGAAGGCGCGATTGACCAGCGCAGTCAGGCGGCCCTCGGCGCCGTGCGCGTGCACGAAGCGCGAGCTCATCACCGGCGAGAGCGTGACCGCGACGATGCCCGAGACCACCACCGCGGCGGCCAGGGTGATGGCGAACTCGAGGAACAAGGTCCCCGTCAGCCCGCCCTGGAAGCCGATCGGCGTGTACACCGCGGCCAGGGTGATGGTCATGGCGATGAGCGGCCCGACCAGCTCGCGCGCGCCGGCCAGGGCCGCGTCGACGCGCGACTTGCCGAGACGCACGTGGCGCTCGACGTTCTCGACCACCACGATCGCGTCGTCCACCACCAGGCCCACCGACAGCACGATGGCCAGGATCGTCAGCAGGTTGAGCGAGAAGCCCGCGGCCAGCATCACGATCGCCGCGCCGATCAACGACACCGGCATGGCCACCAGCGGCACCAGCGCGGTGCGCAGGGAACCCATGAACAGGAACACCACCAGCCCGACGATGGCGATCGTCTCGGTCAGGGTCTTGGTGATCTCCGCCAGCGCGTTCTCCATGAACACGGTGGCGTCGTAGGCCACGCGCATGTCGATGTCGGAGGGTAGCGTGGGTCGCAGGCGCTCCATCTCGGCGCGCAGGCGGTGGGCGACGTCGATCTCGTTCACGCCGGCCAGCGGCCACACCGACAGGTACACGGCCTTCTTGTCGTCGACCTTGGCCACCAGGTCGGCGTCTTCGGCGCCGAGCTCGACGCGCGCCACGTCCGCGAGCCTCACGACCGCGCCGCCGCGCTCGGCCACGATCAGCTCGCGGAACTCCTCGACCGTGCGCAGGTCGGTGTTGGCCAGCAGGTTGACCTGCACCAGGTTGCCCTTGGTCTGGCCGACCGCGGCCAGGTAGTTGTTGCGCTGCAGCGCCGCCTGCACGTCGCCTGGCGCGAGCTCGAGCGCGGCCAGCCGGTCGGGATCGATCCACACGCGCATCGCGATCGCGCGGCCACCCTCGATGCCCACGCGCTGCACGCCCTCCAGCGTGGCCAGCTGCGGCTGCAGCGTGCGCGCCAGCCAGTCGGTGACGGCCGGCACGTCGCGCTCGCTGGAGGTGAAACTCAGATAGAAGGAGGCGTAGGGCCGGTCCGCGCGCTGCACCTCGACCACCGGCGGCTGGGCCTCGGCCGGGAGCTCGGCGCGCACCTGCTGCAGGCGCGCGGTGACCTCGGCCAGGGCCGCGGTCGAGCTGTGGTTCAGCTTGAGCCGCACCGTCACGACGCTGATGCCCGCGCGGCTGGTCGATTCGAGGTAGTCCACGCCGCTGATGGCCGAGACCACGCGCTCGATGGGCGTGGTCAGGAAGCCGCGCACGGTCTCGGCGCTGGCGCCCGTGTAGACCGTGGTGATGAGCACGGACGAGCTCTCGATCTTCGGAAACTGCTGCACCGGCAGGGCCGCGAGCGCGCGCCAGCCCACCAGCACGAGCACGAGGTTGACCACCGCCGCGAGCACGGGGTGGCGGATGAAGACGTCGGTGAACGAGCGCATGGCTGGAGCTCTCTGTGCTTGGTTTCGCCGCCGCTCAGCGGGGCGTGGACGCCGCGGCGTCCGACGGGACCAGCGCCACCAGGACGCCCTCGCGCAGCTTGAAGGAGCCCGAGGTCGCCACCTGCTCGCCGAGCTGCAGGCCGGACTCGATCACGACGTCGTCGCCGAGCAGCGCGCCGCTCTGCACCGCGCGCAGATGTGCGCGCGGCCGGCCCTGGGCATCGGGTCCGATCACGAACACGTGGTCGCCGGTCGGGCCCTTGCGCAGCGCGCTGGCGGACACGGTGACCGCGCGCCGCGTGCCGCCCACCGGGACGCGTACGCGCACCGACGAGCCGGGGCGCGGCGCGGCCGGGTCGTCCACGCGCGCGCGCACCATGGCGCTGCGCGTGCTGGCGTCGACGCGCGCGTCGAGGGCCACGATCACGGCCGTCAGGCTCGCCTCGGAGCCGCTCGGGGCGACCGTCACGGCGTCGCCCTCGTGCAGACCCGCGGCCACGTCCTGGGCGACGCTGAAGTCGATGTGCACGGCCGCGTCCAGGCCCTGCAGCGAGGTCAGCACGCTGCCCTCGTTCAGGTACTGGCCGGGGTGCACGTCCGCCAGGCCGACGTGCGCGCGGAACGGCGCGCGGATCGTCTTGCGCTCGATCACCGCGCGCGTGCGCGCCACGTTGGCGCGCGCCACGTCGCGGTCGGCGCGCGCGCGGTCCACGTCCACCTCGGACGCGCCGCGATTCTCGAGCGCGCGCTGCACGCGCGTGAACAGCGTCTCGGCCAGCGCGGCCTGCGCTTCCTGCGCGGCGAGCTCGGCCTCCTCGACGGCCACGTCCAGCGCGACCAGCAGCGCGCCCTGCTCGACGACTTGCCCCGGGACCAGCGCGACCTCGCGCACCGTGCCGGCGAGTTCGTTGCGCAGCGTGACCGAGCGCAGCGCGCGCACCGTGCCGATCGCCGTCGTGGTGCGCTGGAATTCGCGCTCGCTGGCCAGCGCCACGGACACCGCCTCCTGCGGCTCGGGCTGGGAGGCCGAGGCCGCCTCCTGGGCGGCGAGGTCGGCGCGCTTCCAGGCCGCGAGTCCGGCGCCGAGGCCCAGGATCGTGAGCAGCAGCAGAACGGATCCGATCTGGCCGCGACGCGTCATCGGCGGAGCCCCGCGCGGAGCGATCGTTGTCTGGGGTGAACGGAAGGCTGCATGGGATCTCCAGGAAACGGGGACCTCGCGGGGGGCCAAGTAGACTGGTCGCCTAGGCGGTGGAGGCGAGACGACGGCGGGCGGGACGGGCTCAACCTCGCTCGTTCAAGAGCGAGTCGAAGACGAAGGCCAGGAAGTCGTCCACGGGCTGCAGGCTGCGATCGATCTGCATGCGGATGGTCGCGCCTTCCCACAGCATGACCAGCACGTTGGCGAGCCGGTCGGGATCCTGCGTGCGGCCGATCTCGCCGGCCGCCTGGGCTTCGCGGATCACGCGCGCGAGCAGCGCGCTCCACTGGTCGTAGGCGCACTTCACCGCCGCGTGCACCGTCTCGGAGAGCTGCGCGGTCTCCAGCGCGAGCTTCGGAATGAGGCAGCGGCGCGCCGCGCCGTGGTTCTTGCACTCGTCGCGGCTGAGCTCGAACACGGCCCGCAGGCGCGCCAGCGGCGAGCGTCGGCGATCGGAGAGGATCGGGCGCAGGAGTTCCATGTACTCCTGGATGTCCTTCTCGATCAGCGCCACCCCGAAGTCCTCCTTGGAGGCGAAGTAGTGATAGAAGGAGCCCTTCGGGACACCCGCGCGCTTGAGGATCTCGGCGAGCCCGCAGCTGTTGAAGCTCTTCTCGGCGATGGCCTGGGCACCGATCTCGAGCAGCTTCTCGCGGGTGCTGATGTCCTTGACGACGGGGGGCACGGGGGCGAGAAAATAGACCGGTCGTCTAGCGCCTGTCAAGGGCCGAGGCGCAGGCGCGCGCGCGGGGCCAGCTCTCCTCGCGCGCGGAGTTCAGCCGGGCTTGCGCCTGCCATCGGTGCCGCGCGCCACGTGGCACACGATGTCCAGGCTGGAGATCACGCCCACGAGCTTGTCGCGTTCGGTGACGAACACGCGGTGGATCTGCTTCTCGGTCATGATCCGGCACACCGTCTCCAGCGGCGTCTCCGGCGGCACCGCGACCGCGCCCTCGGACATCCAGTCGCCGACGCGCTCGCGTCCGAGGATCGGGGGGCTGTAGTCGTCCTTGCTGTAGAGCACGTCCTCGGGATCGACCTCGTCGCTGAGCTCCTCGCCCGCGGGCTCGGCCAGCTCGTACTCGCGCTCGGTCGCCAGGCGCCCGTCGCGCTGGTGCTCGGGCCGCGAGACGTCGGCCAGCGTGAGCACGCCGACCAGGCGTCCGTTGGCGAGCACGGGGGCGCCGCTGATGCGTGCCTCCTCGAACAGCGCCAGGGCGCTCTCGATCGTGTCTTCGGTGGACAGCGTCGCGACGTCGCTGCGCATCAGGTTCTTGGCTTGCACGCGAGTGGGTTCGCTCTCGTCACCCAGGGCGCGTTCGAGCCCGTGCTCGACATCTGCCACGAACTCGTGAGACACGGCACTGGAGCCGCCGGGCCTCGGCCAGCCTGTCGGCGCGCTCGGGACGCGTTCAGTTCTTGAGGATCTTCGGCAGCCCCAAGCTGCGCGCCAGGTCGCGCAGCGTTTGCAGCGGCGCCGGGGCGGACGGTGGTTGCGCGCGGCGTTCGTCGCCGAGCGCTTGCAGGACCGCGAGGAGGTCGGGGTAGTCGGCCAGCGGGCCGGGCGTGGGCCGGCGCGCTCGCGTGCGCGCCGTGGCGTAGAGCTGTTCGAGCTCGTCCAGATGGCGCGCGGGCTCGTGCTCGCGCGCGCGCAGGCGCGCGGCCTGCGACATGCGCTCGCGCTCGGCCAGCGGCAGGCGCATGAAGCGCAGCGCCGCGCGCGCCAGGTCGGCCGGATCGCGCGGAGCGAAGGTCAAGCCGCAGTCGGGCTCGATCAGCTCGGGGATGCCGCCGATGCGGCTGCCCAGCATGGGCAGGCCCGCGCGCAGGCACTCGTAGGCGACCAGCGGCGAGTTCTCGGTCCAGATCGAGGGCAGGACGCACAGCGCGGCGCGGGCGTAGTGCTGCGGCAGCGCTGCGCGCGCCACGCCGCTCTGGAAGTGCACGGATTGGCCGAGGCGCAGCTCGCCGGCCAGCTGGCGCAGGGCATGCTCCTGCGAGCCGCCGCCGAGCAGGGTGAGCGTGAGTTCGGGCAGCTCCGCACGCAGCGCTGGCAGCGCGGCGAGCAGCACATCGACACCCTTCTCGCGCTCCAGGCGCCCCACGTAGAGCAGTTCGAACGGCTGGCGCGCGGGCCCCGGCGCGAGCGCGGGGAAGTCGATGAAGTACGGCAGGCGGCGCACGTCGTTCCAGCCGTTCGCGCGCAGGCGCTCGACCATGTACGAGCTCGGCGCGAGCGCCAGCGCGTCCCAGCCCGAGACCAGGCGCTGGCGCAGGCCGGCGAGCAGCACGCCCCAGGCGTCGTAGGCGTAGTTCTGCTGGCAGGCGTGGGCGAAACACTTTGCGCCCGCGCCGCCGGGGCAGGGCGCGCCGTCGCCGTGGACACACCAGGAATTCGGACACAGGAGCTGGAAGTCGTGCACGGTGTGCACCAGCGGGAGCTCCGCGCGCCCGAGCACCTCGAGCAACTCGAGCGCGACCGAGAACACGTTGTGCACGTGCACGACCTCGGGCCGGAAGCGCTGCAGGTATTCGAGCAGCGCGTTGCGCGCGGCGGCGTCGAGCACGAGCCGCGCGGGGTCGTACAGCGGGCGACGGATCACGCGCAGGCCGCGCACGTCCTCCTCGCGCTCGGGCGAGGCGCCGAACAGCGAGACCTCGTGCCCGCGCGCGCGTTGCGCCTCGACCAGCGCCTGCGCGTACACCTCGGCGCCGCCGAGCTTGTCGGCGTAGTTGCAGAAGTGGAGGATCCGCACGGGGGCAGGATAGCGCGCCGCGCGCGTCAGCCCTTGAAGACCTTGGGCAGCCGCAGCGCGCGCGCCAGGCGCCGCAGCAGTTGCTTGGGGCCTTCGCCCTCCAGCGCGGCCAGGCGTCCGCGATGCTGCGCCAGCGAGGATTCGAGCTCCTGGATCAGGCGTCGGTGCTCCTCGGGCGAGGCCTTCGAGCTGCCCTGGGCGGCGAGGGTCTGTTCCAGGTGACGGATGTAGGCCTCGTGCTCGCGGAAGTAGCCGCCCAGGCGGTGCTTCTCGCGCGCGAACTCGCCCAGCACGGCCAGCAGGTCACCGTCGATGGGCACCTGACCGCGCGCGCGCGTCATTCGCGCCCCGTGATGCGCGCGCGCCTCGGCGTACAGCTCGGCGATGCGCTGCAGGTGCGCTCCGACGCGGAAGCCCTCGGCCTTGGCGCGCATGTGTGCCGACATGCGTGCGCGCTCTTCGCTCGTCATGCCCAAGAGGCGCAGCGCCTTCTCGGCCAGGTCGCGCGCGTCGCGCGGGCGGAAGGTGAAACCGGCCAGGCCTTCCTCGGCCAGCTCGGGGATGCCGCCTATGCGACTGGCGAGCATGGGCAGGCCCGCGAACAGGCATTCGTAGGCGACCAGCGGCGAGTTCTCTGTCCACACCGAGGGCAGCACGCAGGCCGTGGCGCTCGAGTAGTAGCGCCCGAGTTCGCTGCGCGGCACGTGGGGGATGAAGGTGACCGCATGGCCGAGGCCGAGTTCTGCCGCGCGCGCGCGCAGCGTCTCCGCCAGCGCGCCGCCGCCGACGATCGAGAGGTGCACCGCCGGATCCGCGCGCAAGACGAGCGGCATGGCCTCGAGCAGGTGCTCGACGCCCTTCTCGGCCTCCATGCGGCCGATGAAGAGGAGCTCCTTGGCGCTGCGCGCGACCGTCGTGTCGGTCGGGATCGGGTCGATGAAGTAGTTCAGGTGCCGCACGTGCGGCTGACCGCTCGCGCGCGTGAGCTCGGCCAGGTGCAGGCTCGGACACAGGGCGAGGTCGACGATCCCGGCCAGGGTGCGCTGCTTGAGCAGCGCGGCCAGCGCGACCTCGGCGTCGTAGGGGTAGTTCTGCTCGCACCCATGGGCGAAGCACTGCGCGCCGACGACCCCGCGACAGGGCGTGCCGTCGGGCAGCACGCACCAGGAGTTCGGGCACAGCAGACTGAAGTCGTGCACCGTCTGCAGCAGCGGCACGCCGCACGCGCCGAGGGCCTCGAGCACGTCGATGCCGAGCGAGAAGACGTTGTGGACGTGGATCAGCTCGGGGCGGAAGCGCGCCACGTAGTCCTGTAGCGCCTGGCGCACGAGCGCATCGCGGAAGAGGACCGCCGCGTCGTAGCGCGGTCGGCGCACAACCCGCAGGTTCGGCTCATCGACCTCGCGCTCGGGCGCCGTGCCGAAGAATCCGACCTCGTGGCCGCGCGCGGCGAGCTCGCGCGTGAGCGCCAGGGCGTAGACCTCGGCGCCGCCGATCGGGTCGGCGTAGTTGTTGAACTGCAGGATCCTCACGGGCGGGCGAGGGATTCTCGCCCCACGGTGGGGAGCAGCTGAAGGCGGAAGTTTTTTTCCGTCGGGCGCGTGCGCGGACTCGCGCCGCTCGCGCTCAGTAGCGGCGGATCACGCCGATCACAACGCCGCGGACCTCGACCTCGTCGACCCACAGCGGCGAGAGCTCGGCGTTCGCCGGCTGCAGGCGGATGCGGCCGTCTTGCTCGGGGTAGTAGCGCTTGAGCGTGGCCAGCTCGCCCGGCAGCACGGCCACGACGGTCTCGCCGGGCAGCGGGTCGCTGCGGCGCTCGACCAGGACCATGTCGCCGTCGCGGATCGAGTCCTCGATCATCGAATTGCCGCGCACGCGGAGCACGTAGACGTCGCTGCCCGGCGGCACGAGCTCCTCGAAGGCCAGCACCTCGGGGACCTCGAGCGCGTCGATCGGCGCGCCAGCCGCGATCGTGCCCAGAATCGGGAGAGAGGTCGGGCCGTTGCTCGCCGGTGCCCGCGCCGGAGCGCTCGCAGTCGAGCTCGGCTGGGCCGCGTTCTCGCGCACGATCTGCAAGCCGCGGCTGATCCCCGGCGCCGCGCGCCGCAGGCAGCCCTTGCGCTCCAGCTCGGCGACGTGCCCGAAGATCGTGACCTTGTTCAGCCCGAAGTGGCGCGCGACTTCCTCGAGCGTGGGGCTGATGCCTTCGTGGGAGCTGTACTCCTCGAAGAAGCGCAGGATGTCGCGCTGGCGCCGGGTGAGCGGGACGGTGGTGCTCACGATCAGACGAGGAAGGTGGCCGCGATCAGGGTCACGAAGAACAAGTAGGACAAGAGCTCGGAGTGAAAGGAAGGGGAGCGAACGAGCCGGGAGGACATGGCGAACTCTCCTGTTTGGCTTGCGGGGGCGAGTGAAGGGATGGGGATCGCTTCGCGGAAGGCTCGGACTCCGGCAGGAGGCGGGGGGGGATTGCCTCCCGCCGGAACCCGAACAAGGCCCTAATCTATCGCCGATCCGAACCCGAACAAGTACCGAACTGTCTTTCTGCATCCCGGGCCGTTTCGAGCGCGGCAACTCGCTTCGAGACTTGGGCTTAGGGCAACGACTGAGGCCCGATGGACGGCCGCAGAAAGGCTTCCTGGGGGAGCGGGGTCTGGACCTCCTCGGCCCCTACAATGGCGCGCCTTGAAGCAGCGGTTCGAGCTCGACTACCCGGGGCGCCTCCTCTCCGTCGATTCACGCCAGGTGCCCATCTACCGCTTCGGCGTGCTGGTGGTCGGGGCCGGCGTCGCGGGCGCCTCGGCCGCCCTGGCCGCGGCCGAGAGCGGGATCGAGGTCGCGCTGCTCACGAAAGCGGGACTCGAGGAGTCGAACACGATCTACGCCCAGGGTGGCGTGGCGGCCGTGCTCGCGGACGGCGACTCGCTCGCGGCCCACGTGGCGGACACGCTTTCCGTCGGCTGCGGCCTGGGCGAGCGCGCGGTGGTCGAGTCGATCGTGCGCGGCGGCCCGGGAGCGATCGCCGAGCTCGAGCGGCGCGGCGCGCACTGGGACCGGCGTCGCGACGGCAGCTACGAGCTTTCGCGCGAGGGCGGCCACAGCCAGGCGCGCGTGATCCACGCGCGCGGCGACGGCACCGGGCGCGAGATCCAGCACACCTTCGGTGGCGCGCTGCGCGCACACGCGCGCATCACGCACTTCGCCGACACCTTCGTGATCGACCTCCTGTGCGCGCACGACGGGCGCGTGGTCGGCGCGCTGGTGCGCACCGCGCGTGGCGAGCTGGCCGTGTTCTCGGCCGGCGCGGTGGTGCTCGCGACCGGCGGCGCGGGCCAGCTGTATCGCGAGACGACCAACCCCGCGATCGCCACGGGGGATGGCGTGGCCATCGGCTTCCGCGCCGGCGCGGTGGTGCGCGATCCGGAGTTCTTCCAGTTCCATCCCACGCTCCTCTACATCGCCGGCGCGGCGCGCGTGCTGATCAGCGAGATCGTGCGCGGCGCGGGCGGCGTGCTGCGCGACCGCCACGGGTCTCGCTTCATGGAGTCCGTGCCCGGGGCCGAGCTCGCCCCGCGCGACGTGGTGAGCCGCGCGATCTTCAAGCGCATGGTCGCCACCCAGGACACCAGCGCCTATCTCGACCTCTCCAGCGTCAAGGGCGACCCGCACGCGCTCTTTCCGCTCATCAGCCGCGTGTGCCGCTACTTCGGCATCGACATCGCGCGCGACCCCGTGCCGGTGCGCCCCGGCGCGCACTACTGGATCGGCGGCCTGGAAGCCGACGCCGATGGGCGCACCACGGTCGCGGGCCTGTGGGCGGTGGGCGAGTGCGCGAGCTCCGGCCTGCACGGCGCGAATCGTCTGGGCTCGAACTCGCTGCTCGAGGGCCTGGTGGTGGGTGAGCGCGCCGGCAAGTGCGCGGCCGAAGAGGCCCAGGGTCGCGGCATCCAGGACTGGCGCGTGCGCGCGTCGCGCGCGCCGACCGTGGCCCCGGACGGCATGCGCGTGAACGTGCAGGACGTGACCTACTCGCTGAAGTCGTTGATGTGGCGCCAGCTCGGCATCGAACGCAGCGGGGCCGAGATCGAGGACGCGCAGGCCAAGATCCGCCTGTGGCACCGCGCGGTCAGCGAGCTCGGCACGCCCGAGCCGGCCACCTGGGAGCTCGTCAATCTGCTCACCGTCGCGCAGCTGGTCGCGCTCGGCGCGCGTCTGCGCACCGAATCGCGCGGCGTGCACTGGCGCGCCGACCACCCCGCGCCGGATCCCGACTGGCGCGCGCACACGCGCTGCACGCCGGTCTTCGTCGAAGGGCACATCGCCGAGGTAGGGGTGGAGCGCGTGCCGATCGAGGCCGAACTGCCCGTCGCATGAGTCGCCAGCCCACGGCCACGCGCCCGCCGCGTGAGAAGATCCTGGTGTGCGGCGTGCTCTTCCCCGGCCAGGCGGCCGAGCACGACGGCCCGCTGTCGGAGGCCATGAGCCTGGTCGCGGCCGCCGGCGCCGAGGCCCTGTGCGCCGACGAGCCGCTGATCCAGAAGCGCCCCGTGCCCGACGCCTCGACGCTGATGGGCCGCGGCAAGGTGGGCGAGGTCAAGGCCGCGATCGAGCGCCTGCAACCCGACGCCGTGCTGGTCGACAACGACCTCTCGCCGGCGCACCTGCGCAACCTGGAGAAGCACTGGGGCGTGCGCGTGCTCGACCGCTCCGAGCTGATCCTGGACATCTTCGCCGCGCGCGCGCGCACCGCTCAGGCGCGCCTGCAGGTCGAACTGGCGCAGATGGAGTACCTGCGCCCGCGCCTGAAGCGCATGTGGACGCACCTCGAGCGCATGGAGGGCGTGGTCGGCACGCGCGGCCCGGGCGAGACGCAGCTCGAGACCGACCGGCGCCTGATCGCCAAGCGCATCCAGGACCTCAAGCACCGTCTCGAGCAGATCGAGGAGCACACGCGGCGAGCGGTGAAGAGTCGCGCCGAGCACTTCACCGTGGGCCTGGTGGGCTACACCAACGCCGGCAAGTCGACCTTGCTCAACACGCTCACCGGCGCCAGCGAGTTCGTGGCCGACATGCCCTTCGCCACGCTCGACACGCGCACGCGCCAGTGGAAGCTCGGCGATGGGCGCATGGTGCTCGTCTCCGACACGGTCGGCTTCGTGCAGCGCTTGCCGCACCATCTGGTGGCTTCGTTCCACGCCACGCTCGAGGAAGCGCTCAACGTCGAGCTGCTCATGCACGTGGTCGACGCCGCGCACCCCGACGCCGCGGTGCAAGTCAAAGCGGTGGAGGACACGCTGGCGCAGCTCACGCGGCGCACGGCCGACGTCCTGGTGCTGAACAAGATCGACCGCGTCGACGAGACCCTGCACGTCCAGCCCCTGGCCCAGGGCCGCCACGAGGAGGTCGTGTTGGTTTCGGCCGTCACCGGCCTCGGCCTGGACAAGCTCGCGGCCGTGGTGACGCAGCGCATCAACGCGCGCTCGCCCGTGGTCGAGGTGCGCATCTCCGCCGGCGACGGCAAGGGCATCGCCACGCTCAAGGCCGCCGGCACGGTGCTGGAGCAACGCGTGGAGGGCGACACCGAGCTCGTGCTGCGCCTACGCCTCCTGGACGGCGCCTATGGCGCTCTGCAGAGCGCGCTCGGCAAGCGCGCGCGCTTCCAGGTGCTCGAGGCGGCGACGGTGCCGTTCTTGAAGAGCGAGTAGCGCGCGCTTTTCGCCCTTCGAGCCGAAAGCCCAGGCGCGCGGCGGCGACCGGTAGGGTGATGAGCATGCCCCCCGCGAGCGAGTTCGAGGCCCTGCTGAGCGAAGACCGCTGGATCCGGGCACTCGCCGCGCGGCTGGTGCGCGATCCGGGCGCGGCCGACGATCTGGTGCAGGAGACGTACCTGACGGCGCTGTCGAGCGGCGCGCGCCCGCATTCGGCGCGCGCTTGGTTGCGCGGTGTCTTGCGCAACCTGTGGCGCGATGGCGCGCGCTCGGGCGCGCGGCGCGAGCGGCGCGAGCGCACGGCGGCGCGCGGCGAGCTCGTGCCCTCCAGCAGCGATCTGGCGGCCGAGGTCGAACTCAGGAAACGCGTGGCCGAGGCCGTGCTTGCGCTCGAGGAACCGCTGCGGCGCACGGTCGTGCTGCGCTTCTTCCGCGATCTCTCGCTGCCCGCGATCGCGGCGGCCGAGGGCGTGAGCGTCTCGACCGTGCACGAGCGCGTGCAGCGCGCGCTGGCGAAGCTGCGCGTCGAGCTCGACGCGGCGCACGGCGGCAAGCGGGAGGCCTGGGCCGCGACGTTGCTCACGCTCGCCCGACCGGCGAGCACGGGGGCGGGAGCGCTGGAGGTGGCGGCGATGGCGAGCGGCTGGAAGGTCGCGGCGGCGGCGGTGTGTCTCGCTGGCGGTCTGGCGTGGTGGTGGAACCGCGGCGAGCCGGCGCCGGTGAACGCGAACCTCGGCGCGCCGGCGGCCTTCGCAGAGCCCGCTGCGAGCGTCGCGGGCGCGCGGCTCGCCGCTCCGACGGCGCCGACGAGCGCGCTGCGCGAGGCTCAGCCTGCGGAGGCGCCGCCTGGTCAACAGGCGCTGGAGTCGACCCCGCCGCTGCTCACCGGGCGCGTTATCGATACGGCCGGCAACGGCATCGGCGCGGTCGAGGTCGAGCTGGCGAGCGCGGCCGGCGATCCGCCGCGCGCCACGACCGAGCTCGACGGGAGCTTCGCCCTCGCCTGCGAGGACGGCGACCGCTTCCGCGAGATCCGCTGCCTCGATGCGCGCTACACGACGCTCGTTGCCGGTCAAGGGATCTTCGACGACGTGCACATCGTCATCGTCTCGCCGGCGCTGTCCTTCGCCGGCCTGGTGGTCGATGCGAGCGCGGCGCCGATCGCCGGCGCGGAGCTCGCCTTCGTCCTGCGCCCGAGCCTGTTCCGCGTGCTGGAGATGCAGCTCCCGCGCGCGGCCGAGACGCCGGGCTGGCGCACGCAGAGCGACGTGAGCGGACACTTCGCGCTGGCGGACCTCGCCGGCGGAGAGCACCTCGCCCTGCGCGTGCGCGCCGTCGGCTTCCGCGAGCGCCTGTTCGACCTGCCGGCGGTCGCCGACTCCGGGCTGGTGATCGCGCTCGAGCGCGAGCAGGACGCGCTCGCGCTCGACGGCCTCGTGCTCGGCCCCGACGGCCGTCCGTTCGCGGGCGCGAAGGTCTCGGCCGGCCAGGAGCTCGTGCGCAGTGACGCGGACGGGCGCTTCCGTCTGGCGCTGCCCGCGGGCGCGGGGCGGTGGGAGCGCGCCGAGAACGACGACTGGCACTGGCAGGAAGGCGACGGCGCGCGCCTGATCGCGCTGGCGCCGCAGCACCTGCCGGCGCTCGTCGAGTTCACGCGCGACGCGCCGCCACAGCCGCTCGTGCTGCAGCTCGGCGCGGCGCCGCTCGCCGTCGCCGGGCGCGTGGTCGATGCGCAGGGCGAGCCGCGGGCCAGCGTCGTGCTGTGGCCGCGCGCGCTGACGCCGTTCGGCAACGTTCCGCCCGGCGAGCCCGAGGACGGCGCGCACACGGTGGAGGAGGAGCTCTGCGGGCAGGAGTCCGGTTGGTTCGGCGCCCTCACGGCGGCGGACGGCACCTTCGAGCTCGGTTGCCTCCCGGAGGGCGCGCTCACGCTCGAGCTCTTCGATTCGCGCACGGCCGCGCAGCGCAGTGAGCTCGTGACGGCGGGGGACCTCGACCTCGAACTCGTGCTCGCCGACGAGCCGGGCACGACGCGCGTCGCCGGCCGCGTCGTGTACGGCGACGGCAGTCCGGTCGTCGGAGCGATGGTCAAGCCGCGGCGCACGCAGATCTGGCGCGACCCGCCGCAGCTCAGCGGTGGCCAGTACTGGGTCGACACGGACGAGCAGGGCCGCTTCGAGTTCCCGGCCATGGCCACGCACGGGACATGGCTCGAAGTGGTTGGCATGCAAAGCTCCTGTAGCGTGGCGTTGGACTCCGTCACCGACCTCGAGCACATAGAGATCGTTCGCCCGCGACTGTGCGAGCTGCAGCTGATCCTCGCGAGCCCGAGCGCCGCCGACTCCTTCGGCGTGTTCGACGCCGCGGGCACGGAGCTCGACGTGATCGAGCGCATCGTGAACCAGTCGAGGCACGTCGCCTTCACCCTCGGTCCGCGCGGCGCGCTCGCCGACGGCCGCTCGGGCGTCGTGCAGGTGCCCGAGAGCGCGCGCACGCTGGCGCTGTTCCAGGGCCAGACCGAGCTCGTGCGGGTCCCGCTCCAGGTCGACCCGACCCAGCGCACCGTGCTGCGGCCGTAGGACGTTCGAACTGTTGTCGGCGGGGAGTGCGCGCGTTTCCCGGGTCGCCAAGCGCGCTAAGGTGTCGAGCATGTCCCGCTCGAGCGAGTTCGAGCCCCGCACGGGGAGGTCGCGCGCGCTGAAGCTCGCCGTTCCGGCGCTGCTGCTCGGCCTTGCCGCGCTGTGGTGGTGGAGCGGGCGCGCCGCGCTCGTCCGCGGGCGACCCGAGTTCGAGCCCGCGCCCGTGGTTCCGCCGAGCTACAGCGCGCCAGCGCCCGAGCTCGAACCCGCCGCGCGCGAGGCGCTCCCTCGCGCGGCCACGCCGCCCGCGCTCGCGTCAGCCGAGTCGAGCGCCGCGCCAACGATCTCCGGGCGCGTGCTGGACGTCCACGGCTCGCCCGTGGGCGCCGCGCGCATCGCCTGGAAGCCCGCGCAGGCCGGCGACGAGGAAGCCAAGAGCGCTGCCGACGGCTCGTTCGCGCTGGCCCTAGGCGCGCGCGCGCCCGTGGTCGCCGCGCGCGTCGCTTGCCTCGAACCCGAGCTCGTCACGCTCGTCCCCGGGAACGCCCTCGGGCGCTGGACCGTGGTGGTGGCGCCGCGTCTCGATTGCGCGGGGATGGTGGTGGACGAGGACGGTGAGCCCGTTGCCGGCGCGGAGGTCGCCTTCCTGCCGCGCGCGGCGCTGTTCCGCGAGCTCGGGTTGCATCCGCTCGGCCTCGACACGGAGGGCTGGCGCACGCGCAGCGACGACGCCGGTCGTTTCGAGCTGCACGGTATCGCCGGCGGCGTGAACGTCGGCCTCGAGGCCAGCGCGCCGGGCCACGACGGCGTGGCCGCGGATCTGCCCGCGACGGGCGCGCGCGATCTCGTACTCGTGCTGCGGCGGCGGCCCGGAACGATCGAGCTCCGCGGCGTCGTCCTGGAGCCCACCGGCGCGCCCTGCGCGAACGCGCGGGTCTCCGCCGGCCAGGCGAGCACGGGCACGGACGCCTTCGGCCGCTTCGCGCTGCCCTTCGACGGAGCGAGCGGCGGCATAGTGCACGAGGCCGACGGTCGCTGGACTCTGCAGGACATCGAGAGCGCGACGCTGATCGCGCTCGCCGAGCAGCGCCTGCCGGCGCGCGAGTCGCTGCTCGAGCGCGACCTCGCCGCGCCCTTCGTGCTGCTCCTCGGCGCGGCGCCGCTCACGCTCGCCGGGCGCATCCGCGATGCCACCGGCGCGCCGTGTGCCGGGCTCGTCCTGTGGCTGGACGACACGACGCACTTCGAGCGCGCCTGGGAGCGCCTGCCGAACGGCTCGGGGATGGCGAAGGATGCGTCGGTCGAAGCACTCCTCGGTGGCGGCGTCGAACCGTTCGCGCGCAGCGACGTGGACGGCCACTTCGAGCTCGGCGGCTTGATGGAGCGCGAGTACGCGCTCTTCGCCTTCGATCCGCGGAGCGCGACCTGCGCGGGTCCCTGGCCGGTTGTGGCCGGAGACCGCGCGCTGGAGCTCGAGTTCTTGCGCGAGTCCACGCGGCGCGTCGCCGGACGCGTGCTCTCGGCGCACGGAACGCCACGCGCGGGTCTCGAGCTGCGTCCGCGCCCCACCCTGGAGACCTGTTTGCCTCCGCGCGGTGCGGGCCTCGAGCTCGGCGTGACCACCGACGCCGACGGCCGCTTCGAATTCGCGCTCCTCTCGACGTCGGTGGTGCAGCTCCAACTCCGCAGCCGCCATGGCTCGCGCTCGGTGTCGCTTGCCGAGCGTACCGACCTCGAGCACCTGGAGCTCGTCGAGCCCGAGCTGTGCGAGCTCCAGGTCGAGCACGCGCGCGCCGCGGGGGCCGTCGAGCACATCGAGCTCCTGGACGCGCGCGGCGAGCGCCTCGAGCTTCGCGAACTGTTTGGCAGCGAGCGCGGCCTGCTGAGCTCCGCGGCAAGCCAAGCCATGCTCCTCGACGGGCGCTCGGGCCTCCTGCTGGTGCCCGAGACGGCGCGCACGTTGGTCCTGTTCCAGGGTGAGGCGGAGCTCCTGCGCCTGCCGGTCGAGCTCGATCCCGCGCGGCGCACCGTGCTGCGGCCGTGAGGGACGCGTTCGACCGCTGAGCGAAGCTATCCGTCGCTCGGCGCCTCGTCCTTGCGCGCGTTCAGGCGCTCGAGCGCCTGCTGCGCCGCCGCGACCACGCTCGCGTCGGCGTCCTTGAGCAGGCGGATGAGCTGCGGGATCGTCTCCACGGCGCCGAGCGTGCCCAGGCCGAGTGCCGCCTGCCGGCGTAGCACCGGATCCTTGTCGGCGAGCATCGTGACGAGTTCGGCCAGCGCGCTCTCCTTCGTCGGCGGCGCCACGGCGCGGTCGCGCCAGGCGCGCGCGCGGCGGTCGTACTCCTCGATGCGGTCGAGGCCCTCGATGCAGACGTTGAACAGCGTGGGGTCGTTCGACTTGAGGCCCTCGAGCAGGAAGGGCGCGGCAGCCTCGGATGCGAGGCCGGCGAGCGCTTCGGCAGCCCTCACCTGGATCTCGGAGCGACCGGGGTCCCCGTTCACCGGCATCCACTCCGCGCCCATCGCGCGCCCGAGCAGCGGCACGAGGGCGGGATCGCGCAGCGCGCCCATCGCCTCGACCGCGGCGCTCGCGTACGCGGGCTGGAAGAGCGCGCGCTCGAGCAGCGCGGGCTGCGCGAGCTCGGGCAGCGAACCCAGGTGGCGCAGCGCCTGGCGTACGGCGTCGCTGGGCGGCACCTCGGGCTTGAACCAGCGCTCGAGCACGGCCTGCGTGAGCTCGCGGCTGCCCGGCGCGTCGAGCGGATAGTCGCCCACGAAGATCCGCGCGATCTCGGGCGGGATGGCGGCGTCCTTGACGACGGCGAGGGCGACGGCGTTGCGCTCCGCCTTCGCGATGCGTCCCCTGGCGTCGGCGAGCTGGTTGCGCTCGCTCGCGTCGAGCGGCTGTTCCCTCCAAGTCGGCAGCTCGAGGAGCTTCAGCAGCGCGTCGCGGTACGCGCTCGTCCCGTCGGCGGCCAGCGCGGCCGCCGTCAGGCGCACGGTGCGCGAGGCGTTCGCGTTCGTGAACAGGAGCCGGAGCGCTGCGCCGCGCCGCGGCGTGGCGGACGCTAGCGCGGCCCAGGTCGGGCCCCATGGACCGTCCGCGGCCTGGTTCGAGGTCGCCAGCAGGCGCGCCAGGTACTCGTCGGGAAGCGTGAGGCAGAGCTCGGCCGTGGTTCCGTCGCAAACCTCATCCAGCAGCCCGGCGTCCCCCGTGGCCAGGACCCAGCCCACCAGCGCGCGCAGGCCCTCGTCGCTCTGGATCAGGGAATGGATGCAGCGTGAGCGCAGGTAGCCGTCGAGCGGGCGCTCCGCGTCCTTCAGACGCGCCTCGAGCGCGGGCAGGTACGGCCGGGGATCCCTGGCGAGCGGGTCGCTGTTTTTTGAGGCGTCCTCGAGGACCTTGTCCACCTTCGCCACCACGTCCAGCGAGGCGTCGCGCGCGAGCTGGCCGAGCACGCGCGCCCGGAGCTCGGCCGGGATGCGCCACGCCGGCACGAGCTCGGCGCGCACGAGCGCCGAGGGATCCGCCAGGAGCGCGTCGTAGGCGGCGGCCTCGAGCGGGGGCGTGAGGCCGCCGAGCTTCGTCACCGCCACGGCGCGCACGTTCTCGTCCGCGTCGGCGAGCAGGCGCCGCAGGACGGGCAGGTCGCGCGCCGGCAGCGGAGAATTCCAGTAGAGCTTCGTCTTTGCACCGCCCTGTTGCGCGAGCCAGCCCTCGTGGACGCCCAGCGCCCATGCGACCGTCTTGCGCATCTCCGGGTCGGCGTCGCCGGCGCGCGCGAGCAGGGCCTCGCTGCGCTCGAAGTTGGCGAGCTTCGCCGCGGCGAGGCGCCGCAGGCGGACGTCGGGGAGCGCGAGCGCGGCCTCCAGCACCGGCTGGGCGCTGGGCGTGTCGTTGCCCTCGAAGAGCTGCATCGCCGCGCTCGCGAACTCCGGCCCGTCGCTCGCCAGGCCGCGCACGAGGGCGGCGACCAGGCCCTCGGTGAGCGCGTCGTTCTGCTGCACGACGAAGAGCAGGCGCAGCGTGTCGACGGCGGTCTCGGGCACGGCGAGCAGTCGCTCGAGGAGCCTCAGCAGCTCGGGCTCGAGGCACACGTGCGGGTCGCTGCTCGTCCAGGTGCCGGCGTTCGAGACCGCCGAGTTGGCGCCGAGCGCGCGCAGGATGCGCTTCTTCCACAGCCCGCCGCCGGCGTCGAAGTGCTCGAGGAGGAAGCGCACGGCATAGCGCTCGTCGATCTTCACCAGCATGGTCAGCGGATCCTCGCCGCCGGGGAAGACGTTCGCCGAGTCGAGCGCCGCCTGCCCGACGTACTCGGCCGCGGGCGTGCCTATGTACGTGATCCGCACCCAGTCTTCGTGCTCGATGTACCGGTCGATCAGGCTCTTCAGCGAGCTGGCGGCCGGGTCGGAGCCCTGTCCGGCCTCGCGTTCGAGTTGCTCTCGACGCGCGACGAGGCGCGGGTCGTGCTCGGCCGCCTGCGCGCTCGCCAGCGACGGGGGGGGCAACGCGACGATCTCCCCGAGCTTGAACGTGAAGCGGTTGAGCACGCGCACGGCGTCCAGGGCCTCCGCGCGCTGGCCAAGCCTCATGTAGAGGTCCGCGCGCGCCAGGGCGAGCTGCACGAGGGCCTCGGTCTGCCCCTCGAAGCCCTTCCCGTCCAGAGCCCGTCGCGCGAGCGCGTCCAGCGTCTTCTCCACCGCGCCGAGATCGCCCTCGACGTCCATCGCCACGCGTGCTGCGGCGATCTCCTTCAGGAGCGCCAGCCCCTCCTGAGTCGTCACGCTCGAGGCGAACGCCCGCGCGTCGGCGATGAGCACCCGGGCGTCCGCCACCGTCTCCGTATGCTGTGCCCACGCCGTCGTCCCTGCCAGGATCAGCGCGCCACCCAGGATCACCCTCGTCGTCTTTGCGTTCATCGTCGTCCTCAGTTCCAGTTCCCTGCCGATTCGACTCCGCGCGGAGTCTCTCGGCCCCTTGTACCGCCGCGCTCCTCCCGACCTGTGACCGCCGCGTGGCGCGCCTGTCAACGGCTCGTCAACTCGCCCTGGCGGCAGAAGCGGTAGCCCACGCCGTGCACGGTCAGGATGTGGCGCGGGTTCTCGGGCTCGGGCTCGAGCTTCTTGCGCAGCTTCAAGACGTGCGTGTCCACCGTGCGCGCGGTCGGATCGGCGTCGCGGCCCCACACGTCGTCGAGGAGCGTGCCGCGGTCGAGGGTCGTGTTCTCGTGGGCGAGGAAGTAGCGCAGCAGCTCGAGCTCCATGCGCGACAGGCCGTGGCGCGCGCCCGGGCGCTCGAGGGTGTAGGCGGCGAAGTCGACCACCGCCTCGCCGATGCGCACCTTGGCGCCCTCCTCGCGCAGGCCCGGCGTGCGCCCGGCGCTGCGCGCGAGCACGGCGCGCAGGCGCAGCACGAGTTCGCGCGTCGAGAAGGGCTTCACCACGTAATCGTCGGCGCCGTACTCGAAGCCCTGCACGCGGTCCCACTCCTCGCCGCGCGCCGAGAGGATCACCACCGCCGAGCTGAGGCGGTCCTCGCGCAGCGCGCGCAGGACGGAGAAGCCGTCGCGCTTCGGCAGCATCAGGTCGAGCAGCACGAGTTCGGGTGCCTCGGCCAGCGCCAGCGCGAGCCCGCGTTCGCCGTCGGCGGCTTCCAGCACCTCGAAGCCCTCGCCGCGCAGCGCGTCGCACAGCGCGAGGCGCAGCGGGAGCTCGTCCTCGATCACCAAGACGCGCGTCGCGCTCACGCCGCGCCTCCGCCGGCCGGCAGGTGGAGCTCGAACACGGCGCCCGGCCCGCTCTCCGGCGCGCGCACGCTCGCGCGGCCGCCGTGGCCGAGGGCGACCTCGCGCACGATGGCGAGGCCCAGGCCCGTGCCGGGCGCGGCGTCGGCGTGCTCCAGGCGCGCGAAGGGCTCGAAGATGCGCTCGCGCTCGGGCGACGGCACGCCGCGGCCGTGGTCGCGCAGGCGGAGCACGATGCCGCCCGCGCCGTCGCCCTCCAGGGCGAGATCGAGCGCGCTCGAACCCGAGTGCAGCAGCGCGTTCTCGACCAGGTTCAGCAGCGCGCGACGCAGCGCCTCGGCGTCGACCTCGACGCGCTCGGGCAGCGCGCGCGTGGTGAACTCGAGCGTGCCTTCGGCCGCGGCCACGCGCTCACGCGCGGCGAGTTCGAGCGCGTTGGCGAGTTCCGTCGTGGCCAGCGTCGCCTTGTTCCAGCTCAGCGCCTCGCCGCGCTCCAGGCGCGCCATGTCGAGCACGTCCTCGACCAGCCCGCGCAGGCGCTCGGCCTCGCGCCGGATCAGGCCGTGGTAGCGCCGCCGCGCGTCGTCGTCGGCCACGCGCCCGCGCTCGAGGTTCTCGGCGAGGAGCAGGATCGAGGCGATCGGCGTGCGCAGCTCGTGCGAGACGTTGGCCACGAAGGCCGACTTCAACGCTGCCAGGCGCCGCTCGCGCACGATGGCGCGGAATGTCGACGCGCCGGCCGCGGCCGTGAACAGCGCCAGCACGAACAGCGCGCCGCGGATCCAGGCCTGGCGCTGACCGACGGCGCTGAGAATGCGCTCGGGGTCGGCGTGGCGCAGCACGAAGGCGAGCGGCGAGCCGGGCAGCTCGGTCGCGGCGCGCACGATCGGTCCACGGGCCGCGTCCGTGCCCGTGAAGTCGAGCGTGAAGTCCGGTGGCAGGAGCTCATGCCCGGCGAGGCTGGCTTCGAGGCGCGCGCGCGTCGCGTCGCGCGCGAGAAGCACGCCCTCGCACTCGCTGGAGCTCGCGCGGCGGTAGAGGAGTTCGTGCGTGGCCGTGGAGGCGAGGCGGGCGAGATCGCCGTCGAGCGGGGCGGGGAGCGCGCCGAAGACCGCGGCCAGCGCCCGCGCGCGGTCGACGAGCCGCGTGCGCTCCAGGCGCTCGTCGAGCGCGGCCTCGGGCACGAGCTCCTGCAAGCGGCGGCGCAGCTCGGCGCACAGCGGCGCGGGCTCGGCCAGCGCGGCGGCGAGCTCGGGACTCGCCGCGGGCGGCGATTCGAGCGGCAGGGCCAGCTCGCCGCGGCTCCACAGCTGCGCCAGGCGATCGCGCGCGCCCGCGCGCTCGACGAGCTCGGGCGTCGGGCCAGCGGCGAGCGTGGCGAGCAGCAGCACGCTCGTGCCGTTGCGCGCGAGCCCGGGATCGATCTCGGGCCAGGCCTGCTGCCACGTCTTGCGCGCGAGCGCGTCGTCGTGCGTGGCGCGCGCGAGCTGGATCGTGCGCAGCGCGAGCTCGGCCCGTCGCTGCGGGTCGGCCGGTCGCCGAGCGGCATCGACCACGATCGCCAAGGCGCGCACGGGGTCGTGCTCGTCGTGCTCGAGGCGCGTGGCTTCCGAGAGCAGCGCGTCGAGCACGCGGTCTTCGACGCTCGGCAGCTCGAGCGCCGCGCGCGCCGCCGGCGGCGGTTCTGCGCTCCACACCAGTCTCTTCGGCCCGGCGCAGACGGCCTGGTCGCGCCGCACGCGCTCCCACTCCGCCACCACGCCGTCGGCCACGCCGCCCGCGAGTCGCGCCAGGGTCGCCTGGCCGGCCAGCGCCGGATCCGCGCCCAGGCTGCCGTAGGAGAAGAGGCCGACCGCCGCGAGCACGAGCGCCGAGACCAGCGCCGCGCCGAGCACCAGCCAGGCGCGCGCGGGGACGCGGTCGAAGGCCTTGCTCATTCCGACTGCCCTCGCTCGCATGCGAGTCAGCGTACTGTCTGGTACCTGACCGCTGTCAACCGGATGTCAACGCCAGGGCTCGCTCGTGATCGCGGACTTCGAGCTCGGCGACAATCTGATGATGGCTGGCGCGGTGCGAGCATCCGGCTTCGAGGTGTGGGTCGAAGAACGCAGGCGCCTTGCCGGCCTGGAGCTGTACTCGGATCTGGCCATGTTCGAACGCTGCGTCGAGATCGCGGTCGTGGAAGGGCGTCGGCGGTAGCGCCGATGCTGGCGCGTGTCCCGCGGAGCAGCGGGTCTTTGGCCTGAGAGCCGGACGGTGACGTGGCCGGGATCGAGCCTCGCTCAGGGGCGCGGCAGGAGCACACGGGCACCCGCCGTTTGCTTGAAGAGTTGCCTTACCCCAGGAAATCCAGCGCACGCCTCGGACGGATACCCTGGATGACCGTGCCGCCCAACCTCGATCTCGCCGGGCTCCTGGCCGAGGACCAGTGGATGCGCAGCCTCGCGCGCAAGCTGGCGGCGGATCCGCAGGCGGCCGAGGACCTGGTGCAGGACGCGTGGGTCGCGGCGCTGTCGGCGCGCGAGTCGGGTTCAGGCCCGCGCACGCTGCGGCCGTGGCTCTCGGGCGTGGTGC
This sequence comes from Planctomycetota bacterium, assembly GCA_009691855.1. Taxonomy (GTDB): domain Bacteria; phylum Planctomycetota; class UBA1135; order UBA1135; genus JABFRZ01. Next base: position 27,737 of record SIAI01000027.1, on the reverse strand, counting down.
GCAACCTGTGGCTCGACTGGAAGCGCACCACGGCGCAGCGCGCAGAGCGCGAGCGGCGTTCGGCCAGGGGCGAGGCCCTGCCTTCGGCCAGCGAGCTCTCGGGTGAGCTGGAGCTGCGCAAGCAGGTCGCGATGGCGCTGCTCGAGCTCGAGGAGCCCTACCGACGCGCGCTGTACCTGCGCTTCTTCCGTGATCACTCGCTGAAGGAGATCGCCGCGCTCGAGGGCCTGTCGGTCACGGCCATCCACGAACGAGTGCAACGCGGTCTGGCGCGCCTGCGGGGGCGGCTCGAGCGCGAGTACGGTCCGGAGCGGGGCTCGTGGGCGTTGGCGCTGCTGGCGCTCGCGCGTCCCTCGGGTCCGTGGCAGGCAACCCTGGAGGCGGTGGCGATGGCGAGTGCTCTGAAGGTGGCGGCGGCGGTGCTGGTGCTGGGCGGCGGCGTGGCCTGGTGGTGGATGGAGGGCGAGCGCGCCCCGGCCGTGGTCGCGCTCGCGCCGGCGGCGCGGGAACCGTCGCGTGCGCTGGCCGAGCTCTCCGCGCCGACCCTCGTGAGCGCGCCCGAGCCGCAGCGTGAGAGCGTGAGCACGCCCGCGCCTGCGACGCCGGACGCGCAGCCGGCGGCGAGCCTCGCGGCCCTGGCGCACGGGCGCGTCGTGATGGCGAGCGGCGGAGCGCTGGCCGGCGTGCCGGTCGCCTGGTGCGATTTTCACGAGCTCGCGCTCACGGAAAGCGACGCGCAGGGCTCCTTCGCGCTCGCGCTCCCGCCCAGCGAGGCGACGGTCGGGCGCGCGCTCTTCGTGGCGCCGGGCGTGACCGAGCACGAGCTCTACTGCGCCGACGCACGCTTCCTGACGCTCGTGACCGGGGCCTTCGCGGAGAACGGCGAGCGCCTGGTCGTCGTGGCCCCGCGCGCCTCGTTCGGCGGCGTGGTCCTGGGCGCGGGCGGCGCGCCGCTCGCCGGCGCGCGCGTGGCGTTGCGCATCCGCGATCGGCTGTTCCGCGAGCTCGGCCTGTTCCGCTCGGCGGCGCCCGCGCGGCGCGCCGACGGCAGCGCGCTGCGCGAGGACGAGACGCACAGCGACGAACTCGGGCGCTTCGCGCTGCCCGCGGTGGCCGGTGGCGAGAGCGTGTTCCTGGCCGTCAGCGCCGACGGCTACGAGCCGTACGAGGTCGAGCTGCCCGCGCACGACGCGCTCGAGCTCAGCGTGACGCTCGAGCCGCTGGCGAAGGGTCGCGATCTCTCCGGCCTGGTGCTCGACGCCACTGGAGCGGCCGTGGCGGACGCGCGCGTCTCGGCCGGCGACGAGATCGTGCGCAGCGACGCCGAGGGACGCTTCCGCCTGCGCTGGCAGGAGGGCACGCGTCGCTTCCGCCCGGACGAGCACGGCGCGTCGAGCGAGGAGCCGAGCCCCGAGACCGGTTCGGCGCCCGAGCTCGTGGCCGTGAAGGCGGGCTACCTGCCGGCGCGCGCGCGCCTCGACGCGTTCGGCGACGAGCCGCTCGTGCTGCAGCTCGGCGGCGCGCCGCTCTCGATCCGCGGACGCGTGCTCACGCCCGCGGGCCAACCGATCGCCGGCGCGGTGGCGTGGTTGCGCGACCCCACGCCCTTCGGCATGGAGGTCTTGTCGATGGCCGAGAGCATGAGCGCGTGCTTCGAGACCACGCTCGAGGAACAGCTCGGCGGCGGCTTCGACCAGCGCGGCGCCAAGAGTGCGGCCGACGGGAGCTTCGAGCTCGCCGGCCTGCTCGAGCGCAGCTACGAGGTGCACCTGTTCGACCCGCAGAGCGCCACCCACGCCGGGCCGTGGACGATCGCCGCCGGACGCGCGGGGCTCGAGCTCGTGCTCGCGCCCGAGGCGCGCAGCGCGCGCGTGGCCGGGCGCGTGATCTCGAGCGGGGGCGTGCCGCTCTCCGGCGTGCAGCTCCGTCCGCAGCGCACCTTCGGCCGCTCGGCCTTCGACGCGCCGCCGCCGCTGGGCGAGGTCTCGATCACCACCGACGAGCGCGGCGAATTCGAGTTCCCGGAGCTGGCCCTCGAGGGCACGCAGCTCGTGCTCATGCACCCGAAGCTCCTGTTCCGCAGCGTGGCCCTGGCGGACTTCGACGACCTGGAGCATCTCGAGCTCGTCGAGCCGCTGATGTGCGAGCTGCAGGTAGACGCCAGCGCCGCGGCGGAAGACTTCGACAGCGTGGAGGTGCTGGACGCGGCCGGCGCGCAGCTCGAGACGATCCAGTCCTTCGGCACGGGCTACTCCGTGGGCACGGAAGCGCGCCTGAAGCAGGGCCTCAGCGATGTGCTCTCGATCCGCGAGACGGCGCGCACGCTGGTGCTGAAGAAGGGCGGCATCGAGGTGCTGCGCAAGGCCTTGGTGCTCGATCCCGAGCGGCGCACGACCGTGCGCCCCTGAGGCGCGGCGCGCGAACGAGCTCGGGATCGAGCAGAATGAGGAGCGATGCTCGCGCGTTGCGGCGTCGCGCTCCCTTCTCCTCGGCCCTCGTCGTCCATGAAGACCGTCCTGCAGTACACGCTCGCCTTCCTGATCGCCTTCGGCCTCGCCATCCTGCTGCTGGGCGGCGCGGGGCTGCTGTTCGTGGGCGCCGTGGTGGCGAGCGCGAGCCCCGAGGTGCCCGCGGGCTGCATCCTGACGGTCGATTTCTCCATGCCGGTCGGCGAGCGTGGCGGTGCGCCGCGGCCGCTGGACGTGTTCAAGCGCGAGGCGCCCTATCCGCTGCCGGGCTACGAGATCGCCGCGGTGTTGCGCCATGCGGCGACCGACGCGCGCATCAAGGGCGTGCTGCTCACCGGCGCGGTGCGCGGCTCGCCCTCCGCGCTGGCCCTGGCGCGCACGGCCCTGGCCGAGCTGCGCGCGGCCAAGAAGCCCGTGCTGGCCTACTACGGCGCGCCGGACGAGCGCGCGCTGTGGTTCGGATCGGCGGCCGACGAGCTGTGGATGGAGCCGCTGGCCGAGGTGCAGTTCGACGGCCTGGCGCTCGAGATCCCGTACTTCGGCGACGCGCTGGCGCGCTACGGCGTCGAGGTGCAGGTCACGCGCGTGGGCAAGTACAAGTCGGCGGTCGAGCCCTACCTGCTCGGGCACATGAGCGCCGAGAACCGCGAGCAGCTCGAGGCCGTGCTGGGCGACGTCGAGGGCGCGCTCTACGGCGACATCGCCGCCGCGCGCGCCATCGAGCTCGCGCAGTTGCGCGCGCTGGCGCGCGAGAGCGGCTGGCTCACGCCCGAGCAGGCCATCGAGCTCGGTCTGGTCACGCGCGCCGCGCCGTATCGCGAGCTGCTCGCGCGCCTGCGCACGATCACCGGCGTCGGCGCGGACGAGGAGGTGCCGCAGGTCGCGCTGCGCGACTACGCCGCGGACGTGTGGACGAACGGCTCGTCCCGCGGCCGGGGCGTGCTCGTGATCGTGGCCGCGGGCGAGATCGTCGACGGCACCAGCCCGCACCAGATCGGCGGCGACGACCTGGCGCGCGCGCTGCGCGCGGCACGCCTGGACGACTCGGTCGCGGCCGTGGTGCTGCGCGTGGACTCGCCGGGCGGCAGCGCCACGGCTTCCGACGTGATCCGCGCCGAGGTGCTCGCCCTGCGCGAGGCGCAGAAGCAGGTGATCGTGTCGATGGGCTCGATGGCGGCCTCGGGCGGCTACTGGATTTCGGCCGAGGCCGACCAGATCGTGGCCCAGCCCGAGACGCTCACCGGCTCGATCGGCGTGTTCGGCATGCTGCCGAACATCCAGCAGCTGGCCGAGAGCCACGGCCTGCGCGCCGAGGTCGTGCGCACGGGCCCACTGGCCGGGATCGAGTCCTTCTGGTGCCACAAGGACGCGGCACAGCTCGCGCGCCTGCAGGCGCTGGTCGACCGCATCTACGAGCGTTTCGTCGCGCTGGTCGCCGCGGGCCGGCATTTGGCGCCCGAGCGCGTGCAGGAGCTCGCCCAGGGCCGCGTGTGGTCCGGGCGGCGCGCGCTCGAGCTCGGCCTGGTGGATGAGCTCGGCGATCTCACGCGCGCGATCGCGCTGGCCTGCGAGCGCGCCCACCTCCCGGCCGACGCCCCGGTGCGCTACGAGCGCGACCCGTCGAACGCGCTGGACGAGTTCCTGCAGCAGGTCGTGGCCGAGCGCCTGCAGCCGCTGACGCGCTCGCTGGCCGAGCCGCTCGCGCCGCTGGCCGCGCTCGAGCCGCTGCTCGCGCGCCTGCGCGAGCTCGTCGGACGCACGGGCGTGGTCGCGCGCCTGCCGTTCGACTTCGAAGTGAGATGAGCGCGTGAATTCTCCGGGCGCGAGTTTCTCGCGTCCTTGCGCGCGCCCTGCGCCCGTCAGCGCGTGCGCCAGGTTGGCTTGCCGAGGAGGCCGAGGAAGAGCTCCTGGACCTCGTCGCTCTCCTGGTCGGCCGAGTAGATGACGCGGCGCGAGTCGGAGCTGATGGTGAAGCCGCCGCTGCCGCTGAGGACGCTGGGGGTGAGACCGGCCGTGCTGGCCGCGAACAGGTTCAGCCGGACGTTGCCGCCCGCGACCATCGGCCCACTGAGTCGTCGCGGCGACTGGCTCCCGTCGCTGGGCGAGGCGAAGAGCTCGAAGGGAGCGGAGAAAACCGACTGTTGCGCGCGATAGGCCGCCCAGCGGCCGTCCGGGCTGAGCTGGAAGTGCGAGACCGAATAGCCGGATGTGTTCAGCTTCGCCGGGAGCGCGCTGCCGTCGATCGGGGTGCTGAAGAGTTCCGCGCGGCCGTTGACCTCCTGGTCGGCGAGATACAGGACCCGGCTCGAGTTGGCCGTGATCGCGAACGAGAGCACGTACGGCTGGCCCACCTCTCCACCCGCGACGAGCGGTCCGTTCAGCTTGACCGGCGCGGCGCTGGCGTCGATCGGCACGCTGTAGAGCTCGCCCACGCCGTGCGTATCCTGGTCGGCGCGGTACACGACGCGCGTGGAGTCGGGGCTGATCAGGAGCTCGCGCACGTCACTCGTCGCCGGCAGCGAGACCAGCTTCACCGGGCTAGCGCTGGCGTCGATCGGCACGCTGTAGAGCTCCTCGATGTCGTCGGTGTCCTGGTCCGCGAAGTAGACGACGCGACTCGAGTCGCGGCTGATCGCGATTGCGCAGCCCTCGAAGCTCTCGAACCCCATGAGCGAGACGTCCCCGCCGGCGACGAGCGGACTGTTCAGCTTCACGGCGGCCGCGCTGCCGTCGGTGGGGACGCTGAAGAGCTCGAAGCGCTCGTCGATCTCCTGGTCGGCCAGGTACACCACTCGGCTCCCGTCGGGGCTGAGGTCCCGATCCCAGATCTGTCCGCTGGCGACCAGCGGCGGCGTCAGCAGGAGCGCGGCCTGCGAGCCGTCGATCGGCGCGCTCCAGATCTGCAGGACCTTGAGTTGCCCGGATTGGACCTCGGAAACTTCGTAGACGGCCCGGCTGCCGTCGGGCGTGGCTGCGATGCGGTAGATGGACCGTCCAGCGGGGAGGGGGCTGCTCAGCCGGAGCGCGCTCGAGCTCCCATCCGTCGGCGCCGCGAACAACCCGTAGCCTCCCACCACCTGGTTGGCCAGATACAGCACGCGGCTGCCGTCCGGCGATTGAAAGCCGTACCGGACGCTTCCGCCGGCGAGCAGGCCGTTCAGCTTGACCGCGGCGAGACTTGCGTCACTCGGGACGCTGTAGAGCTCGACACTCGCGGCATCGTCCTGGTTCGCCCAGTAGAGCGCGCGTTGGCCGTCCGGCGTGAGCGTGAAGCTGGACACGTCCTTCGAACCGGCGAGCGGCGGGTTGAGCTTGACGAAGTCAGGCGCGCCGTCGAGCGCGGCACCGTAGAGCTCGAAGACCTCGTCCAGGTCGCGGTCGGCGCGGTAGACCACTCGCTCGCCCGCGCGCGTCGGCAGAAAGCCCGTGACGTCGCCCGTGATCGGGCCGGGATCGAGCGCCGCGTTGAGCCGGATCCGCGCGGAGAAGTCGAAGGCGAAGAGCTCGACCACGTCGTCGGTGCGCTCGTCCGCGAGGTACACGAGGTGCTCTCCGTCTTGCGTCAGGCTGAAGCCCGTCTGGACGTCGCCGCCTGCGGCCAGCGGGCCGTTGCACTCGAGCAGGCCGCCGGCGCCCGTGAGCGCGCACCGGAAGAGCTGGAACTGCTCGTCCACGTCGCGGTCCAGGCGGAAGAACACGGCCGCGCCGACCGGGCCGATCTGGTAGTCGCTCTGTACGTCGGCGTCGGGCGAGGCCGCGCCGCTCAGCACGAGCGGGGTCGCGCTGCCGTTCGTCGGCACGGAGTAGAGCTCGAAGCGCTCGTCCACGCTCTGGTCCGCGAGGTACACGACGCGCGCGCCCGCCGCCGGGAGGGCGAAGGACGTGACGTCTCCGCCGGCGACGGGCACGGTGTTCAGCTTCACCGCGGCGGCGCTGCCGTCGGCGGGCACGCCGTAGAGCTCGTAGCGCTCGTCGAGGTCCTGGTCGGCGCGAAAGACGATGCGCTGGCCGGCCGCGTCGATCCCGAAGCCGAGGCGTACGTCGCCGCCCGCGGTCAGCGTGCCGCTGAGCACGAGCGGAGCGCTGCTGCCGTCGAGCGGCGCGCGCAGGAGCTCGAAGCGCTCGTCCACGAGCGCGTCGGCGACGTACGCCACCCAGGTGCCGTCGGGGCCGATCGAGAAGGGGCTCTGCACGTCGCCGCCCGTGACCAGCGAGCCGCTCAGCTGGACCACGCTGCCGCTGCCGTCGAGGGCGCGGGCGTACAGCTCGAAACGCTCGTTCACGTCCGCATCGGCGAGGTAGACGGCCCGACCCGAGTCCGGCGTGATGCGGAAGTCGATCACGGCTCTGTTGGCGAACGGCGGGTTGCTGAGGCGGACGGGCAGCGCACTGCCATCGACGGGCACGCTGTAGAGCGCGTCGAGAGAGGTCCGGTACACGGCGCGGCTGCCGTCGGCGCTCAGCCGGAAATCGTGCTGGACCTGGCCGTCGGCGCTGCGGCTGAGCAGGGTGCGGGCTGCGCTGCCGTCGATCGGCACGCGGTAGAGCGCGGTCTGGACCACGAACACGACCGACTGGTTGTCGGCGCTGATCGCGAAGGTGAGTGGCGGGCTCGACAACAGATCGATGTTGTAGTCCAGCGACGTCGCCGCCGCGCTCCCGTCGGTGGGGGCGCTGAGCAGCTCGGTGCCGCAGAAATCGAAGCACATGGACTCGACATAGACATAGCGGCTGCCGTCGGGCGTGAACGTGCCGGGCGCGCCCCCTACGGCCACCGAGCTCCCGCCTCCGATCGGCACGCGATAGGTGCCCGTGCCGCCGAGCGCGAGATCGGCGTCGTAGAAGACCTGGGCTCCGTCCGGGGTGATGCGCGGCCCGGAGACGTCGCCACCGCTCGCACCGGCGTTCGTGTGGAACGGGCGGCTCACCCGGATCCCCTGACCCGAAACCAGGGGGGCGAGACACGTCGCGGCCAGGCCGAGGAGAGCGATGCGGCGGGCGGTCGTGGACGGGGTGGGCATGGGGCTCGGCGGGGTTGGGCGTGCTTCGCCCCGTACCATGCAGCCCCCCCGCGGAACGAGGCAGGAAACCCGGAAAAGAGCCCGGTCCCCTGCCGGCAGAGTCCTACGCCATCAGCAGCGCGAACTCGCGCCGCCCGCGCAGCAGCTCGAGGTCGCTGTTGCGCGACAGCTCCGGGCGCAGGTAGAAGCCGCGCTCCTGCGCCTCCTTGAGCAGCGTCAGGGCGAGCTCGATCTCGCCCAGGAGCGCATGCACACAGGCCGAGTGAAAACTCGTGTAGGCGTCCTTGGGCGAGCGCGTGCGCGCCTGGACCACCACCGCGCGCGCGTCGTCGCCGAGGCCCATGCGCGCCAGCAGCATGGCCATGTGCAGGCGCGCCTCCTGGTCGTCGGCCACGGTGACGAGGTGCTTCTTGGCGGCGGCGATGCCGCGGTCGGCGATCTCGATCGCCTCGGTGTAGCGATCCAGCCGGCACAGGATGCCGTACAGGTGGTCGTAGGAGCCGATGTGCGTCGGGCGCAGCGCGATCGCGCGCTGCAGGAGCGGCGAGGCGGCCTCGTGGTTGCCGAGGCGCCCGAGCAGCGCGCCGAGGAGCCGGTGCGCGAGCCACTCCTCGTGGTCGATCTGGATCGCCAGGCGGTACTCGCGCTGGGCCTCGTCGCTGTCGCCGCCGGACATCTGGCTGGCGAAGCCGAGTGAGGTGTGCGCCTCGGCCGAGAACGGATCGAAGGAGAGGGCGCGTTGCGAGCTGTCGCGCGCCTCCTGCAGGAACTTCACGTCGCCGTCCCAGTACAGGAACTTGCGCACCAGCGCCTCGCCCAGACCCGCGTGGGCCAGGACGCAGTTGGGATCCTCCTGCAGCGCCTGGCGGAAGGTCGAGACGGCCGCCATCAGGTGCTTGGAAGTGCCGCGGTGCAGGACCTCGTGCGCGCGGCGCGCCAGTTCGTCGGCCTTGAGCGGGTCGCGCTTCTCCTCGGGCGGCGGCGAGTTGGCGTAGTCGGAGAGCTTCTTCTTCACCGAGCGCACGAGCTGGCCCACCAGGGTCGCCTGCAGCGCCCATTCGTCCTCGTCGGTGCGCTCGATGTGGTCCTCGCCCACCTTGGTCGAGCCGTCGCGGCCGTTGGGCAGGGCGCGCTCGAGCACGTAGTCGATCGAGGCGCGCGTGCCGGTGAGATCCAGCGTGCCGCGCAGCACGAACGCCGTGCTGGTCTGCGAGCTGCCGTCGGCCAGATCCACGTCGAGCTGCGTCGAGCGCGCCAGCTCCGTGCGCAGGTCCTTGCGCAGGCTGGAGGCGAAGTCCTTGGCCACCGTCTCGCCGTTCTGCACGCGGAACGGCTGGATGACGATCTTGCCCTGCACCGCGCTCGGGCGCTCGGCGCTGGAGGACAGCTTCATGTTGTCGGCGATGGCCGCCAGCGCGCCGTACACCGCGCCCGCGTGCGGGTAGCGCTTGTCCTTCTCGCGCTCCAGGCAGCGCAGCAGGAACTCCTCCAGGCGCGGCGGGAAGCCGGGGCGCACCAGGCTCGGCGCCTTGGGCTTGGCGTCCAGGATCGCCATGCACACCTCGGGGAAGGCCTTGCCCGGGAAGGGCAGCTCGCCGGTGAAGGCGTGGTAGAAGACCGAGCCCAGGCTGAAGACGTCCGAGCGCGTGCTCAGGTCCTCGCTCAAGACCTGCTCGGGCGACATGTACAGCACCGTGCCGACCAGCATGCCCTCCTGGGTGATGCTGGACTCGCCGGTCGAGCGGCAGATGCCGAAGTCGAGCAGCTTCACCGCGCCGCCGTCCAGGACCATGATGTTGGCCGGCTTCAGGTCGCGGTGGATCAGGCCGCGCTCGTGCACCAGCTTCAGCGCGCCGGCGACCTGCAGCGCGATGCGCAGGCCCTCCTCGTACTCGAGGCGCTGCACCTTGAGCACCTTGTCGAGCGTGCGGCCCTCCAGGAACTCCATCGCGATGAACGAGGTGCCGCGGTCCTGGCCGTACTCGTAGACCGTGGCGATGTTCGCGTGCGCCAGGTTGCTGGTGTGCTTCGCCTCGCGGTCGAAGCGCTGCTTCGCCTGCGGATCGAACTCCACGTGCGGACGGAGGATCTTCAGCGCGACCGTGCGCCCGAGGCGCAGGTCTACGGCACGGAAGACCTCGCTCGAGGGCCCTTCGCCCAGGCGGTCTTTTTCGGGGTCGAACTGGAAGTGGGCGAAGCGCATCGCCAGGGAAGCGCGCATCATGGGGGGACGGCGCGCTTGTCGGCCGTCTATCCTAGCGGTCTTTACCCTGAAGCCAGACACCGTGGAGCCAGCCCGCGTGCCGAAGCCGCCGAGCGACCGAGACGAGCCGAAGCCCCTCGAAGGCCCGATTCTGTTCGAGGAGTCGGACTTTCGTGCGCTGGTCCCGCCGCTGGCGGCGAACCCAGACTACAACGCGCACCGCCTTGCGGCGCGGCGCAAGCTCCTGGCGCTGGGCAAACGCGCGGTCGTCGCGGCCGGCGCGCTCGGGCTCGCGCTCGAGTGTCGCACCAGCCTCCACAACCCGCACCAGTTCAACGGCAACCGCGTGACGCGCCTGTGGGCGTACCTCACGCGCGCCAAGAAGGACAAGAGCGCGCTCAAGCGTCAGCTCGGGCCGGAGCTGGGCAAGGACCTCGACTCGGCCTACCGCAACGCGTACCTGTGCGTGGGGCTGGAGGGCGCGGCGCTGGAGGTCTCGCTGCGCATCCACCCGGACGGCTGGTACGACGGGCAGAACCTGGTGAACCGCGTGAAGCGCGAGGGCGTGAAGCCGTGGCTGGCCGAGCTGAACGCGCTCTCCGGCTTCCGCCTGCGGCTGCACGACTGGAAGGGCGAGTTCCGCTGCGGAACGCTCACGCCCGAGAAGCTCGAGGAGTTCCTGAAGTACTACACCCCCGGCGACCACCAGCTGGCGGTCGAGAAGCGCTATCCCGCGCCCGAGGGCGCGCGTGGCGGAGTCTTCGAGCCCGGCTGCGCGGAGGAGCTGCAGCGCGAGCTCTTGCGCCTGGTGCCGGTGTTCCGCTTCACGGCCTGGTCGCAGGAGAGCGATTACCTGCTTTCGCGCTGAGCGTGAGTCCCGGTCCGCCGCTCGCTAGCGGTGTGCTTCACGCAGAGGGGCCTTTATCCCGAGGTCGCCTGCGTTCGCCGCAAGGCGCGCCGCCGACGCGACTTCGGTGCAAGTCTCGGAGAAGGCGCAACGCCGCGGCGGGCGCGGGCGGCCCGGGATAAAGGCCTCTGTGCGTGAATCACACCACTAGCGGCTGAAACGAAGCGGCCCCGGCGAGCGGGGCTCGACGGGGCCGCGCAGCGTCCGACAGTCAGAGGCTCTTCTGCTTCATCAGGTAGGTGTAGGCGCTCGGCAGGGTGGCCGCGCCAGGGTTCGAGACGGTCACGTCGACCACCAGCTGCAGCACGCCGGTCTTGCCGCTGACAGGGCCCGGAGCGCTCGGCACCCGCACGAGCAGGGTCGTGGGCGAGAGCACGTTCACCGCGCTGGCGACGTTCGGGCCGAAGCTGACCACCGACGTCGGCGTGAAGCCGCCGCCGGTGAGGGTCACGATCTCGCCGCCGTTGAAGGAGCCCGTGGCGGGCGCGATCGAGCTCAGCGTGACCGGACTGCAGATCAGGTCGAAGATCTGCAGGTCGTCCACGGCGGCCTCGACCACCGCGCCGACCGTGTCGGCGGTGCGGAAGCGCAGGCGCATGTCGTTGGTCGGGGCCACGAAATCGGCGATGCGCGCGGTGTGCTTGATCCAGCCGCCGACCGTGTCGTTGCCCGTGGGCCCGACGGTCTCGAGCAGCGTCCAGCTCGCGCCGCCGTCGTTGGAGACGTGCACGGTCATCGTCATCGTGCCCGGGTTCGAGCCCTGGAAGTTGGAGAACCAGCGCCAGTAGGACACGTACGGATCGGCCATGTGCGAGGCGTCGATCGCGTTCGAGCGCAGCGCGGTCGCGCCGCCATCGACGTCCGCGTCGCCTACGCCGCCGCCGACCACGCCCTGGCCGGTCACCCAGCAGAACGTGCCCGGCGCGTCCGTGTGGTCGTCCTCGGGCTGAGCGCCGGAGCCGACGGGGTTGACGCGCGTCCAGGTACCCGTGCTGGCCGTGCTGAAGCCGGTGAGGTCCGCGGCGACGTTGACGGTCCAGCCCGTGTCGGTCTCCAGCGTGTCCTCGTGCCCGAGAACGGTGCCATAGGCGGCAGTGGCCTGGAAGACCTGCGTCGGCGCGGCCGGCGGATCGGTCCAGGTGACGTTGCCGATGGACTTGCCGCTGACGTAGTAGTCGAGCTGCGCACCGCACGACGCCGCGGGCATGACCGCTTGGAAGAGGTCGCCGCCGAGCGCCGTGGCGTTGACCGACGTGAACGCTCCGCCGGTCGAGTAGTGGAACTTCACCGTGCCCGCGACGAGGTCGCCGGGCGCGTTCTCGGTGACGGTGAACTGCACCAGGCCGCCGCCCGGGCCGATGAACTGCGGGATGCCGTTCGGGAAGTCGAAGGAGAGCTTGGCCGCGCCCTCGCGCCACACGAACAGACCCTTCTCGATGTCCCCGCCGATGATCGTGCCGCTGGCGAAGTACGGGTAGTTGCTCCACAGCGAGTTGAAATCCTGCGCGTCGTCCTCTGGCCAGGTGTCGAAGTAGCCGATCTGCGTGGGCGCGGTCGGCGTCGTGTTGTCGAACACGCGCAGGCCGCTGCGGTAGTTGCTCTCGTAGACGCGGTTGCCCTTGGTGTAGAGGTTGTGGTCGATCGAGCCCTGGCTCCCGACGGAGGAGTACGAGAAGAAGCCGAGGTAGCTCGGGGCCGCGAGGTTGGCGGTATTGAACACGCGCGTGCGCGCGCCGCCGAAGCTGCCGTCGTCGAGTTCGTCGTTCAGATACAGGTTCTGCTTGCTCGGGGTGAGCCAGCCCTGGTGCGAGAAGGAGCTGCCGGTGTAGTTCACCGAGGCGATCTGCGTGATCGCGGCCTTGTTCGTCACGTCCAGGATCTGCAGGCGCGGGTTCGTGCCGCCCGAGGTGTCCTCCGTGAAGCAGAAGGCAATCTGCTTGCCGAGGTACGGTCCCGGGAGGTTCCAGGTCTCGACCTGGCACTCGTGCACGTAACGGCCCGTGTTCCACTGGCCGACCAATGCGGGCGAGAACGGCGCAGCCAGGCTGTAGATCTGCAGGCCCTGGTAGACCGGGCCGCACACTCCGCCGCCGCCGGCGCGATACAGGAAGCCGGAGGTCGTGTCGACGGCCAGGGTGTGCGTCGCGGCCGAGCAGGAGTTGCCGACGACACTGCTGGCGGTGACGACGCCCGAGTCGATGCTCGACATGCCGAACACCTGGATCCCGCCGCCGGCCTCGCTGCCGGCATAGGCGTAGTTCTGGTAGACCTTGATGCAGCGCCACAGGCTCGGTGCGCTGTTGTGGAATTTGAAGGAGACGATCACCGGGTTGCCCGGGTCGGTGACCTCGACGAAGCCCGTGCCATTCGACAGGCCGATGATCGCGTACTCACGACCCGCGGGGCTGGTGTAGCCCCAGCAGTCGTTGCCCGAGGTGTTGCCGCCGGCGAAGTCCGACAGCGTCTTCCAGCCCAGCAGCTGGACGTTGTTCGCGGTGAAGGACACGCGTCCCTGACCGCTGGTGCGCGGATTGGGGTAGGGCGCGCGCGCCGAGAGATCGACCCCTTCGCCGGCGAAGGCGTGGCCGGTGACGAGGACGCCCACTCCGAGGGCCAGGAGACGGTGCTTCATGGGGCTCCAGGGCAGGAAAAAGGAGACGAGAGCGAGAACCCAGGATGCGTGGGCCGGGACGGGCTGGCAAGGCCGCTCGAGACTATTGGGGCGCGCGAGCGCTGCGCGGTGACGGAAACGAAGCGGCCCCGGCGAGCGAGGCTCGGCGGGGCCGCTGGTGTCCGGGGCGCGTCCGGGCTACTTCTGCTTCATCACGTAGGTGTACGCGCCCGGCAGCGTGTCCGAGCCCGGGTTGGAGACGATCACATCGACTACCCGCTCGACCACCCCGGTCTTGCCGCTGGCGGGGCCCGGAGCGCGCGGCACGCGCACCTCGAGGGTGGTGGGCGAGAGCACGTTCACGGCGTTGGCCGCGTTCGAGCCGAAGCTCACCGTCGTGCCGGCCGTGAAGCCCGTGCCGGTGATCGTCACGATCTCGCCGCCGTCGAAGCGGCCGCTGGCAGGCGCGATCGAGGTCGCCGTGACCGTGGGCGGGTTGCAGTCGAGGTCCGAGAGCTGCAAGTCGTCCACGCCCGCCTCGACGATGGCGCCGAGCGTGTCCGCGGTGCGGAAGCGCAGGCGCATGTTGTTGGTCGGGGCCACGAAGTCGGCGATGCGCGCGGTGTGCTTGATCCAGCCGCCCGAGACGTCACTGCCCGTCGGCCCGACGGTCTCGAGCAGCGTCCAGCTCGCCCCCCCGTTGTTGGAGATGTGCACCGTCATCGTCATCGTGCCCGGGTTCGAGCCCGCGCTGTTGGAGAACCAGCGCCAGTAGGAGACGACCGGATTGGAGAGGCTGGAGGCGTCGAGCACGTTCGAGCGCAACGCTGTCGCGCCGCCGTCGACGTCCGCGTCGCCCACGCCGCCCCCGGCCGCGCCCTGGGCGGTCACCCAGCAGAAGACGCCCGGCGCGGTCGTGTGATCGTCCTCGGGCTGCGCCGCGGTGCCGATCGGGTTGACGCGCGTCCAGGTGCCGGTGGTGGCCGTGCTGAAGCCGGTCAGGTCGGCGGCGACGTTCACGCTCCAACCCGGGTTGGCTTCCATCGTGTCCTGGTACGCCAGCGTCTCACCGTAGGCCGCTGTCGCCTGGTAGACCTGCGTCGGCGCGGCCGGCGGGTCGGTCCAGGTGACGTTGCCGAGCGACTTGCCGCTGACGTAGAAGTCGAGCGCCGCACCGCACGAGACCGCGGGCATGAGCGCCTGATAGAGGTCGCCGCCGAGCGCCGTGGCGTTGACGGCCGTGAAGGCCCCGCCGGTCGAGTAGTGGAACTTCACCGTGCCCGCGACGAGGTCGCCGGGCGTGTTCTCGGTGACGCTGAACTGCACCAGGCCGCCGCCGGGGCCGATCAACTGCGGAACGCCGCTCGGGAAGTCGAAGGTCAGCTTGGCCGCGCCCTCGCGAAAAACGAACAGGCCCTTTTCGATGTCCCCGCCGATGATCGTGCCGCTGGCGAAGTAGGGATAGTTGCTCCACAGCGAGTTGAAATCCTGGGCGTCGTCCTCGACGTACGTGTCGAAGAAGCCGATCTGCGTGGGCGCGGTCGGAGTCGTGTTGTCGAACACGCGCAGGCCGCTGCGGTAGTTGCTCTCGTAGATCCGGTTGCCCTTGACGTAGAGGTTGTGGTCGATCGAGGCCGCGCCCGAGGAGAAGAAGCCGAGGTAGCTCGGCGCGGCCAGGTTGGCGATGTTGAACAGACGCGTGCGAGCGCCGCCGAAGGAGCCGTCGTCGGTCTCGTCGTTCAGGTACAGGTTCTGGCCATTGAGCGAGGTCCAGCCCTGGTGCGAGAAGGAGCTGCCGGTGTACGTCGTGGTCGAGATGATCGCGATCGCGACCTTGTTGGTCACGTCGAGGATCTGCAGGCGCGGGTTCGTGCCGCCCGAGGTGTCCTCGGTGAAGCAGAAGGCGATCTGCTTGCCGAGGTACGGCCCGGCGAACGGCCAGGTCTCGACCTGGCACTCGTGCACGTAGCGGCCCGTGTTCCACTGCCCGACCAGGGCGGGCGCGGCCGGGTTCGCGAGGCTGTAGATCTGCAGCCCCTGATAGACGCCGCCGCAGGAGCCGCCGCCGCCCGAGCGGTACAGGAAGCCCGAGGTCGTGTCGAGCGCGAGCGTGTGCGTCGCCGTCGAACACGAGGAACCGGTGATCGAGCCCGCCGTGACCAGTCCGGAGTCGATGTTCGTCATGTTGAAGATCTGCACCCCGCCGCCGGCCTCGCTGCCGGCGTAGGCGAAGGCGCCGTAGACCTTGATGCAGCGCCACAGGCTGGGCGAGCTGTTGTGCACCTTGAAGTCCACGATCACGGGCGCGCCCGGGTCGGTGACCTCGACGAAGCCCGTGCCGTTCGACAGGCCGATGATCGCGTACTCACGACCCGCGGGGCTGGTGTAGCCCCAGCAGTCGTTGCCCGAGGTGTTGCCGCCGGCGAAGTCCGACAGCGTCTTCCAGCCCATCAGCTGGACGTTGTTCGCGGTGAAGGGCACGCGACCCTGACCGCTGTGGCGCGGATTCGGGTACGGCGCGCGCTTCGAGAGATCCACGCCTTCGCCGGCGAGGGCAGGAGCGGAAACGAGGATGCTCACTCCGAGGGCCAGGAGGCTCAGTTTCATTGGGGCTCTGGGGCTACGACAGGGGGAGGGGGACGCGAGCCGAGCACCCAGGATGCGCGAGCGGAGACGGGCCCGCAATCCTGGATCGAGGACAATTGCCGCCGGCGCCGAGACGTGACTTTCTTTCGCTTCGGCGGGGTCTGGCCGGGACCTCCCGGTCGCGGACCGGTCGGAGGGCGCTCAGCGTGCGCGCAGCGCGCGGCGCTGCTCCACGAGCTGCCGGTAGGCCGGGGCGGCGAGGAGCCCCGCCAGCACGCGATCCGCCTGCAAGCGCAAGCCCGGATCGCGCAGGTGGACCGAGTCGGCGAAGTGCTCGCGATCGCCCGGGATCGAGGTCTCGCCCTCGATCAGGATCACGTCCAGGGCGTGCGCCACCCCGCGGATCACGCGGTTGTACTCGGCGTAGTCAGCCAGCAGGCTCGGCAGGTCCAGGAAGGGCATGTAGAAGAGCGCCGAGGCCGCCGCGGCACGCTGCACCTCGGCGGTCTGTTCGGGCCGCATGCGCACGGCGAAGGTCGCGATGGCGACCACCAGGGCGTGCTGCTTGGCGCTGGTCAAGAGCTCCGTCAGCCGCTCCTCGAAGCCCCGCGAGAGCTCGCGCGGCTCGACGTTTAGTTTGTGCTCCTCCCCGCCGCGCGCCTCGAGGTACTGGCGCAGGTTCTTCTCGACCAGGAAGTAAGTCAGCCACCAGTCCCCCAGGCGCGCGTGGTCCCTCTCGCGGGCCTCGTACAGGCCCACGGCGATGGCTGCCTTGCGCGCGTCGCGCGTCAGGTCGTTGGTGGCCTCGTAGTAGACGATCACGTCGGGCTGGAGCGGCGCCACGCGGCGCTCCAGGTTGATCCGCGACTCGGCCGTGGTGAAGCCGCCCGCGCCGCAGTTCACGGCGTCGAACTCGAGCTCGGGCGCGTCGGCGCGCAGGCCGGCGAGCACCAGCTCGGGCCAGGTGGCCGCGAAGCTCGAAGCCTCGGCGCAGAAGGTCGTCGATCCGCCCAGGAAGGCCACGCGCACGCGCGCGGGCGGCTTCGGGCGCTTGAGCTCCGGTCCACGGAAGCCCAGCGAGTTGATCTTGATCGGACCCACCGAGCTCAGCGGCTCGGGGATGCGCAGGCCGCTCTCGGGATCGTCCACGAAGCGGTAGTAGGTCGGCAGGGTCGTGCCGTAGCGCTGCCACTGGCGCAGGCGCACGAGTCCCTCGAACGCGAGCAGCACGACGAACAGGCTCGTCAGCCCGAGCAACAGCAGCTTCCGCATCGGGACCAATCTACGCTCCGCGCCCGTCGCCGCCCCTCGGGCGGTGGTGGACACGCGCCCCCCTCGCTATCCTCTTCGGCCTTCAACTCCCTCCATCAACGATGACCACGGCCTTCGCAGCGCAGGAAACCCGCCCGGGGGAGACACGCGTGGCGGTCTCGCCCGAGACCGCCAAGCGCTTCGCGCAGGCCAAGGTCGAGCTGCTGGTGGAGCGCGGCGCGGGCCTCGCGGCGGGCTTCTCCGACGCGGTCTACGCCGCGGCGGGGGCGCGAATCGTCGGCGCGGAGGGCTGGCAGAGCGACGTCGTGCTCAAGGTCCAGCCGCCCACGCTGGCCGAGGCCGCGCGCTTGAAGAGCGGGGGCCTGCTGGTCTCGTTCCTGGCCCCGCACAAGGAACTCGAGCTCGTCGCCAGCCTGCGCGAGCGCGGCGTCACGGCCCTGGCGATGGAGCTCGTGCCGCGCATCAGCCGCGCGCAGTCCATGGACGCGCTCTCCTCGCAGGCCACCGTGGCCGGCTACAAGGGCGTGCTACTGGGCGCGGTGCACCTGAAGAAGCTGTGCCCGATGCTCATGACCGCGGCCGGCACCGTGCAGCCGGCCAAGGTGGTCGTGTTCGGCGCTGGCGTGGCCGGGCTGATGGCCATCGCCACCGCGCGCCGCCTGGGCTGCAAGGTCGAGGCGACCGACGTGCGCATGGCGGCCAAGGAGCAGGTCGAGAGCCTCGGCGCGGTGTTCATCAGCGTGCCGGGCGCGGCCGACATGGAGGGCGCCGGCGGCTACGCCAAGGAGCAGACGCCCGAGTTCCTGGCGCGCCAGCGCGAGGAGGTCGCCAGGCGCGTGGCCGAAGCCGACCTCGTGATCACCACCGCGCAGGTCCCCGGCAAGAAGGCGCCGCGCCTGGTGGACCAGGCCATGGTGCGCTCGATGAAGGCCGGCGCGGTGATCGTCGATCTGGCCGTGGATTCGGGGGGCAACTGCGAGCTCTCCGAGCCCGGCAAGGTGGTCGAGAAGGACGGCGTCACGATCGTCGGCCTCTCCAATCTGCCCGCGACCGTGCCGCAGCACGCCAGCGAGCTGTACGCCAAGAACGTGCTCGCGCTGGTCAAGCTGCTGCTCGACAAGGAGGGCAAGCTGGCGCCCGACTGGAGCGACGAGGTCCTGGTCGGCTGCCGCCTGACGCACGCGGGCGAGGTGAACCACGCGCCCACCGCGCAGGCCCTGGCGGCGGAGAAGCGCGCGTGATGCCCGAGCCCGAGCTCGTCGCCTACCAGGAGGTGCGCGCCCCCGAGGCCAGCGCGCCCGCGGCCGTCGAGCCCAAGCTCGACTACTGGTCGATGCTGTTCGTGTTCGTGCTCTCGACTTTCATAGGCATCGGCGTGATCAAGCGCGTCTCACGCCTCTTGCACACGCCGCTGATGTCGCTGACCAATGCCATCTCGGCCATCGCCGTGGTGGGCGCGATCCTGGTGGCCGGCGGGGACTTCCCGGTCGAGATCAAGGTCCTCGGCGCGATCGCGCTGTTCGCCTCGGTGACCAACATCGTCAGCGGCTTCCTGATCACGGACCGCATGCTGAAGATGTTCAAGGATCCGAAGGCGGGCAAGCAGGGCGAGGCCAAGAAGTGATCGCCTCGTTCGTCCAGCTCGCCTACGTGCTCGGCACGGTGCTGTTCATCCTGTCGCTCTCGTGGATGAGCGGCCCGAAGACGGCGCGCAGAGGCGTCGGTGCCGGCGTGGCGGGCATGGCGCTCGCGATCGTCGCCACCTGGATCCAGCCGAGCGTCGTCGATCACCTGTGGATCATCGTCCCGATCCTGGTGGGCGTCGCGGTGGGCGTGCCGCTCTCGCGCGTGCCGATCACGGCCGTGCCGCAGCGCACCGCGCTCAGCCACGCCTTCGGCGGGCTCGCCGCGGGCCTGGTCGGGACCGCCGAGTACTACCTGCACGTGAGCGAGGGGCCGGAGCACCTCACCAAGTTCCGCGTGGGCGCGATCGTGCTCGAGGTCCTGCTCGGGTTCCTGACCTTCACCGGCAGCTTGATGGCGGCCGGCAAGCTGCAGGGCCTGCGCTGGATCCCGCAGCGGCCGGTGACCTATCCGCTGCAGAACACGACCAACCTCTTCCTGCTGCTCGTGGCGGCGGCTGCCGGTGTGCTGCTGGTGATCGATCCCACGGCCGCCTGGGCGGCCTACGCCTTCCCGCTGCTCATCACGCTCGCGCTGGCCTTCGGCGTGCTGCTGATCATCCCGATCGGCGGCGCGGACATGCCCACGGTGATCTCGATCCTGAACAGCTACGCCGGCCTCTCGGCCGTGGCCATGGGCTTCGTGCTCGACAACAAGCTCTTGATCACGGCCGGCGCGCTGGACGGCTCCAGCGGCCTGATCCTGTCGATCATCATGTGCAAGGCCATGAACCGCTCGTTCACCAACGTGCTGTTCGGCGCCTTCGGCCAGGTGCAGGCGAGCGCGGCCACGGGCGAGCAGAAGCTCTACAAGGAAGAGACCATCGAGGGCGCCGCGCAAGCCATGGAGCAGGCCAGTCTGGTGGTGATCGTGCCCGGCTACGGCATGGCCGTGGCCCAGGCACAGCACAAGATCCGCGAGCTCTCGACCGAGCTCAAGAAGCGCGGCGTGACGGTCAAGTTCGCGATCCACCCGGTCGCGGGGCGCATGCCGGGGCACATGAACGTGCTGCTGGCCGAGGCCGACGTGCCCTACACCGACCTGGTCGAGATGGACGACATCAACTCGGACATGCCGCAGTGCGACGTGTGTCTGGTGGTGGGCGCGAACGACGTGGTCAACCCCGCCGCGCGCCACGACAAGTCCACGCCGATCTTCGGCATGCCGATCATCGACGCGGACAAGGCGCGCATGGTCTTCGCCATCAAGCGCGGCAAGGCCCCGGGCTTCGCCGGCATCGACAACGAGCTCTACTTCCAGGACAAGACCTTCATGCTCTTCGGCGATGCCAAGGGCGTGATCGGCGACCTGGTGAAGCAGTTCGCGAGCTCGGGCATGCACTGAGCCCGCGCGCGGAACGACGCGGCGTTC
The DNA here is from genome assembly GCA_009691855.1 of Planctomycetota bacterium. GTDB lineage: Bacteria > Planctomycetota > UBA1135 > UBA1135 > JABFRZ01. The sequence goes on along the minus strand of SIAI01000027.1, from coordinate 7,615 downwards.
CGCGCGCGCGCAGCTTCATGGGCGCGAGTCCTCTCGCGCTCCGACGACGTGGTCGCGGCGAGCGCGCCCGCGCTCAGCGCACCACGCCCTGCGCGCACAGCTCGCGCGCGATCTCCCGCGCCGCCTGCGCGTGGCCGAGCGCGCTCGGGTGCACGCCGTCGACGAACAGTTCTTGCGTCGTCCAGCCGTGCTCGCGCCCCGCGCGTACCAGGGCCGGCAGGAGGTCGACGAAGGGCAGCGCGTGCTCGTCCGCGAAGCGCGCGAGGACCCGCTGCGGCGCATCCAGCTCGGGCCGCTCGAGCTGCAGCGCGTAGGGGCATACCACGAGGGCCAGCGGCAGCGCGTGCGTCCGACACCACGCGACGAGGATCTCGAGCTCGCTCTGCGTCGCCGCCCAGGCCTCGCGCACGCGCATCGAATCGGGCTCGAGCAGCAGGTGGTAGGGCGTCAGCCGCGCGGCGAAGGCGCGCGCGGCGGGGGAGTCTGCGGCCAGCGCGCGGCGCAGCGCGAGCTCGCGCGCCGCGAGGTAGAGCCCGCTCTCGGCCAGCCAGTCGGGGAGGCCCGGCGGACGCGCGTAGAGCAGCGGAACGCCCTGCGTGCCGCCGCCGAAGCGCGTCAGCGTCTGCGGCGAGGTGGCGTCGTTCAGCACGAACACGAGCACCACGAGCTCGGGCGCGAGCCGCGCGCCCTCACGCTCGAGGAAGCGCCGCTCTTGCCAGGTCGCCCAGCCGGCCACGCCCGCGTTCAAGGCCTCGAACGGCGTCCGCAGCGGGCCCTCGAGCTCGCGCGCGAGGCATGCTGGCAGCGTCTGCGCCTCGTCGGCGATCGCCAGGCCGAACACGACCGAGTCGCCCAGCACGAGCACACGCCGCGCGTCCGCTGCGCGCGCCGGCGGCCCCGCGCGCAAGCCGCGGGCGTCGATGCGTGCAGGCACGCCCCAGTACGTGTCGGCGGCGTTCGCGCGGTTGCGCCAGGCGAGCTCTGCATCGGGCTCGAGCAGCGTGGTCAGGCGCTCGACGAACGGCCGTGCCAAGCGCTCGCCGAGCAGCAGCGGCAGCAGTGCGCCGAGGAGCGCCAGCGCGATGCGCATACGCCGGGGACGCTCGAGCACGCGTAGCGCGCCGCGGCCGAGGAGCACGCCCAGGACGAGCAGCGCGCCGCCCGCGGCCGCGAACGCCAGGCGCGAGCGCGCCGTCTCCGCCAGCGCCTCCGGCGTGAGCGGGGTGCGCGCGTGGAAGCGCGCCACCCATCCGGGCCCGAACAGCGCGGCGAGGAGCAGCAGTCCGACGCCCAATGCGATCAGAAGCCGGGCGCAGGTCAGCGCCGAGCCGCGCGCGACGCTCCCCTCCGGCGACGCGACCCCTGCGCCCATCTCAGTCCTCGTACCACTCCTCCGTTTCGCGCGCGACGCGCTCGACCTCCGCGCGCGGCACGAGCTCGCCTTTGTCGATGCCCGGGCAGTCCTTGGCGATCTCGTTCCAGGCGGCGCGCGTGAGGTTCTCCTTCCAGAAAGGCCAGGTGGCGCACTGCTTGGGCCGCACGGGGTAGATCGCGCAGCGGTTGTCGGCCTTCAGGAACGGGCAGGCGGGCTGGTCCATGCGCAGGCTGACCCAACCCTCCTCCTGCTGGCAGTAGCGCTCCAGGAACTCCGCTTCGCCCAATCCCAGGTGCCGGGCGATTGCGCTCACGTCGACGGAATCCAGGTAGACGTAGGTGTACGCGCCGTGGTTCTTGCAGCAGTTTCCACACCGCGTGCACTCGAACCTTAAACCGTTTGAATGAAAAGGCTTGGAAGCTATGGCTAGGATTCCTTCCAGGGGGTGTGCGTAGCCGAACAACGGGCGGTGTCTATGAGCCACATGAGCGGAATCACACGCGAACTCGTAGGCGGTTCGCGGCCTTCGTGCGGATTGTGGCAGGGAGGCGTGACAGGGTTCGAGGCACGGGTCGGGGCGACGCGGTGAAGCTCATCATCGTGGAAGACGGAGCGCGCACCGCGCTCGAGTTCGACAAGCCCGAGATCACCCTCGGGCGCGCGATCGACAACGACATCCGCCTGGCCGGCGCCCACTCCTCGCGCCACCACTGCATGATCGAGCAGGGCAAGGAGGCCTGGGTCCACGACCTCGGCTCGGCCAACGGCGTGCAGGTCAACGGCGTGCGTGTGGAGGGCAAGAAGGCGCTGAAGGAAGGCGATGTCCTGTCCATTGGCAGCGCGCGACTCTACATCGAGAAGCTCGGCAGCGGCGACCCCAGCCGCACCCAGCGCATCGATCCCAAGCGCGGCGAGGCGGCGCCCGAGACCGCGCCGCCCGTGCCGGCGGTGCTGCCCGACTTCGGCATCGGCGGCTTCGAGACGCACGGCACGGACGAGCGCCGCGACCTCGAGCGCCTGCGCACCTTCGCGCGCGTGACCAAGGCGCTCTTGTCCGAGACCGAGCTCTCGGCGCTGCTGCGCCTGATCGTGGATTCGGCCCTGGCGCTGGTGGGCGGCGAGCGCGGCTTCGTGCTCATGGCCGGCAAGGGGGGTGGCACGGCCGAGGACGTCAAGGATCCGCGCGAGATGAAGGTGCGCGTCGCGCGCTCCTTCGACCGCACTGACATCGCCGTGCCGTCCACGCGTATCTCGATGGGCATCACGCACCGCGTGCTGGAGAGCGGGCGCCCGCTGCTCTCGGTCGACGCCGGACGCGACGAGCGCTTTTCGGCCATGGCTTCGGTCGAGGAGCTGCGCCTGCGCTCGGTGATCTGCTTCCCGATCCAGCTCGACGGCAAGACCGAGGGCGTGCTGTACCTCGACAACCGCATGCAACGCGGCGCGTTCCGCGACGACGACCTGGAGCTGGTCGATCTGCTCGCCGGCCAGGCCGCCATCGCGATCAAGAACGCGCGCCTGGTCAGCGAGCTGCGCGAGCGCAACCAGCGACTGCTGCAGTCCAGCGAGCAGATCCAGAGCCTCAACGAGCAGCTGGGGCGCAAGGTGCGCGACCGCGACAGCGAGCTGGCCGTGGTGCGCGCCGAGCTGGGCCGCGAGCGCGGGCGCTACGATTACGCCTCGATCGTGGGCGCCTCGGACGAGATGAAGCGCGTGTTCGCCGAGCTCGACCGCCTGATCTCGACCGAGCTGCCGGTCTTGATCCACGGCGAGAGCGGCACGGGCAAGGAACTGATCGCGCGCGCGATCCACTACAACGGCCCGCGGCGCGACAAGCCCTTCGTGGTCGAGAACTGCGCCGCGCTGCCCGACGCGCTGCTCGAGAGCGAGCTCTTCGGGCATGTGCGCGGGGCCTTCACCGGCGCCGACCGCGCCAAGAAGGGCCTGCTCGAGCAGGCCAGCGGCGGCACGCTGTTCCTGGACGAGATCGGCGACATGTCGACCGAGATGCAGAAGAAGCTCCTGCGCGTGCTGCAGGAGGGCGAGGTGCGCCCGCTGGGCTCGAACCATGTCGTGAAGGTGGACGTGCGCATGCTGGCGGCCAGCCACGAGGACCTGGAGCAGATGGTCAAGGCGGGCACGTTCCGCGAGGACCTCTACTACCGCGTCAACGTGCTGGCCCTGCACCTGCCGCCGCTGCGCGCGCGGCGCGAGGACATCCCGCTGCTGGCCAACGCCCTGCTGACGCGCGCGGCGCGCGAGGCCAACCGGCCCGCGCCGCACCTGTCGCACGACGTGCTGGCCGCGCTCTCGTCCTACGACTGGCCCGGCAACGTGCGCGAGCTCGAGAACGAGATGCGCCGCGTCATCCTGCTGGCCGAGGATGGTGTGCGCATCGAGCACTTGACGCCCGCGATCCTGACGCGCGCCCATGTGCCGGTCACGCCCACCCTCGGGCCGCTGGTGGTCGGCGACCTGCGCTCGGCGGTCGAGTCCTTCGAGCGCACCGCGATCGACGAGGCCCTGCGCCGCGCCGCGGGCAACAAGAGCCGCGCCTCCAAGGAGCTCGGCATCAGCCGCTTCGCGCTGCAGCGCAAGCTCGAGAAGTACGGCCTGGCCCACGCCGCCAGCGGCGAGCCCGACCTGGAGGTCGTGCCCGAGGAGGGCGATGTCGAGGCCCTGGAGGGCCGCGCAGAGGAGTAGGATCGCAGCGCCGATGAGGAGCGTGTCCTGACCATGGCCGGCGAGTCGCAGCGCGGCACGCGACGCGAGGAGACGCCTCCGGCGATACCAGGCTACGAGATCCTGAACTTCATCGGACGCGGTTCGTCGGGCGTGGTCTACCGCGCGCGCCAGCAGGCCGTCGATCGCGAGGTGGCGATCAAGATCCTGCACGCGCACCTGGCGCGTGAGTCGCGCGTGGTGCGGCGCCTGCAGCGCGAGGCGCGCACCACCGCACGCCTGGCGCACCCGCACATCGTCTCGGCCGTGGACATGGGCGAGACCGACGGGCGCTGGTGGTACGCGATGGAGCTGGTCGACGGGAACTCGCTGGCCCAGCGCCTGAAGGCCGAGGGTCGCATCCGCGAGCGCGAGGCGCTGCGCCTGTTCATCCCGCTGTGCGAGGCGCTCGAGCACCTGTGGGAGCACGGCGTCACCCACCGCGACATCAAGCCGGCCAACATCCTGATCGACAAGGCCGGCGGCGCGCGCCTGGCGGATCTCGGTCTCGCCGTGGCCGAAGACGATCCCTCGATCACCGGCACGGGCGGCACGCTGGGCACGCCGCACTACATCAGCCCCGAGCAGGCCGTGGACCCGCGCAAGGCCGACTCGCGCAGCGACATCTGGTCGCTGGGCGCGACGCTGTACCACGCGGTGTGTGGCCGCCCGCCCTTCGCGGGCGAGAGCGCGGCCGAGGTGCTCTCGGGCGTCCTGTACGCGCCGATCCCCGATCCGCAGGAGCTCGAGCCGGCGCTGTCCTCGCGCCTGGCGCTGGTGCTGCGCAAGTGCCTCACGCGCGATCCCGCCAACCGCTACCAGAACCCGCGCGACCTGCTGCTCGATCTCGAGCGCGTGCGCGAGCGCCGCGCGCCGCGCGTGCAGCGCCGCGCGCTCGATCCGTTGCACAAGAGCGCCGACCGGAGCCGGCGCGTGGCCTGGGGCGTGGCCGCGGGCCTTTTGGTGGTGCTCAGCGCGGGCGCGGCCATGCTGCCGCGCTGGCTGGGCAGCGCACCCGCGAGCGCCGAGCGGGCCGCCTTCGAGAGCGGCCCGTTCGAGCCGCTGGCCGAGATCGAGTCGCGGCGCGCGAACGGTCTGGGCAAGCCGGCCGAGTGGCTGGTCGAGCTGCAGGAGATCCGCGCGCGCGTGCCGCTGCACGAGCTGGCGCACTACGAGTCGCTGGTCAGCGCGGTCGAAGGCGAGCTGCGCAAGCTCGTCCGCGCGCTGAACACCGAGATCGAGGGCGAGGTCGAGCGCGAGGTCCAGGCCGGCGACATCGAGGCCGGCTGGCGCACGCTGAACGAGGAGCTCGAGGCGCGCTTCTTGCGCGCCACCGGCTGCGGCCTCGCCGGCCTGGCCTCGGTAGGGGTGAAGCTCGAGGTGCTGCAGGAACGCCTGACGATCTACCTGGAAGCGGCCACCGAGGAGGCGCTCTCGGAGCTCGAAGCGCTGCTGCTCGACTGGCGCAGCACGAGTTTGGCCGCCCACGAGACCGCCATCGGCCAGCAGGACTGGCAGCAGGCCTTCGCCGCGCTGAGCCTGCCGGACGCGCCCAGCGTGTTCGCCCAGGCGGGCTTCAAGCTGCGCCTGCCCGCCGCGCGCCAGGACGGCCTGTTGGTCGCTCTCGCCGCCGAGTTCCGTCAGCGCTCCGAGCGCCTGCAGGACCAGTGGCAGGAGCTCGACCGGGAGCTGAAGGACTTCGTCGTCACGCGCCAAGCGACGCTCGAACGCCAGCTGCTGGAGAGCCCGCCGCTGCGGCGCATCGCGGCCGAGGAGATGCTGCGCGGAAACTTCGAGCGCGAGCTGTTCAAGCGCCACCTGACGCGCGACAAGATGCCGGCCGGCCTCTCGCGCCTCGCGCTCGAGGAGCTCGAGACGATGGCCCATCGGCTCGCCGAGCGTGAGGCCGAGCTGCTGGACGACGACGCGCGCGCCGACTTCGCCGAGGCCGAGGAGCTCGCCGCCGACGCCCAGCGCCGCCGCGACTACGCCACGGCCCTCAATCTGTGGGAGGAGACGCGCGCGCGCGTGCGCGGCGCGCCGCGCTTCGAGGGCTCGAGCGACCGCGCCGTGCTCGTGCACCGCGCCGAGGTCCGCGTGGCCGAGGCCCGCGCCCTGGACGGTCTGCTGGAGCGCGTCTCCGAGCGCGTGCACGCGCTCGACGGCCAGACGATCGAGCTACGCTGGGGCTCGATCGTCTATCCCGAGGTGCGCGTCGAGGCCGGGCCCGATCCGCGGCGCGAGGGCTTCCACGTCGACCGCATCGCCGGCGCGCTGACCCTGGCTGGCCTGCCAGCGGCGCAGTTCGAGACCTTCGCGGGCTTCGGCCCCGAGGCCGAGCTGGCCCCCGATGCGCGCCTGACGCTGGCCGCCTTCCGCCTGCACGATGGGCGCGCGAGCGATGCGCAACGCGCGCTGCTCTCCGGGGCGCGGCCGGCCACGGGCCTGCTGCGCGAGCTGGCCGACGACCTGGCTGCGCGCGTGGCCGAGGCCCTGGAACACGGCGACGAGCGCGCTGGCACGCGCGAGCTCGAGGCCAAGCGCCTGCTGGCCGAGTTGCTCGACCCACGCGCGCGCAAGGAGAGCCCGCGCGTGGCCCTGGCGCGCGCGGCGCGCCTGCTGGATGAGTTCGGCGATCTGCCCGCGGTGCGCCAGCAGCGTGCCGAGCTGCTCAAGCTCCGCTCGGGCCTGGAGGAGAGCGCCCCGCGCGACGCCGAGCGCGAGTTCCAGCGCGCCTTCTCGCCCGACCCCGACAAGCTGAAGCTCTTGCCGCTGGCGCGCGTCACCCTGGGCTACGACTTCTCCGAGGACCGCCTGGGCGCGTGGGAGAGCGGCGACTGGGCCTTCGACGGACTCGGCTTCACGCTCGCGCCGCGCGCCGCCGTCCTCGGCTGGGACCAGCTGGCGGCCGAAAAAGGCCTGGAACTGGCGCTGCGCGCGCCGCTGGTGCCCGATCGCTTCGAGCTGCGCCTGCGCTTCGAGGCCCTGCAGGGCGAGACGCCCGCGCGCCTGCTGTGGATCAGCGCGGCCGGCTTCCAGATCGCGCTGAGCGCCGCCGACCTGCCCGGCGCGAGCGGCGCACCGGGCTTCCTGCTGGGCACCGAGGATGGCAACGCCTTCGTGCAGCGCCTGCTGTCGTCGGGCGGCAAGGGCCGCGACGCGCCGCTGCTCGTGCCGGGCACGCCGCCGCGCGAGCTGCGCCTGCGCGCCCAGCGCCGCTCGGGGCGCTGCGAGCTGTGGCTCGACGGCACCCAGCTCGACAGCTCGACCGGCCTGCGCGCGCCGCCCAGCGACCCGCGCGCGATCGTGGTGCGCTCGTGGGGCTCGGTGCGCGTGCTGGCGGTGACGATCGAGGGCGGCCGCTGAGCTACTAGTGGTGTGATTCACGCAGAGGGGCCTTTATCCCGAGGTTGCCTGCGTTCGCCGCAAGGCGCGCCGCCGACGCGACTTCGGTGCAAGTCTCGGAGAAGGCGCAACGCCGCGGCGGACGCAGGCGGCCCGGGATAAAGGCCTCTGTGC